>NZ_JAUSBA010000039.1 GCF_030652235.1 Cypionkella sp.
GGAAGCGGCGTGACAGCGTTCAGGACCTGTCCGCCACACCCCACAATCTGCAGATCGAGACGGAACAGGAAACGATCCAGTGGATCGTTTCCCCGTCGAGGGCTGACGGCAGCCCAGGAGGCGGTGGTCGTTCCGTTGCGGCGTCTTCTGTTACTGCCGCTCGACGATCTTCTGGCGGTCACGCGGGAGTTCCTGAATCCGGACGTCTCACGGTCGGGCCTGGATCGCTGTCTGCGGCGGCATGGTGTGAGCAATCTCAAGGCGTTGCTGCCCAAGACCCCCGCCGAGCCGCACAAGGCCTTCAAGGCATACGAACCCGGCTTCCTGCATGTCGATGTGAAGTATCTGCCACAGATGGCGGACGAGACCACGCGGCGCTATCTGTGCGTGGCCATTGACAGGGCGACAAGGTGGGGGTTCGTGCGCATCATGCCCGCCAAAACCGCCGCAAATGCCCGCCGGTTCCTGCGCGATCTGAGCCGCGCCTGCCCGATCCGGATCAGCAAGATACTGACCGACAATGGAAAAGAGTTCACCGATCGGCTCTTCGCTTCCCGGGCGCGCGCCGCCTCGGGGAGCCACGAGTTCGACCGGCTCTGCGACGAGCTTGGCATCGAGCACCGGCTGACCCCACCGAAATCGCCCCAGACAAATGGCATGGTCGAGCGCTTCAACGGACGCAGAGCAGATGTGCTCAAAACCAATCGCTTCGACAGCGCCCTCGACCTAGAGCAGACCCTCATGCGATACCTGATACTTTACAACACGCAGTTGCCGCAGTCAGCCCTTGGGAGCCGAACGCCGATGCAGGCCATGAAGGACGGGCACAAGTCCCACCCCCATCTCTTCGTCAAATCACCGCGTAACCTGCCGGGACGCGACAGCTATTCAAATAGGTTTGAGGCTCTTGGGCGCTGTCTGACACCAATTTGATGCGCGACAGTCAGACGGGGGCATTTCCGCGTCTGACTGGCATCTTGAAAAATCCCGCGCTTGCTCCCATACTGATTCCAGATAATGATCTGCGGCTGAGGGCAACCCGGTCGTGGGCGTGCAGAGGCAGAGCGATGAAAAAATCTATCCTGTGGGCGGCCAGTCTGGCCGTGTTGAGTCTGGGTGTAGCGCTTCCGGTGATGAGCAGTTCTGCCAACGCCGGGCCGATTGAAAACGCGTGCAACCGCTCCGAGCGTAAGGCAGCCAATCGGCAGCTCTGCGCTTGCATCCAGCAGGTTGCCGATATGACGCTGAAGGGTGGCGATCAGCGCCGCGCGGTGGCATTCTTCAAGGACCCCGAGAAGGCGCATAAGGTCTGGATGTCGAAAACCGGCAGCGACGATGCGTTTTGGGAACGCTATAAGGCGTTTGGCGCACAGGCGCAGGCCTATTGCGGCGGTTGAGGTTGGGGCGGTGGGGTGAAACCCCACCCTACGCTAATGACCGAAGTGGTAGTTTTTGACATGGGCCGGTACTGCCATGTCCGGGCTTAGGTTCGGGTCGGGGACCGGTTGGCCCATGGTTAATTGGATGGGCAGGATCCCCGCCCAGACCGGAGTGCCAAGGTCTTCTGGCGGATCGGTCGGCATGCCGCTGCCGATTTTGGCGGAAGCCTCGGTCAGTGGCAGGGTCAGGATCGCAGTGGCTTTCAGCTCTTGTTTGGTCATCGGGCGCAGTTGATCCCAGCGGCCGGGGAACATCTGCTCCATCATGGCTTTCAGAACTTCGGCCTTTTCGCGCACGTTGGTGACGGCGCGGGCCTCGCCGAACACCATCACCGCACGGAAATTCACGGAATGCTCTAAGCCCGAGCGCGCCAGCACCATGGCATCGGTCAGGGTGACGGTGACGCAAACCTGCGCGTCTTTTGCCGTGCGTTGCGTACGGCTGGCCGAGGAGCCGTGCCAGTAAATGTGGTCGCCGATGCGCCATTGCAGGGTGGGGATCACAATGGGCGCGCCGTCTTTGACATAGCCGACATGGGCGACGGGCATCGCATCCAGGATCGCGTCAATTGTGGCGCGGTCGTAGGCGGCTTTCTCGTGCATACGGCGGGCGCGGCTGCGGTCGGACGGGGCTTTGGGCTCGGTCATCTGTTTGTCATTGCTCTTTTTGAAATACTCCCGCCGGAGGCTTCTGAGGCTGGCTCAAGGAGCCTCCGGCGGGAGTATTTATCACCAATGTGAAACTGTTAGCGCGAAGTTTCGGCTAACGAAAGGATGGGCCATGCGACCACAGGGTCAGCGACCAGCGGGTGCCTGTGGTGACGGGGGTGACGCGGTGCAGGGTGAAACTGGGGAAGATCGTCGCGGTGCCACGGGCGCGCGGGGCGTGGGTGACATTGCTATCGGGGCGCAGCTCCAGCGTGCCGCCTTCGTAGGAGGTGGGGTCGGAGAGTTGCACCACGATGGTGAGTTTGCGTTTGGCGGCCCAAGTGCCTGCGCCAATGTCAGCGTGCCAGTCGAAATGGCCCATCCGTTCGGCGGTGTAGCGCGCGACTTGTGGGCTTTCGCCGAAATCGGTCAGGTCAAACTGGAAAGCCTCGCGGTTGGCTTGCGCGGTGAGGCTGATCATGCGGTCAAGCACCCAGGACGCCTCGGGGATATCATCCAGCCACGCGATCTCGGCCCGACGGATGGTGTGGGCGGTGGTGCCGCCGACAAGGCCTGCATCTTTCAGCTGATGCGCTGCGATCAGGGCGATCAGGCGGTCACATTCATCCGATGAAAGCGCGTTGGGGACAAACACATTGGGAATCATGGCAGCCTTTATGCGGGCGGGGCTGAAGCGCCCCGCCCTTTGCTATCAGTTCGCCGGGGCGGCTTCCATGCTGTCATGATCCATTTTGCTGTGGTCCATGCCTTGCATATCGCCCATCGCAGCGGGCTTGCGCGCATTGTCAACGGGCACGTCAACTTCGACCACGCCCGCATGTTCAAAGGTCAGCGTCAGGTGAACGATGTCGCCGTCCTTGAGGTCTTGCTTGAGACCCATCAGCATGATGTGGTCGCTGCCGCGCTTTAGTGCGTGGCCTTGCAGGGCGGCGATGGGAAAGCCTTTGGGAACAGCGCTCATCTGCATCACGCCATTGGCGCTTTCGGTGTGGGTGTGCATCTCGACCTTTTCAGCCACGTCCGAGGCGACGCCGATCAGGCGCTCGTCGGTATCGGCGTGGTTCACGATCCAAAGAAAGATCGCCCCGCTGGCACCGATGCCGCCGTTGGTGCGGGCGTAGGGGTTTTCGATGTGCACACCTTGGTGGGCGAAGGCGGGGGCAGCACAGAGCAAGGCTGCGGCGATAAGGGCGTGAAGGCGCATGGGATTTCCTTTGCGGTTGATCATAGGGAGGTGGGATCAGGCAAAGGGCGGTGGGTCACGGGCAGATTGTTTTGGCGGTGTGGCGGTGCGGGTTGTGGGGGTCAGTGCGGGGCGGGCGCTGCGACTGTGGGTGGGGGCCGCGGCGATTTGCGGTGGGGATGGCAGCAAAGCCGCGATGGCTGCGGTGCAATCGGGGCAGCGGTGCGGGCTAGGGATCGGTTTGCCGGTGGCGTCGAGGGTGATGGGGGTCAGGCCGCCGCTGGTGTCGGCGCAGATTTCCATCTGGGTCGCGCCCTGCATTTCGGCGTGCATCACCGCCGCGTGAACCGAGGTGGTCGCAAGCGTCAGGGCGAGCAGAAGCGAGAGCAGGTGACGGATCATAGCTTGGGGTTTAGCGCAGGTGCAGCTGCGGGGGAAGGCGACAGATTGTCAGCGCCCCAGCCCTGCCGTTTAAAGCCAAAAGGCCCCGCTTGTCTCCAAGCGAGGCCCTGTGACATCAAGCACAAAGCAATCAGGCGGCGGCCTGAGCCTTGGCGATCTCTTTTTTGATCTTCAGCGCGTCGAGCGACAGATCTTCGTCCTTGGCTTTCGCCATGAACGCATCCAGACCGCCGCGGTGATCCACGGTGCGCAAAGCCGCAGCCGAGATCTTCAGCGAGAAGGATTTGCCCAGAACGTCGGAGATCAGCGTAACCTGATTAAGGTTTGGCAGAAAACGACGGCGGGATTTGTTGTTGGCGTGGCTGACAGTGTTGCCAGACATCGGGCCTTTGCCAGAGAGTTCGCAGACGCGAGACATGGTCATCTTCCTTGTCAGTTTACTGTGCCCGCAAGGGCAACTTAAGACGGAAAGGCACCCCCAAAAGCGGACGGTACCTGAATTTGATTTGCGGCGTGTAAGGGGATTCTGGGGCGGCGTCAAGCGCGATGGCCAAGAAAAGCCATGCGAAATGCCTATCGGCAAGGTTGCACGCGGGGAAAGCTGTGCGCGGATTATGCAGGAACGACAAGGCTTTGCCGCCCGCCCTGCCGGGTTTCATGGGGTTTCACGCAAGCCTTGGGTGCAGGTTTCGCGCGCCCGTCACCGAATTGCCACAACCCTCTGAAAAAATTCGTGGAATCCGTCCAATTCCGGACATAATCCCCAGCAATTTGCCATAATTGGGACGCAAATAGATCCGGGCGCTAGATCCGGGCAAACGAGCAGAGCAGCGCAGTGGCAAACATTATTGGAAGTGCAGGGAATGATTCCCTGCTTGGAACGACTCTGTCTGATACCATCACCGGGTATGGCGGAGACGACACCCTTGACGGCGGCAGCGCCGCTGACACGCTGTATGGCGGCGATGGCAATGACACGCTGATCGGCAATACTGGGGCTGACCTGCTGGACGGCGGCAGGGGAATTGATAACGCGGATTACAGCAGTTCAGGCGCAGCTGTCACTGTTTCGCTGGCGACGGGTGTAGGTTCTGGCGGCGATGCAGCGGGCGATACGTTGACCGGCATCGAGAATCTCGTGGGCTCTGCCTATGCTGACAGGCTGACCGGAGACGGCGGCGACAACGTTCTGTCTGGTGCTGCGGGGGCGGATAGCTTGGTCGGCGGCGCGGGCAATGACAGCCTTTACGGCGGCAATGACAGCGATACGCTGATTGGCGGCGCGGGCGTTGATCTGCTGGACGGTGGCGCGGGTTCAGATGATGTGGATTATTCCGCCTCTGCTGCGGCGGTGAACATTGATCTTGCGGCGGGTACGGGCTTGGGTGGTGACGCGCAGGGCGATATTCTGGTCAGCATCGAGGATGTGATCGGCACCAGCTTTGCCGATACCGTAGCTGGATCAAGTGCTGCTAACATGCTGTATGGGGCGGCGGGCGCAGACAGTTTGTTTGGCGGTGCGGGCAATGACAGCCTGTATGGCGGCACTGACAATGACGTGCTGGCGGGTGGTCTGGGCAATGACCTGATCGACGGCGGCTCTGGCACCGATACCGCCGATTACGCCGCCGCGACAGTTGGGGTTGCAGCCAGCCTGACCAGCAACACTGGCACGGCGGGCGAGGCTGCGGGCGATACCTTTACCAGCATAGAGAACCTTGCGGGTTCGGGTTTTGACGACACCTTGATCGGTGACGGCAATGCCAACGTTTTGTATGGAGCGGCGGGCAATGACAGCCTGAGCGGGGCTGCGGGGGCTGACAGCCTGTATGGCGGGCTTGGCAATGACACGCTGATTGGCGGCACCAGCAGCGATCTGTTGGATGGCGGGGCGGGCGCGGATACCGCCGATTACTCGGCCTCGACCAATGCGGTGCAGGTCAACCTGAGCACAGGTCTGGGCGCAGGCGGCGATGCAGGCGGCGATACGCTGGTGGGTGTTGAGAACATCATAGGCTCGGGTCAGGCAGATGTGTTGACCGGCGACGGCAACAACAACGCGCTTTATGGCGGGGTTGGCCTTGATACGCTGATTGGCGGCGCGGGCGATGACAGCCTGTATGGCGGCACGCAGAATGACATTCTGGTGGGCGGCACGGGTGCTGATCTGCTGGACGGTGGTGCTGGCACCGATGATGTGGATTATTCGGCCTCGGGTGCTGGGGTCAGTGTCGATCTGACGGCAGGCACGGGTCTGGGCGGCGATGCGCAGGGCGATACTTTGATCAGTATCGAGGATGTGATCGGCTCGGGCTTTGCCGATATCCTGACCGGATCGAGTGCGGCCAACTTTTTGTATGGTGCGGCGGGGGCTGACCTGCTGGACGGCGGCGCGGCGAATGACACGATCTATGGTGGCAATGACAATGACACGCTGATTGGCGGCGCGGGGTCGGATTCACTGTTTGGTGGATCGGGCGTTGATACCGCGGATTATAGTACGGCGACGGCAGGCGTGGCGGCAAGTTTGGCCACCAATACCGGCACGGCGGGCGATGCGGCTGGCGATACGTTTAACACGATTGAGAACCTTGCAGGCGGTGCGTTCAACGACACCCTGACCGGCGATGGCAATGCCAACCTGCTGTCTGGGGCGGCGGGCAATGACAGTCTGAACGGCGGTTCGGGCGTCGATACTCTGTCTGGCGGCGACGGCAATGACACGCTGATTGGCGGCGCCGGGTCTGACGTGATGGACGGCGGGCTAGGCATTGATACGGCGGATTATTCGGGTGTCGGTGCGGGCGTCACGATCAACCTTGCCACCAATGTGAACTTGGGCGGCGATGCGGCGGGCGACACACTGAGCAGCATTGAGGTGGTGATCGGCACGGCGTTCAATGACAGCCTGACCGGGGATGCGGGCGCGAATACTTTGTTCGGAGGCGCTGGCAATGACACGCTGATGGGTGGCGCGGGGGCTGACCTGCTGGACGCAGGCACGGGCACCGATAGCGTTGAATATTCGGCCTCTGGCGCGGGGATAACGATCAATCTTGCCTCGGGTGTCAACTCCGGCGGAGATGCGGCGGGCGATACGCTGGTGGGGGCCGAGATCATCATCGGCTCGGGTCTGGCGGATGTGATCATCGGGGATACCAGCGCCAACGTGTTCTATGGTGCGGCGGGCGCGGATGTTCTGGACGGCGGCGCGGGCAATGACACTTTGTTTGGCGGTGCGGACAATGACACGCTGGAGGGCGGTCTGGGCAACGACAGCTTAGACGGCGGCAGCGGCATTGATACCGCCGATTATTCAGGCGCGGCAGCGGCGGTTGCTGTCAGCCTGACCACCGGCACCGGCACGGCGGGTGAGGCCAACGGCGATGTGCTGACCGGGATCGAGAATCTGCTCGGCTCGACCTTTAACGACACGCTGACCGGCGACGGCAATGCCAACGCTTTGTATGGCGGGCTTGGCAACGACAGCCTGAACGGGGCGGCGGGCGTCGACAGTCTGTACGGCGGCGATGGCAACGATACGTTGATCGGTGGCGCAGGCGGCGATTTGATCGACGGCGGTGCGGGGATTGATACCGCCGATTATTCGGCTTCGGCCACGGGCATCACGCTGAACCTTGCCACCGGCGTGCTGAGCGGCGGTGATGCGGCGGGCGATACGCTGGTGGGGGTCGAAAACATCATCGGCTCGGGCGCTGCGGACAGCCTGACCGGGGACGCAGGTGCCAACCTGCTGGATGGCGGCGCGGGCAATGACACGCTGGCGGGCGGCGCGGGCGCAGATACGCTGATCGGCGGCACCGGCACCGATACAGCGGATTATTCCACCTCGGGTGCGGCGGTGGCGATTTCGCTGACGGCCAGCACGGCCTTGGGCGGTGATGCGCAGGGCGATGTTCTGAGCGGGTTTGAGAACCTGATCGGCTCGGCTTACAACGACACGCTGACGGGCGATGCAGCGGCCAATGCGCTGACGGGCGCGGACGGCAACGATCTGCTCTATGGCGCGGCCGGCATCGACAGCCTCTTTGGCGGCATCGGCAACGACACGCTGTTCGGAGGCGCGGGCAATGACAGTCTGGACGGTGGCGCGGGCATTGATACCGCCGATTATTCGGCCTCAACCGCGGCGGTAAACCTCAACCTGAACGGTGGCGCGAACACCGGCGGCGATGCGGCCGGCGATACGCTGATGGCGATCGAGAACCTGATCGGCTCGGCCTATGCTGATGTACTGACCGGCAACGCAGGCGCGAACTATCTATCGGGCGGTGCGGGCATCGACAGCCTGTATGGCGGCGATGGCGATGACACGCTGGCCGGGGGCGCGGGCGCCGATATTCTGAACGGCGGCGCCGGGATGGATTATATCGACTATTCCGCCAGCAACGCGGCGGTGTCGATCAACCTGACCACATGGACCGCGCTTTTCGGCGATGCACAGGGTGATCAACTGAGTGGCACAGATGGGGTGATCGGCTCGGCGTTCAACGACACCCTCATTGGCTTTGACGATCAGGGCCTTTCGGGCGACGTCTACACCAACGTCTTCGTTGGCGGGGGCGGCGACGATTATCTCGACGGGAGGGGCAACAACGACATCCTCTATGGCGGGTCGGACAATGACAGCGTCTATGGCGGCACCGGCGACGATGCGAGCTATGGCGGCACGGGGAACGATCAGATTTATGCCGGAGACGGCAACGACAGCTCTTACGGCGAGACCGGAAACGATCTGGTCTATGGCGGGGCGGGCAATGACAGCACCGACGGCGGTGATGGCAACGATACGGTTTACGGCGATCTGGGCAATGACACCGTGCTGGGAGGTGCGGGCGATGACCAAGTGTTCGGTGGGGCTGGCAATGATGTGGTCTCGGGCGGCGATGGCAATGACAGCGTCGATGGCGGGACAGGCAATGACAGCCTGTTCGGCGACTTGGGCAATGACACCCTGCAGGGCGGCGACGGCAATGACAGCCTAGACGGCGGCGCGGGCAATGACCTGCTGTATGGTGGCATTGGCAATGACGCGCTGTTTGGCGGGCTGGGCAATGACACGTTGGACGGCGGCACTGGCAATGACACGCTGACGGGCGGCGACGGCACTGATCTGATCTACGGTGGCGACGGCGGCGATCTGGTCTATGGCGGCGCGGGTTCGGATACGTTGGTCGGTGGCTTTGGCGCCGATACGATCTATGCGGGCGCGGGCGATGTGGTGGATGGCGGCACCAGTGGCACGGATTGGGATGTGCTGGATCTGACCGGACAAGCGCCGTTCAAGATCATTCGCGATCCTGTGAACCATTTGAATGGTGTGGTGAATTTCCTCGACAGCACGGGCCACATCATTGGCACGCTGAGCTTCACCAACATTGAAAGCATTGTGTCGTGCTTCACCCCCGGCACGCGGATTGCGACTCTGGGGGGAGAGGTGGCGGTCGAGGCGTTGCGGGTTGGCGACATGGTGGCGACACGCGATAATGGTATTCAGGAAATCCGCTGGATCGGCTCGCGCCGGATCACGCGGGAAGAATTGCGCGCCGATGAAAGTCTGCGGCCGATCCTGATCAAAGCCGGGGCCTTGGGGCAGGGTTTGCCGGAATCCGATATGATGGTGTCGCGCCAGCATCGGATGTTGATCAGCGGGCCGCGCGCCGAATTGCTGTTTGGCAGCGATGAGGTTTTGGTGCGCGCGCAGCATCTGCTGAACTTGCCCGGTGTCTCGGTGGCCGAGGTCGAGGCGGTGACTTATCTGCACATTCTGTTTGACCGCCATGAGGTGATCTTGGCCGATGGCGCGTGGAGCGAAAGTTTCCAACCTGGCGACCGCACCATGGGCGGCATGGATGCCGCGCAATGCGCCGAGATTTACAAAATCTTCCCCGAGTTGGCGCAAGCGGGTCACCTCGCGCGGTTCGAAGCGGCGCGCCCCACGCTGAAATCCTTTGAGGCAAGGGTGTTGCTGGCGGCCTGAACCAGACGGAAGCCAAGAAAAATAAACGCCGCAAGCCAAAGGGTTTGCGGCGTTTTGTTTTGACTGGCGCGGCTGATCGTCAAATCAGATCAGAAACACCCTTAGGGCCACCCAACAGATCGGCCCGCCCTAAGGTTTTGAGTTGGTTTTTCGATCAAGTGAACAGGAAGTCACCGCCCGAAATCTGGGCCGCATCGGTCAGCCCGGTGATCCGAATGGTCAGATCTGTGGCACCGTTGCCGTCGAAGTCCAGTTGCAGCGCGCCAGCGATGAAGCGGGCTTCGGTGTTGGCACTGCCCGAGAAGACCACATCGCCAACATAGGCGAAGGTCCCGGTCAGCAAGCCTGCAAACTCCAGCAGATCGCCCTCGGCCAAACCGCCATCCAAGGCGTTGAAGTCCGAAATCGTCGCCTGAGAGGTCGAGGCCGCGGTGAACACGAAGTGATCCGCCCCGGTGCCGCCAAGCAGCACATCCGCGCCATCGCCGCCCGCCAAGGTATCATCCCCGGCCATGCCGTTCAGCACGTTTTTGCCCGAGTTGCCGGTCAGGACGTTGTTCAGCGCGTTGCCGGTGCCGTTCACCCCGAAGCTGCCCGTCAGGGTCAGGTTTTCAAAGTTCGCGCCCAGCACATGGTTGACCGAGGACCGCACCAGATCGGTGCCAGCATCGGCGCCTTCGGTCACGACATCGCTGAGGTGGTCGATGATATAAGTGTCATCACCCAAGCCGCCCGACATGCTGTCCACACCACCGCCGCCGTCCAGCGTGTCATTGCCCGCGCCGCCGTCCAGCATATCATTGCCGGTGCTGGCCGACAGCAGGTTGTTGCCTGCGTTGCCCAGCAGGATGTTAGCCGAGGAATTGCCGGTGGCATTGATGTTACCCAGGCCGGTCAGGGTCAGGTTTTCCACCGGAGACAGGATGGTGTAGCTGACCGAAGCATAGACGGTGTCGGTGCCTTGGTTGGTCAGCTCGGTGACTGTGTCGTTGGCGCTGTCAACGATATAGCTGTCATTGCCCAGACCGCCGACCATGGTATCGTTGCCCGCCCCACCGTCCAGCGTGTCATTGCCCGCGCCTGCGGTGATGCTGTCAGTGCCCGCCATCCCCGACAGCAGGTTGTCATTGGCGTTGCCGACCATCACATTCGCGTTCAGGTTGCCGGTGCCGTTGATCGCCGCCGTGCCGTTCAGCGTCAGGTTCTCCAGCGTATCGGCAAGGGTGTAGCTGACCGAAGAGAACACCCGATCGGCGCCCGCTTGAGCCAGCTCGACCACCACATCGTTCAGTGAATCGACATAGTACGTGTCGTTGCCAAAGCCGCCGATCATCGAGTCATTTCCGGTGCCGCCGTTCAGCGTGTCCGCCCCCAAGCCGCCGTCCAGCGTATCATTGCCGCCCATGCCGCTCAGGTTATTGGCGCCGCCGTTGCCTGTCATCACGTTGGCCCCGGTGTTGCCAAAACCCTTCAAACCCGACGCGCCGGTCAGAACCAAATTCTCAAGGTTGGCGGTCAGCGTCCAGTCAACCGTGCTGCTGACGGTATCGGTGCCATTGCTTGCGGTCTCGGTGATGGTGTCGTTCAGCGAGTTGACAAAATAAAGATCGTCGCCTGCCCCGCCATAAAGCGCATCATTGCCGCTGGCCCCGGTGGCGCCGCCGTCCAGCGTATCGTTGCCAAGGCCACCATAGACGCTGTCATTGCCCGACTCGCCGGACAGCAGGTTGTTGCCGATGTTGCCAATGATGATGTTGTTGAGGCTGTTACCGTGGCCTTCAAGATCTGCGCTGCCCAGCAGGTTCAGGTTCTCGGTATAAGACAGCAGCGTCCAGTTGACGGTTGCATCCACCGTATCGATGCCGCCCGCGCTGGTTTCCACAGTTTTGTCGTCAACGCTGTCGATGCTGTAGCGGTCATCGCCATCACCGCCCGACAGCGAGTCATTGCCCGCGCCGCCATCCAGCGTGTCATTGCCTGCGCCGCCGTTCAGCGCGTCATTGCCCGCCAGACCCGACAGCAGGTTGGCACCGCTGTTGCCGTTCAACACGTTATTCGCAGCGTTGCCGGTGCCCGTCAGGCCCGTGGTGTCCATCAGAGTCAGGTTTTCAAAGTTGCTGAGCAGCGTGTAGTTGAATGTGGTCTGCACCGTGTCGATGCCTTCATCAAAGTTCTCGACCATCACATCATTGATGGTGTCGAGAATGAAGATATCGTTGCCGACGCCGCCGATCAGGCTGTCATTGCCGATGCCACCGTCCAAAGTATCGCCGCCTGCACCGCCGTAGATGGTGTCATTGCCCGCAAGACCTTGCAGCACGTTCTGCCCGCCGTTGCCGGTGATGGTGTTGGCTGCCGCATTGCCGATCGCGTTGATGCTGGCCGCGCCATTTTGCACCAAGGTCTCGATGTTGTCGGTCATCGTCCAGTCTGCCCCGGTGATGACGGTATCATTGCCTTCACCCGAAAGCTCAATAACCACATCCGTGGTGGCGTTGATGGTGTAGATGTCGTCACCAACACCGCCCACCACCAGGTCGTTGCCAATGCCGCCATCCAAGCTGTCATTGCCCACACCGCCATAAAGCGTGTCATTGCCGGTGCCGCCGGTCATGTAGTTGTGGCCGGTGTTGCCGGTCATGATGTTGTTCGAGACGTTGCCGGTGGCATTGATGTTGGCGCTGCCCGACAGGATCAGGTTTTCAACGTAGCGGTCCATCGTGATGGTGACCGAGCTTTCCATCGTATCGGTGCCGCCCAGATCAAGTTCGAAAATCTCGTCGCCCGCACCGTCAACGTAGTAGTAATCATTTCCGCTGCCGCCAGTCAGATCGTCCGATCCGGTGCCACCGTTCAGCGTATCATCACCGGCGTTGCCAATCAGGGTGTCGTTGTCCTCCATTCCCGACAGCAGGTTGTTGCCCGCATTGCCAGTGATCAGGTTGGCGACGGTGTTGCCAGTGCCGCTGAGGTTGGCGATGTTGTCCAGCAGCAGGTTTTCAAAGTTGCCAGCCAAGGTCCAGTTGATCGTGGTTTGAACCGTGTCAGTGCCTTCAGTGGCCAGTTCAACCAGCACGTCATTCAAACTGTCGACTTGGTAGAGGTCGCTGCCCTTGCCGCCGATCAGCCTGTCATTGCCGGTGCCGCCGTCCAGCACATCGCCGCCATCCATCCCGTAGATGGTGTCGTTGCCAGCCAAGCCGAGCAGGATGTTCTTGCCCATGGTTCCGGGGCTGCTGTCGCCGCTGTTGCCGATCAGAATGTTGTCCAGCGCGTTGCCCGTACCGTTCACATCCAGCGAGCCCGTCAGGGTCAAACGCTCGGTATTCGCGCCCAGGATGAAATCAACCGAGGACGAGACAAGATCGTTGCCTTCGCTGGCGTTCTCGGTGATCACTTCCGCTAACGAGCCGACGACATAGCTGTCATCGCCCGCGCCGCCGATCATGGTGTCATTCTCGCCACCACCGTCCAGCGTGTCATTGCCATCCCCACCGGACAGCACGTTGACGAAAGCGTCACCCGTCAAAACATCGGCAAAGGTCGAGCCCACCAGGTTCTGAATGCCGAACAGCCGGTCGCCTTGCGCATCGCCGCCCGCGCCCGCCGAGCCCGAAACCACCGAAACGGTCACAGCGGCCGACGAGGCCGAATAATCAACCGTGTCCACACCCGCGCCGCCGTCCAGCGTATCCGCGCCTGCGCCACCGATCAGGATGTTGGCGTTGTTGTCGCCAGTCAGGCTGTCCGCGCCCACCGAGCCACGGATGTTCTCGAAGTTGGCAAGAACGTCGCCTTCGGAATCGCCGCCGGTGGTCACGCCGCTGAGCAAGTTGACGGTGACCGCCGCCGCCGAGGTCGCGTAATCGACGGTGTCATTGCCCGCACCGCCATCAAGAGTGTCGGCACCTGCGCCGCCCAAGATCACGCTGTTGCCAGCGTCGCCAACGATGGTGTCGGCAAATGCCGAGCCGATCACGTTCTCCAGCGCAACCAGCGTATCCGCGCCTTCACCGCCCGTCGCCAGACCCGTGCTCAGGTTGACGCTGACCGATGCGGTGGCCGCCGCATAGCTGACGGTATCGACATCCGCGCCGCCGTCGATGCGGTCGTTGCCGATGCCACCCAGCAGCACGTCATTGCCCAGACCGCCATAAAGGCTGTCATTGCCCGTAAGGCCGCTCAGCGTGTCGTTACCTGCAAGGCCCGTCAGGATGTTGGCATTGGCGTCGCCGGTCAATGCATCGTCAAAGGCCGAGCCCGTGGCGTTTTCGAAGTTCACGATGGTGTCGCCCACAGCGTCGCCACCCGTGGCGGTGTTTGCGGTCAGGCTGACGGTGACGGCGGCTGACGAGGCGCTGTAATCCACGCTGTCCGCGATACCTGCGCCACCGTCCATCACGTCAGCGCCCGCGCCGCCCACGATCAGGTCGTTGTCGGCACCGCCATACAGACTGTCATTGCCCATGCCGCCATAGAGGCTGTCGCTGCCCGCAGCGCCGATCAGGATGTTGGCCGCGGTATCCCCGGTCAGCGTGTCGGCAAAGGCCGAGCCGGTGAGATACTCGATGCTGATATAAGTGTCGCCCTGCGCATCACCGCCGGTGCCCGTCAGCGTGGTCAGGTTGGCGTTCACCCCGGCAGTGCTGGCAGTGTAATCCGCCACGTCATTGCCTGAACCGCCATCCAGCAGGTCGGCGCCACCGAGGCCGATCAGGGTGTCGTTGCCCGCAAGGCCGGTCAACGTGTCATTGATTGCACCCGCCGTTGCCGTGACAGTATCATTTCCAGTTCCGCCGGTAAAAGTCGCCATTCTTAACGCTCCAAGGTTCGGGCCACCGGGAGACCGGGGACAAAGAGTGATTGGAAAAAGAAATAGGCGAGACTTCGGGCCAAAATTGGACGGAAATTTCGGCAAAAGCCACGAATTGCAGCAAAATCGCGGCATCTTCTGGCAAGATGCGCGCAGCCTGATGGCCTATATTATATTGAAATCGTTATATTCTGGTTGGAGACTGCCGTAGCGCGCGCCCGCCGGACTGCCGCATTTTGCGGGTCCAATGATCGTTAATCGCACTTTTGCGCGAATCAAACAGCGCCGGGGCGCCCGCGCGGATTGATCGAGGCTTGGCGATCAGTTGCGGTGCAGCAAGGCTAAAATCTGGCTTGCGGCAGCCTCAGGGGTGCAGCGGCCTTCTGCGACGGCACGGCCTTGTGCTGCGACGATGCCCTTGGTTGGCTCTTGCTCCAGCACCGCGAGCAAGCCGCGCCGCAATTCTTCCTTGAACCAATGCTGCGCCTGCTGGCCGCGCCGCGTCGCCCAATGGCCCTGTGCGCGCCGCCAGTCGGCCAGTACCTGCATCTCGGCCCAAGCGGTCGCCAGCCCCGCCTGTTCCAGCGCCGAGACGGTCATCGCTTTGGGATAGCCGGCTGGGTCTTGCGGGCGTTTGCGCAACAGCCGCAGCGCGCCGGCATAGTCGGCGCAGGTCCGCATCGCGGCGGATTTTAGATCGCCATCGGCTTTGTTCACCAAAATCAGATCTGCCATCTCCATGATGCCGCGTTTGACACCCTGCAGCTCATCGCCCCCCGCAGGGGCCAACAGCAGGACGAACAGATCACACAGCTCGGCCACTACGGTTTCGGATTGGCCGACGCCGACGGTTTCAATCAGAATGATGTCAAAGCCAGCGGCTTCGCAAAGCGCGACGGCTTCTCGCGTGCGCCGCGCCACGCCGCCCAATTGGGCTTGGCTGGGTGACGGCCGGATAAAGGCGAGCGGGTCGCGGGCAAGGTGTTCCATCCGGGTTTTGTCGCCCAGGATCGAGCCGCCCGAGCGGGCCGAGGAGGGATCAACCGCAAGCACCGCCACGCGCAGGCCTTGCGCGGTCAGCATCAGCCCAAAGCTTTCAATGAAGGTGGATTTACCCACCCCCGGCGTGCCGGAAAGCCCGATGCGCAGGGCTTGCTTATCGCTGCCCAAGGCTTGCAACAGGTCCAGCGCCTGCGCGCGATGATCGGCGCGCGCGCTTTCGACCAGTGTGATGGCGCGGGCCAGACTGCGACGGTCGCCCGCTTGCAGGCTGGGGACGAGTTGGGCAAGATCCATGACGACTCCCTTTGCCCCGGTGTGCCCGATGGCGCGGGGTTTTGCCAGAGTGACCTTGAAACAGGAGCGCCCTCGGGGGGCATCGAGCCCCCACTCGGCCGCGCTGCCGGAGTGTGAGCTTGTGGCGTCGTTTTGGCGGCGGCGTTGCAAGCCTCCGGCGGGAGTATTTCAAAAAGAGCAACTGACAAGGAATTGCTTTTTTCTAAATACTCATGCTTTTTTTGTCGCCTGCTGGCCAAGCCGGAGCGGTTGCGGGATAAGGCCTTATGATCAGATTGCCGATAGAAGATGTGTTGGGGGACGTGCGGGCTGCGATTGCGGCGCGTGGCATGGTGGTGCTGCAGGCACCGCCGGGGGCGGGCAAGACCACAATGGTGCCGCTGGATTTGTTGGCCTCGGGGTTGGTCACCGGGCGGATCGTGATGCTGGAGCCGCGGCGGCTGGCGGCGCGGGCGGCGGCGGAGCGGATGGCGGAGAGCTTGGGTGAGGCTGTGGGCGGGACAGTGGGGTATCGGATTCGCGGTGAGGCGAAGGTCTCAAAAGCGACCCGGATTGAGGTGGTGACAGAGGGGATTTTGACCCGCATGATCCAAAGTGATCCCGGGCTTACCGGTGTGGGCGCGCTGATCTTTGACGAGTTTCATGAGCGGAGTTTGAATGCCGATCTGGGGCTGGCTTTGGCTTTGGAAATCCGCGGCGCACTGCGCGACGATCTGGTGTTGATGGTGATGTCGGCGACGTTGGATGCGGGGCCGGTGGCGGCGCTGATGGGCAATGCGCCGGTGGTGACCTCGATGGGGCGCGCCTATCCGGTGGAGACGCGGTGGCTGGGGCGCACACCGGATGCATCCATGCGGTTTGAGGCAGGGGTGGCAGGGTTGGTGCGGCAGGCGGTGGAGGAAACGACGGGCGGGGTGTTGGTGTTTCTGCCGGGTGAGGGGGAAATTCGGCGGGTGGAGGCGATGCTGGCGGGCTTGCCAGGCTGCGAGGTGCGCACCCTGTTTGGCGCGATGGAGTTTGCGGCACAACGGGCAGCTTTGGGGCCGGCGGCGGGGCGCAAGGTGGTTTTGGCAACCTCGATTGCCGAAACTTCGCTAACGATCCCGGATATTCGCGTGGTGGTCGATGGCGGGCGGGCGCGGCGGGCGCGGTTTGATCCGAATTCGGGCATGTCGCGGTTGGTGACCGAGCGGGTGACCAAGGCCGAGGCCGAGCAGCGACGCGGGCGAGCGGGGCGCGTGGCTGCGGGTTTGTGCTATCGCTATTGGACCAAGGGCGAGGAAGGCGGACTGGCGGCCTATCCCCCGGCAGAGATTGAGGCGGCGGATTTGACCGGGCTGGCGCTGGAGCTGGCGTTATGGGGCGGCGACGTCGGGTTTTTGACCGCGCCGAATGTCGGGGCGATGGCGGAGGCGCGGGCGCTGTTGGAGGGGTTGGGCGCGCTTATAGGTGGCCGGATCACGCCGCATGGCCGGGTGTTGGCGGCGCTGCCGTTGCATCCTCGGCTGGCGCATATGTTGGCGGTCGCGGGCCCGGAGGCTGCGGTTTTGGCGGCGGTGTTGGGCGAGCGAGATGTGCTGAAGGGAGCTCCGCCGGATCTGGCTTTGCGGGTGGCGGCGGTGGCAGATGTACGACGGTTTGAGGCGGCGCATCCTTGGCCGGTTTTGCGACCTGTGGTGGAGCGGGTGAAGCTGGAGGCGCGGCGGTTGGCGCGGGCGGCTGCTGGGCCGGATGCGGGTTATAGTTTGGCGCAGATGGCGGCGCTGGCTTACCCGGATCGGGTCGGGCTGCGCCGGAAAGGCGATGCGCCGCGTTGGGTGTTGTCGGGCGGCAAGGGTGCGGTGATGGCTTTGGGCGTGCCGCTGGCGGGGGCGCGGCTGATTGTGGCCACTGATGTGGATGGCGATGCGCGCGAGGCGGGGGTGCGGCAGGCAGTCAGCATTGGGGAGGCAGAGTTGCGGGCTGTGCATGGGGCGCAGATCGGCTGGCGCGAGGTTTGTTTCTGGTCAAAGCGTGAAGGCCGCGTGATGGCGCGGCGGCAGGAGTGTTTCGGGGTGCTGGTGCTGGCGGATCTGCATTGGGACGCGCCTGCCGAGGCGGTGGCACGGGCGGCGTTGGAGGGGATGCGGCTGAATGGGTTGCATTTCACGGCCTCGGCGCGGCGGTTGCGGGCGCGGGTGGAGTTGGCGCGGGGCGGTGGCGATGCGTGGCCGGATTTCAGCGATCAGGGATTGCTGGAGAGCGCGGAGGATTGGTTGCTGCCGCATCTGGGAAGGGTGCGGACAGAGGCAGATTTACGCGGGTTTGATTTGAGCGAGGCTTTGAAGGCGCGGCTTTCGTGGGAGCAGGTCGCGGCGTTGGATAGACTGGTGCCGGGGGCATTTGAGACGCCGCTGGGTCGGAAGGTGCCGATTGATTATGATGGCGACGTGCCGGGGATTGAGGTGCGTTTGCAAGAGATGTTTGGCGTGGTGGTGCATCCGGTGGTGGGTATAAGCCGGCAGCCGCTGCGGGTGGTTTTGACCTCACCGGGGCAGAAGACGATTCAGGTGACGATGGATCTGCCGGGGTTCTGGAAATCGTCCTATGCGGATGTGAGAAAGGATATGCGGGGGCAGTATCCGCGGCATCCCTGGCCAGAGGACCCGACGGTTGCGGAACCGACCTTGCGGGCCAAGCCTCGGGGGACGTGAGGGGTGGTCCCGCGTTGGGACCGTTTGGATTTATGCGGGATTTCAGGGGGTTGTGTTGGGGCGTTAAGCGGGCGTTCAGGGTTTAAAAGGGAGTGGTGGGGTGAACCCTGACGTGGCCGATAACCATGGGTTGACCACGCGGCATCGTTCGCAATGGCGCGGCGTTGCCCGGAAGGGGAAGCTGGTCCTGCCGGGCGACAGGGTGCCAATGTTCGTGCCGCTTGTGGTAGAGCCCGTGACTGCGCCCAATCCGGTCGCAGCGAAGCCGGATGATCAGAACGACCGCCGCGAAGGGCTCCGCCCACTGGTATTCGGCAGCGTCGCGGCGTAAAGCACGAGGAAACACACATTGCGGCACCATCACCCCTACGCAATCCCTCAACCATGCGGCCCTACTCCGAATGAAACCGATCGAGCTTGACGCTGCCGATATCCGGATCCTGTGTGCGCTGCAGGACCATGGACAGCTGAGCAAATCGAAGCTGGCGGAAATAGTGGGCCTGTCGGCCACGCCATGCTGGGCACGGGTGACACGATTGAAGAGGGCCGGGCTGATCCGGGGCTATCATGCTGACATCGCGCTTTCTCAAATTGTCGCAGGCCTGGCCAAAGTGGTGGTGACGGTGTCCCTGACGAGCCATCGGAAATCTGATTTCGAACGGTTCGAGACCCACATTCTCAACACCCCCGAGGTGACAGACTGCGTCTCGACGGGGGGCGGGATGGATTATGTGATGACGGTGGTCACCACCAGCTTGCCGGTCTTCCAGACTTTGATGGAGGCGATGCTGGACGCCGAATTGGGGATCGACCGTTACATGACCTATATTGTCACGCGCCAGATCAAATCGGCCCGCCCCGACCTTGCCCGCCTGGTCGCCGCGCAGTCGCCAAAGCCCCAGTCGGAAGCAAAAGACTGAACGGTCTGTCCTTTTGGAATCTTTGGTCTGATCGGTCCGGTTTGGCACCATCTTTGGCCCGCTGATCCGGCGCCCCGTGCCTAAAGTCCTTGCCAGGAAGAACCGTCGCGCGGTCGCAGGACAGACCCGCCAGCAAGGGCAAGCAAGATGACAACGGCACAAAACTTTGGCTTTGGCACGCAGATCCGCAAATCTCCCTATTTCGATGCCACGGTGCGCTGGGGGGCGACCGGGTTTTCGGTTTACAACCACATGTATATTCCGCGTGATTTCGGGAACCCGGAACAGAATTTCTGGAACCTGATCAATGATGCGATCCTGTGTGATGTGGCGGTAGAGCGTCAGGTCGAGATCACTGGGCCGGATGCGGCGCGCTTTGTGCAGATGCTAACCCCCCGCGATCTGTCCAAGCTGGCAGTCGGGCAATGCAAATATGTGCTGATCACCAATGCCGAAGGCTGCATTCTGAACGACCCCATATTGCTGCGGCTGCAGGAGAACCATTTCTGGCTGTCACTGGCCGACAGCGATATTCTGCTGTGGGCGCAGGGGGTTGCGGTGCATTCCGGCCTTGATGTCACTATCCGCGAACCCGATGTGTCGCCCCTGCAACTGCAAGGCCCGAAGTCGGGCGAGGTGATGCGGGCGCTGTTTGGCGACAGTATCATGGATCTGAAATACTACTGGCTGCGCCGGGTCGAACTGGACGGCATCCCGCTGATCGTGTCGCGCACCGGCTGGTCCAGCGAACTGGGCTATGAGCTTTATCTGCAAGATTCCGCCCATGGCGATGCGCTGTGGGAAAAGATCATGGCCGTGGGCCAGCCTTTCGGGCTGAAGCCGGGCCACACCTCGTCGATCCGGCGGATCGAAGGCGGGATGCTGTCGTATCACGCCGATGCCGATATCAAAACCAACCCCTATGAGCTGGGTCTTGACCGGCTGGTCAATCTGGACAGCGGTGCTGATTTCATCGGCAAGGCCGCGCTGCAGCGGATCAAGGACACCGGCGTCAGCCGCGCTCAGGTGGGGCTGGTGATCGACGGCGCGCCGCTTGCCGGGCCGAATACCACCTTTTGGGCGATCACCAAAGATGGGGCGGCTGTTGGCAGGGTCACCTCTGCCATCCACTCGCCCCGGCTGAAACAAAACATCGCGCTGGCGATGGTGGCCGTGGATCATGTTGCGATCGGCACCAAGGTTGAGGTGGCCACCGGGCACGGCACACTGGGCGCCACCGTGGTAGAGCGTCCCTTCTACGACCCGAAAAAGACGCTGGCCGCGTCCCCAGCGCCGGTTTGAACAGGAACCAGTTGCCGCCCGCGCCGTTCGCGTAAGGCTCGTCTGCTTTGTCCAAAAGTCTAGGAAATACGCCGCTTTGTGTTCGCGGGACAGATAGTACAGGGGCGCGGCGGCGCGGCAGGCCGGGGGGCGCGGGTGCCGGGCAGGCCGGGCTTGGGCTACGCCCGGCACCGGGGGCTTGGGCGGCGTCCACGTCCAGACGCAGCCCACGCCCAAGCCGCCACGTCCAAGCGCCCGCCCAGCGCGGCCCACCCGGTCCGGGCCTGCGCTGCCGGGTATTCCCGAAGCCACGCCCGCTATTCCCGGCACCGGCCGCGCCTTGATCTGCATCACAAAAGCGTTACCGCATGATCCGCGCCAGACGGGCCGCGAACTACGCCCAGCGCCGCCGCATTAGGGCCAGCTTAGGGTTTAAAATGAGTAAATCCCATATAATTCAATGATATTAATCATATTTGGCGGATGCGGCATCCGCCGAAGCACGCCCGGCGCTTGAACAATCTGACGGCAAAGCACCCGGCGCGCGTGCCCAACCCGAACCCGACGACCATCAACAAGCAAGACCGTCGTTATGAACGAGGAACGAATGGGGGGCTGGTCAGAAGCGACGCGCTTTACCGGGCCCGCCACATCGCCAGTATGTAGGCCGAGGTCATCAGATCCAGATGCGCGCCACCGCCGTTTTTGGCGACCGTGATCTCTTCATCAGAGGTCCGCCGATAGGCTCCCTGCGCCATGTCATAGAAATCCGCCTTGATATCGGCTTCCGTGATCACGCCGCGCGCAATTGGGTCTTTCAACTCGCCAATGTGATGCACCGTGGTGGCGCGGCTGTCGACGAACAGCGATGCCCGCCGCATCACCTCGTCATCGGCCTCGCGCATCGCGGGCGTATAGGCCCCGATCAGGTCGATATGTTGACCCGGTTGCAGCCATGCGCCCTTCAACAGCGGCTCGCGGCTCATCGTCGCGGTGCAGATGACATCCGCCCCGCGCACCGCGGCCTCCAGATCCGTCACCGCCGTCACCCGTGGGTCTGCAGCAGCCATCGCCGCAGCCCCGGCAGGTGAGCGGTTCCAAATGCTGAATTTGGCATCCGGGAACAGCGCCGCATAGGCCTGAACCATCGAGCGCGCCACCGTCCCCGCGCCCACCAGCAAGATATTCCGGCTGTCTTTGCGCGCCAGTTTGCTGGCCGAAAGCAGGCTGTCGCCAGCGGTTTTCCATTTGGTCACCAGATGGAAATCCACCAAAGCCTCCAGCACACCGGTCTGATCGTTGAACAGATTGACCGCGCCGTGGATGCTGGGCAACCCGCGCGCGGCATTGCCCGGAACCACCGTGGCCACCTTGACCAAGCTGCCTAAGCCATCAATCCACGCTGCGCGGTCCAGCAAGGTATCGGCGCCGCGATACAAAAACAGATCGTTGATCTCGGCGCGCGGCAGCCGATGCCCAGCCTCAAACGCCTCACACAGCCCGTGCCACGACAGCAGCGCTTCGGCCTCCGGCCCGACGATTTCAATGCTCATAACCCTGCCTCTTGCTTATTTAACAGACCCTCGGCGACCAAGCGTTGCGCCCAGCCCTGCCAGCTTTCAAACTGATGCGTGCGCCAGCCCCTGCGGGCCGCCGCCGTGATATTCTCGGCCTTATCGTCGGTGAACAACAGCCGGTCGGGTGCGATGCCGCAATCGTTCTCAACCATCTGATAAATCAACGGATCAGGCTTGATCACCCCCATCACGCCCGAGACATATCTGCGATCGAAATCAGCCAAGAAATCCAGCTTCGGCAGGGCTTCCTCAAACGAATACCGTCCGAAGTTGGTCAACGCGAACACCGGAACCCCTTTGGCCCGCAACGCCCGCTGTAAGGCAATGCTGCCCTCAATCCGGGGGCTCGCCAGCTCGATCCAGCGGTCATACCACAGCCGGATTTCCGCGCCCCATTCCGGGTGCTGCGCGGCCCAATCATAGATCGTCTCGCGAAACAACGCGCCCTCGTCCACCCGATCATTCATGCCGTGCAGATCAACCGCGTCAAACAAAGCCCGTCTGCGCGTCTCGCCAATCACCCGGTCGTAGAACGCCTCTGGCTGCCAGCGCGTCAGCACATTGCCAATGTCAAATATCACCGCTAGGGGCTGCAACATCCAAATCCTTCTTCTTGCGCACCGTCTCGCGCCACAGGGTATAAAGCCCAGCGCCGCAGATCAACGCAATCCCCGCCCAAGCGGTATGGTCCGGGAAGGTGCCAAACACCACAGCCCCCCAGAAAATTGCCATCGGCATGCCGATGTATTCAAACGGCGCAATCAGTGCTGCCTCTGTGGTGCGATAGGCCTGCGACATCATCAAGCCGCCGACGCCCACCGCCACCCCGGTCGCGATAAACGCCCACCAATCGCCCACAGGCGGCGTATGCCAAGGCCGGAACAAAAACTCCCATGTGCTGCCCGGCGCTTGTCCGAGATGCCCATCGCCCGCCACCAGCCCAAAGCACAGGCTGACCACAATGAAGCCCACCTGCACGAAGAAATTCAACGTCATAGCACTTTCGGTCAACCGCATCCGCCGCGTCATCATATGGCTAGAGGCATAGCAAAACGCCGAAATCAGCACCAAAATTGCCGCCGGCTGAATAACCCCAGCCCCCGGCCTAGTCATCACCACCACACCAAGCATGCCCACGCCGACCGCCGCCCAGCGCCTTGGCCCAACCTGTTCGCGCAAGATCACCGCCGACATCAGCGTCACGAACAACGGTGCCACGAATGACGTCGCCACCGCATCCGCCAGCGGCATCAGCGACAGCCCAACGAAATAGGTGATGTTCGAACACATCACGATGCACACCCGGAACAAATGATCCAGCGGCCGCTTGGTCAGCAACTGCCGAAACCCCGAGCGCGAGGCCCAAATCACCGCCAGCACAATCGCCATACCAACAAATGCCCGCAGCAAAATCACCTGATGCAGCGCATAAGTTGCCGACAAAGCCTTGATCGCAAGGTCATTGACCGAAAGCACCACCGCGCCGCCCAATGCAAACAGAATACCAGTGGCTGGGTTTTTGGAATTGTCTGACATAAGCCAAATCACCGCGTCCGGTGCTGCAAATCTAGCCCAGAGGCGACATCACAGCTTCGCTTGCCGCACAACCCGCTCTAAAACTTCCAGAAACCGCGACCGATCTGCCTTTGAGAATGGCCGTCCGCCACCTTGGCGAAACGGATCCGCGCTGCGCAAATCCTGCATCAGATCCCGGGTCGCCAGCACATTGCCGATATTGGCCCCGTTCAATTCTTCGCCATTGTGCTTGACCACCTTGGCCCCGGCGGCCACGCATTTCGCCGCCAACGGAATATCCCCGGTCACCACCACATCGCCCGGCCCGCAGGCCTCGGCGATCCACTTATCTGCCTCATCCGGCCCCGCCGCCACAAACACGCTTTCCACCAGCGGGTTCGCCGAAGGCCTGATGCCGCCATTTGACACCAGTATCATCCGCATGCCATGCCGCGTCGCCACCCGCTCCGCCTCGGCCTTCACCGGGCAGGCATCGGCGTCGATAAAAATACGGCCACCACCATTCAAGTCACTCATGGGCGCGCAAAAACCTCGACCCAGTAGTATTTCATCGCGTATTTTTGCCCCTTCAGCGGCGCATCGTCGGGCTGATACACCACCGCGATCCCGGTTTCGCTTAAAGCACAATCGAGGATATTCTTGCGATGCCCCGCACTGTCCATCCAGTCCTGCATGATCCCCACAGCCGCGCTTTGCCCCGCGCCGATATTCTCGGCGACCTTGCTAAACCGGTAACCCTGCGCCTTGATCCGACTGGAAAACTTCGCGCCATTCTTGCTGGCATGGCCGAAAAAATTCTGCTCTGCCATAGCCTTGGCGTGGCCCTTCGCCGCAGCCACCAGCTTGGCATTGACCGTCAGCGCAGAACAGCCCGCCCCAGCACGCGCCTTGTTCACCGCTGCCAAGACCTGATCTTCCGCAGCACCCGCCCAAACTGGCTGCGTCAACACAGCCAGTAAAACCGCCGCTTTCAACATTCCAAGTTTAAGCATTCAGTGCCCCCGCATGAAACGCCACATGTTCCTCCATGAAGGTGCTTACGAAGAAATAGCTGTGGTCGTAGCCCTTCTGCATCCGAAAACTGCCGCCCTGCCGCCGCTCAACCATAGCCCCGGACAAAGCTTCCGGCTTCAGAAGATCCAGAAACTGGTCGCTGGTGCCTTGGTCTATCAGCATGGGCCCGTCAAAGCCGCGCTTTTTCATCAACAATGTGGTGTCATGCGCGGCCCAAGTCGCCTCATCCGGCCCCAGATAGGCGCTGAACTGCTTGCGGCCCCAGTCGCTTTGCGTCGGGTTGCAGATCGGCGCAAACGCCGACACCGACCGGAACCGCCCCGGAAAGCTCATCGCAATCGTCAAAGCGCCATGGCCGCCCATCGAATGCCCGGTGATCGACTGTGCGGCCTCGGCAATCGGAAACGCCTTGAACAATTCGCGCGGCAGTTCTTCCGTCACATAATCCCACATGCGGAAATTCTTGTCCCACGGGCTTTGCGTCGCGTTCACATAGAACCCCGCACCCTGCCCCAGATCGTAAGCCGCATCATTCGGCACATCTTCGCCGCGCGGGCTGGTATCCGGGAACACCAAAGCAATGCCCACCTCGGCCGCCCAACGCTGCGCCCCGGCCTTCACCATCGCGTTTTCATGCGTGCAGCTTAGCCCCGACAGATACCACAGCACCGGCACCAGCCCTTCTTCGGCCTCAACCGGCAGGAACAGCCCGAAGGTCATCTCGGTGCCCGTCACCGCAGACGCATGGCTGTAAACCCCCTGCACGCCGCCAAACGCCCGGTTTTCAGAAATGGTTTTCATAATGCCCCCTTGAGCCCAGTTCGTATTTCAACCCGTTCTTATTTCAACCAGTCACAAATGCAATCACCGCCGTCACGGTCGGCACGGAAGCGGCGGTCGAGATCAGGTAGCGGTCGAGACCCGATGCGGGCCACCCCGGTGACAATGCCCCAAACCAAAGCCGAGCCCAGAAAATACGCCCAACAGAACACATCGCCTACGTCCCGATTTGCGGCAAAGCCAAACAGCATCGCCGACAGCGCGCAGTAAAACACGAATTCCGTCAGATAAGCCGTCGCTTCAATGTTGAAAAACCACAGCCGCCCCGCGCCACAGCCAAGACCCATCACCGCAAAAAACGGCGCAGTTTTCAGCAAAATCGCCAGCATGCAAGCCGAGCTTCACGTCGCCCCGCTAGACACAAGCCTTCGCGGGCATCTACGAACAAACTGTTAACGTGAAAACCCAAGCCATTGATTTAGAAGCGTTCCCTTTCAGTCCCACAGCCGGACCACCCCTCAGCCACCGCCAATCAACACCCCTGCTGCGAACACCAAAGCCCCGCCCAGCACCACCTGAAATGCGGCCCTTAGGAACGGCGTCTCCATAAACTTGTTCTGAATCCAAGCAATCGCCCACAATTCCACAAACACCACCACCATCGCAATCGAGGTCGCAGTCCAGAAATCCGGGATCAGATAGGGCAGCGCGTGCCCAAGCCCGCCCAAAGCCGTCATCACCCCCGAGGCCAAACCCCGCTTGTAAGGCGAGCCCCGCCCCGACAGCACCCCATCATCATGCGCGGCCTCGGTGAACCCCATCGAGATCCCCGCCCCCACACTCGCCGCCAATCCGACCAGAAACGTCGTCCAGGTATTCTGCGTCGCAAACGCCGTCGCAAAGATCGGCGCGAGGGTCGAGACCGAGCCATCCATCAGCCCCGCCAGCCCCGGCTGCACCCAAGTCAGAATAAACTGCCGCCGCGCCACCTTATCCTCGCCGTCGCGGACCTCTGGGCCCAGCAGATCGGCCTCTAGCACCTTGGCGCGTTGCAAATGCCCAGCCTCGGCTGCCGCCAGATCGCCCAACAACTTCCGCGTCGCCGCATCCGTGGTCCGCGCCGTCGCCCGCAGGTAGAACTCTGCAGCATCATGCTCCATCACGCGGGCCTCGTCACGGATGCGTTCCAGCCCAAGATTTTCGGTCAACCATATCGGCCGGCGCGCATAAAAACCCGCCACATGCTCGCGCCGCAGCAGCGGAATGACGGTGCCAAAGCGGCTGACATGCAGATCAATCAGCCGTTGGCGGTGCCCGTCCTCCTCAACAGCCATCGCATCAAACACCGCCGCCGAAGCCGGATATTCCGCCCGCAAGCCCTGAGCATAGGTCCGGTAAATCCGCGAGTCATCCTCCTCGGACGAAATCGCCAGCGCCAACACCTCTTGTTCGGTCAGATCCGCAAACCGCCTTCGGTTGGAAATATTGAAACCCATGTCAGCCTCGTTTCGATCATGTTTGGAATGATTCTAAATAGTCCAGCCGCGTAGAGATTGCCAAGCCCAAATCGCAATTTGAACCGTTAAGTTCAGATTTCACTTGCTAAACTGAACTAACCAGTTCATTTTCTATTTTGAACCGCTGAGTTCAGATAAAGGGCCCCGTTATGAAATCCTTCGCCACCGCTGTCTTGCTTACCCTCGCCGCCGCCACCCAAGCCTCGGCCTTCTCGATGAGCATCAATCTGCCCGACCTGACCTTCCCGCCGACCACCACCACCGTCTTGGCGCAAAATGCTGCCCAGCCCGGCAAGTGACCAACCGCTTGCCCGTCCCCCCGCCGCCGCTATAGACTGTGGTATGGGGGACAGCATGGGTGCCAAGCCACAACTGATCGTTAAGGGTCGCAAGTTCGATCAGGTGCTGGAGGGCGCGCGTATTGTGTTCATGCGCGACGGCTTTGAACGCGCCTCGGTCGATGACATCGCGCGCGAGGCAGGGGTGTCGAAAGCCACGCTCTACGCCTATTTCCCTGACAAACGCCTGCTTTTCTTGGAAATTGCCAGCACGGAATGTCGCCGCCAAGCCGACGATGCCGAATCCCACATCAACCCGAACGCGCCCATCGCCGATGTGCTGCGTTTGGCCGCGCAAAAGATCACGACGTTCATGCTGTCTGATTTTGGCCAGCGCATCTACCGCATCGCCGTGGCAGAATCAGAGAATTTCCCCGCCGTGGCGCATCAATTCTACCACTCCGGCCCGAAACTGGTGCAAGACCGCATCGCAGAAATGCTGCGCTGCGCCACCGAGCGCGGCGAGTTGATCATCGAAGACATCCCCTTCGCCGCCGCGCAATTCGCGCAACTGTGTAAAGTAGATATCCAAGATCGGATGATTTTCACGCCAATGCCCTGCTGCACCGCAGCCGACGCCACCCGCGTGATCGAGGGCGCTGTTTCGATGTTCATGGCGCGCTACGGCGCAAAACCTTAGCCGTTTTCGCGCAAAACCCCACCCGCCAGATACAGCGAGCCGCAGATCAGCACCCGCGCACCCGGTGACCCTGCGACAATCGCCACCAAGGCCTCGGCGACAGACCCCGCCACCACGGCATCCATCCCGACACTCAAAGCCGCATCCCGCGTCACTTCGGCAGGCAAAGTGTTCTTCTCACCGGGGATAGACACCGCGTGCAGCCGCGTCACATGCGGCGCCAGCGGTTCCATATAGCCGCGCACATCCTTGGTGTTCAGCATGCCGCAGATCAGATGCGTCTCACGCACGGGCATCCGCGCCAACGTTGCCGCCACCGCAGCACCCCCCGCCGGATTATGTCCACCATCCAGCCACAATTCGACACCCGGCGCGCTTTCCACCAAAGGCCCCACCCGCAAGCGCTGCATCCGTGCGGGCCAATAGGCCTTGGTCACCGCCGCCTCACAGGCAGCCTGATCTTTCCCCAAAGCCCGCAACGCCGCAATCGCAGCCCCGGCATTCTGGATCTGAAACGGCCCCGGCAGGTTCGGCAAAGGCAGGTCCAGCAGCCCGTTTTCATCCTGATAAACCAGCCGCCCGCGTTCTTCCCAAGCACTCCACTGCTGACCAAACGCCAGCACCGGGCAGCCCAACCGCGCCGCGCGGGCCTCAATCACCGCCATGCCAGAGTCCTCTTGCGGCCCAATCACACAAAGCACGCCGCGCTTCAAAATCCCGGCCTTTTCGGCCGCGATCTCGGCCAAAGTCTCACCCAGATATTGCTGATGGTCGATCGACACCGGGGTAATCACCGTCAAAATCGGTTTTGCCACCACATTCGTTGCGTCCAGACGCCCGCCTAAGCCGACCTCCAGCAAGGTGTAATCCGCCTTAACCCGGCTGAACGCCAGAAATGCCGCACAAGTTGTGATCTCAAAGAACGTGATCTCATCCGGCCCGTTGGCCACCACACATTCGTCCAGCAACGCCGTCAAAGCATCCTCAGAAATCAACTCACCCGCCAACCTGATCCGCTCATGAAACCGCGCCAGATGCGGCGAGGTATAGGCATGCACCAGCGATCCGCCCGCCTCCAGCCCGGCGCGGATCATCGCTTGCGTGCTGCCCTTGCCGTTGGTCCCGGCGATATGAATCACCGGAGGCACCGACCGCTCGGGGTTACCCAATGCGGCCAGCAACCGCTCCACCCGGTCCATCACAAGGTCGATCACCTTGGGATGCAGCGTCATCATCCGTTCCAGAACTGCGTCAGAATTCACGATTTGACCTCAGCCGCCTCAAGAATATCGCCCGGTGGCGGCAAATCTCCCTTCACCGCAGGGGATTGGTTCATCAACATCCGCAAGATCGTCACCAATTCCTCACGCATAGCCTTCCTGTGCGTCACCCGGTCTAACATACCGTGATCCAACAGATATTCGGCGCGCTGGAAGCCCTCTGGCAGTTTTTCACGGATGGTTTGCTCGATCACACGCGGTCCTGCAAAACAGATCAGCGCATTGGGTTCGGCAATCTGCACATCGCCCAGCATCGCATAAGACGCCGTGACGCCGCCTGTCGTCGGATGCGTCAAAACCACGACATAGGGCAGCCCGGCCTCTTTCAGCATCTGCACCGCCACCGTGGTGCGCGGCATCTGCATCAAGGACAAGATCCCCTCCTGCATCCGCGCGCCGCCCGCCGCCGAAAACAGAACCAGCGGACGTTTCGTCGCCACCGCCCGCTGCGCAGCCGCAATGATGGCATTGCCAACATACATGCCCATGGAGCCTGCCATGAAACTAAAATCCTGCGCCACTGCGATGATCGGCGTGCGGCCAACTTCGCCCTCGGCCACCAGCATCGCCTCGCGCTCGCCGGTCACTTTCTGCGCCGCTTTCAGTCGGTCCGGGTATTTCTTCTGATCGCGGAAATGCAGCGGATCAACCAGCGGCTCCGGCACTTTCACTTCGACAAACACGCCGACGTCAAACAGCCCGATAAACCGATCGCGCGGCGAAATCGCCATATGGTGATCGCACGAGGTGCAGACGTTCAGATTCGCCGCCAGTTCGCGGTGAAACAGCATCGTCCCGCATTCCGGGCATTTCGTCCAAAGATTCTCTGGCACCTCGCGGCGCGAAAACAGCGAGTTGATCTTCGGGCGGACGTAGTTAGAAATCCAGTTCATCGCCTGTCCTGCGGTAGCATCGGTCTATCGTCAAATAGTCCGAGGGGGGCGGAAATGCAATCACTGCCACGCCCCGTTGGCATGGCCTTACTGCCGCAACCTGACACTCATCCGCCTTACCGTTTCATCTTGGCGCAAATACTGCGGCCCGGCGCGCTCCCTCGCCGCAACCCGCGAACCCCGCCGTTGTCGCAGCGTAGAGTGGGTGCAACCCACCGCTCGCATCCGCCCCACTCATACCATATCCAGCCAAACCTGCCCATCACGGTAGCCGCCCGCAATCACATGCCCCGGCATGCTCACCTCTGGAGGCGTATCGGCACCATCATAACATACCCCCACCAACCATTTGAACACAGGTCACGGGTGGAGGATCATCCCGCCAATCCTCAGTAAACTGCCAAATCCTTAAAGATTCCTTAAATTCATCACCCTAAACTATTGATCTTAAACAACTAAAAAAGGTCCCGAGTTGGGACCCTTCGCAAAAACCTCAAATCTTCGGCCGAAGATCGACGATCCGCACCGCCTTGCCCTCGCTGCGCGGCGCAGACCCCGGCTGGCCTGCGAAAACTTCTACATTGATCCCCCACATCTGCCGGATCCGTTTGTGCAACCCCGCCCCCAGCCGCGCCAATTCCGTCGCATCCGCTGCCGCCACGGCCTCTACCAGCACCCGCATCGAATCCAGCCGACCATCCCGGCGCAGCTCAATCTGAAAATGCGGTGCAAGGCCGGGATACGCCACCACCTGCTCCTCAATCTGGGAAGGGAACACATTCACCCCGCGCAGAATCATCATATCATCGCTGCGCCCCCGCATCCGCTCCAACCGCCGCATCGACCGCGCCGTGCCGGGCAGAATCCGCGTCAAATCCCGCGTCCGATACCGCACAACTGGCATCGCCTCTTTGGTCAGCGAGGTCAAAACCAACTCGCCATATTCCCCGTCCGCCAGCAAGGCGCCGGTGTCGGGGTCAATAATCTCGGCAAGGAAATGATCTTCCCACAGCGTCAAGCCATCCTTGGTTTCCACACATTCCGCCGCCACGCCCGGCCCGATCACCTCGGACAGCCCGTAGTTGTCCAGCGCGTGCATATCAAACGCGGTCTCAATTTCGGCCCGCATCGCGTTGGTCCAAGGTTCGCCGCCGAATATCCCCACCCGCAGCGGGCTTTTGCGCGGATCGCGGCCTTGCGCGCGGTATTCATCTAGGATCGACAGCATATACGACGGAGTCGAGCAGATGGTGGTGGCGCCGAAATCCTCAATCAAGTTCACCTGCCGATGCGTCATGCCGCCCGACACCGGCACCACCGTGCAGCCCATTTTTTCGGCGCCGTAGTGAAAGCCCAAGCCACCAGTGAACAGCCCGTAGCCGAAAGAAATATGCACCACTTCACCGGGCCGTGTGCCGCAAGCCCGCATGGTGCGGACCATCAGATGCGCCCAAGTGTCGATATCTTTTGCGGTATAGCCCACCACGGTCGGCTTACCTGTGGTGCCGGAGGACGCATGCAGCCGCACAACCTTTTCGCGCGGCACGGCGAACAGGCCGAAGGGATAATTAGCGCGCAGATCGGCTTTGGTGGTGAAGGGAAAGCGCGAAATATCGCTTAAGCTGCGCAGATCATCGGGATGTACACCTGCGGCTTTGAAGGCGGCTTTGATATGCGGGACGTTGTGATAGGCATGGCCCAGCGACCATTTCAGACGGCAAAGTTGCAGCGCCTCAATCTCATCGCGTGAGGCGATCTCAATGGGTTCAAGGGTCAGCCGGTCCGGCGATATATCGAGCATGCGGTCTCCTCGCCAAAGCGGCGACAAAGCTTAGAGTTGTGCAATGTTGCGCGCAAATCTTGGCATTCTCATGGCGAGATCGGAATCGCGGCGCGGATACATAGACAAAAGCTGCGGCGGGTCGTCCCGTCGCAGCTTTTGCTGAACTTTCCCCGTTTGCGGCTAGGCCGCCAACAGATCATGCACCATCGGAATCACCTTCTCGCCATAAAGCTGGATGCAGTTGATCAACTGATCATGCGGCTGCGGCCCGGTCGCGTATTTCATGTCAAATCGCTGGATCTTCAGATCGCGGATCGTCGCCGCAATCTTCTTGGCCACAGTTTCCGGCGCGCCGACGTACAGCGAGCCGTGGTGAACCTCGTCCAAGAACCGCTCTTTGGTTGTCGGCGGCCAGCCACGTTCACGGCCCAAACGGCCAAACATGGTCTGGTAATGCGGCCAAAGCGCCTCTTGCGCGGCCTCATCAGTTTCGGCCACAAACCCCGGCGAATGAATGCCGATCGGGCGCACGGTTTTGTCCAACTGATCCACCGCGCGGTGATAGAGGTCAATATAGGGCAGGAAACGCCGCGGATCGCCACCGATGATCGCCAGCATCAGCTGCAAATCCTGCCGCACTACCCGCACCACCGATTCCGGAGAACCACCAACGCCGACCCAGGTGGTCAGTTGCTTCGGCCCAACCGGAGGATAGACGGTCTGATTTTTCAAAGCCGTGCGGGTTTCACCCGACCATGTGAGCGTAGGTTCGCGCACCAGCTTGGCAAAAATATCCAGCTTTTCCTCAAACAGCAGCTCATAATCATCCATCGCATAGCCAAACAATGGATAGCTTTCGGTAAAACTGCCCCGGCCCAAGATAACCTCAGCCCGGCCATTCGAGATCGCATTCAACGTCGAAAAGCGCTGAAACACCCGGATCGGGTCATCCGACGACAATACCGTCACCGCCGTACCCAGATGAATTTTGCTGGTGCGCCCGGCAATCGCCGCCAAGATCACCTCGGGCGAAGAAATCGCGAAATCCGGGCGGTGATGTTCGCCCAAGCCGATAAAATGCACGCCCGCCTGATCGGCAACCACGGCTTCTTCGACCACATCGCGGATCACCTGATCCATCGGTTTTTGCGCACCTGAGGCGTCGACGGTCACATCGCCAAAGGTATCAAGGCCCAATTCAAACGTCATAACTGTCTCCAAGGGCGGTGCGGGACAATCCAGCACGCCCACCTGTTGAGGCAGAGATAAGCGCAGCCGCGCGTGTGAGGAAGTCTGCGCGGCTGCACATCGGCTGTTCGGTAAGGATCAGCCGATGTAAGCGCGCAACGCCGCTTCCGTGCCTTCGTCGCGCACGCGAGCAAGTTGGGTGGCAAAGGCCGCTTGGAAGGTCGGGTTGTCAGCCAGATCGCCATAGATCATGCGCTGGTCCAGCCAAGCCTGCGGGTTGGTTTGCGCGGCGTTGGCGGTAACTTGCAGCGCTTCCCAGTTCGGATCGTTCGGCGGGATATAGGTGCCCTTGTCCGAGGTGCCGGTGCAATAGCGGCACCACAAAGCGCTGACGAGGGCCAAGCCATCACAGGATTGCCCCGCAGCCAATCGGTCGCGTAAAGGTGGCACGATGAACTTCGGCTGGCGGTTGGACCCATCAAGGCACAAACGGCGCTCGGTGTCAGCGACCTCTGGGTTGGAGAACCGCTCAACGATTTTGGCGTAGTAATCTACCAGATTGGTATCGGGCACCGGGGCGACGGTTGGGATGATCTCGGTGGTTTCCAGTTTGTTCAGGAAGCCCAGGATCAGCGGATGCGCCATCGCTTCGTGCACAAATTCGATGTCCAGCAGGCCGCCGGGATAGGCAATGGTGGCGTGGCCGCCGTTCAGGATGCGGATTTTCATCGCCTCATAGGCGTGCACATCACCGGACAACGTGACGCCAACCCTTTCCAGTGGCGGGCGACCTGCGGGGAAATTATCCTCCAGCACCCATTGGCGAAAGGGTTCGCAGGTGACGGGAACCGGATCATCGCCAAGGCCAAACGCGGCGGCCATCGCGCGCTCACGCGGTCCGGTGGCGGGGGTGATGCGGTCGACCATGCCATTCGGGAAGGCGACATTGGCCTTGATCCAATCGGCCAAAGCCGGGTCGGACAGACGCGCAAGGCCTGCGACAGCGGCCTCAGTCACATGACCATTGCCGGGCAGGTTATCGCAGGACATCACGGTGAAGGGCGCAATACCCGCGGCGCGGCGGGCTTTCAGCGCGGCAATGATCGCACCGAAAGCAGTGCGGTGCGGGTTGGCAGCATCGGCGGCAATTTCCGGCGCTTTTGGGTCAAATTCACCCGTCGCAGGGTCAATGAAATAGCCGCCTTCGGTCACGGTCAGGCTGACAATACGGATTTCAGGTTTCGCCATCGCGGCAATCAAGGCGGCGTTGTCGGGTTGCACCTCGATAAAGCCGATCATCGCACCAATCCGACGGGCGGATTGGCCTTTCGGGTCCAACTCGATGATCGACGACAGGCAATCTTGCGCCAACATCGCATCGCGCATCCGCGCATCGCCCTCGCGCACGCCCGCGCCAAGGATCGCCCAATCGTGCGCCAGACCCAGCGCAAACAGATCGTCCAGATAGACCGCCATGTGCGCGCGGTGGAAGTTGCCCAGACCGATATGCACGATACCGGGGGTCAGCTTGCTGCGGTCATAGGCAGGCAGTTTCGCGGTTTGTGAAGATACGTTCATAGTCATGCCATCCAGTTGCCGCCGTCAACGCCGAAGCATTGCGCGACGATGTATTCGGACTCGGGCGTGGCGAGGAAAATTGCCATTCCGGTCAGATCGGCGGCGGTGCCCATCCGCCCGAAAGGCACAGCCGCACCCACTTCGCGCTTTTTCTGACCCGGCTGTTTGTTTTCATATTTGGCGAAGAACGCATCAACGCCATCCCAATGCTCACCATCCACCACACCGGGGGCAATCGCATTGACGTTGATCTTATGCTCGATCAACCCCAGCCCCGCGCTTTGCGTCAGGCTGATCACGGCGGCTTTGGTGGCACAATAGACCGCCACCAAACCCTCACCGCGACGCCCCGCCTGAGACGCCATGTTGATGATTTTACCGCCTTTTCCGCGCGTAATCATGTATTTCGCGGCGGCCTGCATACAGAACAAAGTGCCCGAGACATTGACAGCGAACAAACGGTCATAATCGGCACGACTGATCTCGGCAATCGGTGAAGCTGTAAACAAGGCCGCGTTGTTCACTAGAATATCCAACGACCCCATCTGCGCGATAACACTTGCGAATCCCGCATCAATCGAGGTTTGCGAGGTCACGTCCATCTGCACGCCAATCGCCTTCGGCCCCAACGCGGCGGCCGCTTTCGCAACTGCCTCGGCATTGATATCAGCCAAGGCAACCGTGGCACCCTCGGCGATATAGGCGCGGGCGAACTCCAGCCCGATGCCCCGGGCGGAACCGGTGATAAGAGCGGTCTTGCCAGCCAGCCTCATGCCAGGTTCTTTCCATCTGCGCCGAAACGATGCACTTTTGCGTCTTGTGGCGTAAGATAAACCGTATCGCCGTGGCGCAGGTTGACATCGCCGCCGGCCCGCACAGTCATCGAGCCATGGCCTTCGACATTGACATGCAGAAAGGTGTCAGACCCCAACAGCTCAGCGACCGAAACAACACCCTTCCATTTGCCCGCCGTCGTTGAGATATCGACATGCTCGGGCCGCACCCCAATCGTCGTGGCCCCCATTGCCTGCGCATCAGCCCCGGTCAAAAGGTTCATCCGGGGCGAGCCGATAAAGCCCGCGACAAACACATTGGCCGGGTGATTGTACAGATCCAAAGGCGAGCCGACCTGCTCGATATTGCCCGCTTGAAGCACCACGATCTTGTCGGCCATGGTCATGGCTTCGACCTGATCATGCGTCACATAGATCATCGTGGTTTTCAGCGTGTGGTGCAGTTCGGTGATCTCAAGCCGCATATTGCCGCGCAATGCCGCGTCAAGATTCGACAACGGCTCGTCAAACAGGAATGCCGCAGGTTCGCGCACAATCGCGCGGCCAATCGCCACCCGCTGGCGCTGACCGCCCGAAAGCTGACCCGGTTTACGCTCCATATAGCTGGTCAGGTTCAGCACTTTGGCGGCGGCGTCGGCCTTCTTGGTGGCCGCCGCAATATCCATCCCGGCCATTTTCAACGGGAACATGATATTTTTGCGCACCGTCATATGCGGATACAAAGCGTAAGACTGGAACACCATCGCCAAGCCACGCTTTGCGGGCGGCAGCGCCGTGGCATCTTTGCCGTCAATCTCAATAGTGCCAGACGTGGTATCCTCGAGCCCGGCGATCAAGCGCAGCAGGGTAGATTTGCCGCAGCCGGAGGGACCCACGAACACCACAAACTCGCCATTCTCAATCGTCAGATCGACGGAAGGAATGACCTGCACGTCGCCAAAGGACTTGCGCACCGATTTTAGAACGATCTTACCCATGATTTCCTCACTTCACCGCGCCGAAGGTCAGGCCGCGGACCAGTTGTTTCTGGCTGAACCAGCCAAGGATCAGGATCGGCATGATGGCCATGGCCGAGGCCGCCGAGAGTTTCGCGTAGAACAGGCCCTGCGGCGCCGAGAAGCTGGCGATGAAAGCCGACAGGGGGGCTGCCTTGGTCGTGGTCAGGACGATGGTCCAGAACGCCTCGTTCCAGGCGAGGATGATGTTCAGCAGCATCGTGGAGGCGATGCCGGGCAGCGCCATCGGCGTCAGGACATAGGCGATCTCGCTCCACATCCCGGCCCCGTCCATCCGCGCCGCTTCCAGGATCTCGCCGGGGATTTCCTTGAAGTAGGTGTAGAGCATCCAGATGATGATCGGCAGGTTCATCAGCATCAGCGCAAGGATCAGGCCGATCTTGGTGTCAAAGAGGCCAAGCTGCTGAAAGAGCAGGTAGATCGGGATCATCACCGCGACGGCGGGCATCATCTTGGTCGACAGCATCCACATCAGAAGATCCTTGGTCCGCTTGCCAGGCACGAAGGCCATCGCCCAGGCCGAGGGGATCGCGATGGCGAGGCCGAGCAGGGTGGAGCCGACCGAGATCACGACCGAGTTCCAGAAGAAGCGCGGATAGTCGGAACGCGACCAGACCTCGACGTAGTTTTCCAGCGTCCATGACGCACCGAGAAGCTCGGGCGGCGAGGCGACGGCGGAGGCTTCGGTCTTGAAGCTGGTCAGGATCATCCACAGGACGGGGAAGAAGATGAGGAGTGCCACGAACCATGCGGCGAGCGTGGTGAGCAATTTGCGGCGGGGGGATGCGGCGCGAGCCATTCTGGTGCCTCCTTCAGGCGTCGAGGTTCTTGCCGATGCTGCGCATCAGAAAGTAGGCAACGATGTTGGCAAGGATCACGGCGATGATCCCCCCGGCGGCGGCGCGGCCGATGTCTTTTGCGACGATGGCCTGTTTGAAGATCATGTAAGGCAGGGTGGTGGAGGCCGAGCCGGGGCCGCCTTGGGTGGTGGTGTAGATCTCGCCGAAGATGCCCAGAAGGAAGATCGT
>NZ_JAUSBA010000040.1 GCF_030652235.1 Cypionkella sp.
AGAGCGGAAAGAACGGCGATATCCGCGCCATCTGGGCTTCGGAAAGCAGGAACATTTCGGTCATGGCAGCACCCCCTTGGTACCGCCAATGAATCAATGGATTGCCCCGAGAGCAAGCGATTTAATGAGTCCAGAGCCTAAACCACTATGGAATCCAAAGCCTCGAATACTTTCAGAAGGTCAAAATGACGCGTGGAGATGCGGCGTCAATTCAATACGCTCCGGTCCGGGATTCAACATACTTTCAAGAACGTGATGCCCCCTCCACGATGGAGGATCATCTTCTGGCCGACTTGGTGGCAAGCGGCAAAATCAAATAAACCTGACCGCTTTTGCTCCGCAGCCAGTGCGGATTATGCTGTCAAGCTCTGCAGCTTTTGCAGTCAAGCCACTGCGGGTGATTTGATTGCCGCCCGCCCCACCGCACCGGGCAATCGCGTTTGGCATAAGTCCTTTCTAACTGATTGGGAAGGCTGAGAAGAAACGCATCGCTCCACCCGGCTCGCTTCAGTTTGATCGAGAGCGAGACTTTGGAGGTGTCGCGACGGGCGAGATCGAGGGCGCAGCGGCGCAGGATGGCGATGTTGGTGGCACCATTACCGTGCTGATGCGCGTGATAATGCGTTGACTTGATCGCGATTGACTTTTTGGTGTCGCCGTTAGGCGATGAGTCGTTGGTATCCAACAATAATCGGGGACCCGCTAAACCACCCCCGTGAGTTCGTGGGCGCTCGTTCAGTCGCTGCGGGGCGATCAAATTGCAGATTGCAGGTTATAGCCCCTCAAAATTTCCAGCGAAAATCTGATGCCATTCCGCCCTACCAAAAACCGCAAGCGCCCAGAAAATTTCAGCTTTTCCACGTTGATCGGATAGACCGAGCAAGGCCCGATATTAGGTGAAACCCCGAATCCGGGATACGATGGGCAGGCCTAGCCCAGATAGGCACAAACCAAAGCGCTGGGCGCAGAATATCGCGCCCAGCGCCAACAGCATTACAATCGACGGTGCGGGCGGCGATATGTCTGACCCTTGTTCACGCGGGGGCGGCTGCAACGCAGATCGCCCAGCTCGTAACTCTTAAAGTGAAAGAGGAAATGGCCACGGCACTTCGGTATGGCGGACTTATGCGCCCAAGAGGCAGCTAAACACCCGCAGCTGTACCAAAATATGGCCCACAAACTGTACCAAGAGCACAGTCTAAGCTATTGATTTCATTTATTAGTCATAGAATGGCGTCATCTGCGCGACAACCACCGAATTCTCGGCCAATGCCCGTGCCATAAGATCGCGCTCCTCCGCATCAATCTCATCGCCTGCCGCCAGACGCTCCTCCAGCGTGCCGTAGCCGGACACATCCAACGGTGCCAGATCAGCCTGCTTCAAGATCGCCACGGTTTCGCGCACCGCCTCGGCCTCATCCACACCGCTGGCATAGATCAGCAACGCCGCCCCGGTGGCCTTATCCGGCAAGCCGTCACCCGGCTTGCGCCCCACTTCGACCGTCAAGGTGTAAACCTGCTGTTTGCTGCCTTCAGACATGATGTTCCCCTCAGCGCGTCAGTCGCGCAACAGCTCATTGATGCTGGTCTTAGACCGCGTCTTGGCATCGACCTTCTTCACGATCACCGCGCAATACAGGTTCACGCCATTCTTCGACGGCATCGACCCCGCCACCACGACCGAGCCCGCAGGCACTTCACCATACATGACCGCCCCGGTTTCGCGATCCACGATCTTTGTCGACTGGCCGATAAACACACCCATCCCCAGAACGCTGCCTTCGCGGATGATGCAGCCTTCGACCACTTCCGAACGCGCCCCGATAAAGCAGTTGTCCTCGATGATCGTCGGCCCGGCCTGCATCGGCTCCAACACACCGCCAATGCCAACGCCGCCCGACAAATGCACATTCTTGCCGATCTGCGCGCAAGACCCCACCGTCGCCCAGCCATCGACCATCGCGCCCTCATCCACATAAGCGCCGATGTTCACGAACGACGGCATCAACACCACGCCCTTGGCGATATAGGCAGAGCGCCGCACAATGCTGCCCGGAACCGCCCGGAACCCGGCGCGGCGCCAGTCGGCTTCCGTCCAGCCCTGAAACTTCGACGGTACCTTATCCCACCAGTTCGAGCCACCATTGCTGCCGGAAATCTCATACATGTCGGTCAGGCGGAACGACAGCAGCACCGCTTTCTTCGCCCATTGGTTGACATGCCAATCACCGTTGTCGCGCTTTTCCGCCACCCGCAACGTACCGCTGTCCAGCGCCGTCAACGTGGCTTCAATTGCTTCGCGCGCCTCGCCTTTGGTGGTCGTCGAGATCGTATCCCGCGCCTCCCAAGCAGCTTCAATCGCAGTCTCCAACGCGGCATAGCTCATGGCAATCTCCTCAAAGCTTTGCAGCCCTATACCGATGCCGGCACCGCCATGCAATCGCATCGGAAGCGGTGGGGTGGGGTTCACCCCACCACGGCTTGCCTTCAAAACCAATCGCCGCGCCCCTGATGACAAGGGCGCGGCGATGATCCTAACCTGCAAACAGGTGCACCCGCGTCAAAGACGCCGACGCAGCGCCCCTGCTTACTTCACCTCACCAATCGACCAGAACAGCGTCTCACCCGAACTGTCATCGACGCCGTCATTGTCCGTGACCACCCAGCCGGTGCCCGCCGCATCAATCGTAAAGCCTTCGACCTTATCGACACTATAGCCGTTCAGCACACCCAGATCGGGCATCAAATCCCGCACCAGTTCTTTGCTGACCACTGGCAGCGTGCCGCCCAATTCTACTGGGGCCAACTGGCTTACCGCCACCCGGTACAGCTTTTTGGTCACAGCGTTGCCCGCGATCTGGTTGTCGCGCTCAATAATATAGGCCCAATCGCCCTTCACCGTGATCTCCGACAACCCCATCCAAGCGGCTTCAGCGGGGGCGTCCAGCGGGTAATGCACCGCACCCCAAGTTTCTTCCTTGGTGTTGTAGGCCAGCAACTTGACCATGCCTTTCGGATCGTCTTTCCACTCACGCTGCACCGCCATCCACAGGGTGTCGCCCACCACCGTGATGCCCTCAAACCCGTAGCGAGTCTCATTGGCCAGCAGTGCCTCGGGCAAAGCAATCTCTTGATCAATCGCACCTTCCGCATCAACATGGTAAATTGCATGCGGCACCAAACGGTCGCTGCGGCCTTCCGAGGCCAGCCAGAACCCACCCTCGCCATCCGCCACAATGCCTTCCAGATCCAGCTTTTGCGCCGCATCACCGCCGCGCGTCACCGCCATCGCGCCGGTGATCTTCGCCGGGGTCTGCGTGGCATCAATGTTGAAGATCGTCGGGGCCGCCGCATAAACGCTGTCCGACACCGCATAGAGCTTGCCCGCTTCTTTCGGGTCAGCCGCCAGACCCGACAAAGCCCCCCAGCCAATCAACGGATCACTGCCCGCCGAGGTGATCATCGGATAGGCCGCAGGCCCTTCCGCCAGTTGGTAGATCATCACATGCGCAGGCGCACCGCCATCTTCGCGCAAATCAACCTCATTGGCCGACACCAGCAGGTTGCGCTGCGGAATGGCCACCATACCCTCGGGCGAAATCCCCGACGGCAACAGTTGCTTCAGCACCGGAGCCTTCGGGTCGGTCAGATCATATACCCCGATCACCGAGCCGCGCTCTGACGCCACAAACGCCATTGGCGTTTCGCCAAACGTCGCCACTTCAACCGACTCCAGCTCAACTCCCTTGGTCTTGCTGCGATGTTCCGGGTAATGCCCGATCTCGGCAATCGCCCGCTCCAAGCTGGCCCCGCTTTCATACACAACCGAGCCATCGCGGTTGAAAATTGTCCAGCTGCGCGAGCCGCCCTTGTAATCGCCCTCATTCGCCACCGCGAAGTGATCGCCGTCCACCCACTTCACCCCATCCGGCTCACGCAAGGCACCCTCGCGCTTGCCGGTGAAATCCAACCGACCATTGCGCTTGGTATCAATGCCGTCCAGATCCACCGCCCCGGCGCTGAAATGGCCCGAAACCTTGCCGTCTGCACCGATCAGAACAATCTCGTTGTTTTCCTGCATGGTCAGAACGATCTCACCCGTGGCGTTGATGTCCAGAAACTCCGGCTCGGGGTCATCGCCGCCAACACCCGCCAGCCCGGTCACTTCGATCTTCTGCAAGCCCGCGCAATCAACCACGCCCGCGTTCACCGGCAGCTTTACCACAAAGCCCGCCGGCATCTGCGGCAGCTCACCGTCGTTCAAATCCTCGTCCCGCTCATTCTCAATCGCGATGGCCAGAAAGGATCCATCCTTGGCCGCAGCCACCGAATCCGGCTGACCGCCCAATTCGCACTCCGCCACCACAGCCTTGGTTGCCAGATCGATGCTGACCAGCTTGCCCGAGGTGTTCACATAATCCTTCGACGTGTTCACCGCCGCAAACGCCATCCCGCCGATGATCTTTGCCGTGGTCGGCTCGCCGCCCATGTCGATATTGCCCATGGCCTTAGGCGCGGCAGGGTCGGTGATGTCGATCAATCCAATCACGCCCAACGGGCTGTCAGTATACACCAGCGTCATACCATCTTCCGAGGCCGAAATGATCTCGGCACTGGTCGCCCGCGCCAGATCTTCCCCCGCCGCCATGTTCAACGGCGTCGCAAAGCTGGCAATGCGGTTGAAAGTAGGCTCCGCCAAAGCAGGCAAAGCCGCACATATCGCCAAAGCAGAGGTCAGGCCAGAAATTGGAAAACGCATCGGGGGCATCCTTGGTCAGATAAAATCAGTCCCAGCCTTGCCCTGCCCGGATGAAACAAAGACGACGCGGCCATGACAGTTTTACAACGCCACACCCGGATCAATCCTGACAGCCCTCGCCCCGCGCCGCCCGCAACGTATCGCGCGGCGACAGCCCGAACCGCGCCCGATAGATTTCCGCAGACCGCCCGAAATGCCCGCCCCCCCAGCGCAAAGCCACCTCTGTCACCGATCCCGCCCCGATGGGTGATCGTCCCGCATCAGCCGCCGCCACCAGAAACAGCACCAGCCGCCGCAACGCCGCCCCCGCCCCGCTGCGCCGATCAAACCCGCCTGAAAACGTCAAAGGCCGCAACGCAGGCGCGCCCAACTGCGCGGAAAGATGATCGTGCATCGCCGGAAGGTCGATCTGGATCAGCATCTGCCGCGTGCCTTCCGCCCAGATCATCGTGGTCGGCAGATGCGGGTTCAAAACCGCCGCCATCTCGGGCGCGGGCTTCGTCAACGTCATGCGTGCGAAACAAAGCATGGCCGTCAAGCGGGGCGGCAACCTGCGGCGCCAGCCTTATTCGCGACAAATCCTACCATGCTTTGCCACACTGCCAGCAGTTTCCTGCATTTCGATGACGATTTATTCGTTTTCTGGATAGTCGCCCCGTTTGCCGGATAGCGCCCCGCCCCGCGCAGATCAAAGCTTACCTACTAACAGGGAGACAGCCAATGCGCGGACGAGCAGGCAAAGCAGCGATTGTGCCGGGTGGCAGCACCAAAATCGCGCAAGTCATAGTCGCAGCCTTCCGCGCCGCCGATGTGCGGGTGATGGTGGCCGATATCGCCCCCGCCTCCGAAGCCGAAGGCGTCGCCCCCTTCCACATGCTGGCCCGCGCAGCCGACTCCGAGGAAGCCGCCGCCGCCGTGCTGTTTCTCTGCTCGGACGAGGCCAGCTTCATCACCGGCACCGATATCTGCGTCGATGGCGGCTATACCGCGATGGGGCCGGAGCAGGCGGTGCCAGCAATCCCGGAGCTGGTGGACTAACCGCCCCACGGGCGAGATCGAAAACCAATTTAAAGGGGCGAGACATGCGTAAATTCACCATATTAGGCGGCGGCCAATCCGGTCTTCAGCTTGGCATCGGTTAGTTGAAAGTAGGCCATCAGGTGCGCGTGGTGCAAAACCGCACGGCGGATGACGTGGCGCAGGGCAAAGTTTGTCCAGCCAGTGCATATACTCCAAAGCCGTGCAGCACGAACGCGATCTCGGCATTGATTTTTGGTCCGCCGAATGCCCGCCGGTCGAAGGCATCAACTTCATCGTGCCCAACCCCGATGGCTCTGGCACCAAGCTGATCGACTGGGCAGCACAGCTGGACAGCAACGCCTATTCCGTTGATCAAAGGGTGAAAATCCCACGCTGGATGGCTGAATTCAGCCGCCTCGGTGGCCAAATGGTGATCACCGACGCGGGCATTGCCGAGATTGAAACCTATGCGCGCCAAGACGATCTGGTGATCATCGCCTCGGGCAAAGGCGATGTCGGGCGATTGTTTACCCGCGACGCCGAGCAATCCCCCTTCGACAAACCGATGCGCGCGCTGGCCCTCACCTATGTCACCGGCATGACACCGCGTCAGCCCTATTCGGCGGTGGAATTCAATCTGATCCCCAGCGTCGGCGAATATTTCGTGTTCCCGGCGCTGACCACCACCGGCCCCTGCGAGATCATGGTGTTGGAAGGCATCCACGGCGGCCCAATCGACTGCTGGGCCGATGTGAAAACCCCGGCCCAGCATCTGGGAACCGCGCTGAATATCCTGAAAACCTTCCTGCCGTGGGAATACGACCACTTGAAGAACTGCCAACTGACTGATGACAAAGGCATCCTGTCGGGCCGCTTCGCCCCCACCGTGCGCCACCCGGTCGCCACCCTACCCTCGGGCAGCAAGGTTCTGGGCCTCGGCAATGTGGTCTGCCTGAACGATCCGATCACCGGGCAGGGCTCGAACAACGCCACCAAAGCCGCCGCGATCTACCTGCAAAGCATCCTGAACCACGGCGAGCGCCCGTTTGATGCCGCTTGGATGCAGGCCACCTTCGATCCGTTCTGGGATTATGCGCAACGGGTCGTCGGCTGGACCAACATGCTGCTGCAACCGCCGCCGCCCTTCATCCTTGACATCATGGGCAACGCCCAAGCCCTGGCCTCGCGCATGGCCAACGGCTTTAACGACCCGCGCGATTTCTTCCCATGGTTCGCCGATCCCGACGCCACCGCCAGCTATCTGGCCGAGTTGAAAGCCGCCTGAGATGAGCGTGATCGCCCCCCAATCCTTCCGCGCCGCAATGGCCCGCTTTCCGGGTGCCGTCACCATCGTCACCGCCCGCGCAGGCCCCGAGGCCCGGCGCGGCATCACCGCCGTCTGTTCCGTCACCGCCGATCCGCCCAGCCTGCTGGTCTGCCTGAACCGCCAAACCGGCACCTGCGCCGCCGTCGCCGCCAGTGGCCGCTTCAACGTCAACCTACTGTCCGGTGACGGCTGTCCGCTCGCCCTGCATTTCGCCGGAACCACAGGTGCCACCGGAGCAGACAAATTCACCGCCAGCAACGGGCACGACGACCCAGACGGCCTACCCATCCTAACCGACGCCGCCCTCACCTTCTGCTGCACCGTCAGCGAAACTCTGCAAGCCGGGTCACCAACCTCACCCACGGCGCAGGCCCAGCCCCTATGCCCAAAGCGCCTTCCACCGCCTGCACCCGATTTAAGCCCGCCTATGCGTGGCCGCCACCCGCGCCACCTCTTCATAAATCCCGGTCAGCACGTTCAACACCCGCGCGGCTTCAGCCAGCCGGGTTGAGAACCCCGGTAAATTCCCCAGTTCCGCCAACAACAACCGCCGCCGCAACGCGCCATAATCATCCGTCACCCGCCGCCCCTCGTCCGTCACCTCGTAACTCACCCCCGACCGCCCCGCGCCCTTGCGCACCACCAGCCCACCGCCAATCAACTTACGCAAAGAATACTGGATGTTCGGCACATCATCCCGGTTGGCCAGTCGGGCCAGTTCCTTGATGCTTTTCGGGCGATCATGCATCCGAATGATGTGCAAAAGCGCATTCTCGGGCCCGGAAGCGGGCATCTGGCACACTCCCGCCAGACATTCCGACTGCCAGCGCCCGAATCCCTCAAACGCCCGCATCAGCGCGAATTCCAGCTCGGTCACCTCGACCTCACCTGCCGTTTCCGCCAAATGCCAGCGGTAATCCAGCGCCTGTCCGCCGGTATCATTTTGAGTTTGAACCTTTTTTTCCGCCATCACCCCAGCCCCTTGCCACGCTGTATCCTCAACCGCCAAACCCATTGACGCAATGCGAATTTACGATAGACTTTCAATCATAAAATATAACATAAAATCATCCTGACAGGGAGCCTACCATGACCACCAACCCGATGCTCTCGGGCGATCGCTTTCGCTTGGGCACGTTTTCCTCCAACTGTTCCTCCGGCATGACCCCCACCAAAATCGCCGAGCGGTGGGACAATTCCTGGGACAACAACCTGACCCTTGCCAAAATGCTGGATGAAGCGGGCATTGACTTCATGCTGCCCATCGCCCGCTGGATCGGCTACGGCGGCGAGACAGACTTTCACGGCAACGTGCTGGAAACCATGACTTGGGCCGCTGGCCTGCTGGCCGCCACCAAGAACATCGCGGTGTTCGCCACCATCCACACCGCCGCCAACCACCCCGCCGTGGTCGCCAAGCAGATCGCCACCATCGACCAGATCGGCCATGGCCGCGCCGGGCTGAACATCGTCGCCGGCTGGAACAAACCCGAATACGAAGCCCTTGGCCTGACCCTGCCAGATGACCACGAAACCCGCTACGCCTATGCGCAGGAATGGTTCGATCTGGTGCGCAAACTCTGGTCCTCGAAAGAGCATTTCGACTGGAACGGCACTTATTTCAAAGCCAAGCAGATCAAGGGAGACCCCGCCCCGATCCGTGGTTCCGTGCCGATTATCAACGCCGCAGGCTCACCGCAGGGGCGCAACTTTGCCACCGACAACGCCGATTTCCTGTTTACCCCGGCGATTGATCTGTCCCGCTCGGTCTCAGAAATCGCCGACCTGAAGGCGCAAGCCAAAACCAAAGGCCGCAAGATCGACGTGCTGACCTTCTCCCACGTCATCTGCCGCCCCTCGCGGGACGAGGCCGAAGCTTTCCTGCATCACACCGCCGTCGCCAACACCGACACAGCCGCGGTGGATAATTTGGTGAACCTGCAATTCGCCCACGCCCAAAGCTTCCCGCATGACCTTTTGGCGCAGATCAAGCACCTGTTCGCGATGGGCCACGGTGGCTTCCCGCTGGTTGGCACGCCCGATGATGTGGCCGAAGGCATCCTGAAACTGCATGCCACCGGATTTGCCGGCACCACGCTTTCCTTTGTGGATTATGTCAAGGAATTCCCGTATTTCCGCGACAACGTGCTGCCAAAACTGCAAGAAGCGGGCATCCGCTGAAGGCTTGGGCCGCTGATCCCTTGCGGCATCGCTTCCAAGCGGTGCCGCCCAAACCGCGAGTGCCAGATGTCCGAACCCACGCCCAAGCACTTCCGCGACGCCATGCGCGCCTTTGTCGGCAACTGTAGCCTGATCACCACCGGACAGGCCGAGGCCGCAACGGGCCTGATCGTCACATCTGCGATCTCCCTCTCGGCCGAACCGCCCTTGCTGCTGGCCTGTGTCAACCGCGCCTCCTCCAGTTGGCCCGTGCTTCAAGAAACCGGCACATTCGGCTGGTCCAGCCTTGGGGCGGCCCATCAGGGGGTCGCCGAGCGCTTTTCTGGCTTTGGCGGCACCAAGGGTGCGGCGCGCTATGACGGCGCAGAATGGGAAACCGCCATCACCGGCGTTCGCCTGCTGAAAGGCGCGCCCGCCGCTTTCGACTGCACCATCGAAGAAATGATCGACCGCGGCACCCACTCCATCCTGATCGGCCGGGTAGAAGCCATCCGCACCACCCCCGGCGCAGGCGCGTTGATCTACTGGAACGGCGGCTATCGCGCGCTGGCCGATTGATCGGCGCCGCTGACGACCCTAATCAACGTCTACCCGTTTCCTGCGCATTGCCATTTGCGCGGCCAACAACCGCAGGAAATGGGTCACCGCACCAACTGGTGCGGCCTCCGCGCTGCTATTCGCGGCGAAGAGCGCACAACTGGTGCGCGGCGCGCGCTGCCACCCCGAATGCCAGCGCCTCGCAGATCAGATCAGCCAAAGCGGCGGCAAAGCCATTTGTCGCGCGGCAGATGTCACGGACGAGGCCTATGCCAAAGCGCTGGCAGACATCGCCAAGCGGCATGGCGGTGCGGCTGCTGTAATTCACCGCGCGGAACCTCTGATCGTTGGCCGCAAACCCGGCCAACGATCCATCAAAGCTATCCCGATCCAGCCAAGCCCTTTGCCGGAAATCCTTAATTTTTGGTTAAAAAAATCACAACTATTTGAATAACATATATTTTTATATGGTCCCAACTCGGGACCATCCCCACCCCACCCTTCCAAACCCCCACAAAACCAGCTACCCCTACCCCCAGCACGCTCCAATCAAGGCCACCCGATGACCGAAGAAACCCGCCCCCACCCATTCCGAGACTCAGTCCAAGACGTGGCCGCCACCAACCGCCTGCCCAACACCCCACAGACCCGCTCCCCCGCCTATAAGCTGGCCTTCGCTGACCTAGATTTCCTGACAAGGGAAGACCTCCGCCCCGTCCGCCTGCAACTGGAACTGCTGAAACCCCAGTTGATGATGGACGAGATGGGCATCAAATCCACCGTCGTCCTGTTCGGCGGTGCCCGTATCCCTGATCCGGCAAACAAATCCGCCGCCAAAACCCCGATGCTGGCCGCGCTCACCAAATACTACACCGAAGCCCGCACCTTCGCCCGCATCATCACCGAACGCAGCCTGCAAACCGACGGCCAAAACGTGATCTGCACGGGGGGCGGGCCGGGGGTGATGGAGGCCGGGAACAGGGGTGCCGACGATGCGGGCGGCCAGTCGATCGGGTTGAACATCGTGCTGCCGCACGAGCAGGCCCCGAACCAATATGTGACGCCCGAATTGTCCTTCAACTTCCACTATTTCGCGATCCGGAAGATGCACTTCCTGATGCGGGCGCGGGCGATTTGTGTGTTTCCGGGCGGGTTCGGCACGCTGGATGAAATGTTTGAAAGCCTGACTCTGATCCAGACCGGGCGGATGAAACCGATCCCTATCCTGCTGTTTGGGCGCAGCTTTTGGGAGCGGCTGATTGACTGGGATATGCTGGCCGAGGCGGGGGTGATCTCGGCGGCGGATTTGGGACTGTTTCGGTTTGTCGAGACGGCGGAAGAGGCCATCGCAGCGATGGATGGCTGGGCGCACGAATAGGGAAATCGGAAGGGTCCCAACTCGGGACCTTTTTTTGTTGTTTTATATCAGTGGTTTGAGGTGGGCGATTTAAGGTTTTGTTAACACTTCGCCCACGCACCACAGGGCAGCGCCAGACCGCCGGGTGGGCGAGCAACAGAAGTTCTAGGCACTTTATGCCTCAACCAATCCCCCAGAAGTTCTAAGCGAGACAGCGCAGAAGCGCCCGCCCGAGGGGGCGGTCGGGCGCTGCCCGGCGGCGCATTCGCGCCTTGATTCCGGGCGGGTTATTTGCTTGAGATGGTGTGAGCGGGCCCAGTGAATGGCTGCAATGCGGGACGAAGCGGTCAGTCGGGCCTTCGGAGTGTGCGGCGCAATGGTTGCCCGATTTGCTCCAAGTGCCCCATGGTTTCGCCCAGTTGTCTAAGAAACATACGACGGGTGTCATCATCCTGAATCCGCCTGAGAAGGTCGTTCAGATTATTTATCGGTTGAGAAAAATCATCGCGCGCGGACAGGACTTCTGCCGCAAGCTTATCGTCAATCTGTAACTGCATCAGACACCCAACTGCCGAAAACCTTTATCAGTCTGGTCAAAGTGAGCGCCATTGCAATAGCCGCGATGGGCTCAGATCGACCATACGGATTGATAGAAGCCAGCCGCAGCCCCATCAATCGTCCCCCCTCAAACCGGCACAAACCCACCCTTCGCGGGATCGAATTGCTGCAACTCGCCCTCGCCCGTATCGGTCCACAGCCCGTGCAGGGTCAGGCGGTCATCCTCGACGGCGGCTTTGACAAAGGGGAAGGTCATCAGGTTTTCCAGCGAAACCAGCACCGCCTCGCGCTCCAACGCGGGTTGTTGCAGCGCGGCGGGCAGGCCGGAAATCCGCTGATAGCCGGGGCGCAAGATGTCCATCCAGCGGCCGACGAAGCTGGTTTTCTCTAGCAGTTCAGGGGCATGGCCGGAACACATATCAAGGCAGCCTTTGACACCGCCGCAGTTGGAATGACCCAGCACGACGATATGGGCAACGCCAAGGCTCATCACCGCATACTCAACCGTGGCCGAGGTGCCGTGATACTCGCCATCGGGGTTATGCGGCGGCACGAGACCCGCGATATTGCGGTGGATGAAGAATTCACCTTCGTCCGCGCCGAAGATCGAGGTGACGTGCACCCGGCTGTCGCAGCAGGAAATCACCATGGCACGCGGGTGCTGGCCATTGGCAGCAAGCCTGCGATACCACGCCTTATTGTCTTGATATGTCGTGGCTTTCCAGCCTTGAAACCGTTGCACCAGATAGCTGGGAAGCGCGCGAATGTGGTTCATGGTGATCCTTCTCGGCTTGGGCTCGGCTTGGTTCTTGCCCGTCATTATGCTGCAATCGCAGAAAATTCGAGGGATTTCTTTGGCCTGCAGCAACGATTTCTTCAGCACGACGGCGCAAGGTGGGGCTGGGTGTGTCGGAGGGTGTGATGGAAAACGTGGTGGCTTTGCAGCCAAAGGAACGGGTGCGGCAGGATGCCGCGCCGATTGCGACGATTTATCGGAATTTGGGAACATCCGGGGGAGAGCAGGTGGTGGCCCGGGCCTTGGGCGAACTGGCGTTGACCATGGCGGGCTTGGCGTCACAGGTGCGGGCGCATGAGATGGGCGATCTGACGCGGCAGCTGCGACGGTTGCAACGCATGGCCGAGAATTTGGGGATGGTCAGTTTGGCCGTGGTGGCGGCGGATCTGCGCGCCTGTCTGGAGCGCGCGGATACCACGGCCTTTGCCGCCGTCTGGGCACGGCTGTTGCGGATTGCCGAGCGGTCTTTGGCCCCTGACAGGGCGCTGCTGGAGCAGTTGGATCAGACGCCGTTTTAACGCCCAGGCCGGGGGCTTGCGGCGGCGGATGGAAGCGGTAGGGTTCGGGCAGGTTTGAGGCTATGGCCTTGGGCAGGTTATAAAGGATGCGCCGATGGTTCCCGCTTTTGCTGATGATACTGCCGTGTCGCGCCCGCTGTATGTGGTTGGGGCCGAGGGGCTGACTGGGTTTCTGGCCGACCAGGATGCGGCGGTGCGGGCTTGGCTGACGGATGCGGGGTTTGAGGCATCTTTGGGCGATCTGCGGCTGATCCCCGGGGCAGATGGCGTGGCTGCGGCAGTGATCGGGTTTGGCACTGCGAAGACCCGCGCGCGGCAACGGTTTGCTTTGGCGAAGGCGGTGGGATTGCCCACCGGCGCTTGGCATCTGGTGGGCGATCTGACGCCAGCGGCGCGCGATGAGGCGGCGTTGGGCTGGCTGCTGGCGCAGTATCGCTTTGATCGCTATCGCAAGGTCAAGGTGGTTGAGCCTGCGCGGTTGGTGTTGCCCGAGGGTTGCGATGGCGCTCGTCTGCTGGCGATGGCGGCGGGGGAATATCTAACCCGCGATCTGATCAACACCCCGGCGCAGGATATGGGGCCGGATGAGTTGGAGGCGGCGTTTGTGGCGCTGGCGGGGCGGTTTGGCGCACGGGCCAAGGTGGTGAAGGGCGCGGCGCTGCTGGAGCAGAACTTCCCGATGATCCATGCGGTGGGGCGAGCGTCACCGCGCGAACCCCGGTTGTTGGAAATGCACTGGGGGAGTGCCGGGCCAAGCCTGACTTTGGTCGGCAAAGGCGTGTGCTTTGACACCGGCGGGTTGAACATCAAGACGGCGGGTATGGCTCTGATGAAGAAGGATATGGGTGGCGCCGCGACGGTGATGGGGTTGGCGCAGATGATCATGCAGCTGGGGCTGCCGATCCGGTTGCGGGTGATCGTGGCGGCGGTCGAGAATGTGATTGCGGGCAATGCGTTGAAGCCGAAGGATATTCTGACCTCGCGTAAGGGGCTGACGGTGGAGGTGAACGATACCGATGCCGAGGGGCGCTTGGTGCTGGGCGATGCCTTGGCGCTGGCTGTGGAAACGCCGACCGATGTGCTGATCTCGATGGCGACGCTGACTGGGGCTGCACGCACGGCGCTGGGGCCGGATCTGGCCCCCTATTACACCGATGATGCGGGGATGGCGGCGGCGCTGGAAGAGGGGGCGCAAACCAGCTTCGATCCGGTCTGGCGGCTGCCGTTCCACACGCCCTATGAGGCCATCATCGAGCCCGGCATTGCCGATCTGGACAATGCGCCGGGCTGGGGGTTTGCGGGGTCGGTGACGGCAGCCCTGTTCCTGCGACGTTTCGCCGATCACCCGCGCTATATGCATTTCGACATCTACGGCCACACGCCCGCCGATGCGCCGGCGCGCCCGAAAGGCGGGGTCGGTCAAGGCGCGCGGGCCATTCTGGCGGGACTGCCCGCGATGTTGGGGCTGTAGCATGGATCGCCGCTTGACCCCCGCCACTGCCCGCGTCGCCCATATCTCGCTGAAGGGTCAAATCGACGCGCCCCGCTTCACCGAAGGCGACAAACGCCGCGTGGCGATGCCATTGGCGGACCTGCTGCGCGCGCCCGGCGGCGCGCGGGATCGTCAGGTGCTGCTGGGCGAGGCCTTTACGGTGATCGACCACCAAGACGGCTATGCTTTTGGATTTGCGGCCAAAGATGGCTATTGCGGCTGGCTGGCCGAGGCAGCACTCGGCGAAGGCCCGAAGCCCACGCATTGGATCGCCACCCCCGGCACGCATCTTTATCCCGAACCCCGCGTGCAAGCGCCTGAGATCGCAGCGCTAAGCATGGGGGCGCAGGTTGCGGTGATCGCACAGGGCGCGAAGTTCACCGAAACCAGCCAAGGCTTCATCCCGACGCCACATCTGCTGCCGCTGGGCCAATACCACAAAGACCCGATCAGCGTCGCCGAAGGCTTCCTCGGGGTGCCTTATCTGTGGGGCGGCAACTCTCGTGCCGGGATAGATTGCTCGGGTCTGGCGCAAACCGCCCTGCTGGCTTGTGGCATCAAAGCGTCTGGAGATTCCGATCTGCAGCAAAGCCTTGGCCATGAAGTGCCCCAAGACGCTCCCCTGCGGCGGGGCGATCTGCTGTTTTGGAAAGGTCATGTCGCGCTGGTTGTCGATGCTGATCGGCTGATCCATGCCAATGGCCAGACGATGTCAGTGGCTTATGAGGGCATCGAGGCTTGCATCGCGCGGGTGTTTGCAGTGGAAAACGCTGCGGTCAGCCACAGACGCAGACTCTAGCTCATCCTCTCTGCGCAAATATCCCGGGGTCCGGGGCTGGCCCCGGGGATGGCCACCGTAAAACCTGAACAAACCTTATCCCACGATTTTTTGCGCGAAAAATCGAGACCGCCAATCACTCCACCGGACGGATCAGCTTTTGCTCCAACACCCGCAAGACCCCCGCCAGATCATGACCCCGGCGCAGGATGTAGCCGTCCATACCGACCACCGCATACATGCCCTGCTTGGCGCGCAGCTTCGGGCGCTTTTCGATCCGGTACAGCGGAAATTCGGCGGTGCGGCGGAACACCGAAAACACCGCCGCCTCGCGCAAAAACGACAAGCCATAGTCGCGCCATTCGCCCGCCGCGACCATCTGACCATAAAGCCGCAAAATTGCCCGCAGCTCGTGGCGATCAAAAGTAACCTGATCCGGCAGGGGCTCTGGCGCGGGGAAAGGGGTCGGCATTTGCACCGTCATGGGAAAAGTTTACCCGAGATGTGCCGCAAATCAACCCCTGCAAATCGAGTTCCTCTCAACCACAGCGCGAAAAGACCCTGCCGCGTTGGGGACTCGCGCCCCGATTTTGCCGTCACAATGCCCGTAAATGGCCGTTTGGCTTGCATATTACCGCCGCGTTCAGGCGTCAAAAAGAACAGGCGACAGTGAACCTAAACCGGTGGAGTAGGTCATTGCCCCCGCCCAGCTTGCTTCACCGGCGCTGTCGCACTGAAGGCCTCCACCGCAAGGTGGGGGCCTTTTCTCTGATGGGTTAAAGCAAGCGGAGGTTACACAAACCCCGAGGCCAGCCGCAACTCGCCCACCGTCAGACCCCGGCAGTTGGTTTGTGGTGCGGGCAGCCGCTTTTGCGCCATCGGGTGTGCTGCATCGAGCACGCCAAGCTGCGCCAAGATTGCCACCAATGCAGCTTCCGAGGCGCGGGAATTGCCATCCTCGATCTTCAAGGCAATGCCAAGCTTCTTCTCGGGGATGATGGCCACGAACACCGCTTCCGCCCCGGTCTTGATCGCGACACGGCCCCGCATCGCTCGCATCAATTCGGTGCAAGCGCGGCCCTCACCTGCGACAAGCTCGGGGTGTGCCGCCATCGAACGGGTCAGGCGATGCATCGCGCGATCCCGCGCCGATCCGGTTTGATCGGCCGAAGCGAATTTCGCCATACCGCGCGCCAAGCCCGCGACGGACATTGCGAAATTCGGGGCCGAGCAGCCGTCGATGCCGTAGCCTGCGCTGGCCTCGCCAGTGAGGTCCTCGGTCGCCGCCTTGATCGCCTTTTGCAGCGGGTGGTCAAGTTCGACATATTCCGGTCCGGCTTTCAGATGCCGGGTGGTGGTGAGAAAGCCCGAATGTTTGCCGGAACAGTTGTTGTGCAACTGGCAGGGGGCTTCATGCCCCAAGATCAGCCGGTCGCGTTCGGCCCGGTCATAGGGCTCGTGCGATCCGCAGCGCAGATCAGCCTCGCCCAAACCCAGATCGGCCAACCAGCGGCTGGCCATGTTGACATGCAAAGCCGATCCCTGATGGCTGGCACAGGACAAGGCGATGTGGGCGTCGCTTAAGCCCGCCGCATCAGCCGCGCCGGATTCCAGCAAAGGCAGCGCTTGCAGCATCTTGCAGGACGAGCGCGGAAAGATCACCCGGCCCGGATCGCCCCAAGCCTGCACCACCTGACCCGCCTCATCGCAGACCACCGCATGGCCGCGATGGGTGCTTTCCAACAACCCGCCGCGCCAAAACTCGACCATTTCCGCTGCAGCCATGGCATCCCCCGTCACATATGCGCGATTTTCTGCCCGTGTCACCCTGGCAGGGCTTTCATGGACCTGTGTTTTTCGGTTATGCATGGCATATCGAGTGAATGTGCGCCGCGCTACCGAAAAACCGCGACTGAAGCGGAGTTGGGCGCGCAGAGGTAAAGCGGCTTGGAGGCTGACTAAAAATGACAAGCTGGATGACGCGCGCACTAGGCGTGGCGATGATTTCCATGACGGGGTTTGCGGCGCTGACCGCTGCGGCGACAGCGCAAGAATCGACCAATCGTGTTGCCACCATGACGGATTGGAGTGTTTTTGCCGACAAGAACCCCACCGAATGTTGGGGCGTGTCCAGCCCGAAGGAAACCGTGAACACCAAAGACGGTAAGCCCGTTTCAGTGCGGCGCGGCGATATTTTGCTGTTCGTGACCTTCCGCCCCGGTGTGAATGGCGAGACGTCATTCTCGGGCGGCTATCCGTTTGCACCTGGATCAACGGTGAAACTGGATGTCGATGGCACCGCGTTTGATCTGTTCTCGGATGGCGAATGGGCTTGGCCGGGAACCTCTGAGGATGATGCAGCTATTCTGGCTGCGCTGAAAAAAGGCACCACAGCCGTGTTGACCGGGCGTTCGGGCAAGGGCACGCAAACCAAAGACAGCTTCAGCTTGCGCGGCTTTACTGCGGCGCTGGACGAAGCCGCCAAGCAGTGCAAATAAGCGGACAATTCCGCTAACCGCCCTTGGGCTTGACACCATATGCAACCGGGGCCTGCGCCTCGGTTGTTTGCATTTTGGGGCTGTTTGTTCTCATTTGCGTGACTGTGGTTGATTTTGTTCTCTTTATGTTCCATATTCAAAGTCCAGAACCAAGCCGAGGTGATGATATGGAAGACACCACATTTGCCATCGCTGCGACCGAACGGCAGTTGTCCTATGCGCGGTCTTTGGCGCAGCGCAATGGCGTCAATCTACCATGGGAGGTGCAGTTGGATCGCCGCAGTCTTAGCGCCTGGATTGACGCGCAGGCCAAGGCGCGGCCGATGGAAACCGATGGCCGGCCCACATCGAAACAGGTGGCCTTTGCCGAGAAAATCGCTCGCATCAAGCGCCGCGCGGTGCCGGACGAATGTTTTCGCGATCGTCAGTTGTTGTCGCGCTGGATCGACAACAATCGGTAAGGTGCGGGGTTAGCGTAAACAGGTCGGAAACGGCAGGTAAAGCGTGCCAAACCGACGAGCGGACGGCGCGATAGTGCAGGTCTATGCAGCATTGCCCCGGCTTGGTGTGAAAGCTATGCAGCGGGGCAAATCTGCTCTCTTGCATGGAATCTGCCCAAATGACCGAAAGCCTGAAGCCCGCCCGCATCGCCTTCATCAAAGCCCGTTGGCACGCCGACATCGTCGACCAAGCGCACATAGGCTTTGTCGCGGCGGCGGATTCCCTGTTGCCGGGGGCTGTGATTGACGCGTTCGACGTGCCCGGCGCGTTTGAAATGCCGCTCGTCGCGAAAAAGCTTGCGCAGAGCGGGCGCTATGATGCGATTGTCGCGGCGGCTTTGGTGGTGGATGGCGGGATTTATCGGCATGATTTCGTGGCAAGCGCGGTTGTGACGGGCTTGATGACTGTCGGGCTGGACACTGGGGTGCCATGCTTTTCGGTTTCACTCACCCCGCATAACTTCCAACCGGTTGATACGCTGATCGCCTATTACACCGCGCATTTCGTCAAAAAGGGCGCCGAGGCCGCCGAAGCTGTGCGGCAAATTCTGGCGCTGGAGGCGCAACTGGCGGCCACCGCCTGAGGCCCTTTGACGGCGGCGATTGGCTGCCGATATGCACGGTTCCGTTTTGCTTGCGAATCCCGTATAGGGACTGCTTACAGCCAAGGACTATGCCATGACCGCCCCTATTCTTGCAGCCGCTCTCGCTCCGATCACGCAAGACGTGCTCACCCTTCCGCGCAAGCTGCTTGAGGGCGGTAAAGCCAATCTGGTTGGCATGACGCGCGATCAGATGCGCGATGCCTTGATTGCGGCGGGCACGCCCGAGAAGGCCGCAAAGATGCGGTTGGGGCAAGTTTGGCAATGGATTTATCATTGGGGCGTGCGCGACTTTGACCGCATGACCAATCTGGCGAAGGACTATCGCGCGCTTTTGGCCGAGAATTTCGTGGTCGAGGTGCCTGAAGTCGTCACCAAGCAAATCTCGACCGATGGCACCCGCAAGTATCTGGTGCGGATCGCCGGCGGGCATGAGGTGGAGGTGGTCTATATCCCCGAAACCGACCGTGGAACTTTGTGCATATCGTCCCAAGTCGGCTGCACCCTGACCTGCACTTTCTGCCACACAGGCACGCAAAAGCTTGTGCGCAACCTGACGGCGGCGGAAATCGTAGGCCAAGTGATGTTGGCACGCGATGATCTGGGCGAATGGCCCAATCCGGGGGATCGCAATGTTGAGACCCGGCTGATCAGCAATATCGTGCTGATGGGCATGGGCGAGCCGTTGTATAATTTCGACAATGTCCGCGACGCTATGCGCGTGGTGATGGACGGTGAAGGCATTGCTTTGGGCCGCCGCCGCATCACGCTGTCCACCAGCGGTGTGGTGCCGGAAATTGCCCGCACCGCCAATGAGATCGGCTGTCTGCTGGCGGTGTCGTTCCACGCCACCACCGACGCCGTGCGCGACGTGCTGGTGCCGATCAACAAGAAATGGAACATCGCGACGCTGCTGGATGCGCTGCGCGACTATCCGAACCTGACCAATTCCGAACGGATCACCTTTGAATATGTCATGCTGGATCATGTGAATGACAGCAAGGAAGACGCTTACCGGCTGATCGAACTGCTGCGCGGCATCCCGGCCAAGGTCAACCTGATCCCGTTCAACGAATGGCCGGGGGCGCCCTACAAACGCTCGTCCGGCAACCGGATTCATGCCTTTGCCGACATTCTTCACGACGCCGGGTTCTCGACCCCGATCCGCACGCCGCGTGGCGAAGACATCATGGCGGCCTGTGGGCAGTTGAAATCAGCCACCGAAAAGCAACGCAAATCGGCGGTAAAGACCGCGACCAAGGCGGCGGCGGCTAAGTAAAAACGTCGCAGACAGCCGAATTCTGTCGATTGTGTCAACACAATGGAACCTTGCGACAAGTTAACGCTTCACAGCAGACCGCACTGGCATCATGATGCGACAACCGTTAACGAAACGGCAACGACGGTCTGGCATCATCGCCGGACCCAATCAACACAAGGCGCTTTTCAGGCGCTGCGGCCTTCCGGTGGCGAACCGGGCGAGCGTTGGGGCGCTTTTGATGACAGAGACTAATCAGGCCGAACAGGCCCCGGTGTCGCGCCGCTCTGCCAAAGAGTGGGTGCTGGTTTTGGCGAAATATCGCGAACCTTCCACCTTCCGCTCGGTGTTTGAACTGGCGGCGACGCTGGTGCCGTTTGTGATGCTGTGGGGGCTGGCTTGGGCATCGCTGAGCATCAGCTATTGGCTGGCCTTCGCGATTGCGCTGCTGAACGGGGTGTTTTTGGTGCGGATCTTCGTGATCCAGCATGATTGTGGCCATGCGTCGTATTTCTCCAGCCGCACCGCGCAAGATTGGGTGGGGCGCTGTCTGGGCGTGTTGACGCTGACTCCCTATGACGTGTGGCGGCGCACCCATTCGATCCACCACTCGCATCACGGCAACCTTGATCAGCGCGGCATTGGCGACGTGCTGACCCTGACTGTGGAAGAATACCGCGCCCGCAGTAGGGTGGGGCGGTTTTTGTACCGGATGTATCGCAACCCATTGGTTTTGTTCGTGCTGGGGCCAAGCTATCTGTTCATCCTGCAAAACCGTCTGCCGTTTGGCCTGATGAATAAAGGCTGGCGCTATTGGACCAGCGCCATGGGCACCAACGCGGTGATCGCCATCGGCGTCGGGCTGATGATCTGGCTGGGCGGCTGGATGCCGCTGTTGCTGATCTACCTGCCGACTTCGGTGATTGCGGCGACGATCGGGGTCTGGCTGTTCTATGTCCAGCACCAGTTTGAAGAAACCCACTGGTCGAAAACCGAAGACTGGCAGCTGCATGAGGCCGCGTTAGAGGGGTCTTCGCATTACGTGCTGCCGCAACCGTTGCGTTGGTTTACCGCCAATATCGGCATCCATCATGTGCATCACCTGTATAGCCGCATCCCGTTCTACCGCCTTCCGGAAGTTTTGCGAGATAATGCCGATCTCGCCCAAGCCCAGCGTTTGACGATTTGGGAAAGTTTTCAGTCCGTGAAGTTGCATTTGTGGGATGAAAAACTACAAAAGCTTATGTCGTTTCGAGAGGCGAGGCGGTTGTACGGAAGGGTTTGAACCTATGGGTGAAGATATGCGATTGACGGCCAGCGATGGCTTTGTCTGTGACGCCTATGTGGCGCGACCCGTGGGTGTGCCAAAGGGCGGCATCGTGGTGGTGCAAGAAATTTTCGGCGTCAACGCCCATATCCGCAGCGTAGCCGATCGCTATGCAGCCGAGGGCTATCTGGCGGTGGCGCCTGCGCTGTTTGACCGCGCCGAGCCGGGGTTTCAATCGGGCTATCAGCCCGAGGATATGCCGCGCGCCTATGCGATGATCGCTAAGGTGGCCAGTGGCCCCGCGCTGTTGGACATTGCCGCTGCGATTGATTTTGCAGCAGAGGCAGGCAAGGTCGGCGTGGTCGGTTTCTGCTGGGGCGGTACTTTGGCATGGTCGGCGGCAGCAGAACTGCCGGGGCTATCGGCCGCGGTCGGCTATTACGGCGGCGGCGTGCTCGGGCTGACAGAATTGCAGCCAAACTGCCCGACGATGCTGCATTTCGGCGCGAAGGATGGGCATATTCCGGTGGATAAAGTGCGGGAATTTGCAGCGTCTCGGCCTGAATTGCCGCTCTACATCTACGACGCCGACCATGGCTTTAACTGCGATGCGCGTGGGTCGTATGACGCGACTTCGGCCAAGCTGGCGCAAGAGCGGACTTCGGCGCATTTCGCCAAATATCTGGCTTAACTTAGCGGGCGGGGCCGAGGTGCTGGTGCTGCCAGGGCTGTAATCGACGGTGCGGCGCCACAGCGAAACCTCAAGTTTCCTTGCATGGGCAAAGATATCTTGACGCCCCGCGCATGGTCGATAACTTTCACATAAATGACACTTGGCCTTTGGGGCCGGAGTGTTTTGCGTGGTTCAAACCAGCCTGGCGAGGACGATGAGTTTTGGTGACAGCAGATGACTAGGCGCGCAGCTCCCCCCGCACAGGTTTGCGGGCGTTTCTGCGCGGCACCCGCCAGAAAAGAAGGGTATTCCAGCTTTCGCTGCAATGTTGGAACCAAATCAGCCGCCGCGCCACCGCTTTGCACCGGTTCTCGCCCGCCCAAGCGCAATCTGGGCCAACATTCTTGGATATTTTGACCGTTTGGCAATGCCCCCGCTGGTGCGGGCGGATGAATATTGCCACATAGCACCAGCCCATGTTGAAGGAAGCCGATGATGACCACCAGCACCCCAGCCGTAACTGGCGCCACGAAGGACGTTTCCGCCAGCACGCTGACGCATTTGCAGCGGCTTGAGGCCGAAAGCATCCACATCATGCGCGAAGTGGTGGCCAATGCCGAAAACCCGGTGATGCTGTATTCGGTCGGCAAAGACTCGGCTTGCATGTTGCATCTGGCGAAAAAAGCCTTCTATCCGGCTCCGCCGCCGTTCCCGTTGTTGCATGTCGACACCACGTGGAAATTCCGCGCCATGTATGAGCTGCGCGCCCGCGCCGCCCAAGAGGCCGGAATGGAGTTGATCGTCTACCAGAACCCCGAGGCGTTGGAAAAAGGCATCAACCCGTTTGATCATGGCCCGACGCACACCGATATGTGGAAGACCGAAGGGCTGAAGCAGGCGCTGACCAAGTATAATTTTGACGTGGCCTTTGGAGGCGCGCGCCGCGATGAGGAAAAGTCGCGGGCGAAAGAGCGGGTGTTTTCGTTCCGCTCGGCCAACCACCGCTGGGACCCGAAGAACCAGCGGCCAGAACTGTGGAAGCTGTATAACACCCGCAAATCCAAGGGCGAAAGCATCCGGACGTTCCCGATTTCAAACTGGACCGAGCTCGATATCTGGCAATACATCCATCTTGAGGGCATCGAGATTGTGCCGCTGTATTTCAGTGAAATGCGCCCCGTGGTCGAACGCAACGGCCTGTTGATCATGGTTGATGATGACCGGATGCCGATGGCCCCCGGTGAAGTGCCCGAAATGAAATCGGTGCGCTTTCGCACTTTGGGCTGCTACCCGCTGTCAGGCGCTGTGGAATCCGAAGCCCGCACCTTGCCCGAAGTCATTCAGGAAATGCTGCTGACCACCACGTCAGAACGCCAAGGCCGCGCGATTGACCATGATCAAGCCGCCTCGATGGAGAAGAAAAAACAAGAGGGGTATTTCTAAATGACCGCCAACACGAATACCCAAGTGGACCCGATCTACGTCACCGACCAGTTGATCGCCGACGACATCGACGCTTATCTGGTGAAGCACCAGCACAAAACCATGCTGCGCTTTATCACCTGCGGCTCGGTCGATGATGGCAAATCCACCATGATCGGGCGGCTGCTTTACGACAGCAAGATGATCTTTGAAGATCAGCTTGCGGCGTTAGAGCGTGACAGCAAAGCCTCGGGTACCCAAGGTCAAGACATTGATTTTGCTTTGCTGGTCGATGGTCTGGCGGCGGAGCGCGAGCAGGGCATCACCATTGACGTGGCTTATCGTTTCTTCGCCACCGACAAGCGCAAGTTCATCGTCGCCGACACACCAGGGCATGAGCAATACACCCGCAACATGGTGACCGGGGCGTCCACCGCCGATCTTGCCGTGATCCTGATTGATGCGCGCCAAGGCGTGCTGACCCAGACCCGGCGGCATTCCTATCTGGTAAAACTGCTCGGCATCAAGAACGTCGTGCTGGCCGTCAACAAGATGGATCTGGTCGGCTATAGCCAAGAACGCTTCAATGAAATCGTCAAGGATTACAGCCACTTCGCCAAGAAGATCGGCATGGAAAACTTCCTGCCGATCCCGATTTCGGGGTTGAAGGGCGAGAATATGATCACCCGTTCCACCCAGATGCCATGGTATACCGGCCAGACGCTGATGGAACATCTGGAAACCGCACCCGTCAATGACGCGCGGATGCTGGACGTGCCGTTCCGGATGCCAGTGCAATGGGTCAACCGCCCCAACCTCGACTTCCGTGGCTTTGCGGGCCAGATCGGCGCGGGCGTGATCAAGCCTGGCGATGCGATTAGGGTGCTGCCTTCGGGCAAGACCACGACCGTTAAATCCCTCGTCACCTATGACGGCGAATTGGATCAGGCGATTGCCGGACAATCGGTGACGATCACCTTCGCCGATGAGGTTGACTGCTCGCGCGGCGATGTGATCGTGAAGGCAGATGAGCCTTGTGAAGTCGCCGACCAGTTTGAGGCAACCTTGGTGTGGATGGACGAGCATGAAATGCTGCCGGGGCGTCCGTATCTGCTGAAAATCGGCACCCAGACCGTGACCGCCACAGTGACAGAGCCGAAATATGAGGTGAACATTAACACGCTGGAACATCTAGCGTCCCGCACTTTGGGTCTGAACGCGATTGGGGTCTGTAACCTGTCGATTGACCGCGCTATTCCGTTTGAAGCTTATGCGACCAACCCCGATCTGGGCGGTTTCATCCTGATTGACCGGATGACCAACGCCACCGTCGCCGCCGGGATGATCCATTTCGCGCTGCGTCGCAGCCAGAATATCCATTGGCAAGCGGTGGATGTAGACCGTGACGCGCATTCCGCGCTGAAAACCCAAAAGCCCGCCGTGGTCTGGTTCACCGGGCTTTCCGGCTCGGGCAAATCGACCATCGCCAATCTGGTTGAGAAAAAGCTGCACGCCTTGGGCAAGCACACGTTCCTGCTGGATGGCGACAACGTGCGCCACGGCCTGAACCGCGATCTGGGCTTCACCGATGCCGACCGGGTGGAAAACATCCGCCGGGTGGGTGAGGTTGCCAAGCTGATGACGGATGCCGGTCTGATCGTGTTGACCGCCTTCATCTCGCCGTTCCGATCCGAACGCCGAATGGTGCGCGATCTGATGGCGGGCGGAGAGTTCATCGAAATCTATGTCGATACCCCCTTGGCGGTCGCCGAAAGCCGCGATGTGAAGGGGCTGTACAAGAAAGCCCGCGCCGGTCAGTTGAAGAACTTCACCGGCATCGACAGCCCCTATGAGGCTCCGGAAGCTGCTGAAATCGTGGTAAACACCACCGATCTGACTGCAGAAGCAGCGGCTGACCGCATTGTCGAGGCACTGCTGGCGCGCTGATCTGTGTGCATTGAACGCAAAGGCCGGGATCACCACTCCCGGCCTTTTGCTTTGCGCTCAGGCCAGTACCCACCTGCGTGCGAGCAGCAGCGGCTAATAACTGCGTCTATCCTCAATGCCTTGGCGATGCGGCGGGGGGGGGAGCGCCTGTTTAGCCGCGATCTCGACGTCCGCCACATCCAAGCCGAGGGCCAGAGCGTGGCGATGCCAGCCCGCGCGCGGGCCATTGTCGGATTGCGGCAACCCGGGCCTAACACGGCGCTTTTCGGCGCAGCTTTGCGCAGCACCCGATTCATTTCGGACCAATCGCGACGGAAACCTTTCCGCGCCGCGTAAAAGGTTTATCTTAGACGTAACTTTGCGTCTGTTTGGGGCTCCTGTATAGCTCGCCCCCATCAGTCTCGCCCAGTCTTGCTTTCTGAATAATCATAAATGGACCTCATATGTTGCATCTCTCGCCCGCCCAAAGCTCGCGCATCGCTTTTCGGCGGTTTAGGTTCATCTCTTTGATATCTTTGCTTTTGCTGACAACACAGGCCACGGCACAAACTCCACCGGGTGGGGTGCCACAGGGGCCGACCGGTGTGGGCACCGTCACCATGCAAACGGTGGAAGTGCCCTATATCCGCACCCTGCCCGGCCGCGCGGTCGCCTTCGAGACCGGCGAGATCAGGGCCCGCGTCAGTGGCGTGGTCGAAGAAATCCTCTATGCCGCAGGTGACAACCTCAACCCCGGCGATCCAATGTTCAGGATCGAGAATTTAACCTATGTCGCAGCCTTCGCTTCGGCCAAAGCCGCTTTGGCGGGGGCGATGGTGCAGCGCGACACCGCCCAAGCCACGGTGGATCGCTACATGACGCTGCAAGGCAGTGCGGTCAGCAAGGCCGATCTGCAAACCGCCCAAGCCACCGCTGCCGCCGCTGTCGCAAGCTATGCCGCAGCGCAGGCCGCCGTTGATGTGGCACAACTTGATCTGGATCGCACCACCGTGCGCAGCCCGATCGCGGGCATCGCGGGCATCTCCAATGTCTCTATCGGCGCATTGGTCACCGCGAACCAAACCGACGCTCTGGCCACCGTCACAAGGCTGGACCCGATCTACATTGATGTCAGCGATTCCAGCGCCGGAATGTTGCGCATCCGCGCGCAGATCGACGATGGCAGTCTTAAGATGGGCACCAAGGTCGGCGTGGCTTTGGTGCTGGAGGACGGCCAGACCTATGACGGCGAAGGCACCGTGGTGGTGCTTGGCAACGTGGTCTCGGCCAGCACAGGCACCTTCGATCTTAGGGTGCAGTTTGATAACCCCAAGCGGCTGATCCTGCCGGGGCAATTCCTGCGCGTGCAACTGACGCTTGGCACCACCAGCGCCAAACTGGTGCCGCAGCGGGCGACGGGTCGCAATTCCGACGGCACGCTGACGGTGTTTGTCGCCAAGGATGGCGTGGCAAAAAAGGTGGCCCTGACCAGTTCCGGCAGCCAAGACAATGCCTGGATCATCACCGGCGGGATTGAAGACGGCGATCTGGTGATCGTGGATGGCCTGACCAATCTGCGCGACGGGACTGCGATCAAACCCGTGCCTGTCACAATTGATGCTGACGGTGTGGTGCATGACGCCAACCCGGAAACAGCCGCCAATGCCAGCAAACCTGCCCTCACCACCGGGAATAACTAAAACATGGCGCGTTTTTTCATTCACCGCCCGGTTTTCGCATGGGTTCTGGCGATTGTTGTGATGCTGGCCGGGGCCTATTCGCTGCTGCAACTGCCCGTCTCACAATACCCCGACATCGCCCCCACCACGATCCGCGTCTCGGCCAGCTATCCGGGGGCCACCGCAGAGGCCGTGCAAACCTCGGTCACCGAGACCATCGAAGACGGTTTGACCGGGCTCGAAGGGCTGCTCTATACCGTGGGCTCGTCTTCGACCGGCCGCGCCACCCTGACGCTGACCTTTGACGATTCCGTCGATCCTGATGACGCCCAGACCAATGTGCAGGCCAAGGTTGATCAAATCACCCGCCGCCTGCCCGATGCGGTGCAGGATTCCGGCGTAAACGTCAGCCGCTCGTCGTCGTCGATCCTGCTGGTGGGCGCGCTGGTGTCGAAAGATGGCCGCTACAGCACGGTGCAACTGGGCGACATCATGTCCTCGACCGTCGAAGGCGCGGTTCTGCGCACCGATGGCGTGGGGTCGATCAACTCGTTTGGTTCGGGCTATGCGATGCGGATCTGGCTGGATCCGATGAAGCTGGCCGAGTTTGCCAAGACCCCCGCCGATGTTGTGAACGCGGTACAGGCGCAGAACACCACGGTTTCTATCGGTTCCTTGGGCTCGCAGCCCGTCACCCCTGGCCAGCAATTCACCGCCACCATTACCGCGCAAAGCCAGTTGACCACGGTGGAACAGTTTGAGCAAATCCGCCTGACCACCACCGCCGCGGGCAACACTGTGCGGCTGGGCGATGTGGCCACGGTCGAGATCGGCAAAGCAACCTACGGCGGCGATTCGCGATTTAACGGTGCCAATGCCTCGGGCTTTGGGGTGAATTTGGCCAGCGGGGCCAATGCGGTCGATACCGCCGCCGCCGTGCGCGCCACCTTGGCCAACCTGCAAGCCGCTTTGCCTGAAGGCGTCGAGATCGCCTATGCCTATGACACCTCGCCCTTCGTCGAGCTTTCGATCGAAAAGGTCGAGCACACGCTGATGGAAGCCATCGGCCTGGTGTTCCTTGTGATCCTTGTGTTCTTGCAAAACTGGCGCGCCACGCTGATCCCGATCATCGCGGTGCCGATTGTGTTGCTGGGTACCTTCGCGGTGCTGGGGGTGCTCGGCTATTCGATCAACACGCTGACCATGTTTGCCATGGTGCTGGCGATTGGCCTTCTGGTCGATGACGCCATCGTTGTTGTGGAAAACGTCGAACGCGTGATCGCCGAAGAGGGCCTGCCCCCGGTTGAGGCGACCGAGAAAAGCATGACCCAGATCACCGGAGCGTTGATCGGCATCGCACTGGTGCTGTCGGCGGTGTTCCTGCCGATGGCGTTCTCGTCGGGCTCTACCGGGGTGATTTACCGACAATTTTCGGTCACTATCATCTCGGCGATGCTGCTGTCCGCCGCTGTCGCTTTGATCCTGACGCCTGCGATGTGCGCCACCATGCTGAAACCGCACAAACCCAATGAAGCGGGTTGGTTCAGCACCCCCGCCCGCTGGTTCAACACCGGCTTCGGTGCCGCCACCCGTGGCTATGCCAACCTCTTGGGCCGTATCCTGAAATGGCCCTTCGCCATGATCCTGGTGCTGGGCCTCGTCAGCGGTGGCGTCGGTGTGATCTACAGCCAGATCAACGGCTCGTTCCTGCCATCCGAAGATCAGGGTGTGCTGATGACGCGGATTTCGCTGTCGCAAGGCTCCACCACCGCAGCCACGCTGGATGTGGTGCGGCAGGTCGAAGACTATCTGAACACCGAGGAAACAAAGGCGGTGGAATCCACCTTCGTCGCCATGGGCTTTGGCTTTGCGGGCACCGGGCAAAATCAGGCCATGGTGTTTGTGAAACTGCGCAGCTTTGACGAACGCCCCAGCGCTGATCTGTCAGCCTCTGCCGTTGCCGCCCGTGCCAATGCCAAGTTCAAATCCCTGCGTGCCGGCACCGTGCAGTTCAACCAACCGCCCGCAATTCAGGGCCTTGGCAACTCGGCGGGCTTCTCGATGTATCTGGTCGATCAATCCGGTGCGGGCAACGATGCCCTGTTCGCCGCCGCTGCCGAGTTGATCAAACAAGCCGAAGACAGCGGCCGCGTGACCAACCTGCGCAGCGGCGCATCGGAAGACGAAGCGGCGCTAAAGCTGGTGATTGATCAGGAAAAGGCAGCCGCTTTGGGCGTGTCTTTAACCGAAGTAAACGCGATGCTCTCGACGGTCTTCGCAGGCGATGAGGTCAATGATTTCCAGCTTGGCACCGCATTGCGCCCGGTGATTGTGCAGGGTGCCGCTGCCTCGCGGATGCAGCCCGAGGATGTGCTGGCATGGTTCGCGCGCAATTCCGACGGCGAGATGGTGCCGTTCTCGGCGTTCTCGAAAACCGAATGGGCGCCGGTCGCGCCCCGCCTTGCCCGGATTGATGCACTGCCCGCGGTGCAGATCAACGGCTCGCAAGCCGATGGCACCTCGTCGGGTGAGGCGATGGACAAGATGGAGGAACTGGCCTCAGCCATGCCCGGCGGTTACGGCGTGGCATGGACCGACCTGTCCTATCAAGAACGCCAATCCGGCAACCAAGCGCCCTACCTTTACGCTTTGTCGGCGCTGGTGGTGTTCCTGTGTCTGGCGGCGCTGTATGAAAGCTGGGCGATCCCGTTTTCGGTGATGCTGGCAGTGCCGGTCGGCATCTTGGGCGCGCTGCTGGCGGCATGGCTGTTTGGCCAGTCGAATGACGTGTATTTCAAGGTCGGCCTGCTGACGACGATTGGTCTGGCCGCGAAAAACGCCATCTTGATCATCGAATTCGCCCGAGAATTGGAAACCCACGGCCGAACCCCGGTGCAAGCAGCACTTGAGGCCGCCCGCACAAGGCTGCGCCCTATTCTGATGACCTCGCTGGCCTTTATCCTTGGTGTGCTGCCCCTTGCCATGGCCACCGGGGCGGGTGCAGGCGCGCAAAATGCCATCGGCATCGGTGTGTTGGGCGGTATGCTTTCGGCCACCGTGCTGGGCATCTTCATGGTGCCGTCGTTCTACGTCGTGGTGCGCAAGCTGACGATGAAGAAGGTGCCGAAGTCTGTTTGACTGTAGACCGAAAGAAAACGCTCCGGTGGAGCGTTTTCCGGCTCGTTGCGCGTAAGGCGGAACGGCGTCGAGCAAGCGGTGTGGTGCAGCAAACCGTCGCCTAGTAATCTGGCCGCGCCTGACTTGGCTCGCGCGGAAACGCGCCTGCCGAGGGCAGGCAGGCGCGGCCAGATTTGTCTGCGGCCAAATCTGGCAAGACCAACCCTTGTGCTTACTTCAAAACCCCATTCGCCTTGGCGGTAAACGTTGCAATGTAATCCATCAGCCCCGGTGACAAAGCATCGTAGGGCGGCAAGCCCAACTCATTCAGCCGCGCCCGGATGCCGTCCATTTTCGCAGGGTCCGTGCCGCCTTCGATCACCGAAGACACAAACGCCGCGAAGGTGGGCGCAGCAAAGCCCTCGGTCCCCGACAATTCGGTATGGATGAACGACAGCCCGGTGAACGGATGGTTTGGCCGCGTCACCGGCCCGTGCATATGGACGCCACAACCTTTGCAGGCATGGCGCTGGATCAGTGCCGAACCATCCACCACCGCCAGTTTATCGGCGTTTTTTGTAACTTTGACGTTATCCGAAGTTACCACCGACACCATCGAGAACGTAGCCCCCGATGGCTTCCAGCATTTGGTGCAGCCGCAAACATGGTTGTGCAGACAATCCGAACCGATCTCAACCACCACAGGATCGGTCTTGCAATGACAGGTCAATGTGCCGCCCGCAAAGCCCGCCTTACCCGGCTTCACACCGCCATCAACCGATGGATGAATGGAAACAGATGCCATGAAATTTCTCCCTGAACCGACCCGCCGCCCGGGCCTCAGGGCAAAGCCTAGACCCGCGCGCAGAGTCGGACAAGCCGCGTTCCCGTCACCTAAACCGCCTCAAGAGTCGGTTTAGGCGCATAACGATCCGACAGATGGAACAGCAGCGGGTTGACCAGAATAGACACCAGCGCCGCCGCCACCACCAAATCGCGCGCGCCCACCGGAACGATCTCCAAGCTTACCCCCATCCCGATCAGGATGAACGAAAACTCGCCGACCTGTGCCAGCGATGCCGCCAGCACAAACCCAGCCGAGCGATCATGGCCAAACCAGCGCATCAGCCCGTAAGCCGCAATCGACTTGATGCCGATCACGATCGCCACAGTGCCGACCAAGGCCCAAGGCTGCGTCCAGATCACCGATGGGTTGAACAACATCCCCACCGACACAAAGAACAGCACCGCAAACGCATCGCGCAGCGGCAGTGTGTCCTTCATAGCCTGCGTCGACAGGGTGGAAGATGCCATCACCATCCCCGCGAAAAACGCCCCCAGCGCGAAGCTGACGCCAAAGAACACCGTCGAGCCATAAGCCACGCCCAAGGCAATCGCAAGAACCGCCAGCCGGAACAACTCGCGCTGCCCGGTGTGCATCGAGTAATGCAGCACCATCGGGATCACCCGCGCGCCCACGATCAGCATCAGGCCGATAAAGCCCGCAACCTTCACCCCGGTCAGCAGCAGCGTGGCCCCCAACGGCCCAAAGCCCCAACTGGCGACCTCCGCCGCCTCACCCTCGACCGGCACCGTCACGCCACCCATCAGGCCCGCCAGCGGCGGGATCAGCACAAGCACCACCACCATCACCAGATCTTCGACGATCAGCCAGCCGACCGCCAGCTTGCCGGTTTCATCCTGCAAAATGCCGCGCGATTGCAGCGCCCGCAACAGCACCACGGTCGAGGCCACCGACAGCGACAACCCAAAGATCACCCCCGCGCCGATGCTCCAGCCCAAGCCCCAAGCCAAGCCCATCCCGGCAGCCGTCGCCACCGCGATCTGCCCCAAAGCCCCCGGCACCGCCGCCGCCTTCACCGCCAGCAAATCCTTCAGCGAGAAATGCAAGCCCACCCCGAACATCAGCAAGATCACCCCGATCTCGGCCAACTCATTCGCCAGATCCTGATCCGCGACAAAGCCCGGCGTGAACGGTCCGATGATGACACCCGCCATCAGATAACCTGCGATCAACGGCAATCGCAGCCGATGCGCCACCAGCCCCAGCAAAAAGGCCATCGACAGACCTATGGCAATAATCGCGATCAGCGGCGTGTCATGCGTCATCCAGAACTCCTTGGGGATACATCTTAAATTGGGGCCAGACCGCGCCGCGATCAACCTGTTAAATCAACCGATTTGGTCACAATGTCCCCGCCAATATGTCACTATGTTACGACATGCCGCTGAGGCGGCAATAAACGTCGCTGTTGACCTCTCCACCGGGCCTGCTACCCCTGCGACATGCTGCCGCTTTTGACAAACCCCGCCGCCCGCCGCCTGTTCCTGCACCGCCACGCTTTGGCCGAGGCGCCCACGGGGCCAGCCAGCGGCCCGGCCCTCGCCGATCTCATTCACCGCATCGGTTTCGTGCAGGTCGACAGCATCAACACCGTGGCGCGCGCGCATCACATGATCCTGTTCAGCCGTCGCCAAAGCTACAAACCCGCCGCCTTGAAATCCCTGTTGGAAACCGACCGCGCGCTGTTTGAACATTGGACGCATGACGCCTCGATCCTGCCCGTGCATCTGCACCGCCATTGGCACCACCGCTTTGCCCGCGACACCGAACGGCTGCACAACAACTGGAAATCATGGTTCCGTGATGGCTACGAGGCGCAGTTCGACACCATCCTGCGCCGGATTGAATCCGATGGCCCCGTGACAACCAGCGATGTCGGCCAAGACGAGGTGCGCGGCAAAGGCGGTTGGTGGGATTGGCACCCTTCCAAAACCGCGCTGGAATGGCTGTGGCGCACCGGGCAACTTGCCATCGCAGGCCGCAACGGCTTTCAGAAAATCTATGACCTGACCGAACGTGTCATCCCTCATGCCCATCGCACCGCCCCGCCCGATCTGGAGACGATGACCCACTGGGCCTGCACCTCGGCGCTCGATAACCTCGGCTTCGCCAACGCCACCGAACTCCGCGCCTACTGGCACGCGCTGAAACCCGATGAGGTCAAGGCTTGGGTGAAAACCGCCCTCGCCCGTGGCGAGATCATCGAGATCGAGATCGAAGGTGCGGGCGGCCAACGCCAACGCAGCTACGCCCGCCCCGATGTGCTAAGCCATGCCGAAAGCGCGCCCGAACCCACCAGCCGCCTGCGTATCCTCTCGCCGTTCGATCCTGCCCTGCGCGACCGCAACCGCGCCGAGTTCCTGTTCGGCTTTTACTATCGCATCGAGGTGTTCGTCCCCGAAGCCAAACGCCAATACGGTTACTACGTCTTCCCCGTGCTGGAAGGCAGCCGCCTGATCGGCCGGATAGATTGCAAAGCCTTCCGCGACGACCGCACCCTGCGCGTCAAAGCCTTCTGGCCCGAAGCCGGGGTGAAACTGGGCGCGGGCCGCATTGCCAAACTTGACTCCGAACTTTCCCGCTGGGCCGCCTTCACCGATTGCGACCGGGTAGAATTTCAAAACGGCTGGCAGCGCGAGACGTTGCAAGCCTAATCCTGGCAGGAAGACAACACGCCCAACATAGGGCAGCGCCTGACCACCGGGCCAAATCCCGCCCCTCCAGCCGGAACCGTCTTCAAACCATTGCTCTTTGCCAAATACGCCCGCCGGAGGCTTCCCCGCCCTCAAGCAGCGCCCCGACGCAAGACCACCAAAGCGCTGATCGACACCTCGGACAACAAAGCAGAAAACACACCAAGACGACCCATGAATTCCTTCCGAATTTCCACAAGGCTACGGCGCGCAGCCCCCCGCAAGCAACCTCCTTCCGCCCCTTGTCGAGCAATCCCTGCCCTGCCATGTTGGCCAAAATCAAAAGGCCCGCCATGACCGCAAAACCCGACGCCCTGACCGCCACCGCCGCTTTGCCGAAAGTCACCCACGGGCGCGGCAGCTATCTTTGGGACTCGAGCGGCAAGCAATACATCGATGGCTCTGGTGGCCCCGCCGTCTATTGCCTTGGCCATGCCCACCCCGAGGTCAACGCCGCCATCACCGCCCAACTGGGCCAGATCGCGCATGGCTACCGCTATAACTTCAGCACCGACGCCCTAGAGGAATTGACCGAGATTATCCGGGGCCATTGCGGCGGCACCCTGCGCGAGATGGTGTTTGTCACCGGCGGCTCAGAAGCCGTTGAAAGCTGCCTGAAAATCGCGCTGCAATACCAAACCGCCATCGGTCAGAAATCCCGCCGCCGCTTCATCAGCCGCGAACGCTCGTGGCACGGCAACACTTTGGGTGCCTTGGGCGTGTCGGGCTTTGCTGAACGCACCGCCGCCTATGAGGGCGCGTTCATTCCCTCGATCAAACTCTCGCCTGCCAACGCCTATCGCCCGATCGCCGGGGCCACGGCTGAGTCCGCAGGCGAGGCTTGCGCGGCCGAGCTCGAAGCCGCCATCCTCGCCCACGGCCCCGAGACCATCGCCGCCTTCATCTTTGAACCCGTGGTCGGGGCTGCTGGCGGCTGTGTGCCCGCCCCCGAAACCTATGCCCAGCGCGTGCGCGAGATTTGCAGCAAATACGGTGTGCTGATGATCGCCGATGAAGTGATGTGTGGCGCAGGCCGCACCGGGCCTTGGCGCGCCTTGGAACGTGACGGGGTCGAGCCTGACATCATGTCGATTGCCAAGGGTCTGGCCGCTGGCTACATGCCGCTGGGTGCCGCAATCTGCACCACGCAAGTGTGGGAGGCGATCCGCGCCCGCGACGGCGCATTCGGCACCGGCCACACCTTTACCGGCCATACCGCTGCCTGCGCTGCCGGGGTCGCGGTGCAAACCATCATCGCGCGCGAAGGCTTGCTGGCAAAAGTCACCGCCAACGAAGCCCGCCTGAAAAGCTGGCTCGCCGATGCGCTGCACGGGGTGGATGCCATCGGCGATATTCGCGGCCGGGGTCATTTCATCTGTACCGAGCTGGTGGCCGACCGCGCCAGCAAGCGCCCGTTCACCTCCGAGCGCAAACTGGCGCTAAAAATCCGTGCGGCTGCGATGCAGAATGGCCTGATCTGCTACCCGGTGAGTGGAAATGTGGATGGCGTGAACGGCGACATCGTCATCCTCGCGCCGCCCTATAACTGCAGCGATGCCGAACTGACCGAGATCGTCGATAAAACCGCTCGTTCGATCCGTCAGGTGCTGATTTCTGAATGTTTGGCATAATTCTGAAGATTTGGCATAATATTGCCATGTCACATAGGCTTGATGCGGCAAAATCGTCGAATCGGCTAGCATTGGCGCATCTAAAGGGAGAAGTCAGAATGCCTCATATCCTTGCTTATGTTCTCATCGGCCTGTTCGGTCTGTTGTCGATGGCGCTGGATCCGGCGATGGCCGCGGGCAGCTCGGATGACAGCAGCGAAACCGACTCCGCCCCCGCTTATGCCGACGCCAAAGCCAAGATCGACGCCGAACAATATGCCGCCGCCCTGCCGTTGTTGGATAAAATCACCAGCGAAGAACCGCAAAACGCCGATGCCTGGAACCTGCGCGGCTTTGCCAATCGCAAACTGGGCAATATGGATGTCGCGGCTATGTCCTACACCGCGGCTCTGAAGATCAATCCCGGTCATCTTGGCGCATTGGAATATCAGGGCGAGATGTATCTTGAGCTTGGCCAGACCGATGCCGCGATGGCGAATTTGAAGACATTGCAAAGCCTGTGCGGCGATTGTGAACAAGCCACTGATCTGGCGGAATCCATCGGCATCAAGAGCTGATTGCGGCCCGAAACTTGGCTGAAGGGCTACCGCCCACCGCTAAAAACTGGGCGGGCTGATCGCCCATAACACCACAGCCTCCTCGGGGCCGGGGTTGCGATAACGGTGCGGCTCGCGTGACGAATAGCTGCAAGTGTCCCCGGCTTGCAGCAGGAAATGCCGCGCGCCAATCCAGAATTCCAACTGGCCTTGCAGCACAAAGCCCACCTCGTCACCCTCATGTGTGTAGGATTGTTCGCTTTGCGTCCCCGCGGGCATCCGGCTGTAGATCATTTCCACCTGCAAACTCAGCTTCGGCGTCAGAAGCTCATCCACAATGCCGCCCGCATAGCGCAGGCTCAGCCGATTGCCGCGCCTAATCACATAGCCGCGCTCGTCATCCGGCACCAAAGCTTCGCCTGCGAAAAACCACTGCACCGTCACGCCTAAGCCTTTTGCGATATTCACCAATGCCGGGATCGAGGGCGAGGCCAAATTCCGCTCCAACTGGCTGATATAGCCAATCGACAACCCGGCAGACTCGGCCAGTTGCGCCAAAGTCAGGCCACGGCGCTTGCGCAATCCACGGATACGCTCGCCAAGAAAACCTGCGGGATCACTCACCTCATCCATCGCAAAACCATGCCGCAGCTGCACAATAACCGCAACAAGTTTTGCCTTTAGTAAAGATATCTTCCATTTTTTTACTGACCTGTTATCCAAGGCCAGCAATCCAAAGGCCGTCACATCCATGTTTCCGCACCTGTTCGCCCCGCTGACCCTGCGCCGCACCACTCTGAAAAACCGCATCATGTCCACCGGGCATGACACCACGATGCCCACCGATGGCACCGTCAATCCGGCGCTGATCGCCTACCACCGCGCCCGTGCCAAAGGCGGCGCGGGCCTGATCATCACCCAAGTCGCGGGCGTGCATGAAACCGCGCGCTATACCTCGCATTTGCTGATGGCGACGACCGACGCCTGCATCCCCGGCTATACCGACCTCGCGACAGCCGTCCATGCCGAGGGGGCGGTGATCTTAAGCCAACTGTTCCATCCGGGCCGCGAAATTATGGAAAGCGCGGATGGTTTGCTCGCCGTTGCCTATGCCCCTTCTGCCGTGCCGAATGAACGGTTCCATGTGATGCCGCGCCCGCTTAGCCTTGCAATGATTGAGGAAATCATCGCAGGCTACGCTTCGGCCGCCCGCCGCCTGCATCAAGCGGGCTTTGACGGGGTCGAGGTCGTCGGCTCGCACGGATATCTGCCCGCGCAATTTCTGAACCCACGCGTCAACCTGCGGACCGATGCTTTCGGCGGCAGCGCGCCCGCGCGCCAGCACTTTCTGACCCGCGTTCTCGCCGCCATTCGCGCCGCGACGGATGAGGATTTCGTCATCGGCCTGCGTATTTCGGCGGGCGAGCGCGACGACGAGGGGCTGACCATGGCAGAGGCTTTGGCGGCCTGCATCGCCTTGGAAGCCGGCCTTGATTTCGTCAACGTCACCACCGGCACTTCTGCTTCCGTCGGCGGTGCTGTGCATATCGCCGCCCCGATGGCTTATGCGACGGGCTATTTCGCCGCCGATGCCAGCATCTTCCGTAAGGCGCTGAAAATCCCGGTGTTTGTCGCGGGCCGGATCAATCAACCGCAGGACGCCGAAGCTATTATCGCAAGCGGCAAGGCCGATGTCTGCGGCATGACCCGTGCGCTGATCTGCGATCCAGAAATGCCGGCGAAGGCGCAGGCGGGTGCCGTCGATGACATCCGCGCCTGCATCGCCTGCAATCAGGCTTGCATCGGCCATTTCCATCGCGGCCTGCCGATTTCTTGTATTCAATACCCGGAAAGCGGCCGGGAATTGACTTATGGCAGCCTGCAACCCGCTGCTAAGCGCAAGAAAATCATGGTGATCGGCGGTGGTCCTGCCGGGATGAAAGCCGCGATCACCGCCGCCAAGCGTGGCCATGATGTGACCGTGTATGAGGCCGCAAACCAGCTTGGCGGGCAGGCTTTGCTGGCGCAACTGCTGCCAAAGCGGGCCGAGTTTGGCGGGATTATCACCAACCTATCGCGCGAAATGGAATGTGCTCAGGTGAAGGTGCGCCGGGGTATTACGGTCACGGCGGCTTTTGTGCAGGCCGAGGCCCCCGACGCCGTGATCCTTGCCACGGGTGCGCGGCCTCATATCCCCGACCTGCCCAGCGATGGCCAAATTCAGATCGTCACCGCATGGCAGGTCTTGCGGCGTGAGGTAAAACTGGGCGCAAAAGTGGTCGTCGCCGATTGGCGCTGTGATTGGATCGCGCCGGGAATTGCCGAGATGGCTGCGCGCGATGGCGCGAGCGTGACACTGGCAGTCAACGGCCTGCATCCGGGAGAAAGCCTGCCGCTGTATGTGCGCGACACCATGGCCGCCGATCTGCACCGGCTGCGCATTGACGTACGCCCCTATGCACGCCTGTTTGGCACCGCCGAGGATACGGTTTATCTGCAACACACCCCCAGCGGCGAGGCGATAGAGGTATCTGGCGTCGACACGCTGGTGCTGAGCCTTGGGCATATCCCGGTGGATGGGCTAGCCGCAGAGTTGCAGGAATTGGGGATTGCTGTGACCCAGATCGGCGATTGCCTTGCGCCGCGCACCGCTGAGGAAGCGGTGTATGAGGGGCTAAAGGCAGGAGTGGCGGCCTGAGCAAGGCTTATCACGGTTTGCGTTTGATGGGACGTAAGTCTTCCCCGCGGGGAATGACTTGTTGTTTTTGTCGATTTCAGAGAGATTTTCCACAATATATTGTGGTGACATGTAATTTTTATGCCAGTTTGGGCGACATTAACCGAGGTGGACACATAAAAAAGCCCCGCCAACCGGCAGGGCTTTTTCAGATCTCCCTCAGGCCAGATCAGCCCTTTTTCAGATACCGGCTGCCCAGCAATTCCGCGATCTGAACCGCATTCAAAGCCGCCCCCTTGCGCAGGTTATCCGAGACGCACCACAGATTGATGCCATTATCAATCGTGCTGTCTTGACGGATGCGCGAGATATAGGTCGCGTAATCGCCAACACATTCAATCGGGGTGATGTAGCCGCCATCTTCGCGCTTATCGATCACCATGATGCCAGGAGATTCGCGCAGAATATCGCGGGCTTCATGCTCATCCAGAAAGTCTTCGAACTCGATGTTGATCGATTCCGAATGGCCAACAAACACCGGAACCCGCACGCAGGTCGCGGTGATCTTGATGTTTTTGTCGAGGATCTTCTTGGTCTCGGCGACCATTTTCCATTCTTCTTTGGTCGAGCCATCGTCGAGGAACACATCAATATGCGGGATCACGTTGAAGGCGATCTGCTTGGTGAACTTCGACGGGCGCACTTCCTTACCGGGAACGTAAAGCCCCTTGGTCTGATCCCAAAGCTCGTCAATGCCTTCTTTGCCCGCACCCGACACCGACTGATAGGTACTGACAACCACCCGCTTGATCCGCGCGCGGTCATGCAAAGGCTTCAACGCCACAACCATCTGCGCGGTCGAGCAGTTCGGGTTGGCGATGATCATCTTGTTTTTATAACCGGCAATCGCATCGGCATTCACCTCCGGCACGATCAACGGCACGGCGGGGTCGTAACGGTAGAGCGACGAGTTGTCGATCACCACGCAGCCCGCCGCCGCCGCTTTCGGGGCGTAGATTTTGGTCGCATCCGAGCCCACCGCGAACAAAGCAATGTCCCAACCGGTGAAGTCGAAAGTGTCGAGATCCTTGGTCTTCAGGGTCTTGTCGCCAAAGCTGATTTCAGTGCCCAGCGATCTACGCGATGCCAAAGCGGCAATCTCGTCAACCGGGAACTCGCGCTCGGCGAGGATGTTCAGCATTTCGCGGCCCACGTTACCCGTGGCACCCGCGACGACGACCTTATAGCCCATCGGGGTCTCCTAGAATTCTGTCAGTGACTGTCAAAGACGAGGTCTGTTAGCGCATGGGACCGGGCGGGGGAAGCGCAAATCGCGCGGCGGGTCAGTCGGTGCGGTCTTTCGAGGCCAGATAAACCAGCAACCCGATGGTCAGCAGGGCAGCGTAGAAGCCGAATAGCGCTGCATAGGGGGTGCTGGGCGGGGCGCTGTGGATAGCCGTGGCGCTGGGGGTCAGGGCATGGTGCAGGCGCCCTGTCAGAATTTGCATGATCCCGGCGGCGCCAATCCCGAACAGGTTGATCAGTGTCACGCCGCGCCCGACCAGATGCGGCGGCAGGAAGGCGCGGCCATGCGCCATCACCATTGGGAAAGATGCGCCAAAAAAGCCAACGCCTGCCAGCAGGCCTATCGGCAGGGGGCCGGGGGCGTCGGGGTGGGTGTAGAGGCCAAGCAGGCAGGCGAGGGCGATGGCATTTCCGCCAAAGATCAGCCATTTGCGGCTGCCGAGCAGGCGATCCAGCGGCCCATAGGCGAAGTTGCCCGCCACCATCGCAAGCCCCATGATCAGCGTGACTTGGCCGATCCGGGCAGCATCAGCTTGGAACACATCGGTCATATAGGGGCCGATCCACAGCCCACGCAGACCTGCGGCAGGAGCGTAGCAGGCGGCCATCATGATCAGGATCGGCCAGAGGGCGGGCATCTTTAAGAGATCAAGCAGCGAGCCTTTGGAGGTGTGGATCACGCGGGCCGGATCGCGCACCAGCAGCCAGACTATAGCGGCGATGATGAGGGTGGTGCCGCTTAAGGCCCACATCGCACCGCGCCAGCCAATCGCCTGCACCGCCATCGACAGGGGAAGTGAGGCCGCGATATTGCCCAACGAACCTACTCCGATCATCACCCCTGCGAGGGTGCCGAACACGGCAGGCGGCAGGCTGCGGGCGACGATGTAATATGCGGCCATCAGGACCGGCGCGCAGCCGATGCCGATCAACACCATCGCGACATTGATCGCCGTGGGGCCATTTGCCATCGCAAACACCGCAGCGCCTGCGCCGCCGACTGCCAGCAGGACCGAGGCGGTGATGCGGGGGCCGATGCGGTCCAGGGCCGCGCCTACGGGAATTTGCATCAGCGCGAAGGCCAGAAACCACAGGCCCGAGGCCGAAGCGAGGTTTTCGGCGGTGGCGCCAATTTCCAGCTTTAGCACGGGGGATAATACCGCCAGAAAGGCGCGGTAGAATTGGCTAAGCACATAGGCCGCCATCAGGGCCGCGATACCGACGCGCATGGGATTCCTATCGGTTCAGGCGTGTTGGGCCAGCAGGGGTTTCTCGCGGATTGGCAGATGCACGATGGCCGAGAACGCGCCGACGCCGACGCCAATCCACCAGACGGTGCTGTAATCTCCTGTCAGATCATACAGTTTGCCCCCCAGCCAGACACCTAGAAAGCTGCCAAGTTGGTGCGAGAAGAACACCACACCGTAAAGCGTGCCCATATAGCGCAGACCATAGATGTGCGCGACAAGCCCCGAGGTGAGCGGCACGGTTGCCAGCCACAAGCTGCCCATAACCAGCGAGAATACCAGCACGGTGGTAGGGGTCATCGGCAGCAGTATAAACAAGGCCGAGGCCACGGTGCGGGCGACGTAGATGCCTGAAAGCAGGTATTTCTTGGTGTAGCGTTTGCCCAGCCATCCCGACAGGATGCTGCCCGCGATGTTGGCCAGACCTATCACCGAAATCGCGATTGCGCCCAGGATTGAGGTGGTGGTGATGCCGATATCCGCCAATAGACCCGAGGGGTCGATTGCGCCACATTTCTCGGTGATGAAGGCCGGGAAGTGGGCGGTGATAAAGCCCAACTGATAGCCGCAGGAAAAGAAGCCGACGAAGATCATGATGAAGGAAGGGTCTTTGCAAGCGCGTTTCAGCACGGTGCCGAGCGACTCGTCGAGTTCGTGTTTGGTCGCCATAGTGGGCGAGCGCAGGAAGGGCAGCGCGAACAGGGCGCACAGGATCACCACGGCGAAGATCACGAACACCACTTGCCACTGATAGTATTGCAGCAGGATTTGCGCGGTAGGCGCGCCAAACACTTGCCCCGCCGAGCCTGCGGCGGTGGCGATGCCCAAGGCAAGTGAGCGGTTTTCTGGCTTGGCGGCGCGGCCAACAATCGCGAGAATAACGCCGAATCCAGTGCCAGCAATGCCGAAACCCACTAAAACTTCAAGCAGTTGCATCTGACCGGGCGTGACTGCGAAACTGGAAAGCACCAGACCTAACGCATACAGGATTGCGCCCGCGATGATGGCGCGGCGGTCGCCGAAACGTTCGGCAATCGCGCCAAAAATTGGCTGACCGACACCCCAAGCCAAGTTCTGGATCGCGATGGCCATCGAAAACTCGGCACGCGGCCAGTTGAATTCGGCGGCAATCGGGATCTGGAACACCCCGAAACTGGCGCGGATGGCGAAGCCCAGCATCAAAATCACGCAGCCTGCGATCAAGACAGGGGTGAAGATGCTGGATTTGGGAGAGGTCTGGATCATGGCGGGCTCCTGCTGGCGTCACGGTTAGCCGATGGCTTTGCAGGGTCAATGGCAGAATTGTGTGGGGCACAACGGCGGCTTGGATTGTGCAGGGCGTCCAAAGCGGTTTAGGTTTGCGAAAATTCGTTGATCGGAGGCAGGAATGGCGAAATGGTGGCGTGGCTCGGTGACCTATCAAGTCTATCCCCGCTCGTTTCAGGATGACAATGGCGACGGCATAGGCGATCTGAACGGCATCACCCGGCGTCTGGATCATATTGCCGATCTGGGCTGTGATGCGGTGTGGCTGTCGCCGTTTTTCACCTCGCCGATGCTGGATATGGGCTATGACGTGGCCGATTACACCGATGTTGATCCGGTGTTTGGTACGCTGGCGGATTTCGATGCTTTGGTCACTCGGGCCCACGCGCTGGGTCTGAAGGTGATCATTGATCAGGTGCTAAACCATTCGTCCGACAAGCATCCGTTCTTCGCGGAAAGTCGGAAGAACCGCGAGAGTGACAAATCTGATTGGTATATATGGGTCAATCCGCGCCCGGATGGCACACCGCCCTGCAACTGGCTGTCGGTGTTTGGCGGCCCGGCGTTTACTTGGGATGCGCGGCGCAAGCAGTATTACATGCATTCGTTTTTGCCGCAGCAGCCGGACTTCAACTACCGCAATCCGGCGGTGCAGGACTATATGGAATCTGTGCTGCGGTTCTGGCTGGATCGCGGCGTGGATGGCTTCCGTTTTGATACGGTGAACTATTTCTACAAGGATGCCTTGTTCCGCAATGATGCCGCAGATTTCCGGGTGAAAACCAAGGCCGACGGCAACCCGTATGAGATGCAATATCACCTGTTTTCAAAGGGTCAGCCGGAAAATCTGGGCTGGATGGAGCGTATCCGCGGGGTGATGGACGAGTATACCGATCGCGCCACGGTCGGCGAGATGGGTGAGGCGCATCACGCCATTCGGATGATGGGCGAGTATACCGCGCCCGGTCGCCTGCATCAGTGCTATTCGTTTGAAATGATGGGCTACGATTACTCGGCTGCGTTCTTCCGTGGCAAGATTGAGGAGTTTTTCACCGGCGCGCCGAATGGCTGGCCGATGTGGGCGTTTTCAAACCATGACGTGGTGCGGCAAGCCTCGCGTTGGGCCAAGCATGGCGTGTCACAGGACGCTTTGGCCCGGCAGGCGGGCGCGTTGCTGTTATCATTCCAAGGCTCGATTTGTTTATGGGAAGGCGAAGAGATTGGCCAGACCGACACCGAACTGGTGTTTGAGGAGTTGACCGATCCGCAGGGTATCAACTTTTGGCCGGAACCGGTGGGGCGCGACAATACCCGCACACCGATGGTCTGGGATGCGTCCCCGAACGGCGGGTTTAGCACCGGCAAGCCGTGGCTTCCGGTGAAAGCGCCGCAACTGGCGCGCAATGTGGCGTCTCAACTTGGGGTGGCGGGGTCGGTGCTGGAAACCTATCGCGCGATGCTGGCCCATCGGCGGGGCTCGCAAGCTTTGGTCGCGGGGGCCACGCAGTTTTTCAATGTGCCCGAGCCGATTTTGGCATTCACCCGTGGCGACGCGCTGCTCTGTGTGTTCAACCTGTCTCCCGAGGCCGTTACGGTTGCTGTTGAAGGCGCGCTTGGGTTGGAGGGGCCGTCGCAGGATGCGGTGTTGGAGGGTATGAAACTGGCTTTGGGGCCGAATGGGTTTGCGTTTCTAACGGTCGAGGGGCGGGTATCCGTGCAAGCATGAAACGGTGCGGGCTGCATTCAGGTCGCCGGGGGGGCACACCGCCGGACCCCGGTGAAATATTTACGCCCATGTGAAAGCAAAACTTTCATCGAATTGTCCGCAGTCTTTGGGCCGGGACGGGATGGGTTTCGCCCCCGTTGTGCTGAGTTTTTCTGCCAAGATACGCCCGCATCGGCGATGGTGTTGCCATCCCACTCAACATATAAAACATTGCAATTAAACAGGAAGCGATGCGTTTCAGTATCGGGGCGGCGCAGACCTTCGGGCAATGGATCGGTCGCTATCCTGGCCTTAGGGCAAAGCGCGGTCGGCATGCGGGCCGAGGCGGTGTCGTCCATCCAGCCTGCGGGGTCGTGAATGCCGCCAGCGCGGATCGGCGCAGGCCGGCCGTCAGCGCTGGTTTCAATCGCCTTGTCGATGGTCTCAATCTTCTCAAGCCGATGCGGGAATTGAGCGCTGTATTTTGACGGCATTGTCAGGCTTAACGGCAGGCTTTCGACGTGGGCGACGGTCGCCGTCATGCCGGGTACGTTGGGTGGCGAAGACACCGGGGTGGCGAATTCCGGGGGTTTAACAGTGCTGCCCAAGCCGATCAGAGAGACGCCTTTGTGGGTGGCGAGCGCATTCGGACAGGGTGGTGACACCGGTGGCGCGCCCCAGTTTCTGGGCCGAAAGATCGGAGCCATCGGGCAGGATGACGTCACTGTTCAAGCCCAAACGGCGCGGGGCGCGGTAGGTCTTAAATGCAAGGCGAAAACAGCCGAAAGCACGCCTTGCGGTTGCGACTCTTATGCCCAAGCCGACGCGGGGTCGAACACCAGTGCTGCATCGGCGCGGGCGGTGGAGGGGGGGGGCCGATTTGCAGGCCCGCATTGCCCAAAGTTTCGATGTCGCGGCCCGGCCAGCCCCAATTATATCTGTCAAAGGTGGCTTCGTCCGCGCCCAAGTCAGGCTCAGCGCCGCCATCCGCATGGCATCCTCAACCCGTTCGGATTCGAGCTATTGCTCGGGGTCGTCACAAACGCCAAGGGTGTGGTTCAGATTTGTGACTTTTGCTTCGCTAAATTATGACTTGATGTTCACGTTGCCCTTGAGTGAGGCCTTCAATCACGAAAGTCGCCCCGGAATTTGGGGCGATGCGCAGGGCTTCTGCATCGAGATTCTTACGCGCTGAAGTGACAATCAGGGCGGTAAGCTGGGGACCCGCGAAAGCAGGGCAAGTGGTTTGCGGGGCGTCAACGGGAATGGATCGTAGAAACGCGCCGTTGGCATCATAGGCCGCGACGCGCGATGCACCCCATTGCGCCAGCCACATTACACCTGCCGCGTCAATCACTGCACCATCTGGGTAGAGGCCCTCGGCTGTCAAGTCGAGGAAGACCTCAGGCGCGGCATTTGGCCAGCCATCTGCATCCAGAGTGACCTTCATCACCTTATGGGTGACGGTATCGCTGAAATGGGCGAAGGTTCCACCGGGCGGGAAGCAGATGGCATTCGGGACGGTTATATCACTGTAAAGTTTGCGCAATTCGCCGCGGTAATAGCGATAAATCGCGCCTGCACCCACCGCCTCATCTTTCGCCATCGTGCCAATCCAGAAGCCACCCTGCGGATCGGCGCGACCATCGTTGGGCCGGTTTTTCGGCTTATCTTGTTCGAGCAGGCAGAGGGTTTCAACCTCCTCAGTTTCCAGATCAAACAGGAACAGGTCGCGTTCTCCAGCGATCAGCAGAACATCTTCTGAGATCCAACCCGCTGCTGAGACGATCTCAGGAAACCGCCATTCGCGCGGGCCATCGCGATCTTGTGACAGCAGTTTTTGATTGTTGATATCAAACCAGAACATTTGTTCACGAATCGGATGCCAAAGTGGGCCTTCGCCCAGCTCACACAGGCGTGGATCAAAAATCATGCGCTGGCCTCATCGTATGCTTTGACAATCGCGCGGGCTTTTGCGCTGACTTCGGCCACCGACAGACCCGGCGTGTAGAGCGCCGTGCCGATGCCAAAACCGCTGGCTCCCGCTTTGATCCATTCGCCGAAGTTCGAGGCCCCCGCGCCCCCTACGGCGTAGACCTCGCAGGTTTTTGGCAATACGGCGCGAATGGCTTTCAAGCCGTCAGGGCCGATCAGGTTTGCCGGAAAAATCTTTAGCCCATCCGCCCCCGCCGCCAAAGCGGCGAAACATTCAGTGGGCGTCATCACCCCCGGCCAACTTGCCATGCCAGCGGCTTTGCTGGCACGGATCACATCTGGGTTGCAGTTGGGCGAGACGATCAGACGACCTCCGGCAGCGGCGACTGCGGCCACATCCTGCACACTTAGCACCGTACCAGCGCCGATTTCTGCTTGCGATCCGAAGACCTTAACCATCGCCGCAATCGAGTCCAGCGGATTGGGCGAATTTAGCGGCACCTCAATGCGGGTGATGCCTGCGGCGATCAGCGCCTCGGCCACGGGCACGGCCTCGGCCGGGGTGATTCCGCGCAGAATGGCGATCAGGGGGCGAGTCATGGCTTGGCTTTCTGCAAAACGCCGCGTGCAGCGGCAAGGCCGGCTAGGGTGCAGGCGGTGGCGTCCAGAGATTCGGAAGTGGCCCCCTGTGAGGTGAGGGCCGAGGCATAGCGCGCGGCCAAGCCTTCGGCCCCGATCAGCGCAATGCGCTGGCCCAGCCAGTAGGGCTTGGCGGCGGCGAGTTCCAGGCCGATCAGCAGACCGGATAGGCGAGAGCGGGCGGCATCGGGAGAAAGCCCGTTCAACAGGCCTTCGGCGCGCAATGTGAACAGGCGTGCGGAAATCTTCTCCGGGCGCTCAATGGCGTCGTTCAAGCCTTGGGTGAAGGCCGCCTCATCGCTGCCCTCGCCTGCCATGCCATGTCGCAACACCGACTGTTGCGACAGCAGCGCAAACATCTCTCCGGTCATGAAGGTCTGGAACGACACCACCTCGCCCGCCGAGACATGCACCCATTTTGAATGCGTGCCGGGCAGGCAGAACACGCCATCAAACCTTGGCAGCAGCGCCAAAGCCCCTGCGATTTGGGTTTCTTCGCCACGCATCACATCGGCGGGCTTGGCTTGTGATAGGCCCGGTCCAATCATCATCTGTAGGCGCGGATCAGCCGTTGGCACTGCCATCAACTCTCCCGATGCCACCGGGGCGCAGGGGACATGGCGATAGGGCGCTTCCATCCAGCCTTGCCGCGCGCCGACCATGCCACAGGCAATCACCGGCGTCACTTCTGCGCCCAGCCACGGCGCGATCAGCCGCAGCAGAGCAGGTTCAAACTCGTGCTTGGCCAGTTTGCCCATGCCTTCGTCCGAACCTGCCGAAGCCAGCACGCCCTGTGGTCCCATCGCCCAAGCCCGCAGGTTTGAGGTGCCCCAATCAACAGCGATCCAGTCGGGTGTCATTTTGGTTCCATTATTTGAAACTAGGTCTTGCATAGTGATAACTATGCGATTTACCCTATCCTCTGTCAATTCCTGCAGGGGCCAGATGCACGGTAATAGTCACGATGGCCCACAAGATGGCACGGTCGGCAAAGCGCTGGACGTATTGGAGACTGTGGCCGCCCTTGCCCCGGTGCGGTTCAGCGATCTGCTGGCACGCGGCGGCTATCCAAAGGCAACGTTGTATCGTCTGCTGCAAACCCTGACGCATCAAGGCATGCTTGCGTATGACGAAGATCGTGGCAGCTATAGTTTGGGTCTGCGGCTGGTCAGATTGGCGCATGGGGCTTGGGCGCAAAGCTCGCTCGCCCCGTTGGCGCGGCGGGCCTTGGATGATCTGGCGGCGGTGACGGGCGAGACAGTGCATCTGGCGCAGATGGATCAGGGTCAGGTGCTGTACGTCGACAAACGCAACGCCACGCGGCCTGTCGAGATGTTTTCGCAGGCGGGCAAGGTCGGGCCTGCCTATTGCACCGGGGTCGGCAAGGCGATGCTGGCATTTCTGCCCGATGCAGCGCTGACCGCAGCCTTGGCACGGCAGAGTTTTCACCGTTTCACCGGGCAAACCTTGGACAGCCCTGCCCTTTTGGTTGAACTGGCGGCAATCCGGGCACGCGGCTATGCTTATGACAATGAGGAGCACGAGGCGGGCATCATCTGCGTCGCAGCGCCAATCCTGGCCCACTCGGGTCGGATGATTGGCGCGGTTTCAATCACCTCGACCACGACACGCAGCAATGTGCGGGCTTTGGAGGCGCATGTCGGGCAGTTAAAGCTGACGGCGACAGAGATTGCAGCCGAGGCGGAAAACTGGCGGTTTCCCGAGCACGGTTAGCGGAAGAGCACCTCTGCGCCGTGGCCTTAGCCCGATAAATGCTTCTCGCCGCGTGCTGCGGCCAGATCCAACTGACGCTGACGCTCGCGGAAGCGGGTGCGATCGGTCTCGGAATACTCGGCTACGCAGTGATGGCAGCAGGCCCCGCGCTCGTATTCCGGGCGCTGTTTGTCTTCAGCGCTGATCGGGCGACGGCAGGCGTGGCAACTGTCGTAGTCGCCGGGGATCAGCCCATGCCCAACCGAAACGCGGCCATCAAACACATAGCACTCGCCATCCCACATTGAGGCTTCGGCGGGCACATCTTCGAGGTATTTCAGGATGCCACCCTTCAGGTGAAATACCTCGTTCACCCCCTGCCCAAGCAGGTAATTTGTTGATTTTTCACATCGAATCCCCCCGGTGCAGAACATCGCAATGCGCTTGCCACGGTATTCATCTTTGTGGTCTTCCCACCATTTCGGGAAATCGCGGAAGGTGCGGATGTCGGGGTCAATCGCGCCTTGAAAGGTACCGATGCCAACCTCGTAATCATTGCGGGTGTCGATTAGCACGACATCGGGCGAGGCAATCAGCGCGTTCCAATCCTGCGCTGCAACGTATGAGCCCACCCGCGCCACCGGATCGACATCGGGCTGACCCATGGTGACAATCTCGCGCTTCAGCTTTACCTTCATATGGCCAAATGGCATTTTGGCGCTGTAGCTTTCCTTGTGTTCCAGCGCCGCACAGCCCGGAAGGTCGCGCAGATGCGCAAGAACGACGGCGATCCCGGAAGCAGGCCCGGCGATGGTGCCATTGATGCCTTCCTGCGCCAGAAGAAGTGAACCCTTCACCCCCTGTGCGATGCAAACATCCAGCAGCGGCCCCTGCAAAGCAGTCGGGTCGGGGAAGCGGGTGAAGTGATAGAGCGCGGCAATGGTCAGCATGGCCGCGATTTACGCCTTAGTGCTGCGCAGGGCAATATCTTTAGCCGCAAGGCTTTGGCTTGACCGAGCGAAAGCCGCCGCTTACCCCTTGAGCAACCAGAACAGGAGATCCCGATGCGCCCCGCCGATGAAGCCTTGATCGTGATTGATATCCAAAACGATTTCTGCCCTGGCGGCGCTTTGGCGGTGACGGGGGGCGATGCGATTATCCCGCAGGTCAACGCTTTGATGGCCGAGTTTGCCTGCGTGGTGCTGACGCAAGATTGGCACCCGGCGGATCATTCCTCGTTCGCCGCCAACCATCCGGGCGCGGAGGCTTTTTCGATGATCCAGATGCCCTATGGACCGCAGGTTTTGTGGCCGGTGCATTGCGTGCAGGGCTCTTCGGGGGCGGAGTTTCATGCGGATTTACTGACAAACCCCGCGCAACTGATTGTGCGCAAAGGCTTTCGCACCGGCATCGACAGCTATTCGGCGTTTTTTGAGAATGATCACAGCACCACAACCGGGTTGGAGGGCTATCTGCGGGCGCGGGGGGTTAAGGTGCTGACTCTGGTCGGGTTGGCCACGGATTTCTGCGTCGCCTATTCGGCGCTGGATGCGGCAAGGCTTGGGTTTTCGGTGACCCTGCTGGAAAGTGCCTGCCGCGCGATTGACCTGAACGGCACGCTGGCCGAGACAAAGGCGAAATGTTTGGCAGCGGGCGTGCATTGGCCAGGCTGACGCTCACCTGACGTTAATACTTGCGGGTTAGCCTTGGGGTGCGAGAGGCAAAAGGCCGCAGGGAATGAACGCAGAGATCGGCCTGTTCTGGCGCGCAACAGCAAGGATGGGCTGTATCTGCGCAGTCACGGGGCCGAGCGGCGGCTTTCTCATACGGCAGACGATGACGCTGATCGGATCATTTAGCATTGCGGCGCTGTCGTCATTTTGGCTTGGAGCTTTGGCGGGTTGCCTTGCTTTGACCGGTGAAGCAATTAATTGTCCTGCACTTTTCTATATGTCACGCCGCTATGACGACACGCCTGTGCCGAAGCCTGCCCGGATATGGGCGGCGGTTTCCGGTACGGTGCAAGCCCTGACCATTGCCGCTTGCGCGATGATCTGCTGGCGGATTATTCCGCTGAAAGGCCGCGTTTTTTCGCAGCGGCTTTCCTGATGGCAGCGGCGATCAATGCCGGGCTGGTGCGACGACATTTTGCCCGCGGCGCTGCGCTGCGCCTGATGGTTTACGGTGCGACCTGTCAGGCCATGCTGCTGTCAGACATGCGCTTGGACGCGTACCAACTGCACCCAGAATCGTGGTTTTTGTTCATCGCTGTGCGGATCATGGCCTACACTGCGACCCTGTTCCTTCGCGCGGTAGACCATGGCCAAACCGAGCGTTTACGGCTTGAGCAGGCTCTGTTGCAAGAAAGCGTGGCTCTGGACCGCGCGCGGATTGCCCAAGCCCGCACCGCAGCAGAAGTGGCAGCGCAGATCAAATCACAATTCCTGGCCACGATGAGCCATGAGATCAGTACACCGATGAACGGCGTGATTGGTTTGGCAGAACTGTTGGCGGAAACTCCGCTTGACCCCATGCAGCGACAATATGTCAGCACAATCGTCGTTTCCAGTCGAGCGCTGCTGACCATCATTGACGACGTGCTTGATCTGGCCAAGCTTCAGGCTGGCAAGTTTGATCTGACGGTCTAGCCGTTTTCCATCAACGAGTGGGTGGCGCGCGCTTTGGATCTTTTGCGTCCAACAGCGATGAAGAAGGCGATTCGGCTGCAAGCAAATCTGCAATCAGCGGATCATTTGCATTTGGGAGAATCTGGAAGGCTGCGTCAAACTCTGTTGAATCTGCTGGGAAATACCGTGAAGTTTACGGCGACGGGCTGCGTGACCGTATCGGTACAAATCAGACCGGATGGCGCACTCGACCAGATCGGTATCACCAGCACAGACAGCGGCATTGGCATTGCAGCCGACCGCCTACGCCTCAGATGAGGAGGCCGCTTTGTGCCTAGGGGCTGGCATGGATGCGGTTTTGACCAAGCCTTTGGTCCGCGCGGAAGTTACCGCTTTGCTGGAACGCACTGCCGCCGCACGGGATCGTTTTGACCTTGCCCCCCTTGATGCCGTAGACAGGGCAGCAAAGGGAGGGCCGACATGGTCGACATCGCCGCACGCGTCTGGAACCACAAGTGGAAGATCGACCCGATCGCCCGCTCGCTGATTGACACGGACTTTTACAAGCTATTGATGTGTCAATCTATTTTCAGAAACAAACCGGATACTGTCGTTACCTTCAGCCTGATCAACCGCTCAAAATCCGTGCGATTGGCTGAATTGGTTGACGAAGGGGAGTTGCGCGAGCAACTCGACCACGTCCGCTCGCTGAGCCTGACGCGGGGCGAGAGCACTTGGCTGCGCGGCAATACCTTTTACGGCAAGCGCCAGATGTTTCGCCCGGATTTCATGGAATGGTTCGAGAGCATGCGGCTGCCCGCCTACCATCTGGAAAAGCGCGATGGCCAGTATGAGTTGACCTTTGAGGGCAGTTGGCCCGAGGTGATGCTGTGGGAAATTCCGGCGCTTTCGGTGCTGATGGAATTGCGCAGCCGCGCCGTGTTGGAAAAGCAGGGGCGGTTTGAATTGCAGGTGCTGTATGCCCGCGCGATGACCAAGCTGTGGGAGAAAATCACCCAACTGCGCGAGATTGAAGGCTTGCGGATCGCGGATTTCGGCACACGGCGCAGGCATTCGTTTCTGTGGCAAGATTGGGCGGTGCAAGCCATGCAAGAGGGGTTGGAAGGCAAGTTCACCGGCACCTCAAACTGCCTGATCGCGATGCGGCGCGAGGTTGAGGCGATCGGCACCAATGCCCATGAACTGCCGATGGTTTATGCAGCGCTGGCGAATTCTGACGCGGAACTGGCACAATCTCCCTATCAGGTTATGGCCGATTGGCAGGAGGAACATGACGGCAATCTGCGGATCATACTGCCGGATACTTTTGGCACCGAGGGCTTTCTGAAACGCGCGCCGGATTGGCTGGCGTCGTGGACGGGTATCCGTATTGACAGCGGCGATCCGGCAACGGGCGCAGAAATTGCCATTCAGTGGTGGAAAGATCGCGGCGAAGATCCGCGACAAAAGCTGGTGATCTTTTCGGACGGTCTTGACGTCGACAAGATTGTAGAGTTGCAGAAGAAATTCCGGGGTCGGGTCAAGGTTTCCTTCGGCTGGGGCACGATGCTGACCAATGATTTCCGTGGCTTAGCCCCGGAGGATGGGTTGGCGCCGTTCAGCGTGGTTTGCAAGGCGATTGCCGCCAACGGGCGGCCAACGGTGAAGCTTTCCGACAATCCAAACAAGGCGATGGGCCCTGCGGAGGAGATTGCGCGGTATAAGCGGGTGTTTGGTGTTGGGGAACAGATCGCTCAGGCAGTGGTGGTTTAGGCCATCACCCTTTGCGCGCACATCACTGCACGGGCGATGTGAGATTTGTGGATCGGATCATTGGGCACCAGACGCGGAGCCGCCCAGCCGACCGAGGTGCACGTGCGCGCCAAGGTGAAAATCTCGACCATTTTGGTGCTGACGGCCCGGGTTTTGCCGTAGCCTGCCACCAAAGCATCGCGGATTTGCAGATAGTCCGGCTCGTACAGGTTCTGGCTGAGCGCCGTGCCAAGATCATACAGCCGGAAGCCAAAGCCAGAGTCGTCAAAGTCGATCAACGAAAGCGAACCGTTGTTCACAAGGATATTTTCGCGCAGCACATCGGCGTGAATCAAACCAAAACCGCCGCCGTCTTTCAGGTGGCTGCTGATCTGATCGCGCAGAAAAACCTGCGCGTCCCGCAGGGTTTCGGCTTGGCTGGGGTTGGCGGCAGGATGATCCCAGAACCGACCCCATAGCGGAGCTTCGCCAACCAGCCCGTCAATATCCCAACGCGCGCGGCTGAAATCGGCGGGCAGGATCAAGCGATCCGTCGCGGCATGGACATTGGCAAGCAGTTCGCCCAAAGCAAAATGCCGCTTGAGCCGATCCGCCGGCGCGCAGGGTAAGGGTTTTGCAGCTTCACCGAAGGCCTCACCCTGCATCCAGTCGATAATTGAGGCATTGCGTCCATTGGAAAGCTTTACAAGATAGTCGCCCGAAGCACTGGGCAAAGCGGCAGGCACAGCAACGCCTTGGCGGGCCAAGGCCGCGCACCACCAAAGTTCGGATCGGATCGCGGCATCGTTTTGATAGCCTTGACGATGCAGACGTAGCGCCGCGCGACCAGAAGGCAGGGCAACCTCGAACACCACGTTTTCGCGATTGCCCAACAGTCGCTTTACGCGGCCATTCCAATGGCTTGCGGCCTCATCAGCCAAGGCCTCAGGCGTCATTCTTCATCACCCGGCTTTCCGCGAAGCGCCTTAACCTCACCGCGCTGCACTTTTGCGGCAACCCGGCGCAGCTGGCTGCCATAGCTGGGTTTGGTGGCAATGCGGCGTTTCGGGGCGATCAGCGCGGCGCGGATCAGATCGGCCAGCCGTTCGCGGGCAATTTCGCGGTTGCGGGCTTGGCTGCGGGTATCTTCGACCTGAAGCACCAACGCGCCTTCCAAAGTCCACCGCCGCCCGGCGAGTTTTTTTAACCGTGCCTTCACGCCAGTTGTCAGATTTGGGGATCGTTCAGCCTCAAACCGCAACTCGACCGCCGTGGAGACTTTGTTGACGTTCTGCCCACCCGGCCCCGAGGCGCGCATGAAGCTTTCGCTCAGCTCCCAATCAGCAATCGAAATGGTGTCCGTGATCCACAACATCCGTTTAAAATAGCGGGCGTTGCACAAAAGAGAAAGGGCTGCCAGCCTGTACGTGGCAACCCTTTCCGAGATCTAAGGAGATGGGCCAGTTAGGTATCAAAAGCCCAATCATAGGTTTGTTTCGCTAGAGGGCTGCCCCTAGAAAACACCCCCCATAACTGTCCCGACACCGCTCTCCAATATCACTCTAGACACTGGGTCACCTCCTTTCAAAATGTTGCCGATAGGGCAAACGTGACATAGATTTTCGCTTTGTCAAAAGGTTTTACGCAAGCCGGCTAGCGTATTTTGCGATTGCGAGTCTGAACGGCATCAAAGCGATTAAATCGACGGCAACTTTGACACAAAAATCCGCCAACCCCAGCGAAACCCAGAGCGGAACTTCGGGGCCAAAGCCCAAAAGCGGCACTTGGGCTGCGGCCCAAGACACATCACTTGCGGGGTCCAACCAGATGAAAGCGCTAGAAAATGCCAGGGTGAAGAATAAAACCGTGTCTACGCTGGAGCCGAGCAATGAGCCCAAGAACGGCGCGCGCCACCAAGCGGTGCGGCGCAGCTTGTCAAACACGCTTACATCCAGAAGTTGACCTATTAAAAAGGCAGCGCCCGAACCGATGGCGACCCGCAGGGTGACCAGCGGGCCAAATTCACCGATGATTTGCGTGCCAATCACCGAGCAGATCAAACCCACCGCGAAGCCTGCATAAACCACCCGGCGGGCGGCTTTGGCACCCTCAAAGCGGTTGACCAATTCGGAGACCAGAAAGGCGAAGGGATAGGTGAAGGCGCCCCAGGTCAGCCATTGGCCAATCGGATATTGCACCAGAATATTAGAGGCCGCCACGATGATGGCCATGGCGATGACGCCAAGCAGCAGTTTGTTCATTGTATGATCCGTTTTTTACAAGGTCGCGGAGACTTGGTTCAGCAATCGGTTTGTCCCACTGGGGGACGCGGTGGCCTAGCGCGAGGGCGGCGGCCTGTCAATCGGGCAGTTGATATTCGACGATCTGGGTGCGCAGGAAGAATGTGAAATTGTCGTCCGAAATCATCGTCGCGGTCAGATGCCCCGCCGCATCGCGCCAGATTGAGACGCCTTCGAGATTGTCGTAAAGGCCCACTGGGGTTTTCAGCAGGGTTTTGCCTTTATCAAATCCCTTGGGGCCAAGACTAAAGCGGCGCAGACGGCTAGAAAATCCCGCAAGGCCGCGAAAGTCACGTTCCAGTAAGTAGAACTTGCCATCGGGGCCGAAATCCGCGCCAACGGGAAGAAAGCCATCTTCCCGCGCGATTTGCAGACGCTTGTCCCATTTTCCGGCCTTAAAACGATAGACAAAGAACGGTTTGTTCTGGCCTCCCGAACGTTCGGGCAACGTGTAAAGGGTGCCTTTTGCATCAATCGCCAAAGCCTCCAGCGCAGAATTTTCTTGCATGGCTTTGAAGTCTGCAGGCGAAGGCAGGTTTTTGGCCGGACCGCCCAGTTTCGGATAGAACAGCACCCGGGCGCGGCCCTCAAACGAGATATAGACCGAGCCGTCTGCCGCCAGAGCGATGCCTTCGCTGTCCGAAAACCCGGGCTTAAGCGGCTTACCATCCGCGGCTTGCAAGGGCCGCACGGGCTCTGCTGCAATCGACGCGATCCGTCCCGTCTCATCGCGTATGATCTGGCCAGTTGTGTAGGTGCCGCGATCCGATAACACAATGATATCGCGGCCATTTTTGGAAATCTCGATACCGGACAACCCGCCAAAACGCGGGGCGTCCATTGTCCAATGGAAGTCATCCAGAAAGCCGGGCGGCGGGGTTGGGCTGGCGCTGCCCTCAAGGCCCGCGATCAGCACAAGCCCCGCCGTTACCGCGAGGAAAGCACGTTTGCGCATTGGCGGGGCAAATCGGCCATAGTGAATTCACGTGGGCCTTTCTTACGAGGGGGAGGGGGACCCGGATTTTTGACCGGTTTGGGGTTCAGGTAAGCATCCGATACCCACCAAGCAAGGGTATCATCGCAGCCGTCGCCACCATTTGACAGCTCGGACACGGTGGGGGATTGCGTTTCACATAGCGTAGCCCCCTTGGGGCATTTCAGCCGGACATGGAAATGCGTGTCATGGCCCGCGATGGGGCGGATTTTTTGCAGCCATTTCTTATCCGACCGTTTGGCAGTTTTGCACATTTCGATCTTTACGGCTGCGGCGACAAAAATCCGGTCGATGCGCGGATCAGAAGCAGCGGCTTTCAGAAGTGCTGCATGGCGCGGCGTCCAGTGCGCTGTCACTGATTTCTGATCCGCCGAGCGCACCGGGATTGAACTGATATTCTCGCGGTCTTTGCGGGACAGGCTTAGGGATTTCGGCGGCAGCATCCAGATGTCGGCGTCCAATCCGATCTGATGGCTGGCGTGGCCGGATGTCATAGGCCCCCCGCGCGGCTGACCCATGTCGCCGATATACAGTCCGCGCCAGCCGATTTGAGTTGCCGTTTGCGACAGGTCTTCCAGATATTGCACCAGCACTGGGTGGCCGAAATTGCGGTGCCGCGACAGTCGCATCGCTTGCCACGTTGGTCCGGTTTCGGGCAGTTCAATCAAGCCCGCTGCACAACCGCGTGCGTAAGTGCCAATCGGCATGGCGTCTTGCTGGCTGGGCTGATCCGCCGCGCCAAACAGTTTGTTTGCCAGCTTTTCAGCCTGCGCGGGCAGCGGCATCAAAAGCGCGATACATAACAACAGCTTGCGGATCATACCTGTTCACCCTTCGGATTGACCCAAATCAGCAGAATAAGCCCGATGATAAACAGTGCCACAATCGGCGAAATCCCCAAACGCGCGTTTTGGGTCACGGCTGTCGCAATCGTGATCAGCAGGGGTGCAATGAAGCTGGTGACTTTGCCAGATAGCGCGAACAGGCCAAACGCCTCGGTGGCGCGGTCGGGGGTGGTGTGGCGCAGAACCATGGTGCGGCTGGCGGCTTGCAGGGGCCCGCCTGCGGCACCGATGAGGCCGCCGCAAATATAGAAAATGATGTCGGGGGTGCTGGAGGCCGGGTCCATCGCGATGCCCCAAAGGCTGTCCCGCTCCATTCCGACGATCACGAGGCAGACCACGATCAGCACGATGATGGCGCTGACGATGACGGGCTTTGGCCCAAACCGGCTGTCAAGTTTACCGCCAAGCCAGCTTGCAATCATCGCGGTGACGCCGCCAAGGATGCCGAAAACGCCGATTTGGCCGATATCCCAGCCCAAAACGTTCGAGGCATAGACACCGCCAAAGGCATAAATCCCGGTCAGAGCGTCACTATAGGCAAGGGTTGAGCCCAGATAGGCGGCCAAACTGTGGCGAAAGCGCAGACTTTTCAGCGTCTCCCACAGGCTGGCGAGGGCGGCCCCGATGTGGAGAGACCCCGCGCCGCCTTTGGGCTCTTTAACCCACAAGGCGAAGGGGATCATAAACACCAGATACCACACCGCGCTTAACGGCCCCACAATGCGCGTTTCCTCGCGCGCTTCGGTGTCGAGCCCGAACATGGTCGGGTCAATGCCCGCGCGCGTTAGTTCAGAATCACCGTCCAGCACGAAAAACGACAGCATAATCGCCAGTGCGATCAACCCGCCCAAATAGCCAAAGGCAAAGCCGCTTCCCGAAATTTTGCCCATATTGTCGCCATCCGACAGCGTTGGCATCAGCGCATTGGTGAAAATCGCGGTAAACTCCATGCCGATCAGGCCGATGCCGAACAGGATCGCCGCCCAGCGTAAAGTGCCAAGTTCCGCGCCGGGGGCAAGGTTCCACAGGCTCCAAGCGCCGATGACATAAAGGATTGAGAACGCCCAGACCCAGACCAGACGGCGCCCGGTGCCTTGCGCAACGGCACCCAAAATAGGGGCCATCAGGGCGATGATGAGGGAAAATATCGCATACCACAGGCCCCAATAGGATTGGGCGGCGGCCTTGGCGGCTTCTTCCTCCATCCCGGTGCCCATGAAATAGCCACGGGCGATCTCTGCAAAATATGGGCCGAAGATAAAGGTCAGTAACAAGGTGTTGTAGGGTTGGCTGGCCCAGTCGTAAAACCACCAGCCCCAGATGCGCTGCCGTTGCGTTGCCATGCCCTGCCCCTTTGTGCGGTTTTCGCTATTCAAGCCTGAAATACCACCCCCGCGCAAGCGCCGTGCTTAGCTGCGTTGTGGTGGCCAGGGCCGCATCACATCGGCGGCGATCCAAGCGGTGATCCAATCCGGCATAACCGGGCTTTTGGTCGGATAGCCCAGCGCCGCAATCACCTCATCTGGCTTCACCATCCCCGCCTTCGAAATGAACGCATTGCGCAGCAGCATATGGCTGGTGCATTCATCGCCGCGCCAGAAACTTTGTTCGATATAGCCAAAGCGATCATCCCAACCGACCACCCGGCTGACCTGCGTGACCTTCTGAAACACCGTCACCCGCTTGCGATAGCGCGTGGTGTTGCCCGCAACCGTAATGCCCCAGCCGTTGGCTTTGGCGACCCTTTCAAACCCCATCCGCACCGACATCGGAATCCGCCCCAGATCGAACAGCGTCAGGGTGCGACCATTGTTCAACTCTCGCCACGGGTCCAAATCCCACGGCCAGATGCGATGGGTGCTGATATGGGCGTCAAACAGGCCAAGGGGTGGCGCGTTGCGAAACTTCCAAAGTTCTTTGGCTATGCGAATATAGGGATACATCGGGCACCTCCGCCGCCTGAACTGCCTTTTGTCACGGGCGGCGTCAACCAAAACGCTGCGGAAAGGATTGCCCTTTTGGGGGTGGGGCGTTACCTCTGCCACAATCCCTTGTGGTTGGAGCCGCCGATGACCTCTGTGTTGCAGATTTTACTGATGATCTTGGATATCGCCAAGTGGATCATCCTGATCCATATCATCATGAGCTGGCTGATCAATTTTCAGGTGCTGAACCTGCGTCAGTCTTTGGTTGCGCAAATTTGGTATGGCCTGAATCGGCTGCTTGACCCGATTTACAGCCGGGTGCGACGAGTCTTGCCGAACGTACCGGGGCTGGATCTGGCACCGCTGATCGCGCTGCTGGTGATTTATGGCCTGCGGATCGTGGTCTATAATAACATGTACAGCTTTTCCTGATCTGATGCCCTCAGCGCCCGATTGGCGCAAAGAAAGCCCATGCCCGCACCGCAAGACCTTCTGCATTCGATCTTTGGCTTCCCCGGCTTTCGCCCCGGTCAGGAAGAAATTGTCGATGCGGTGATGGCCGGGCGCAACACCCTTGCGATCATGCCGACAGGCGGCGGAAAATCTTTGTGTTTTCAACTGCCTGCGCTGTGCCGCGATGGGGTGACGGTGGTGATCTCGCCGCTGATTGCGCTGATGCGCGATCAGGTGCGCAGCTTGAAGGAAGCCGGGGTTGAGGCGGGGGCGCTGACCTCTGGCAATACCGAGGAGCAGACCGAGGAAGTCTTTGCGGCTTTGGATGCCGGGCGGCTGAAGCTGCTGTATATGGCGCCCGAGCGGCTGGCGTCTCCGGCCACCCTGCCCCTGCTGCGCCGGATAAACTGCACAATGATCGCGGTGGATGAGGCGCATTGCGTCAGCCAATGGGGCCATGATTTCCGCCCAGATTACCTGCGGATTGGTGAGTTGCGGAAGGCGCTGAACGTGCCTTTGGCGGCGTTTACCGCGACGGCAGATGAAGAAACCCGCGCTGAAATCGTCATGCGGCTGTTTGACGGCAAGGCACCCGAAAGTTTTCTGCGCGGCTTTGATCGCCCGAATATCCACTTGGCCTTTGCGGTGAAAGACAGCCCGCGCGAACAGATTTTGCGGTTTGCCGGGGCGCGGCGGGGGCAATCCGGCATCGTCTATTGCGCCACCAGGGCGAAGACAGAAACCCTAGCGCAGGCTTTGAAAGCCGAGGCGCATTCCGCTTGCTACTATCACGGCGGCATGGATGCCGAGGATCGTCGCCGCGTTGAAATCCGGTTTCAGCAGGAAGACGGGCTCATTGTTGTGGCGACGGTTGCCTTTGGGATGGGCATCGACAAGCCGGATATCCGTTGGGTTGCGCATGCCGATCTGCCGAAATCCATTGAGGGCTATTATCAAGAGATCGGTCGGGCGGGGCGAGATAGCGCCCCAGCCGAGACGATGACGCTCTATGGCCCCGACGATATTCGCCTGCGCCGCACGCAGATTGACGAGGGTGCCGCCCCGCCCGACCGTAAAGCAGCTGACCACGGACGGCTGAACGCCCTGCTGGGATTGGCCGAGGCTATGGCCTGTCGGCGGCAGGTTTTGCTGGGCTACTTTGGCGAAGTGGCCGAGCCGTGCGGCAACTGCGATCTGTGCCAGCGCCCTGCCCTGCTGTTCGATGCCACTGACGCCGTGCGCAAGGCCCTGTCGGCAATGCTGCGCACCGGGGAGTGGTTTGGCGCGGGCCATCTGATTGATATTCTAACCGGAAATCTTACCCCCAAGGTGCGCGAAAAGGGTCATGATCAGCTGCCGACCTTTGCCGTGGGCCGCGAGCTGTCGAAACCCGCTTGGGGGGCGGTGTTCCGCCAGATGATGGGGCGTGATTTGGTGCGCCCAGACTCTGACCGTTTTGGCGCGCTACGGATGACCGACGCCGCCCGGCCGATCCTGCGCGGTGAGGCCTCGATCACCCTTCGTAAGGACACCATCGACAAAGCCGTGCCGAGGGTGGCGATTAAAATGCAGGTGTCCGAGGAAGACGCCAGCCTGCTTTCCGCGCTGAAAGCCAAGCGACGGGCTTTGGCCGAGGCGGCGGGTGTGCCGGCTTATGTGATCTTCGCTGATAAGACTTTGATCGAGATGGCAGAAGTTCGACCTGCCACTCTGGATGCAATGATGGGCATCACGGGGGTGGGCGCAAAAAAACTGGAAAGCTATGGCTCGGCATTTTTGCAGATTATCACTGGGGCGGGGGCTGTGCCGATGCACCCGGCGCGGCGGGCTTTGGCTGGGCGGGATGCGGGTGCTGTGTATGATCGACTGAACGAGGTGCAACTGGAACTCGCGCGGGGCGAGCATGGCATCGGGAAGCATCTGTCTTGCACCCAATCCACCCTGCGCCATATTGCCGAACGACGGCCTTCCACCTTGGCGGAACTGGCGGATATTCAGGGCATGGGCGATCAGAAAATCGACCGGTTCGGCTCAGCTTTCCTTGACGTCTTGCGCGAAGCCTAATGCCCGCTATGTCTTGCAGCAAAGGAGCCCGCCATGCTGACCGTGATTTCCCCCGCCAAACGCCTGAATGAAGCGCCGTATCTGACCGATTTCACGCCAACCGTGCCGGATTTCGCCGCCGATGCGCTGCATCTGGCGAAGGTGGCGCGGGGCCTGAGCGTGGACGACCTTTGCAAGCTGATGGATATCTCGCCCGCTTTGGGGCAGTTAAACCACGCGCGGTTTAAGGCGTTTCACGCCGACGCGCCCGGTCAACCCGCTGCGTTTACCTTTGATGGCGATACCTATGCGGGCCTTGAGGCACGGCAGATGGAGTCGGATACCCTGCTTTGGGCGCAAGGACATTTGCGGATTTTGTCCGGACTTTACGGGTTGCTGAGGCCATTGGATTCGATCCAGCCCTATCGCTTGGAGATGGGCAGCAAGCTGGAAAACCCGAAGGGCGCTGATCTTTACGCCTATTGGGGCAGCAAAATCGCCAAAGTCTTGAACGCCTTGGCTGCCGAGCAAGGGGCGAAGGTACTGATCAACTGTGCCTCGGCGGAGTATTTCGGCGCGGTTGATCTGAAAGCATTGAAGCTGCCAGTCGTTACTCCGGTGTTTCTGGAAGAGCGCAATGGTGAGGCAAAAGTCGTCAGCTTTTGGGCGAAGAAGGCGCGGGGTGCGATGGCGCGGTTTATCAGCCAGCACCACCTGACCGACCCCGCCGATCTGCACGGCTTTGATTTGGGCGGCTACACCTATCGCCCTGCGCAATCGGACGCGGCGCGGTTGGTTTTTTCGCGCCAAGTTGCAGCCGCGGCTTAGGCAGCCCTTTCTGCGGCGGCAATCGGGCGCGCGAAGCTGGGGCAGTAATCCGTCAGCGTTTCGCTAATCGCCCCCTTGCGCAATGGTTTGGTCATGTAGCGGTCGATGCCGGCAGCCAAAATTCCTTCAGCATCGCCGTCCATCGCATGGGCAGTCAGGGCGACGATCGGCACATGGGTTTTGCCATCCTCTAGCGCGCGGATGGCACGGGCGGCGTCGCGACCATCCATTTCGGGCATGGAAATATCCATGAAGATCAAGTCTGGTTGAAAGCTTTGGAACAGCGCCACCGCCTCTACCCCATTGTTGGCAAACACCAGTTCGATGTCGACCTCGCGGACCATTTTTTGAAACACCAGTTGGTTGGTGCGGTTGTCTTCGGCCGTCAACACGCGCATCTGCCGACGCGCGGCCTGTGGCACAGCTTCGACAACGGGCGGAGCGTCGGGCGCGGGGGCCGCCAGCGATTGCAGCCGACGATACAGATCAGCCCGCAGGATCGGCTTTTGCAATGTCGCCGTCAGATGTTGCGCGCCCTCGCCCTCACGCGCATTGGCGGGGCTGGACGATAGCAGCAGGATCGGGGTTTCGATCCCCTTAGCACGGATGCGGGCGGCCAGTGTCAGGCCATCCATCTCGGGCATCTCGTGGTCGGTGATGATGGCGTCAAAGCTGCCGCTTGCCAGCGCCAACAATGCCTCAGCGCCCGAACGACACAAGGTCACCGCGATGCCGCAGGGCACCAGTTGACGCTCGAGAATGGTGCGATTGATGAACTGATCATCGACAACCAACACGCGTTTCACCGTGATCGGCAAACGCGGTTCCTCGGCATCTTCGGCAATCGGCAGTGGGATGCGGAAACCAAAACAGGCCCCCTTGCCCAGATCACTGTCCACCCAGACCTCGCCCTGCATCCGCTCCACCAGCCGTTTGGTGATTGCCAGCCCCAGACCCGTGCCTTCAAACTTGCGGTTTGACTGGCTTTCCACTTGGTTAAACTCGCCGAAGATATGCTCTAGGTTTTCTGGCGCAATGCCGATGCCAGTGTCTTCAACGGTGATGTGCAGGTCTTGCTGACCCGCATCACCTTCAAGCCCGACAACGCGGATCAGCACATGGCCTTTGTCGGTGAATTTTACCGCGTTGCCGATCAGATTGGTTAGAATCTGCCGCAATCGACCCGGATCACCGATGTAACGGGTGGGCAGGAACATGTCGAAATCAATCATCAGATCGAGTCCCTTTTCCCGGGCGCGCGGCTGTAGCAACATGGCGATCTCGTGGATTGTGCGCTCCATATCAAAGGGTTCCGGGTGCAGGGTCAGCCGCTCTGCCTCGATCTTCGAGAAATCAAGGATGTCATTGATGATCACCAACAACGCCTCCCCCGAGGAGCGGATGGTTTCGGCGAACAGGCGCTGTTCTTCGGACAAAGTGGTGTCGCAGAGCAGTTCCGCCATGCCGACCACGCCATTCATTGGGGTACGAATTTCATGACTCATATTGGCCAGGAAGGCCGATTTGGCGCGGCTGGCAGCTTCGGCGGCCAACCGGGCTGCCTCCAGCGCCACCTGCTGCGCTTTCAGGTGCGTGATATCGACCCGCAAACCGACCCGCCCGCCATCCGGTGTGGCGTGATCTTGCGCCCTGATCCAACGACCATCGGCAAGCTGTTGTTCGACCGGCGCTCCAGGGTGGCGGTGTTGAAACAGGCGCTCGGGCAGCCACGCAGCTTCACGCCCCATGGCATCCAAATGCTGACCGTGGTCCAGCCCATAACGCAAGATATCTTCAAACTTTGCGCCCGGCACGATGGCGGGGGCCGAAGCCGAATAGATGTCGCGGTAGCGTTGATTGCAGGTCAAAAGACGTTCCTCTCTGTCAAACAGCACGAAACCATCGGGAATAGCCTCGATAGCGGCCCAGATTCGCATTTGTTCAGTGATATCAAGCGCAAGGCTGACCATGTCGCCGTCGCGGGCACGCTGATCGACCATGCGCACCCAAGTGCCAGTCTTGAACTGTACCGTGATTGGCTCGATAGCTTCGGCTTCCCAACGTGCCAGCATATCGGCGACCCAGACGTCTGCGGTAAGCGCGCCCAGTTCCACCATCCCCCCCTCTGCCACGATGCACAAAAGATCGGCATAGGGCAGGCCCGGCACGATTTCGGGGTCATTGAAGGCGGAAAGGTAGGCCGCGTTGGCGGTGATCAGCTGCTGGTTGGAATCGAACACCGCAAAGCCATCCTTGATGGTGTTTATGCTGTCCCACAGCCGCCGCTCGGCCATCACGGCTATGGTATGCGCGCGGTCTAGATCTTCGACAAAGCGGGATTGCTGACCTTTCAACTGCTCTGCCTCGGTCAGCGCTGATTTCACCACCTGCCGTTGTTCGACGATCTGGTCAGACAAAGCGCGGGCATGCAGGCCAAGCTTGGCATTGGCCGCAAACAGCTCGCGGCTTTTTTGTTCAAGCAGCCGCTCTGCCGCCAACCGCGCGCGCCTTTCTTTTGCAAGCCGTTCTGCGAAATCCATGCCCGTCCCGTTCCGTCACATTCTGTGCATCCGCGCGGCAAGCCGCACATAAGTCTCGGGCAATTTGGCGCAACAAAATGAATCATGGATTAACAAGCCAAGTTTCATCCTGCGGATCAGATAGCTTGCAAACGCGGCGGCCCACATGCGACAGTCGGACCACTGATTTCAGGGAGGATATTGGCGATGCGCGTTGGTTTCGGTCGCGCCCTAAAGGGCGTTTTCGCAAGTTTATTCATCATGTCGGCGATGCCCGCAGCCGCGCAGGATCTGATTCCTGCCAAGCGTTTGGTTCTCAGCGAGAACACCGATATGCCGGGTGGCGATATTGCGTCGATTTTCGACACCACGCTAGAGGCCTGCCAACGCGCCTGCCTGACCAATAAGCTTTGCAAGGCTTTCACCTTCAACACCAGCAACGGCTCGTGTTTTCCGAAATCCAAAGTGGGAGAAACGGCGGCGTTTGACGGCGCCTATTCTGGAACTGTACTGGAAGCCGAAAAGGGTGCCGAAGATCGCGCCAAGGCCCGCCGCAGTGATCTGAATTTCGTGCAGGATTGGGAGCTTGCGGGCATCACCGATCAAGCCGTGCAACTGGCCAACACCCACACCACCAACGGTTATTCCGCCGAAGATCATCTGGGGGCTGCTGCCGATGCAGAAGCGAATGGCGATTTCGCGCTGGCCAGCAATTACGCAGGGGCTGCGCTGAACTTGACCGATTCTGCTGATGGCTGGGCGGAATATGCCAGATTGTTGCTGGCGGCAGGGCAAAAGGCCAGTGATCGCAGCTATCTGGATCGGGCGTATTATGCCTCGGTCAATGCTTTCCTGCGGTCAGACAACAAGGCGCAGGAACATACGATTCTGCTGACGATGGGCGATGCGCTTGAGGCGACCGACCGAGGTCGCGACAAGGTGCAGGCATTGCGGCTGGCGCAGGCGTTGCAACCGCGTGACGACACCGCTTTGGCGCTGGATGATGCGATTGGCAAATATGGCTTTCGGATTGTTGATAATGTGGTTGTCACCGACACCGCCCGCCCGCGCATCTGCGTGAATTTCTCGGAGCCCTTGGCGAAGTCGGGCGTCGATTATGCGACCTTCGTGCAACTTCCCAGCGCCGGCCTGACCGTCACCTCTGATGGCTGGCAGCAGCTTTGTGTGGAGGGCGTGACCTTCGGGTCGCGCAACACCCTCACGTTCCGCGAGGGGCTTCCCGCGGCCGATGGCCAAACATTGGCGAAATCCATTGACGTCACCGTCTATGTGCGTGACCGCAATCCCGGCGTGCGCTTTCCGGGCCGGGGCTATGTTTTACCACGCGCTGGCGCGGCCTTGATCCCGGTTGAGACGGTGAACACCGAAAAGCTGGAATTGTCGCTGTATCGCGTAACCGACCGTAACCTGCTGCGTTCGTTGCAGAATGGCTACTTCGGCACCCCGATGGCGGATTATCAAGAATATGATTTCTCTAGCCAGATCGGTTCGGAAATCTGGAAGGGCGAAGGTACGGTCAAGCAAGATGTAAACGTCGATGTCACCACCCGCCTGCCGTTGGACGAGGCGTTGAAGGGTCAACCGGCGGGCATCTATGCCCTCAAAGCGGCGGTTCCCGGCGTTGATCCCTATGTGGTGCCTGCGGGCTGGCAATGGTTTGTGGTATCTGATCTGGGGCTTACCACGATGTCGGGCATTGACGGCCTGCATGTGTTTGTGCGCAGCCTTGGCACGGCGGCGGCGAAAGACGGCGTTTCGGTCGATCTGTTGTCCACCACCAACGAGGTGTTGGCCACCACCAAGACCGACGCGCAAGGCTACGCCCAGTTTGACGCCGCTTTGGCTTTGGGCACCGGGGGGCAGGCTCCGGCGATGATTGTGGCGCGGGATGGTGAAGCCGATCTGGCGTTTCTGTCGCTGACAGATCCCGAGTTTGACCTGTCAGATCGCGGCGTGGCGGGACGAGAGGCATCGCCCCCGGTCGATGTGTTCCTGACCACCGATCGCGGCGCTTACCGCGCGGGCGAGACGATCTATGCCACCGCTTTGGCGCGTGATGCTGAAACCGCCGCGATTGAAGGCCTGCCGCTGACAGCGATTTTGAAACGCCCGGATGGGGTCGAATACGCGCGCGCGCAAGTCGCCGATGCTGGGGCTGGCGGCCATGTGTTCGCGCTGCCTGTTGGCGGTTCTGCGCCGCGCGGGCTGTGGACGCTGGAGGTTTACGCCGATCTGGAAGCAGCGGCTTTGACATTGCAAACCGTGCTGGTGGAAGATTTCCTGCCGGAACGGATCGACTTCAAGCTGGCACTGGCGGATCAACCGATCCACTTGGGCGATGTGCCGCAGATGATGGTGGATGCGAAATATCTGTTTGGCGCGCCGGGGGCTGATCTGGCCATCGAGGGCGAAGTTCTGCTGCGCGCGGCGAAAGAGCTAGAGGCTTGGCCGGGCTATGTCTTTGGCCGCTATGACGCGCCGTTTGATGCGGCATTGTCGTCATTTGGCGACATTCGCACCGATGCGGACGGCAAAGCGACCGTCGATCTGGCCCTACCCGAAGTTGAAGACCCCGGCCGCCCGTTGGAAATGCGCGCCACCGTGCGCGTCGCCGAAGGCTCGGGTCGTCCGGTGGAACGTAAGATCACCAAATTGCTGGCCCCGTCGTCTGATCTGATCGGCATCAAAGCGATGTTTGCCAGTGTGGTGCCAGAAGGTTCGGAAGCGGCGTTCAGCCTGATTGGCATTGACGCGGGTGCCAAACCTGTACCGATGAAGGTGAAATGGACGATCACCCGGATTGAGACAGATTACCAATGGTATCAAAGCAATAGCGCGTGGAATTGGGAACCTGTGACCACGCGCAGCAAGGTGGCTGAGGGCACCGCCGATATCGGTGCTGAGCCCGCCAAAATCTCGGCTCCAGTGCAATGGGGGGAATATGAGGTTCTGGTTGAACGCAGCGATGGCGCGCCGGCTGCAACCTCGACCAGTTTCTATGCCGGTTGGTATGCGCCCGCCGATGCCACTGATTCGCCCGATACGCTGGAATTGTCGCTGGACAAACCAAAGTATAAATCCGGCGACACCGCCAATTTGCGCATCGTTCCGCGCGCGGCTGGCACCGCGTTGATCACGGTGCTGTCCAACCGTCTGGTGTCGATGCAGGCGGTTGTGGTGAAGGAAGGCGAGAATGTGATCCCGCTGACCGTCACCGATGAATGGGGTGCAGGCGTTTACGTCACCGCTTCTGTGCTGCGCCCTATGGATGTGGCCGCTGGCCGCAACCCAGCCCGCGCTTTGGGCCTGACCCATGCCACCATCGACCCCGGCGCGCGTGCGCTGACGGCGACGGTGGAAACCGCACCCGATGCCGCGCCGCGTGGGCCGCTGGATGTGGCTGTTAAAGTTGACGGCGTCGCTGCGGGCGATAGCGCTTACGTCACCATCGCTGCCGTCGATCAGGGCATCTTGAACCTGACCGGATTCCAGCCGCCAAACCCGCAAGACCACTACTTTGGCCAGCGGAAACTGGGCGTCGGCATCCGTGACATTTATGGCCGTTTGATTGACGGCATGAATGGGGCCGAAGGCTCAGTGCGTTCGGGTGGCGATGCGGGGGCTCAAGCGCGTCTGCAAGCACCACCTCCGACAGAAGAACTGGTCGCCTATTTCGCTGGCCCTGTTCAAGTTGGTGCCGACGGCTACGCCCGCACCTCGTTCACCCTGCCGTCGTTCAACGGCACAGTGAAGGTGATGGCGGTGGCATGGTCGAAGAAAGGTGTCGGCCAAGCCAGCGCCGATGTGCTGGTGCGCGATCCGGTTGTTGTCACGGCATCCTTGCCGCGCTTCATGCAACCGGGGGATCAATCGCGCCTGCTGCTGGAAATCGTTCACGCCACCGGGCCTTCAGGGCGGATGTCGTTGGATGTATCTTCGGCGAGTTTGAAGCTGGGCGATGTGCCTTCCGGCTTTGATCTGGGCGACAACGCCAAGGCTACCTTCGCCATTCCGGTGACGGCGGATGCGATTGGCAACCAAACCATTGAGATCGCTTTGACCACGCCCGACGGCAAGGTTTTGAAGAAAACCCTAACGGTACCGGTGGAAATCAACGATCCTGCCGTGGTGCGGGTCAGCCGCCTTGAGCTGAAGAAAGGTCAGGAATTCACCTTCGATTCCAACGCCTTTACAGGCCTGATCCCCGGTTCGGGTAAAGCCACGATGGCCGTCGGCCCCATCGCCCGCCTGAACGCTCCCGGTGTTTTGGCGGCGCTGGATGCCTACCCCTATGGCTGCACAGAGCAGATTACCTCCAAGGCGCTGCCGCTGCTGTATTTCGATCAAGTTGCGGTCGCGATGGACCTTCCGGGGTCTGACGACATCAAGCTGCGGGTGGAGCAAGCGGTTGAGGAAGTGCTGACCAACCAATCCTCCAACGGCTCTTTCGGCCTGTGGGGTCCGGTGGAAAATGGCGGCGATTTCTGGCTGGATGCGTTTGTGACCGACTTCCTCAGCCGGGCGAAAGCACGCGGCTATGCGGTGCCAGATCAGGCTTTTCGCAGCGCGCTTGATAACCTGCGCAACCAAGTGAACTACCAAGCTGACTTTGACAAAGGCGGCGAGGCTTTAGCCTATGCGCTGATGGTTCTGGCCCGTGAAGGTGCCGCTGCTGTGGGCGATTTGCGCTATTATGCCGACGTGAAGGGCGATGCGTTCAGTACGCCTGCGGCGATGGCGCAGTTGGGTGCGGCTTTGGCAAGCTACGGCGATCAACCCCGCGCCGACGCAATGTTCCGGCGTGCGGGCGTGGCGTTAGAGGCGTTGAAAGGCCCGGAGAAAGAGCAGATCTTCCGCGCCGACTATGGCACCAACTACCGCGATGCGGCGGCGGTGCTGGCTTTGGCGGCGGAGTCAGGCTCACGGGCTGTGGATCAAGAGGCGCTCACGTCGCGCATCGCAACCACCTCGGCGCTATCGACCCAAGAGGCGACTTGGGCGCTGCTGGCGGCCAATGCGCTGATTGATCGCAAGGGCGCGGATGGCATCCTGATCGACGGCGCACCGGCTTCCGGGCCTTTGGTCAAAGTGCTGGATGCGGCGAATACCGCGCCTGTGGTGGTAAAAAACACCAGCGATAGTGACACCACGCTGACCGTCACCACCTATGGCGTGCCGTCTGAACCTGAACCCGCAGGCGGCAACGGTTATGCCATCACGCGGAACTACTACACGATGGACGGCGAGGCTGCGACTTTGGACGGGCTGAAAGTTGGCACCCGGCTGATCACCGTGCTGGAAGTCACTCCGTTTGGCCGTGGCGAAGCGCGGTTGATGGTTTCTGATCCGTTGCCAGCTGGGTTTGAAATCGACAATCCGAACCTAATGTCATCGGGGTCGGAAGCGCTGTCGGAACTGGGCTTGGAAACCGAAGTTGCGCATAGCGAGTTCCGGCAAGATCGGTTCCTAACCGCGATTGACCGCTACAGCAATGAGACCTTCCGGTTGGCCTATGTGGTGCGGGCAATCTCTCCGGGCACCTTCCACCAGCCTGCCGCCTCGGTTGAAGATATGTATCGGCCCGACCTGACGGGTCGGACGGATGCGGGCACCATCACCATTTCCGAGTGATGGGCGCGCGGTTTCTGTTTGTTTTGGCGGCGAGCCTTGGGCTCGCCGCCTTTTCAAATGACAAGCTTGATCAATGGGTTGATGCGACGGTTTTACCACCGTTGCAGGTTGAGACTTCGGTTGAAGTGCTCGACCGCAACGGCGCTTTGCTGCGGGCTTATACGGTGGCGGATGGTCGCTGGCGGTTGGATGTGGCGCTGTCGGATGTGGACCCCGATTATATCGCGGCGCTGCTGGCCTATGAGGATAAACGGTTTTTTCAACACTGCGGGGTCGACGCGCAGGCCTTGATCCGCGCAGCTTTGCAGGCGGTTTGGAAGGGGCATGTGGTGTCGGGGGGATCGACCCTGACGATGCAGGTGGCGCGACTGTTGGAGGAAGGCACCACCGGGCAGATTGACGGCAAAATCCGGCAGATGCGGGTGGCGATGGCCCTGGAGCGGAGGCTGACCAAACAGGAAATTCTGTCGTTATATCTGCAGCTTGCGCCTTATGGCGGCAATCTGGAAGGTATCCGGGCGGCCACACTTTCGTATTTCGGCAAAGAGCCTTTGCGGCTGACGCCGGCAGAGGCGGCGCTGCTGGTGGCTATTCCGCAAAGCCCGGAGATGCGCAGGCCTGATCGCTCGGTCGAGCGGGCGACGGATGCGCGGGATCGCGTTTTGGCGCGGGCTTTGCGGGATGGGTTGATTGACGACGAGCAGATGCGGACGGCGCGGACAGAGGTGGTGCCGAGCGCGCGACGCCCTTTCCCCGCGTTAGCACCGCATATGTCTGACCGGATTATCCTAGAAGAACGAGGACTTAAGCTGCACCAGCTGACCTTGGACAAGACCTTGCAGGGTAAGCTGGAGCGATTGGCAGCCGATGTCGTCGCCAGCCGCGGCGACAGGCTGCAAGTGGCGATAGTGGTGGCGGATCATATCTCGGGCGAAGTGCTGGCGTCTGTGGGGTCGGCGGCGTTCAAGGCGGATCGCAGGGCGGGGTTTGTGGATATGACACGCGCGATCCGTAGCCCCGGATCGACGCTTAAGCCCTTGATATATGGGCTGGCTTTTGACGAAGGCTTGGCCCACCCCGAGACTTTGATTGACGATAAACCCACTGATTTCAATGGCTATAAGCCGCAGAATTTTGATCGACAATTTCGCGGAACTATTCGGATCAGAGAGGCTTTGCAGGAGTCTTTGAACATCCCCGTCGTGGCGCTGACGGATGCGTTAGGGCCGGCTAAGTTACTGGCGTCGTTGGATAAAGCTGGCGTGAAATACGATCTGCCGGCGGGGCAACCGGGGTTGGCGATTGCTTTAGGGGGCATCGGGGTCAGCCTTGAAGATATGGTGCAACTTTACGCCGCTATCGCTAGGGGTGGGGTTTCGCTGCCGCTGACACACCAAATGAAGGGTCAACGCGAGGAGGGACAGCGGGTGTTGTCAGCCTCAAGTGCTTGGCAGGTGGGGGATATTTTGGCGGGCTTAGCGCCGCCGCCCGGTGCGCCGGAAAATCGCCTAGCTTACAAGACCGGGACCAGCTATGGCCACCGCGATGCTTGGGCGATTGGGTTTGATGGCCGCAACGTGATTGGCATCTGGATGGGCCGCCCGGATGGCACACCTGTGCCCGGGGCGTTTGGGGCGGATTTGGCGGCGCCGGTTTTGTTTCAGGCCTTTGCGCGACTGAAACGCAATCTCGACCCGCAGCCAGAGGCTCCGCCGTCTACACTTTTGGTTTCAAACGCAGAATTGCCGCAACCGTTGCAGAAATTTCGCAACCGCAATGCGGCGTTTCAGCCGGACAAAGATGCGCCAGCGGTGGCTTTTCCGCCTGATGGCGCAGAGGTAGAGATGCTGCCAGAGGGGCTTTTGGTACGGGTTTCAGGCGGTAAAGCACCCTATACTTGGCTGGCAAATGGGGTGCCTGTGGCGATCTCGCTGGGGTCAAAACAGGTGATGTTGGGCCAGTTGGGGCGCGGCTTCATCACGCTTTCGGTGATTGATGCGATGGGCAGATCTGCCCGCACCAAGGTGCGATTGCGGTAAAAGTTAACGAAACCTTTCCAGTATAGAAAGCGGCGATATTCCGAATGGAAACGGGCCATACAGCCTATGCCCGCTCGATCGCCAAAGCGATGCCCTGACCGCCGCCGATGCACATGGTTATCAGTGCGGTTTTGCCCCCCGCACGTTCCAGTTCTGCCAGCGCTTTGGCAACCAGTATCGCACCCGTAGCACCAACAGGATGGCCCAAGGCAATCGCGCCGCCGTTGGGGTTGACGCGAGCCGGATCGAGGCCGAGGGCTTGGGTCACGGCAATGGCTTGGGCGGCGAAAGCCTCGTTCGATTCCACCACGTCGAAACTGTCTGGTTTGACCCCTAGTTTGGCACAAAGCGCCTGAACGGCTGGGATCGGACCAAGGCCCATCACTTTGGGATCAACCCCCGCCACCGCGTAGCCCATGATGCGGGCGCGGGCATGGCCCGGATTGCCGCGCGACAGGATCACGGCTGCCGCGCCGTCGTTGATACCCGAGGCATTGCCCGCCGTGACAGTGCCATCTTTGGCAAAGGCGGGGCGGAGGTTTGCGAGGGCGTCAAGCGTGGTGGCTTTGGGGTGTTCATCTTGCGCGAAGAGAGTGTGTCCCTTGCGGCCCGTCAGTTCAATCGGGGCAATCTGATCGACAAAGCGGCCTTCCGCAATCGCGCGGGCGGCGCGGGTTTGCGATTCCAAGGCGAAGGCGTCCTGCGCCTCGCGCGTCAGGCCGTAACGTACGGCGACATTCTCGGCGGTGATGCCCATGTGCCCGGTGCCGAACGGGCAAGTCAAAGCACCCGTCATCATGTCGAGTATCGTGGCATCACCCATTTTCTGGCCAAAGCGCGCAGACTGCACGGCATAGGGCGCGCGGCTCATGCACTCCGCACCACCTGCCAAGGCAATTTCCGCGTCGCCCAGCAGCAGCATTTGCATGGCCGAAACAATGGCCTGCGCACCGGAACCACAAAGACGATTGACGTTCATCGCGGGCGTGGTTTCCGGCACCCCGGCCTGCATCGCGGCGACGCGGGCCAGATACATATCGCGCGGCTCGGTGTTGATGACATGGCCGAAGACCACGGTGCCAATCTGCCCCGCCTCGATCCCCGCCCGCGCGATGGCGGCTTTCGCGGCATGGGTCGCGATGTCGATCGGGGGCATGGCGGCGAGAGAGCCGCCGAAACTGCCGATGGCGGTGCGCGCGGTGGAGAGGATGAAAATGTCAGTCATGGCAGTCATGGGGCGGGCCTCTAGGGTTTGACGCGATCCGGATGCGCGGCGGCGATGGCGGGGATTTCGCGCAGGTTTGCCACGATCTTTGCGGTTTGGGGGAAGGACGTCACGTCAATGCCAACCCGCTCGGCATTATAGATCTGCGGCACAAGGCAAAGATCGGCCATCGTCACGCTATCGCCGTGGCAGTAGCGGCTTGCCGTGGTCAACATCGCCTCAAAAGCGGTCAGACCCTTGGTGATGTAATGGCGGGTCCATGCCTCACTGGTCATCACCCCCATTGATCCTACGTGATCACGAACGGTCAGGTTGCAGACCGGGGCGGTCTCCATTGCAATCGCGTAGGACAAAGCGCGGACATGGGCGCGGGGCGCTGGATCTTTCGGCAGCAAGCCGCCGCGCGTTTCATCCAAATATTCGATGATCGCAAGGGATTGCGTCAGCCGCAGGCCATCAATGTCGAGCGTCGGCACCAACCCCTGTGGATTGCGCGCAACATTGTCTGCCCCACGGTGTTCACCTTTCACCAGATCAACCGGCTGGCTTTTGTAGCGCAGGTTCAACAGGTTCAGCGCCATCCGCACCCGGTAAGCGGCAGACGAACGCCAGTAATCGTAAAGCGTGATCATTTTTCCTCCAGCAGACGCAGCAAGGCGGCGCGAAACAGCGGGGCATCCGCACCGATCTGGGTCAGGATTTGTGTTTGATACGCGTCGGCAATCGGCACGATGCGGTCGATTAAGTCACGGCCTTTGGGGGTAAGGCGCATATCCAGCAAGCGACGGTCTTCAAGGTTTTCCCGCTTTTCGATCAGACCCGTGGCTTCCAACCGCGCCGCAGCCCGGCTGACCTTGGATTTGTCCATATCGACCCGCGCCTGAATCTCGCGCACTGACACCTGATCATCCTGTGCCAGATGCGCCAGCACCCGCCATTCTGGGATCGTCAGACCAAATTCGGCGCGGTAAAGCTCGGCAAAGCCCTTGGAAATACGGGCAGCGGCGACGGCCAACTGGTAGGGCAGGAACGCGGAAAGATCGAAACTCATCATCAAGCCTCATGTTTTGCCTAAGCCTGCCTGTTGACGGCAGTTTTCGCAAGCGCGTGCGATTGACAGTGCAGTGCGGGCGGGGGACACCATGCGCGGCAAACCGGAGATCCCCTTGCGCAACCTGATCAAAACCAATGCGGCGCTGCTGGTGATCAGCATTGCCAGCTTCATTCTGATGGGCGCTGGCACGGCGCTGTATGGCCCGGCGCTGCCAGTATTTGCGCGCGGATTTGACATCCATATCGGCACGGCAGGGCTGCTGATTTCGGCGCATTGGATCGGATGTTCGATTGGTGTGGGGGCGATGTTCGTTGTTGGCGCGCGCGCGACGCCCCGGCATGTGGTGGCGGCGATGACACTGGGTGTGGCGCTGATGGCGCTGGGGGCCAGTTGGGCGCTGACGGTGCTGGGGGCGGTGGTGTTTGGCGCGGGGTATGGGGCGGCCACGGTGGTGTTCAACCCGCGGATGCTGCGGGCGTTTGGCGCGCGTGGGCCTGCGATGCTGAGCCTGCTGAACGCCACTTTCGGCATCGGAGCTATTGGCGCGCCACTGGTCTTCGTGGCTTTGGGCAGAGATGCGGTGCTCAGCTTCACCATCTGCGCCGTGATCGGCGTGGTGATCACCGCCTGTGCCGGGCCGGCGGGCCGCGATGCGACGGTGGTGGCCAGCACCTCAACCACGCCGCTCCGGCTAAACCTGCCGATCCTGATCTTCGGCGCGGTGGCGATCAGTGTTGAGGCTTGTCTGACCGGGTTGGGGCCCACTGCCTTGATCAACGCGGGCCTATCCGAGACCTTGGCCGCCCAACTGCTGTCGGCATTCTTCCTGGCCTTCCTCGCCGCCCGCCTCTGCCTGATGGCCGTGGCAGGATTGCTGCCCGCCTTCACGCTGTTCACCCTGTCGCTGATCGGAGCCTGTATCTCGGCCCTGATCGCCGCCTTGTGGCTGCCCGGTGCTGGTTTTGTGGGCTTGGGCTTCTGCGCGGGCATGTTCTTCCCCACCGAATACGTCACTGCCACTCGCAAGATGGGCAACAACGCCCGCGTCGCCCCCACCATTATCGGCGCTGGGCTGGTCGGTGGAGTCTTCGCACCGCTGCTGATGTCACCGTTTCTGGAAATCATGGGCCAGCGCGGGTTTTTCTGGGTGGTCGCCTGCACCACCGGGCTGCTGGCGCTTGGGGCTTTGGCCAGTCTACGCTCCATGAACCGCTAACTTCGAGCGTGGGTTTATTGGCATTGCATATCGCCATTGACATCGTTGCACATGCAACGATATTTTCTCGCCATAAGTTAGACCCGATTCCGCACCGCGAGGCCGCAATGAACAGCCAAAGCCTACCCTCAGGTTTGACCCGTGCCTCGACAACGGTAGGCACCCACGCCCATTACATGCCCGGCTTCGGCAATGACTTTGAAACCGAGGCTTTGCCAGGCGCTTTGCCGCAGGGCATGAACTCGCCGCAGAAGTGCAACTACGGGCTTTATGGCGAACAGCTTTCTGGCACCGCCTTCACCGCGCCAAGCCACCAAAATGAACGGACATGGTGCTACCGCATCCGCCCCTCGGTGAAACACACGCATCACTTTGAAAAAATTGTCGTTCCTTATTGGAAATCTGCACCGCATATCGATCCGGATGTGATCTCACTCGGACAATACCGTTGGGATCCGGTGCCACATACTGATGCTGCGCTGACGTGGATTACCGGTATGCACACCATGACGACGGCGGGCGATGTGAACACCCAAGTCGGCATGGCGAGCCACGTTTACCTCGTCACCCAATCGATGCAGGATGAGTATTTCTTCAGCGCCGATAGCGAGTTGTTGATCGTCCCGCAGCAGGGTCGCCTGCGGTTTTGTACCGAATTGGGCGTGATTGACCTAGAGCCGCAGGAAATCGCCGTGATCCCGCGCGGGCTGGTGTATCGGGTGGAGGTGCTGGAAGGCCCCTGCAGGGGTTTCGTCTGCGAGAATTATGGACAAAAGTTCACATTGCCCGGACGTGGCCCGATTGGTGCGAATTGCATGGCCAATCGACGCGATTTCAAAACCCCAGTAGCGGCGTTTGAGGACCGCGAGGTGCCGTCCTCGGTGGTGGTGAAATGGTGCGGCCAGTTCCACCGCACCCGCATCGGCCACAGCCCTCTGGACGTGGTGGCGTGGCATGGCAATTATGCTCCGGTGAAATATGATCTGCGCACTTATTGCCCAGTTGGTGCGATCCTGTTTGACCATCCCGACCCGTCCATCTTCACCGTTCTGACCGCGCCTTCGGGCGTGGAAGGCACCGCGAATATTGATTTCGTGCTGTTCCGCGAACGTTGGATGGTCGCCGAAGATACCTTCCGCCCGCCGTGGTATCACAAGAATATCATGTCGGAACTGATGGGTAATATCTACGGCATCTACGACGCGAAACCCAAAGGATTTGTGCCGGGCGGGATGAGCCTGCACAATATGATGTTGCCACACGGCCCAGACAAGCAGGCATTCGAGGGCGCATCGAACGCAGCGCTGAAGGCCGAAAAGCTAGAGGAAACCATGTCCTTCATGTTTGAGACCCGCTTCCCGCAGCACCTGACTGCCTTCGCCGCCAAAGAGGCCCCCTTGCAGGACGATTACATCGACTGTTGGGAGAGTCTGGCGAAGAAATTCGACGGCACGCCGGGGCTGAAATGACAACTGTGGTTTCACTGGCAGGAAAATTCTGCCGACTTGACAGCCGCATCAGCTTGCCCGCATCCCTAGGTCTTGGGCTGCAAGCATGGGAGAGTGCGCGATGAAACTTCTGAAATCTTGGGTGGCAAGCGCGAACACCGCGACCACCGATTTCCCGCTGAACAACCTGCCCTGCGGCGTGTTTTCCCTTGGCGATGATCCGGCGTGCTGTGGTGTGGCCATCGGTGACTTCATTCTTGATGTGACCGCTTTGGAAGCCGAAGGCTTGCTGAAGTTGACCGATCATCCGCTGTTCGACGTACCTTTCTGGAACGAATTTATGGAGGCTGGGCCAAGCATCTGGGCCGAGTTTCGCGCCCAAGTCACCGCAATGCTCGTCGAGGGGGCCAGCAAGCGTTGGGTGGTCGAAGATCATCTGGTGCCGATGGCGGGTGCCGCGCTGCACCTGCCCTTCATCGTCGCCGAATACACCGATTTCTACGCTGGCCGCCACCACGCCACCAACGTCGGCACCATGTTCCGCGGTGCAGAAAACGCGCTGCCGCCGAACTGGCTGCATATGCCAATCGGGTATAATGGCCGCACCTCGTCGGTGGTGGTTTCCGGCACGGAAGTGCGTCGCCCTTGGGGCCAGTTGAAAGTCCCAGAGTTTGACGCCCCGATCTTCGCACCCTCACGTCGTTTCGATATCGAGTTGGAAATCGGTGCGATTGTTGGGCAGGCGTCCACACATGGCCTGCCGGTGACGGTGGCGGAAGCCGATGCGATGATTTTCGGCTATGTTCTGTTAAACGATTGGTCTGCAAGAGATATTCAGGCTTGGGAATATCAACCGCTTGGCCCATTCCAGTCCAAAGCCACTGCCACCACCCTCAGCCCGTGGATCGTTATGAAAGCGGCGCTAGAGCCCTTTCGCACCTCGACCCCGCCGCGCGAAGTTCCACTTCTACCGCATCTGCAAGAACCGGGACCAATGCTTTATGACATCGCCCTAGAGGTTGGCTTAGTGCCCGAAGGCGGTACAGAAACCATCATCAGCCGCACCAACTGTGCAGAAATGTACTACTCTGCACCGCAGCAACTGGCACATCACACCACCTCTGGCTGCGCGATGAATGTCGGTGATCTTCTGGGGTCAGGCACGATTTCAGGCGCCGCGAAGGACAGTCGGGGCAGCCTGCTGGAACTGTCTTGGGGGGGCAAAGAGCCCTTCGCGATTGCGGGCAGCACCCGCAGCTTCATCGAGGACAATGACACTTTGACCCTGCGCGGTGCGGCGTTGGGAGACGGATATCGGATCGGGTTTGGCGCGTGTTCGGGCAAGGTCGTCCCGGCGCTCGTAGCCCCTTATGCAAGGAAAACATGAATGGCTAAGGTGTTTGCGTCACAAGGCGATCTGACCGAGAAAAAGACCTCATTCGTCGAAATCGGTGATGGAATCTACGCCTTCACTGCCGAAGGCGATCCGAATTCCGGCGTGATCATCGGCGATGAATCGGTGATGGTGATTGAGGCGCAAGCGACGCCGAGACTGGCGCGCAAAGTGGTGGAATGTATCCGTTCCGTCACCGACAAGCCGATCAGCCACTTGGTACTGACGCATTATCACGCTGTGCGCGTTCTGGGCGCAAGTGCTTACGGCGCAAGGGAAATCATCATGTCTGATGCTGCGCGCGGCATGGTGATGGAACGCGGACAAGAAGACTGGGACAGCGAGTTTGGCCGCTTTCCGCGCCTGTTTCAGGGCCACGAGGAAATTCCGGGCCTGACCCTGCCGACCACCACGTTCAGCGATCAGATGACGGTGTATCTGGGCAAGCGCCGCGTCGATATCATGCATCTGGGCCGCGCCCATACCGCTGGGGATGCGGTGGTTTGGGTGCCGGATTCCGAAGTGATGTTCACCGGCGATATCGTGGAGTATCACTCGGCCTGCTACTGCGGCGACGGGCATTTTGCCGATTGGATCGACACTTTGGCGAACATTGCGGCCTTCGATCCGGTGGCGATTGCGCCGGGGCGTGGAGATGCGCTGATAGGGCGCGAAATGGTGGGCAAAGCCATCGCCTCGACCGCTGATTTTGTGCAAAGCACCTACCGACCGGCGGCAAAAGTGGCGGCGCGCGGAGGCCGCTTGAAAGAGGCTTGGAACGCGGTGCGGGCTGAATGTGACTCTAAGTTCGCAAATTTTGCAATCTATGAACACTGCTTGCCGTTCAACGTCGCGCGCGCTTTTGACGAGGCACGCGGGATAGCGACACCCCGCGTCTGGACGGCTGAACGTGACCGCCAGATGTGGGCAGACTTGCAGGGGTAATGTGATGGCTTTTGCGCATCAACCCTTTGATTACGTTGCACCTGCTGGATTGAGGGCGCCCGAGCCGCGTCACAAAGTGATCATTGTTGGCGCTGGTCCGATTGGGTTGGCGATGGCGATTGAACTGGCAAATCATGGCGTGCTGGCGACGGTACTGGATGACAACAATGTGGTCTCAGTCGGGTCTCGGGCGATCTGCTGGAGCAAGCGTTCGCTTGAGATTCTGGATAGGCTTGGTGTAGGTGAACGATCCGTCACAAAAGGAGTGACATGGAAAGTGGGGCGCACATTTCACCGCGATAAAGAGGTGTTCAACTTTGATCTGCTGCCCGAGGACGGGCATAAGATGCCCGCCTTTGTGAACCTGCAACAATATTTCGTCGAAGAATATCTGGTGCAGCGGGCGCAGGCATTGAACATTGACCTGCGCTGGAAAAATCGGGTGATTTCGGTGGATCAAAAAGCGGATTTCGCCTCGGTAAAGGTGGTCACGCCAGACGGGTCTTACATGTTGGAGGCTGATTGGGTGCTTGCCTGCGACGGTGCGCGCAGTCCGATCCGCGAGATGATGGGGTTGGAATTTGATGGCGAATTATTCGAAGAACGCTTTCTGATCGCCGACATCGAAATGCAGGGCGATTTTGCCAGCGAACGTTGGTTTTGGTTTGAGCCAAATTTCCATCCCGGCCAATCCGCGCTATTGCACAAGCAGCCGGATAACATTTACCGAATAGATCTTCAGCTTGGCTGGGACACTGACCCAGAGGTGGAGAAACGGCCTGAGACTGTCAGCCCGCGTATTGAGAAAGTGGTGGGTCACGCCGATTTCAAACTGGATTGGATCAGCGTCTATACCTTCCAATGTCGACGATTACGAAGCTTTGTTCATAGTAATATTTTGTTCGTAGGCGACAGCGCGCATGTCGTTTCTCCCTTCGGCGCGCGCGGCGGAAATGGCGGCTTGGGCGATGTCGACGCCCTCGGTTGGCGGCTGGCGGCGGTGATAAACGGTGTGGCTGCGCCTGAAGCCCTACAGGGGTATGATCGCGAACGGTGCTACGGCGCAGATGAGAATTTGCTGAACTCCAGTCGCTCAACACGCTTCATGTCGCCGGAGCCGGGCATTGAACGCCTGTTTCGCGATGCCGTCTTGCATCTGGCCGGACGGGCAGATTTTGCGCGGCCGATGGTGAATTCTGGGCGGTTGTCAAAGCCCTGTATTTATCCGCTGGTTGCGCCCGATGCCGATCTTCCGGCTGGCGCGCGACCGGGCGCTGTGGCACCAGATGCGCCATTGGAAAACGGTTGGATGACCGAGGCTTTGGGGCGCGACTTCGTGTTGTTGGCGCTGGGCTGCGATGCCCCAGAGCTCGGCTTACGGGTGGTGAAACCTGTGCTGACGGATATGATCCGCAGGCGCTATCTGGGTGATCAGCCACAGGCGGTTTACCTGATCAGGCCCGATCAGGTGGTCGCGGCGCGCTGGCTTTCGGTCTCGGCAGCTGGCGTAGCAGCGGCCTTGGAGCAAAGTTGGGAGGGCTGATATGATATTGAACACCAGACCAAATATTGCAGATTCAGACGGATTTTATGCCGATCTTCTGGCCGCGCATCGGGGCCTGCCCGAGGCAGAAAGTCATGCAATGAACGCGCGGCTTGTGTTGATTTTGGCCAATCACATCGGCGATGCTAAGGTACTGTCTCAGGCCTTGGTACTGGCAAGGGCGGAGAGCTAGGCTCTATCCGCGCAGCACCGCGATGCGTCCGGCTGCAGTCAGGTTAAACACCTCACGACCCTCCAGAACCACCGCCGTCAGGGGCCCGCCGTAAGCAGCGCTTGAATCGATATTGACCCGATTGCCGTAATGCATCGGCGCGTCCAGCGCGGTATGGCCATGCACAATCAGCGCGCCAAAGTCGCGGGTGTCTTCAAGGAAGCCTTTGCGGATCCAGACTAAGTCATCCTCAGCCTGTTGTGCAATCGGGATACCAGGACGGATGCCGGCGTGGACATAAATCACCTCGCCGCGCTGATAGTAAATCGGCAGAGACTCGAGAAATTTCAGATGCGGCTCGGGTACGGCAGCCAAAGCCTCGGCATGGACCGGGGCCAGTGGGCGATCGGCGGCGTTTTTCACGCCGTAGGATTCCAAAGTTGCCGCTCCGCCGATCTTGGGATGCAGATAAGATAGGTCCGTGCGCAGGCAAGGATCATGGTAATTGATGTCGCGGATGTAGTTTGTGAACATGCGGTCATGATTGCCTTTCAGCACCACCCAGTCTTGCCCGGCCTCGACACCGACGCGCAGATATTCCACCACGCCCCGGCAATCCGGACCGCGATCAACCAGATCACCGACATGCACAATCGGGGCTGCGCCATGTTTTGCTTGATCAGCGGCAATCCAAGAATGAACCTCTCGCAGAAGTTCAATATGGCCGTGAATGTCGCCGATGGCATAGGTTCTCATGCGCGCCTCTCAGTGCAAAGGCCGGGGGCTTCACGCCCCCGGACCCGTGTTGGATATTTGCGCCAAACCGAAAGCGCAAGCAGGGTCACGCCACGTCGAATTGCAGCGCTTTCACCGATTGGAACATGCCGGTGGATTCGAGGGTTTCGAGCACCTTGGGGTCGATGGCTTGATCGAGGTACAGGATCGCGATGGCCTGCTTGCCAATGCCTTCGCGGCCCAAGGTAAAATTCGCGATGTTGACGTTGTTTTTCGACATCGTCATGCCGAGAAGGCCGATGATGCCCGGCACGTCATCATTGGTGGTGTAGAGCATGTGTTCGCCGATTTCGGCGTCAATGTTGATGCCCTTGATCTGGATGAAGCGCGGTTTGCCATCGCTGAAACAAGTGCCTGCAACCGAGCGCTCGCGCGATTCTGTGACCATGGTTACTTTGATATAGGCATCAAAGGTCCCGGTTTTGTCTTGGCGGGTGGTCGAGATTTGGATGCCTTTGTCTTTCGCCACGATGGGGGCCGAAACAAGGTTCACATCCGGGTTCTGGGTTTTCAGCACACCCGCAATGACAGCCGAGTTCAACGCGGCAAGGTTCATGCCCGCCACAGTGCCGTCATACAGGATGTTGATCGCCTTAATCGGCTCTTCGGTCATTTGGCCGATGAAGGCACCTAAATGGCTGGCAAGTTTGATCCACGGTCCCATCACAGCGGCTTCTTCTGCCGTCACGTTGGGCATGTTCAGCGCGTTGGAAACAGCCCCGGTCAGCAGGTAATCTGACATCTGCTCTGCCACTTGCAGGGCGACGTTTTCTTGCGCCTCGGTGGTCGATGCGCCCAAATGCGGGGTGCAGACCACGTTGGGCAGGTTGAACAGCGGGCTGTCGGTGGCAGGTTCAACTTCAAACACATCCAGCGCGGCACCTGCGACTTGGCCGGATTTCAGCGCATCGACGAGGGCTGCTTCGTCGATCAGACCACCACGGGCGCAGTTGATGATACGCACACCCTTCTTGGTTTTCGCCAGATTTTCGGCCGAAAGGATGTTGCGGGTCTTGTCGGTCAGCGGCACATGCAGGGTGATGAAATCGGCACGGTGCAGCAGTTCGTCCAATTCCACTTTGGTGACGCCCAAAGCCTTGGCGCGCTCGTCCGACAGGAAGGGATCGTAAGCCACGACTTTCATATGCAGCCCCACCGCACGGTTGCAGACGATGCCGCCAATGTTGCCAGCGCCAATCACGCCGAGGGTTTTGTTGAACAACTCTACCCCCATAAAGCGAGATTTCTCCCATTTACCGGCTTGGGTGGAGGCGTTGGCTTCGGGCAATTGCCGCGCTACGGCAAACATCATCGCGATGGCGTGTTCTGCGGTGGTGATCGAGTTGCCGAACGGCGTGTTCATCACGATCACGCCTTTTTTCGACGCCGCAGGAATGTCGACGTTATCAACGCCAATACCAGCACGACCCACCACTTTCAGATTGGTGGCCAAGGCCAGCAGCTTGTCGGTCACCTTGGTGGCCGAACGGATGGCGAGGCCGTCGTATTGATCAATGATCGCGGCGAGCGCGTCTTTGTCTTTACCCAGCTTGGGCATGTAATCGACCTCGACACCACGGTCGCGGAAGATTTGCACGGCAGTTTCAGAGAGTTCGTCGGATACGAGAACGCGGGGGGCCATGATCGGTCCTTTCATTTTGTGGGGATGGCGGGGTGAACCCCGCCCTACGGATATGGGTAGGGCGGGATTTATCCCGCCATCCCGATCAAACTTGTGCGGCGATTTCCGCATGGAACGCATGGGCGACCCACGGCATCAGGGCCGTCACATCGGCGGTTTCGATTGTCGAGCCGCACCAGATCCGCAGGCCTGCCGGCGCATCGCGATAGGCGCCGATATCATAGGCAACCTTGGCTTGTTCTAGCCTCTTCGCCACAGCCTTGGCAAATGCCTCGCCATCCTTGATGCGTGGATCGTTAAATTTCAGGCAAACGCTGGTTGTGGAAGCAATCGCCGGGGTTTCGGCCAGATTTTGCAGCCAAGGGTTCGCGGCACAGAATTCCCAAACCACTTGCGCATTGGCTGTGGCGCGACCAACCAGCCCGGCTAGACCGCCGACCGACTGCGCCCATTTCAGCGATACGAGGTAATCTTCGACTGCCAGCATCGACGGGGTGTTGATCGTCTCACCCACAAAGATGCCTTCGATGATTTTGCCCTTGCTGGTCATGCGGAAAATCTTCGGCAGCGGCCATGCGGGGGTGTAGCTTTCCAGCCGTTCCACCGCGCGGGGCGACAGGATGATCATGCCATGCGCGCCTTCGCCACCCAGCACTTTCTGCCAGCTAAAGGTGGTCACATCCAGCTTGGCCCAATCCAGATCCATCGCAAAGGCGGCAGAAGTGGCGTCGCAGATGGTCAGGCCCTGACGGTCGGCGGGGATCGCATCGGCGTTTGGCAGGCGGCAACCCGAGGTGGTGCCATTCCACGTGAAGACTACATCGGAGTTAAAATCGACGGTGGCAAAATCCACGATCTGCCCGTAAGGCGCGACCTTCACTTTTGCATCCAGCTTCAACTGCTTGACCACATCGGTCACCCAGCCTTCGCCAAAGCTCTCCCAAGCCAGCATCTCAACTGGTCGCGCACCCAGCAGCGACCACATCGCCATCTCGACCGCACCGGTATCCGAACCGGGGACAATGCCGATGCGGTAATCGGCGGGGACATTCAGAATCTCACGGGTGAGGTCAATCGCCTGTTTCAGCTTGGCCTTGCCAACAGCGGCACGGTGCGAGCGGCCCAACGGCGCATCACCAAGCATATCAAGGCTATAACCGGGGATTTTGGCACAAGGGCCAGAAGAAAAACGCGGGTTTTCCGGACGCGTCGCCGGGGCGTGTAGATCAGCCATGGTATCCTCACAGATAAATGCCCTTCGTTGGGGAAGGGTGTCCCACCACCGTGCATATTGGCCGCTCCGGGGTGGCGCAAGCCAAATAATCGCGCTATTCCGGCGCATCATCTGCAAAAACCGACACAAATCTCCACTATCGGAAACATCATGTTTGTAGCAACTTTGCTGACCAACCCCAATCGCCCTGTGCTTGACCGTGTGACGGTCGAGTCTTTGCGCAATGCTTGGGGTGGAGGTGATGCGGTCTGGCTGGACCCGGGTGTGGCGGCGGAGTTTGCGGTTGAAACGATGCCCGCCAATCGTTGGGATGTGTGGCAGGGCTTGCAAGGCATGGGCGTTGATCTGGTGGTGCAACCTGCGGCGGGTCGGCGGAAAAAACTGCTGATCGCAGATATGGACAGCACGATGATCCAGCAGGAATGTATTGACGAATTGGCGGATGAGGCTGGCGTCGGGGCCTATGTCGCCGAGATCACCGCGCGGGCGATGAATGGCGAGCTGGATTTCGAGGATGCGCTGCGCGAGCGGGTTGGCTTGTTGAAGGGACTGCCCGTGACGGTGATTGCGGAAGTGGTGCGCGATCGTATCACATTGATGCCGGGTGGGCCGGTGCTGCTCGCGACGATGAAAGCCAATGGTGCTTATGCCGCTCTGGTCTCCGGCGGGTTCACCGCCTTCACCTCGGCGATCGCCGGGATGCTGGGGTTTGACGAAAACCGCGCCAATATCCTGCTGGTCGAGAACAACAAGCTGACGGGCCAAGTGGCAGAGCCGATCTTGGGGCGGGCGGCAAAAGTGACGGCGCTGGAGGAGATTGCGGCTCGGCTGCGGATTACCCCCGCCGATGCGATGGCGGTTGGAGATGGCGCGAATGATCTGGGGATGCTGGGGCTGGCTGGCGCGGGCGTGGCCTTGCACGCGAAGCCCGCCGTTGCCGCGCAATGCGATCTGCGGGTAAATCACGGCGATCTGACGGCGCTGTTGTATCTTCAGGGCTACGCCCGTGAGGAGTTCGTGCAATGAGTATCAGGCAGGCGACCCCGCAAGATGCCGTTGCAATGTCAGCTTTGCAGAACCGAATTATCCGCATCGGCGGCACCACCGCGCATGAGGTTGAACATGATGCAGCCTATGTCGATACGCATTATATCAGCGGCGATGGGGTGATCTGTTGCCATCTGGCCGAGGATGACTTTGGCTTGATCGGTTTTCAGTCGATGGGTCGCCATGCCGCTTTGCCGGAAGGTTGGGGCGATATTGGCAGCTATGTGAACCCGGATCGGCAGCGCACTGGCGCAGGGGCTGCGCTGTTTACCGCAACTTTGGCGGTGGCACGGGCGCAGGGCTTGCAGGCAATTAACGCGACGATAAGGGGCGATAACGTGGCAGGCTTAGGCTATTACAGCCGCCGCGGGTTTGTCGATTACGCCAGTGATCCAGAATATCAGTTGAAAGATGGCCGCCGCGTCGGTCGGATTTCCAAACGCTTTGAGGTGCGCGGTGTTTGAGATCGCCACGCATCTGACCCTGTTGCTCGTCTGCGCTGCTTTTGTCGCGGGGTTTGTCGATGCCATCGCAGGCGGAGGCGGGCTGATCTCGGTCCCTGCGCTGCTGCTGTCGGGGGCGTCGCCGATTGAGGCTTTGGCCACCAATAAACTACAGGGCAGCTTTGGTGCCGGTACGGCGGTGCTGGCCTATGCGCGGGCGGGGCACGTCAAGCCGCTCGATCAGTTGGGGATGGCGGCGCTCGCTGCCATGGCCGGAGGCATGGGCGCGCTGGTGGCGCATCTGATGCCTGCCGAGGTGCTGCGGGTGATCATGCCGGTGGTGCTGGTCGCGGTGGCCTTGTTCTTTGCGTTCAAGCCGGGGTTGAGCGATCTGGATCGGGTCGAACGGATCAAGCCTGCGGTGTTCACCTTCACGGCAGTGCCATTGATTGCTGGCTATGATGGCTTCTTCGGGCCGGGGACGGGCAGTTTCTTCATGCTGGCCTTTGTGATGCTGGCGGGGTTTGGGGTTTTGAAGGCAACGGCGCACACCAAGATGCTGAACTTTGCGTCCAATATCGGCTCGCTCGCGGTGTTTGCTTGGAGTGGGGCGATGTGGTGGGGCGTCGGCCTTGCGATGGCTGTGGGTCAGGTCGCCGGGGCGGCTTTGGGGGCAAGGCTTGCGATGCGGATCGGGGCGCGGTTGATCAAGCCTTTGCTGGTGGTGACCTCGACCGGGATGGCCATGCGGTTGTTGTGGCAGGCTTTTGGTTGATGGTCCCAACTCGGGACCAAATTTTATTGATATATATCAGTTAGTTGACACAGTCGCTTTAACGAAGATTTAACGTTTGCGGCTCGTTTGTCTGTTGAGCCGGGGGGGGTGAAACCCCCGGATTCGTTGGCCCAGCGCGCAGCGACTGGTCTTATTGTCCCCAATCTGCGGCTTGCATTTCGCGCAGACGGCTGGCGGTGCGCTCGAACTCAAAGCTGCCGGAGCCTTCGATGTAAAGGCGTTCGGGTTCATCTGCCGCCGAGCAGATCAGTTTGGTTTTCGCCTCGTATAAAGCATCAATCAAGATGACGAAGCGCTTGGCCTCGTTGTAGTTGCTGGCGGAAAGCTGCGGGATGTCCTCCAGGATCAGCACGCGAACGGCAGTGGCGATGGCGAGAAAATCGGCAGGGCCGAGCGGTTTGGCGCAGAGTTCCCAAAAATTCGCCCGCCCGATGCCATTGGCAAAGCGCGGCAAGACCGTCTCGCGGCCATTGACGGGCAGGCGCAGCGGTTCGCCAGCAGCCCCCCCGGTCAGATCGCGCCAAATCGCGTTGATCTCGGTTTTCGCTTTGCCTGCGGGGTGGAAATACACCTGCGCCCCGGTCAGGCGGTGCTGGCGGTAGTCGTTGGGCGAGGCAATCTCTGACACCTCCAGCCGTTCCCGCAACATGGCGATGAAGGGCAGGAACAAGGCGCGGCTTAGCCCGTCCTTGTACAGATCCTCGGGCGGGCGATTCGAGGTGGTGACGATCACCACCCCCGCCGCCAGCAGTTTCTCGAACAAGCGGCCGACGATCATCGCATCGGTGATATCGGTGATTTGCATTTCGTCAAACGCCAGCAGCCGCACATCGCGGATGATCGCCTCGGCCACAGGGGCTAAGGCATCGTCAACGCCCTGCTTGCGGGCCTCATGCATGGCATGGTGGATGTCTTGCATGAAGGCGTGGAAATGCACCCGGCGTTTCTGCGTGATGTTAAGATGGGTGCAGAACAAATCCATCAGCATCGACTTGCCGCGCCCGACCCCGCCCCACAGATAAAGCCCCTTCGGTGGCGTCACCGGCTTGGCGAACAGGCCTGCGAACAGGCCAACTTTGCGGGTGGCATTGGCTTCCAGCCAGACCCGCAAGTCTTCCATCTGCGGCAGCAGCGCCAGTTGTGCAGGGTCTGCGCGCAGGCGGCCTGTGGCAACTTCGGCCTCGTAAATCTCGGTCAGGGTCATTTGCATACCGTTGTATACCAGCGCCTTGTTGTGGAGGGAAGGCCGGGCCAGCTTTCGCGCCAGCTTAAGGTGCAAAACCGATATGGCAATCTCGGGCTTGATCCGGCGGGACGGGCGCTGCAAACTGGAAGTAGATTTTGCTTTATACCGCCGCTGTTTTTTCTAGGTGGCAGATTTAGACGCGCTATTGTGGGCCAAAACGCCACCCCGGCCTGATGTTTGATGGATTGAGGTTTGCATGTCTTGGTTTAGCAAGGTTGCGTGGAAGGAAGGGCTGTTCTTGCAGCCGCACCATTTGCAGCAAAGTGACCGCTATGTGGAAAAGCTGATCGAGGCGCGGGTGCGGCATGTCTCGCCCTATCCTTGGGGCATCGAGGAGATGCGGGTCAATCGCGACCGTTTGCAGCAGGGGCGAATTGAATTGGCCTCGGTGGTGGGGATTTTTCCGGATGGCACGCCGTTTGAAGCGCCGGGGATTTCGCCTTTGCCGCGCGCGGTTGAGGTGCCTGCCGGGTCGGATGGGTTGGGGGTTTGGCTGACGCTGCCCGATCAGGTGATGAACGGCCGCGAAGTGGCGATGGAGGCCGAGGCGGGCTCTCGCTATGTTTTGGGGGCCGAGACGGTGGCGGATTCGGCGTCTGCGTTGCGGTTGGAGCAGCAGATTGAGGTCGCTTCACCTCGGCTGGAGTTGGACATTCGCGCCACCGCGAAGCCCGGCTATCAGTGCATCAAGATCGCGCGGATCGTGGAAGTGCGCGACAATGTGGTGATTTTGGACGACGCGTTTCCGCCGCCGTTGCTGACGATCTCGGCGCATGGCGTGGCTTTGGGCTGGCTGGACCGGGTGATTGGTTGGGTGGAAACCAAGCTGGAGTCTCTGGCGCGCTATGCGGCGGACCCGTCGGCGGCGGGCGGGTTGCAGGCGGCGGATTACTTCATGTTGCTGTGTTTAAATAGGCAGATCAACGTGTTGCGGCACTTTCGGCAATCGCGCTATGTGCATCCAGAGCGGCTGTATGAAGAGTTGCTGCGGTTCTCGGGGGAGTTGTGGACGTTTGATCAGGATAAGCGCTTGGCGCCGCCCTATGACGCCTATGACCATGCCGATCTGAAGGGCTCGGTCGAGCCTGTGGTGCGCGATATTCAGCGGTTGCTGAGCCGCGATGTGGGCCGGGCGACGCGGTTGGATTTGGTGCAGGTGCGGCAGAATTCCTATCTGGCGCAGGTGCCGGATCGGAATTTGTTCCGCGATGCGACGTTTGTGGTGGAGGTGGAGAGTTCGCGGGCTTTGACCCTGGTGCAGCAGCAGTTTCCTCTGCTTTGCAAGGTCGGGCCGAACACCCGGATGTCCGAGATTGTGAACAACAACCTGCCGGGGATCGAGTTGATCCATATTCCGACGCCGCCCCGGCAGATCCGCGCGGTATCGCGCAATGTGTATTTCATTCTGGAGAAGAACTCGCCGCTGTGGCGGGAGTTTTCGACCGCGCCCGCGATCGGGATGCATTTCGCCGGGGATTGGCCTGATCTGAAGATGGAGTTGTGGGCCATCATGGAGACTAAAGCATGAGCGGCAGCGGCGATGGCAAAGACAAGACCGTCATTGGCGGGATGGGGATGCCACAGCCGTTGCCGGGTGGGGTGAGCCCGATGCCGGGGGGCAAAAGGCCGGTCAGCCCGAATGAGCGCACGGTGATCGGTGGTGCGTTGCCGGGGGCGGGCGGGGCGTTTGGGCCGGGCGGGTTTGGGCCGCAGGGCGGGATGCCGCCTGCGGCGTCGCCGGGGTTTTCGGGGGAAGCGGATGCTTGGGGTGTGCCTGCGCCTGCGCCCGCTGGTGGCGGTCAGGGTGGTTTTGCACCAATCCCGCCCGCATCTGCGCATCCGGGGGTGAATGGCCCTGGCTTTGGTGGGCAACCGTTTGGTGGGCAGCCTGCGCCGCGGCCGGTGGCGGGGGCGTTTGCGCAGCCGGATCAGTTTTTCCCGGATACCTCGACGGCTCAGCCCACAAATTACGCCAATACCGGGCCGAAGATTGATCTGCGTCGCGCGTTGGTGGCGAAGGGGCTGGGGGCGGGTGGGCCGAAAAGCCCGATGTTGGCAGCAGCGGCCAATCTGTTGATCTTGTTCGGGCGCTTGCGGACTCAGATGGTCGAGATGGAGGCGGTTCCGTTGATGGAATACGTCACCCGCGAGATTGAAGGGTTTGAGGAGAATTGCCTGAAAGGCGGCGTGGACGCGCATCAGACGCAGGTGGCGAAGTATCTGCTGTGCGGCACGGCGGATGATATCGTGCAGAATATCCCCGGCACCGATCGGCATTTGTGGATTCAATATTCAATGGTGGCGCGGTTCTTCAACCGGCGCACCTCGGGCGTGGGGTTCTTTCAAGAGGTTGAGAAGGCGTTGCAAGCCCCGGCGCAGAACTTCCAGCTTTTGGAATTGGCGATGACCTGCCTCAGCCTTGGGTTTGAGGGGCAATATCGCTCGGCCCTGAATGGTGCTGTGGAATTGGCACGGGTGCGGGGGATGATTTACGACAGCCTGCGCCGGGTGCAGAACCGCCCCGACGATGATATTTCGCCGCGCTGGCAGCCGGTTATGGTCGGTGGGCGGCGGCGGTTTGGGGGAACGCCGCTTTGGGTGATCGGATCGGTGCTGGGGGTGGTGCTGATGGGGGCTTACTTTGGCCTGTCGACACTGATCGCGCAGGAAGGCTCTGTGGTGTCGCAGCGGTTGCTGTCTCTGACGCCGACTTCGAAGATTTCGCTGGTACGTGCGGTGGCGTTTACGCCGTTAGAGGTGGTGCCTGTCAGCGAAAGCAGCCAGTTGGATCGGCTACAACAGAAGATGAAGGACGACATTGCCAGCGGCTTGGTGGCGGTCGATATCAAGGGTGATTTCATCTTTGTCCGCGTCAGCAACGCAACGCTGTTTGCCAGTGGCAAGGCGGAAACCAAACCAGAATTCAATGACTTGGCGGCGCGGATAACGGCGGCTTTGGATAAGGAACCGGGGCCGGTGCTCGTCTGGGGTTACACCGATAACGTGCCGATGTCGGGGCGCGGGCGGTTCAAGAACAACCACGATCTGTCGCAGGCACGCGCCGAAGCGGTGCAAAAGGTGCTTGCTGTGGGCATGACCGACCCCAGCCGCTTTGAGGTTGAGGGCAAGGGCGAGGCCGAGCCAATTGGCGACAATGCCACCGATGAGGGGCGCGCAGCCAACCGTCGGGTTGAGATTATGATCAAGCGGGAAGAGACTTTGCAATGAAATGGCTAAAGTTGACGCTGATTTTGATCGGGTTTCTGGCGTTCTCTGCGGTGGTCTGGTTCGCAGGGCCGCTGATTGGCTTTGGCGAGGCGCATCCGTTTGATCCGGTCTGGGTGCGAGCGCTGATCATTGGATTGCTGGCGCTGGTGCTGCTGGTCTGGGGGCTGGTAGCCCTTTTGCGGCGGCGCAAGGGCAGTGCGGCACTGGAAAAGGCGATTGTGGTCGATTCGCCTGCGGGCGATGGGCGCGAATTGGCCAGCCGAATGACGGCAGCTTTGAGCACGCTGAAGAAATCAGGAAATTCAAAGACTTATCTGTATGATATGCCTTGGTATGTGATCATCGGGCCGCCCGGTTCGGGGAAAACCACGGCGCTGGTGAACAGCGAGATCAAGTTTCCTTTGTCGGGTCAACAGGGCGGATTGCAGGGTTTTGGCGGCACGCGCTATTGCGATTGGTGGTTCGCCGAAGACGCCGTGATGATCGACACGGCGGGGCGCTATACCACGCAGGACAGTGATGAGGGCACGGATAAGGCCTCGTGGACGGCGTTCCTGAACCTGTTGAAGAAAAACCGACCCAAGCAGCCGATCAACGGGGTGATTTTGGCGATTTCGGTGGCCGATCTGATGAACGCGGGGCCAGATAAGATCACCGCCCATGCCGAGACGATCCGGGCGCGGTTGGGCGAGATTCACGAGACGCTGAAGGTGGATTTCCCGGTTTATGTGATGTTCACCAAGGCCGATCTGATCGCGGGATTTCGTGAGTATTTCGCATCTTTCGCAGCGGGGCGGCGGAAGAAGGTTTGGGGTGCGACATTCCAGACCGAAAACCGCAAAGAGCAGACCTTTGATCGGGTTGGCACCGAGTTTGATGCGCTGGTGGCGCGTCTGTCGGACGAGGTGATTGATCGGTTGTCGGAAGAACCCGATGGCGTGAACCGGATCGCGATTTTCGGGTTGCCGGGACAGATGGCGATGTTGAAGGACGAGGTGGAATCGTTCCTGCGGCAGGTGTTTGAGCCGACGCGGTATAAGACTTCGGCCATTCTGCGCGGGTTCTATTTCACCTCTGGCACGCAAGAAGGCACGCCGATTGATCAGGTTTTGGGCGCGATGAGCCGGAGCCTTGGCGTGCAGGCGCAACTGTCGGGCAGGGGCAAAAGTTTCTTCCTGCATGACTTGTTGACCAAGGTGATTTTCGGCGAACAGGGCTGGGTTTCCTATGATCGCAAGGCGGTGCGGCGGGCGTCTGTGCTGCGAATCGGGCTGACCACGGCGATGTTTTTGGCCTCGGCTGGCATCCTGGCGGCTTGGGGCTATAGCTATCTGAACAACCGCACGCTGGTGGCCTCGGCGCAGGCGGCGATGGCAGATTACGAGTTGGCCGCGACGGAGGATTTGCAGGCGATTGAGGTGAAGGACACCGATTTTCTGCGCATCAGCAATGAGTTGAAGCTGTTGCGCACGATGCCGTCGGGCTTCGAGTCGCCCGAGGAACCCGAGGGCGATTGGACGCGTGGCTTTGGGTTGTCGCAGCAGGGCGCGATCCGGCAGGCGGCGCGGGATTCTTATGCGCAGGCGCTAGAGCGGTTGTTGCGGCCTCGGTTGGTGTTGCGGGTCGAAGGCCAGTTGCAGCAGTTCGTTTTGGCGAATGAGCCGATCCCGATTTATGAGACGTTAAAGGTGTATAAGTTGCTGGGCGGGGCTGCGCCTGCGCCGCAGGATGATTTGGTGAAAACATGGTTCCATGATGATTGGGAGCAGGTGTTGTTCCCCGGCATCAACGAAGAACCGGCGCGGGATATGTTGAACAAGCATCTGGCGGCAATGCTGGAGTTAGACGATACCACCGCCCCAACGGTGGAATTGAACGCCGATCTGGTCGCCAAGGCGGAAGTGATTTTGGCGCGGATGTCGGTGGCGGATCAGGCGTATTCTTTGATCGTGGCGACTGCGCCCGTATCAGGGCTGCCGGATTTCAACGTGGTGGAACGCGCGGGGCCGGATGCGCGGCTGGTGTTTGAGACGGCGGATGGCTCGGACCTTGGCACGCTGACGGTGCCGGCACTTTATACCTATGCCGGGTTCAATGATTTTTTCCTAGAGCAGTTGGCGGCGGTTGCGCATAAGCTTGAAACCGAACAATGGGTTATGGGAGAACAGGCGGCGGCGGCGAAGGTGGATGAGCAGTTGTCGCGACTGGGCCCGCAATTGCTGGCGCGCTACCGCGAGGATTATCTGGCGGCTTGGGATGCGGTTTTGTCGAACATCAAACTCGCGCCGATGGCAGCGGACAAGCCGGCTTATCTGGCGTTGTCGGCGGCATCTTCGCCCACCACTTCGCCGATTTTGAAGCTGGTCGAGGGGATTTCGGCGGAAACCAAGCTGACGCAACCGTTGGTGCCAGAGGGCGTGGCAGATCAGGCCTCGGCGGATGCAGGGGCTGTGGCCGGGGCGATCAGCCAAGCGGGCAGCGATGTGACGCAGATGATCGCCAGCCGGACCAGTGGCTTGCAGCGGATCGGCCTTGATATCGCGCTGGCGGCGGGGAAATCGCAGAAACGTGCGGGGGCGGCGGCGGGCGCTGGGCCGACGATACCGGGGGCGGATATTGAGGCGCAGTTTGCGGAATATCACGCCCTGTTGGAGGGCACGCCGGGGATGCGGCCGATTGATGCTTTGCTGAACTCATTGGGGGCGATCCAGCAGGGCTTGGTCATCGCGGCTGGGTTCAATCAGGCGGAAGCCAATGCACAGATACCGGCGCTGATTGGGCAGTTGAAGACGGCGGCCAGCCGTTTGCCGCCGGAATTGGCGCGGATGGTCGGCGAGGCGGTGGATAATTTTGAGGGCGATGCGGCCTCAACCGCGGTGGCGCAGATCAACGCGGATCTGACCTCGCAGGTGACGGCGGTGTGCGAAGGCATTGTCGACGGGCGCTATCCGTTCAGCAAAAGCCCAGGCAGGCAGGTGCCGCTTTCGGAGTTTGCGCAGTTGTTTGCCCCCGATGGCGTGCTGGACCGGTTCTTCAATGCCAATCTGGCGATCCACGCCAATATGGGCGCGGGGGATTGGACATGGCGGGACGATAGCCCGCTGGCGAAGAAGCTAAGCTTGCAAAGCCTGCGGCAGTTTCAGAAGGCGGCGGCGATCCGGGATGCGTTTTTTCCGGGGCGATCTCCGGTCGTCAAGCTGGATGTGACGGTGAACCAGATCACCGCGCATGACCGGATCAAGCAATCGATTCTGGTGATTGATGATCAGCCGATCCAGATGCGCAAGGCTGGCAATACGCCGGTGACGGTGACGTGGCCGGGGGGCGCGGGGAACACTTTGGTGCAGTTGTTGCCCGAGATGAACAACCGCGAAAGCCAGATCATGTATCAGGGGCCGTGGGCGCTGTTGCAGTTCATTCGTGACGGCAATCCACGCCAGATCGGCGATGTGATGCAGGTGGATTATGTGATCGGCGGGCGCAACATCACCTATGAAATCCGGGTCAATGCTCTGGTCAACCCGTTCAACATGGCGGAATTGCGCGAGTTTCGCTGCCCAACTGGTCTGTAGAGGGGGGGGCTTTAGATGCTGGCACTCTATGGCAAACATCCGTCGAAGGGGGATTTCATCGGCGGCGGTTTGCCGGTTCAGACTGGGTTGGAGGGCTGGCTGGATGCAGCTTTAGCCGAGGCGCGGCATAGTTTGGATGTGGAGTGGGAAACGGTTTGGGGATCAGCGCGACCCTTGCGATTTTGGATTGGGCCGAGCGTTTGGGGTGAGACCGTGGCCGGGGTTTTAAGCCCAAGTGCCGATAAGGTCGGGCGGCGGTATCCGTTGCTGATCGCCGGGTTTGCGGCGGAGTGCCCACCTTGCCCAGTGATTGATCCGGCGCAGGATTGGCACGCAGGCATTGAGGCAAAATTGGTGGAATTGCTCGCGGGTGAGGCCGCCGAACTGAACGGTTTTTCGCTCCCCTGCCCTGCCGCGATGCCCGCTGGCCCGCCAGCGTTTTGGGCCGCTAGGCCCGGTGCAGATGTGGTTGGGTTGTTGGAGGATATTGCAATCACCGATCACCACCGCGCCAGCCACAACCGCAGTTATTGGTGGCTCGCGGGCGCCGACGTCGGCCATTCTCAGGTTTGGGCGGGCGAGGGTTTGCCCTCGGGCCATGTGATCGCGTGGTTTTTGCGGGGCTATGCCGAGAATGGCTAGGCAGATGCACAGATTTCCGCCTAAGCTGCCGGGATATATTCAGCCCGTTGGGCAAGATTGTTTCAAATGGGTGGGTCGATGATCGAGGCTCCATTTCAATTCGAGACCGGGGCCGCGACCGATACGGGCCGCGTGCGCGATCATAATGAAGACAGTTATCTGACACTGCCCGAAGCCGGGGTTTGGGTGGTGGCCGATGGCATGGGCGGGCATCACGCGGGCGATTTTGCCAGTCGGACGATTGTGGAAAGTGTGGGGTCTTTGGGCCGCCCGGTTTCCGCGCCCGATCTGCAAGCGCGGTTTATGGATCGGTTGCTGCGGGCGCATCAGTTGATCCAAGATCAATCGGCGCTGTTGAACGGGGCCACGGTGGGCGCGACCTTGGTGGCGCTGCTGGCGTTTGATCAGCATTTTGCTTGTGTGTGGTCGGGCGACAGCCGGATTTATCTGCTGCGCGCGGGGCAGTATACGCAGGTCACGGTGGATCATACCGAGGTGAATGAGCTGTTGCGCACTGGCGCGATCACGGCGGAGCAGGCGCTGACTTGGCCGCGCCGCAATGTGATCACGCGGGCGATTGGGGTGCATGCATCGCCGCAGACCGATGAGCGTTCGGGTGGGCTGGCGAATGGCGATGTGTTCCTGCTGTGTTCAGATGGGCTGACCGAGCATGTCGAAGACCATGAGATGGCCGAGGCTTTGACCCGCTTTGCGCCGCAAGCCGCCTGCGATGCGCTGATAGAACTGACCTTGCAGCGCGGGGCAAAGGATAATGTGACGGTGGTGGTGGTGAAGGTCGCCGCGAGGGCATGGCAATGAGCGACACGCCGAACACGGGCCCCAATCATGCGACCACGGTGGCTTCCGGCACCTTGATCATGGGCACGTACGAGATTGAAAAGCTGATCAACTCGGGCGGTATGGGCGAGGTTTACCGGGGCCGGAATATCCACAATGACGAGCCTGTGGCGATCAAGATCGTACTGCCATCGTTGGCGCATGATCCAAAGATCGTGGCTTTGTTCCAGAAGGAAAGCACCACGCTGTCGCGGCTGAGCCACGAGGCGATTGTGCGCTATCATGTGTTCACCGTCGATCCGACCATCGGGCGGCCTTGCATGGTGATGGAATTTGTCTCTGGCACTTCGATGTCGGACCGCATTGAGCAAGGGCCGATGCCCGTTGAAGATGTGCGGGTGATGCTGCGGCGGGTGGCCTCGGGGTTGGACAAGGCGCATCGGGCCGGGGTGGTGCATCGCGATCTGTCGCCGGACAATGTGATTTTGGAAGACGGCCATGTTGAACACGCCAAGCTGATCGACTTTGGCATCGCGAAATCCACCGCTTTGGGGGCGGGCACACTGCTTCAGGGGCAGTTTGCTGGCAAGTTCAACTGGGTGTCGCCCGAGCAGTTGGGGGCGTTTGGCGGCACCGTGGATGGGCGGTCGGATATATACTCACTGGCTTTGGTGACGGCGGCGGCGAGCAAGGGTGAAGTGTTGCCGATGGGTGCGTCGATTGTCGATGCGGTCGGCAAGCGTTCTGGCGTGCCGGATTTAACCGGGGTGGATGAAGGCTTGGTGCCGCTGCTCAGTTGGATGTTGCAGCCTGATCCGGCTTTGCGGCCTGACAGCATGGCGAAGGTGATGGCAGCGGTGGACAATCCGGCTTTGGTGCCGCAGATCGCTGCGCCTGCGCCGAAAGCACCTGATCCGAACCGCACAGTGATTGGCGGGGCTTTGCCGATCCAACAGCCGAAGCTGGTGCCTGCAGCACCCATTGAAGCTGCGGTTTCGGTGGCTTCGGTATCGGTGGCACCTGTGGCGGTGAAAACCTCGGCTCCGGTTGGGGCCACGGTGATCGCGGCTGTGACGCAGGCTCCGGAAAGCGAAGATGTCAGCCCGTTTGGTGCGCCGGGCGTGGCGGCGGTCGCACGGCCTGTGCAGGTCGAGCCGCTGGTGGTCAAGAACAACAAAAGCGGTTTGATCGCGGTGTTGGCGCTGCTGGCATTGGGCGGTGGGGCTGCGGGGGCGTATTTCGGCGGGATATTTGACAGCACAGTGGTGCCTGTGGCGGGCGAAAGTCAGGCAGAAGCCGAGGCGCGGGTGAAGGCTGAAGCAGAAGATAAAGCCGCCGCTGAACGGGCCGCAGCCGAGGCAAAAGCGGCAGCAGATGCCGCAGCGACCAAGGCAGCCGAGGATACGGCGGCTCTCAAGGCTGCTGCGGATGCCAAAGCCGCAGAGGATGCGGCCAAGCAGGCCGAGCTAGATGCAGCGGCACAGAAGGCGGCGGACGAGCTTGCCGCACAAAAAGCCGCTGATGAGGCGGCCGCAAAACTGGCGGCGCAGCAGAAAGCGGCCGAGCAGGCGGCGGAGCAGAAAGCGGCGGATGCGGCAGCGGCACAAAAGGCCGAGGCGGATGCAGCGGCCAAGCAGGCTGCGGATGAAGCCGCCGCTAAACAGGCCGCAGATGCGGCAGCGGCACAGAAGCTGGCCGAGGAAGCGGCGGCGCAAAAAGCGGCGGATGAGGCAGCCGCTACGCGGGCGGCTGAAGCCGAGGCGCAACGGCTGGCGAAGGAAGCGGCGGCGAAACAGGCAGCGGATGAGGCGGCGGCAAAGCAGGCAGCCGAGGCTGAGGCTGCCGCGGCTGAGGCTGCGGCGCAGAAGGCTGCCGAGGAAGCCGCTGCAGCCCAGAAACTGGCGGATGAGGCGGCTGCCAAGAAGGCCGCTGAAGAAGCGGCGGCGAACGCCGATCCGTTGACGGCTCAGTTGGCCTATTTTGCCGGACTTAAGCCGCCGCTGTGTGCTTTGGTGACATTGAAAGATGCCAAGGCCACAGGCTTTGGGCTGGATGGCTATACGGCGGACCCGGCGGCTTTGGCCAGCTTTGCGAAAGACTGGCAGGCCGCGACGCAGACCACACCCAACCTTGCTATCCACGCGATCAACGCAGCCCAATGCCCGCTGATTGAATTTGCCACCCGCTACCCCGCGCCGGATGTCGATCCGCTGGCGGTGGTGATGCAGACGACGGGTGAGGTGGTGAAAAGTGGCGCCAATGTCAGCGGAAAAGTCGAAGGGCTGGAGGGGCGAAATTTCGCACTGTTCATCTTCTCGGAAGGCGGCGGCGCGACCAATCTCAAGCCTTGGACCACGATGGGCAGCGATGGTACCGCCAGTTTTGAGTTCAACCTGACGCTAGAGGCAAACGCCCCGCCCGCGCCGCAGATTCTGCTGGCGATGGTGACGGACAAGCCGTTACCGGCGCTGGATAAGGTGCCTGCGGGGGTGACGGCGCAGTCGCTGATGCCGTTTCTGGAAAAGCAGTTAGAGAAAGCCGGCATGAAACCGACGCTCAGCTTTGCCTATTTCCGGCTGGAGAACTGACCGGGCGCGAGCGCGGCTTTTCTTGCCAGATTGTAGCGGCTTGATGTAAAGTTGCAGGTATCCGGGGTTATTTTCCCCAGCCTGCCCGTTTTTGTTGAAAGCGATATCCAGATGCCCACGACCTTTTCCCAAGACAATCGCATCGGTCGGATGTTCACGCCGTTGCCGGCGAACGACTTGGTGCTGGTTGAGTTTTCTGGCAGCGAGGCGGTGAACGCGATCAGTCAGTTTCGCGTCAAGGCCCTGTCCGCCAAACCGATTTCAGAAATCGAACCCTTGCTGGGCGAAGCCATTGCGATCGAGGTTGTCACCCCGTTGGGCAATGTGCGCGATTTTCACCAGATGGTGGATGCGATCCGCTATCTCGGCCCCGAAGGCTTGAACCACATCTACGAATTCGAACTGCGCCCGTGGTTCTGGCAGTTGTCACGGCGGATCAACTACCGGATTTTCCACGAGCAAAACGTCATCGACGTGATCCGGAAGATCGTCGATGAATATGGCAATTCCGAGGTGGCGGGCTTTATCGACCTGACCGACGGCAGCTTCCCCGAAATGGAATATGTGGTGCAATATGGCGAATCCGACATGGAGTTTCTGTGTCGGCTGATGGAGCGTTTCGGGATCAACTACCATTTTCAGATGGAGAAAACCCGGCATACTTTGGTGCTGACCACTGGCGCGGATGCGTTCAGCGATGCCCCGGCCGCGCCACGCGCGTTCAGCCCTTTGGGCAACCGGGGCGATGCCACGCCCGAGCATTTTGAGGCTTGGTCACCGCATCGGCAGTTGACCACAGGTTCAGTGCGCTTGGTCGATTACAATTTCAAAACCCCCGCGATGAATTTGGAAGTCAGCCGCGAAGATCTGCGTGGCTTTGTCGGTGCCAATTTGGAGAGTTTTGGCTATCCGGGTGGCTATCTCAAACCCGCCGAGGGCACGCCGCTGGCCCAGCGCCAACTGGATGGGCACCGCGGGGGCATGGCGTCCGTGCGCGCGCAGGGCAATGCCGCAAGTCTGGGTGCTGGTATGAAGTTTCCGCTTTCGGCCCATTCCGATGAAGGACAATTGGACGAATATGCGGTGCTCGCGGCGCAGCATTTCGTCTCGAATGGCAGCTTCCGCTCGGGAAGCACGGCGTCGGACACCGCCTATCAGGGCTCTTACATGCTGACCCGCAGCGCCAACCCGATTGCACCGCAGCGGTTGACCCGGCCACCGCGCGTGCTGGGTCCGCAGACGGCGGTGGTGGTCACCGGGGCAGAGGGCGACATTGACGAATTTGGCCGCATCAAGGTTAAGTTCTTCTGGGCACCTGACGATGTATCGATGTATTGCCGCGTCTCGCAGATCTGGGGCCAAGATGAATGGGGAACCATCTTTATCCCGCATGTCGACATGGAAGTGATTGTTGAGTTTCTCGATGGTGACCCAGATCGGCCCTTGGTGACAGGCTGTGTCTGGAACCAGAAAAATCGCCCGCAGATGCCGGACAACCACCTGACCAGCGGCTTTAAGACCGTGCGCAACAACCAGCTTTTTTTCTATGACACCGAAGGCAAGGAAGAAATCTACATCCGTGCGCAGCGGGATATGACGCGGGATGTGATGCACGACGACAAATCCACCACCCACGGCAAGCAAACTCTGAAGATCGACGCCAGCAAAAGCGAAAGCGTCGGCGGCAGTTCTTCGTCTTCGGTTGGCGGCGATATGTCTACCTCGGTCAGCGGCGCTGAAACCCATAAGGTGAAGGGCAGCCTGTCGATTGAATCAAAAGAGAAGATCGAGTTGAAGGTCGGGTCATCCAGCATCACGATTGATCAAACCTCGATCAAGATCAAAGCCTTGACGGTGGAGGTTGAAGCCACCGCCGAGTTGAAAACCAAAGCGGGCGCGATGGCCACGCATGACGGGGGGGCGATGATGGTGATCAAAGGCGTTCTGGTGACGATCAATTGATGGGCAGCGCATCTGACACCACGCCGCCCGTCAGCATCGCCCCCGCACCGGGTCTGCGGGTACAACTGGCGCGTCAGCTGTTCGGCACCATGCCGGAGATGGCGGATGATATTGTGGCAAGACCGGGCGAAGGCGAGCATGTGTTCGACTTTTGCCGCCGCCTGCGCTTGGGCGAGACGCCGGAGGAGGCAATCTCACTGATGGCCTTTGCCTTGCAGCCACGGCCTGCGGTGTGGTGGGGGCATGAATGTCTCAAGGCAGCCCCCGAGCTGCTGACCGATCAGGACCGTGAGATGTTGGCGCTTTGCGAGGCTTGGGTGGCGGAACCGACCGAGCCCAACCGCTACCGCGCTTTGGATGCAGGGCTGCATGTCGCTGTGCGGGGGCCGGGGGCTTGGCTGGCGCTGGCGGTGGGCTGGGCTTCGGGCTCGATGGCACCAGAAGGTTTGCCGCCCGCACTGGTTCCGATGTTTGCGATTGGGCGGGCGTTGAATGCGGGGGTGTTGACGGCACTGGCGCGGGTGCCACAAGACAAGCGGCGGCGGATGCTGGATCATTACGTTGGGATGGCCGAGGTGCTGGCAAAAACCGTGTAAGCCGCCTATCTTAATGTCTTACCTCTTGGAAATGCCCCCCAATGAAACTGATCCTGCGGATTGAGAATTTGGATAGCCTGCCGGACGGTGGCCCGCTGGAGTTTTCGGCCCTGGCGCGCGGCTTTGAAGTGGGCCGCGATTCCGCGATGGATTGGACTTTGCCCGATCCGAACCGCCATATTTCAAGCCGGCACTTCGAGGTGACGTTTCGTGATGGTCAGTTCTGGTTGAACGACATTTCCACCAATGGCACGTTTATCTACGGCGCGTCGATGCGGGTGTCATCGCCCTTGGCTTTGACCCACAATGAACGCTTGCAGGTGGGGCAATATATCATCCGGGTGTTGGTGGTGGACCCTGCCGCTGGGTTTGCGCCACCGCCGCTGACCGCACCTGTGTCAGATCCATGGAGCCTTGCGCCAAGCCCCTCGCCGATGCCGCAATTCTCGACCACGCCCTTGCCGCCGCCGACACGGCCCTCGCAGGCTCTGGCGGGGCAGTTTGGTGACAGTTTCGTCGAAAATCCGCGGCCCGCCAGTTTTGTGCCAACCACGCCACCGCAGGATGTGCCGATTGCCCCACTCGCCAGCCCTTTGCCGCAAGCGGTAACAACGCCGCCCCCGGTGGTAAGTGCGCCTCTGCCGACCCCTCCCGCCTCTGAACCGTTTCCGCTGCGGCCCCTTCCCGCACAGGTCGAGACCCCGGCCGAGGCTTTGCCGCTGCTGGACGCGATCTGCAAAGGCGCGGGGTTGCCTGCGGGCAGTCTTTCGAAGGTGGATGTCACGCAACTTGGCGAAGAGATTGGCAAATCTTTACGCATCGCCACCGAGCAGATGATGGCGCTGTTGGGTGCGCGGGCGGCTGCAAAGCAGTTTGTGAAAAGTTCTAGCCGGACGATGATCGGCGGGATCAACAACTCGCCGCTGAAATTCAAGCCGAACGCGACCGAAGCGCTGACCACGATGTTCGCGCAAAAGACTGAGAGCTATCTGGGGGCGGTGGCAGCGTTTAGCCAAGGCTTTGACGATGTGAAACGCCACCAAACCGCCGTTTACGCCGCGATGCAGCCCGCGCTGGCGCGGTTGTTGGAAGACCTTTCGCCTGAGTCGATTGAAGAACGCTCCACGGGTGGAATCATGTCATCCAAGAAAGCGCGGGCTTGGGAATTGTTTGTCGAACGCTGGGATGCCAAGACACATCCCTATGAAAACGGCATGTTGGATGTGTTTTTGGCTTATTTCTCGGATGCTTATGACGCAGCGGTGAAGTCCGCCACCCCGAAAAACGGCGGTTGACCATGCCGCAGCGCGGCGCTAGCCTTCATATAAGTTTTGCAAAAGGACCGACAATGACTGCCGCATTGATCACCCTTCTTCTTGGCACTGGACTAATGGGCATTGGCCTGCTGGCCGCTTTGCCAAAACCGCAGCCCGTGCGCGTTGCTGCGAACCGCAAGTAATCTTTCCGGATGCGGCTGGATGATCTGATCAAGCCGATCTCCCCGGACGCGCCCTGCGGTGAAGACCTGCTTGCGCTCGATGACCCGGAGTATTGCGACTATTACTTCAACGTCGAAGACCGCCTGCCCACCAGTTACTTCAACATGGTGCGCGGCACGCTGTTTGATGCGAAATCTGTCGATCAAAAGGCCGAGTCGGCGCAGCTGGATGCGCTGCTGAAACGCAGCCGCGATTTGCGCCTGCTGGGGCTTGAGGCAAAATTTCAAATCCTTGCGGGCCGCTTCAAAGGCTTTGCCGATGCGGTGATGGGTTTTGCAGGGCTGATTGAGGCTTATCCCGGCGATGTGCATCCGGTGGACCCCGTGGACCGGCAGAATGCGATTGAGGAGCTGAACGCGCTGGCCACCATCACCGCGCCGCTGGACTATGCGATTTTGCTAACCGACAAGCGGGTTGGCGACATTATCTATCGTGGCTACGGCACCGCCTCGGGCAAAATTCCAACGCGAGAAGCTGAGCAACCGGGCGACGTTGGCAGCATCACCGGAGCGCTGAGTTCTTCTGAAAACGCCAAGACTGTCGATGCGCTGTATGAGCAGTTGACGGGCCTGCGGGGGGCGCTCAAAACCATCATTCAGCTCTGCCAATCCAGCACGCCGCCGTTCTCGCCCAAGCTGGATCGGCTGGACGATAAGCTGGCCGATATTCTGATGATGGTGGTTTCCGCGCGTGGCGATCTGCGGGCAGAGGCGGCCCCGGTGGTTGAGGGTGCCGAAGGCGCGGCTGTCACAGCAAGTGCGCCGGGTGCTACCACCACGATCACAGTGCAAACAGGCACAGCTGAGGTGCCGAACCACCGTGCAGCCTACCAGCTTTTGCAAGCGGTAGAGCGGTATTTTGCCACCACCGAACCCGCGTCTTTGGCCTTGGTTCTGGTGACACAATCGCGGCTGTTGATCGGGCGGCCCTTGGTGGAAGCTTTGGATGCTTTGCTTGAGAACTCCGCGGGTTATGCCTCAATCAGCTTTGGCACCGAGACGGGCTTTGCGATTTCGATGGCGCGGATGCGCGAACTGTCGGGGCAGGCGAATATCTCGTCGGATGATTTCTCAACGCCCGATGAAAATGATCTGCCTGCCCCCGAGGTCGTTAGCCGTGACCATGCTGGGCAAATCCTGAAACAGATCGAAGATTTCTACCGCATGCGTGAACCGGCCAGCCCGATTCCAATCCTACTATTCAAAGCCCGAAATATGCTGTCTAAAGATTTCCACGCGCTGGTGCGCGAATTGATTCCGCCTTCCTGATTTCGTCTGAATTTTGCCTGACTGACCTCCGTTTCCTTTGACCAAATGCCGGTTCTGGCGCAGAATTGAAATCTGTTGACTTGTAGCGCTGGTGCGGCTTTTCTTTTTGTATTTAGAACAGGAGAATTGTGATGGCCTCTTCCGATTCAGCCACCGGCTTCATCAAACGCAACCGTCCGCCGCGTGTGCAGATTTCCTACGCCGATCCGATTGAAGCAAACAAACAGGTCGAACTGCCCTTCGTGATGGGCATCATGTCGGACCTGTCGGGCAACGCCAGCAAGGTTGAAAAGCCCCCCGTTGCCGACCGTGAATTTACCGCTGTAACCTCGGACACGCTGGATGACTACATGGAAAGCGTATCGCCCGGTTTGGCGATCAACGTCGACAACAAACTGGACGCTGAACAAGGCGGCAAGCTTTCGGTCAACCTGAACTTCAAGAAAATGGCCGATCTCAGCCCCGGTGAGATTGCGCGGCAAGTGCCTGCGTTGAACAAACTGCTGGAAGCCCGTCAGCAACTGGCGAACCTTGCCCGCTATATGAACGGCAAGTCCGGCGCCCAAGAGCAGTTGAAGCAGTTGCTGGCTGACCCTGCGCTGATGGCGGCGTTAGATGAACGGCGCGCCGCCGCCAAGCCCGAAGGCGAAGAATAATCCTGCATGGCCGCCGTTGCAGGCTGCCAATTATACAAGATATTTTTTAGGAAACCGACATGGCAACTGAACTGCAACAAGACGGCGGAGCCGGTGGCGCCCTGCATGAGCTGGATGAATTCTCGGCGATCCTGAAGCAAAACTTCAAACCGCGCAGCGATGTCGCCGCGCGAGAGGTTGAAAATGCCGTCGGCACGCTGGTGCGTGAGGCTTTGGCCGATGAGACGGTGATCACCGACGACATTCTGGACACCATCGACAAGATGCTGGCCAAGATCGACGAAAAGCTGTCGCAGCAGGTCAACGAGATCATCCACAACGCCGACTATCAAAAGCTGGAAAGCGCGTGGCGTGGCTTGGCTTACACGGTGAACAACACCGAGTCGGATGCGACACTAAAGCTGCAAGTGATGAACATCTCGAAGACCGAGCTGGACAAAGAACTGCGCGGCTATCCGGGGGCCAAATGGGACCAAAGCCCGCTGTTCAAGAAGATCTACGAGGCTGAATTTGGCCAGTTGGGCGGCCAACCGTTTGGGGCGCTGGTCGGTGACTTTGCGTTCGACCATTCCTCCAGCGACGTGCGCCTGCTGCGCGATCTGGGCAAGATTGCCGCCGCCGCCCATGCACCCTTCATCACCTCGCCCGCGCCAACCCTGATGGGGATGGACAGCTGGAACGAGTTGGGCAATCCGCGCGATCTGTCGACGGTGTTCGACACACCGGATTATGCCGGTTGGAACTCGCTGCGCGACTCGGAAAACTCGCGCTATATCGCGCTGGCGATGCCGCGGGTCTTGGCACGCGCGCCTTACGGCCAGAATGGCGAGCCGGTGGAAGAGTTCAATTTTGAAGAAACCACGGACGGCCATGAAGGCAAGCAATACGCTTGGATGAACGCCGCCCATGCGATGGCGGTCAACATCAACCGCGCGCATAAAGAATATGGCTGGACGGTGCAAATTCGCGGTGTGACCTCGGGTGGCGAGATTACCGCGCTGCCGGTGCATAATTTCGATACCGGCGATGGCTCCACCGATATGAAATGCCCGACCGAGTTTGCGATCAGCGACCGCCGCGAAGGCGAGCTTTCCAAATCGGGGATCATGCCCTTGATTCACCGCAAGAACACCGACCGCGCCGCATTCTTGGGCGCGCAATCGTTGTACCGACCGAAGAAATACCAGAGCGAAGAGGCCACGGCCTCGGACAATCTGTCTGCGCGCATCCCGTATATCTTCGCGATTTCGCGCTTCAGCCATTACCTGAAGTGCATGGTGCGGGACATGGTCGGTTCAAACCGCGAACAGGCGCAGCTGGAAAAAGAGCTGCAAAACTGGATCAACCAGTATGTTCACGGCAACCCATCCACCGCCTCGGAACGAGAAAAGGCACTGATGCCTTTGGCGGCGGCCAAGGTGGAAGTGATCGCGGATGAAGAAAACCCCGGCTACTATGTCGGCAGATTTTTCCTTCGTCCGCACTACCAGCTGGAAGGCATGGATATCGGGATGAGCCTGGTCTCCAAGCTGCCGTCCGGCAAATAAGTCGCGGCCGGGGGACCAAATACGCATAGTGGCTGCCCCGACAGCTAAAGTTACATTTAAAGGAGAGTACAGATGGCCGGAACAGACATTTTTCTGAAGGTTGGCGGCGGGATCAATGGTGAATCCACCGATGACCAGTTCAAAGAACATTTGAACATCGACAGTTATGGTTGGGGCGTCACCCAACAAGGCACGTTCAGCGCGGGGTCGGGCGCAGGCGGCGGCGCGGGCCGTTCGATGGTGCAGGACATGCATTTCACCAAGCTGATCTGCAAAGCCTCGCCCGAACTGATGATCGCTTGCGCCACCGGCAAACACATCCCGGATGCCACGCTGTATGTGCGCAAGGCCACCGGCGACAAGGCGATGGTGTATTTCCAGTTTGCCATGAAGGACGTGCTGGTGTCGTCGTATCAGACCGGTTCGGGCGGCGGTCAGGGCGCGTTGATCAACGAACAATTCTCGTTCAACTTCCGCGAACTGACCCTGACCTACTGGCAGCAAACAGCCGCTGGTGGCCAAGGTGCCAAGGTCGAGAAGAAATACGACCTCGCCACCAACAAAGCCTCCTAAATGCAAAGGCCGGGCGCGCGCGCTTGCCCGGCCTTTCCCTTTGATCAGCGCTTGACCTATCACCGCTCTCAGGCGACCTGATCTTAAGAAAGTCGGCCTATGGCAGAGCGTGACGGCATTTTCCAAGTCTCTTTGATGAACGTGTTCCGCCAAGCCGCACGCGAGCGGGATGCTTCGGCCCGCGATGATGTGCTGACTGATGCCGATGGCCGGGTGCTGTCAGCCCGCAGCATTGAGCGGCGCGAAGGGGCGGGGCAGGCAACCCTGCGCGATCATCTGGCGATTGATCTGGGCAACCTGATGGCCACGGTGCATCTGGAGGCCACTGTCCCGTTGCATGGCCTCGATTATGTAAAGAAGTCGATTTTGAACTACGGTATCCCCGATATGTCCCGGCTTACGGTGGATGATCACCGCCATGCCCAGGTCGCCCGCGATCTGCGCGACGCGTTGTTGGCGCATGAGCCGCGGTTGATCGCCGAAACCTTGGTGGTGAAAATGCGCCGCCCCGAAGCCGACGCCGCCCAGCGCATCGCCTTTGACATCACCGCCGAGATGGCCGCACGCCCAGTGGATGTGCCTTTAGAGTTTGTCGCCGAGATCGACACCGGGGCCGGCAAAGTCGCGTTGTCGAACCTTGTGGTGCGCGGATGAACCGGGCGTTCCTGGAGGCGTATAACCGTGAGTTGGCCCTGCTGTATGAGGGCGCGAAAGAGTTTGCCGAGGATTTCCCCGGCATTGCCGAGCGTTTGGGTGGGCTGACGCAAGACAACCTTGATCCGGCTGTGGCTGGTCTGTTGGAAGGTGCGGCGTTTATGGCTGCGCGGGTGCAGCTCAAGCTGGACACCGAGTTTGAGACGTTTACCGGCGAGTTGCTCGACCAGTTGCTACCGAATTTCATGGCCCCGACGCCCTCGGCTATCCTTGCGCAAGCCGATCCAAACTATGCCGAGGATGAGCTGGAGAAGGGCAAGAATTTTCCTGCCGGCGCCTATCTGGATGCCCGTTATGTCGACCGGGATCAGCGGATTTCCTGTCGTTTTCGGCTGTCTGCACCATTGACGCTTTGGCCGCTGCGGCTGACCACGGCGCGGTTTGTCTCTGGCCCGACCGGCTTTCAGGCGTTGGGGCTGGATGTGGGCGCGGATACGGCGGGGGGGGTAATCCTGTCGTTCCTGCGCCCCGAGTCCGTCGCCCAAAAGGATAAGCCCGGCAAGCCTGTCGCCGCCATTCAGGCAGACACTCTGCCAATTTACCTGACAGGTGATCTGGGCGAGCAGATCGCAGTTTATGAACATCTTTTCACCAACACCACCCGCGCCACCATCCGCTATCTTGATGCGCGCGGGGACCCGGTATTTCTGCGGCTGGAACCGGGTTGGCTGGATCAAATCGGCTTTGAAGATACCGAGGCGATCTTCCCCGAAGACACCCGCGTGTTCCGCGGCTTTACGCTGCTGCGCGAGTTTTTTCTGTTTCCGCAAAAGTTCTTGGGCTTTCGCCTGCAAGGTCTGCGCAAAGTGTTACCGCGCATCCCGGCGGCGGGTTTTGATCTGATGATCGAGATGAACGCGGTGCGCCCCAGCCTGCCCGCCCGGATTATGGCTGAGAATTTCCGCCTGTTCGCCGCCCCTGCGATCAACCTGTTTGAGGAAAACTGCGCGCAGGTGAAACTTGACACCCTGCGGCACGACTACCTTGTCAGCGCTGATTCCAGTCCCGCCTCACATTACGAAGTGCATCGGATTACTGAGGTTTTCGCCTATTACGCCGGGGTGAAAACCAAAATCCCGGTGCATCCTTTGTATGGGATGCCCGCCGATGTGATGGCCCCGCGTGAGGCGTTGTATTACACCGCCAAACAGCGCCCGCGCCGCCTGACCGCCAAGGAAAAGCGCTTTGGGCAGGTGCAGGGCTATACTGGAACCGAAAGTTTCATCTCGATCTATGAACCGGGCCACTTGGACAGCGCCGAGCGGGTGAAGCGGTTGCAGATCAAGCTGCTGTGTTCGAATCGCCACTTGCCGCAATACCTGCCGATTGCCCAAGGTGGCGCGGATTTCCGGCTGAACGACGACACCGCGATCCCGCTGCGCTGTATCGCCGGGCCGACCAATCCGCGCGAATCGGTGCTGCAACTGGACGAAAGTGCGCCGCATCGTGCCAAGGCAGGCCCGGTGCATTGGCGGCTGATTTCGTTTCTGTCGCTGAATTTTCTGGGCTTAGATAACCGGGGCAGCCGGGATGAGGCAGCGGCGTTGCGCGAACTTTTGACCCTGTTCGCGGATGTCTCGGGCCAGATCACCGAGCGGCAGTTGCAGGGGTTAAAGGCGGTCACCAGCCGCCCCGTCACCCGCACCATCCAGCGCGCAGGCGGCTATCACGCGGCGCGCGGCACCGAAGTGACATTGCGGTTTGATGAGCGGGCGTTTGAAGGCTCGGGGGTGTTTTTGCTGGGCGCGGTGTTGGATCGGTTTTTCGCCGAATATGCCAGCATCAACAGCTTTACCCAACTGGTGCTGACCTCTGACCAACGCGGCATGATCAAAACTTTCCCGCCGCGCACCGGGCAGGGACCGCTGCTATGAGCCCGCGCCGGGATGACCTGAAAGCTGACCCCGCCGCATTTGGCTTTCTGGCGCTGCTGCGTGAGGTGGAACGCGGTCAGCCAGAGCGGCCAAGGATAGGGCGCAACGCCAACCTGCGCGAGGAAATCGTGCGGCTGGGGCAAGAACCGTTTCAGGCCTTCCCCGACCGCAACGTCAGCCAAGTGACGGAAAATACGGATGGAAAGCTGCGGATTCGGTCGAATTTCCTCGGCTATTTCGGTCCGCAGGGCGCTTTGCCGATGAACACCACGTCAGAAGTGTACCAGTGGTATATGTTCAAAGACGAGGCGTTTGTCCGCCTTGCCGACCTGTTCACCAACCGCTTTCAGCAGTTGTTCTTCCGGGCATGGTCGGACGCACGCGGCATCACCCAGTATGATCACCCCGGCGATGATCGGTTTCAAGGCTATGTTGGCGCTGCGGTTGGGCTGGCCTCTCCGTCGTTGCAAGGCCGTGGCACGCTGCCGGATATGGCGCGGCTGCCCTTGGTCGGCATTGCGATGGCGCGGGTGAAAAGCCCGGTACGCTTGCGGCAGATTTTGGAAAGCCTGTGCGGCGTAAGCGTAGAGATTGAAGAAAACGTGCCCGTCTGGCTGGGGTTTGAACCTTTGGATTTGACCCGACTGGGGGCTGCGAATTCGGGACTGGGCCGCGATTGTCGGCTGGGCTCACGGGTGCAATCGGTGAATGAAAAAATTCGCGTCGCGGTGAAAACCGAAAGCCTGCCGCAGTATCAAAGCTTTCTGCCCGGTGGCTCTAGCTTTCAACGGCTGACCGAACTGCTGTTCAGCTATCTGGGGCATGAGACAGAGGTAGAGATCGCACCATCCCTGCCAGCCGATCAGATCAAGGGTGTCGCCTTGGGCAAAAGCGGCGCTTTGGGGTGGACGGGGTGGATCGCACCGCCTGCCGCCCCGCCCGGAACCTACCGATCCGATGCGGTTTTCGCCTCGGATCGCCGCCCCGCCTGACTTCACACAGCCTGACATTTGAAAACTGATTTGAAGGGAAACACCATGGCCGATATTAGCCTTGAGACCGTCGCCGGAAAGCTGAACCGGGTGGGGTATGACGCGTTTTTGCAATCTTTGCGCCACGCGAAAAATGAGGGCAACCGCAATGTGGAACTGTCGCATTGGCTGTTCCATATTGTGCAAAACCCGAAATCGGATATCTCGGCCACGCTGAACCATTTCAAACTGGACCGCGCCAAGCTGGAGCGTGATCTGGCTGCGGTGATCGACAGTTTCCGTAAAAATGCGACCGAAATGCCCTCTGTTTCGGAATCAATGACCACGGTGATGGATCACGGCTGGCGCTATGCCACGCTGTTGTTTGGTGAAGCGCAGATCAGAACCGGGCATATTCTGGTGGCCGCGCTGAAGGATAAAGAGGCGCGCGCCAAGCTGGTGCAGATGTCGAAGGTGTTCGGCGAGATCAACCCCGATACTTTGGTGAATGAGGCGCGGGGGGCGTGGAAGGACAGCGACGAAGAAGACATGCGCCCGATGGACGGCACCGGCATTGGCCGGGCGCAGGCCGGGGCTGCGGCGGCGGGGGCGGCCACGGGGACCACGGCGCTGGACCGGTTTGCGGTGGATATGACTGCCGTTGCGGCCAGCGGCAAGATGGACCCGATTGTGGGCCGCGATGAGGAAATCCGCCAGATCATCGACATTCTGCTGCGCCGCCGCCAGAACAACCCGATCCTAACCGGAGAGGCTGGGGTGGGTAAAACCGCCGTGGTGGAAGGCTTTGCGCAGCGCTTGGCTGCGGGCGATGTGCCGCCGAAATTGCAGGGCAACAAGCTTTACATGTTGGATTTGGGGCTGATGCAGGCCGGGGCCAGCATGAAGGGCGAATTTGAGCAGCGCCTGCGCTCGGTGATTGACGAGGTGCAGGGCAGCCCGGTGCCGATCATCCTGTTTATTGATGAAATCCACACGCTTATGGGCGCGGGCGGGGCGGCTGGCACGGGCGATGCGGCGAACCTTTTGAAGCCGGCTTTGGCGCGCGGCACGCTGCGCACCGTGGGGGCTACGACTTGGATGGAATATGCGAAATACTTCGAGAAAGACCCGGCGATGACCCGGCGTTTCCAGCCGATCACCATTGACGAGCCCTCGATTGAGCGCGCCTGCTACATGCTGCGCGGTATCTTGGCCCCGATGGAAAAGCACCATGGCGTGCGGATTTCCGACGAGGCTGTGGTGGCCGCGGTGAACCTTTCGGCGCGCTATATCCCGTCGCGGCAGCTGCCCGACAAGGCGGTGTCTTTGCTGGATACCGCCTGCGCGCGGGTGGCGATCAGCCAATCGACCACACCCGCCAAGGTGCAAGATCTGCGGGTGAAAATTCAGGCTTTGGTGTCAGAAATCGCCGCCAAGGAATCGCAGCGCGATCTGGGCGAAGTGAACGAGGACCGCATTCAGGAAGCACAGGCCGAACAAGCGGTGGCCGAAGGCGAATTAGCCGTCACCGAGGCGATGTATAGTGGCGAAAAGGCGATGGTCGATGAGATTTTGGCCCTGCGCGCGTCATTGACCGAAGACGGCGCCGATACCGCGACGCTGCGCGGCCAGCTTGCGGGCAAGATGACCGGGCTAGAAGAAACCAAGCCGGATGATCGGATGGTGTATAGCCACGTTGACGAGCAATCGGTGGCCTCGATCATCTCGGATTGGACCGGGATTCCCGCCGGGCGGATGGTTTCGGACGAATTGCAGATGATCCTGACGCTGGGCGATCGGCTGAAGGAACGGGTGATCGGGCAGGATCACGGGCTAGAGATGATCGCTAAGCGGATAGAGACATCCTCTGCCAAACTGTCAAACCCGAACAAGCCGATTGGGGTGTTCATGCTCTGCGGGCCTTCGGGGGTTGGTAAAACCGAAACCGCGCTGGCTTTGGCAGAGGCGGTTTATGGCGGCGAGCAGAATATCATCACCATCAACATGAGCGAATTCCAAGAGGCGCATACTGTTTCCCTGCTGAAAGGCGCGCCCCCCGGCTATGTCGGTTACGGCGAAGGTGGGCGGCTGACAGAAGCGGTGCGGCGCAAACCGCATTCGGTGGTGCTGCTGGATGAGATCGAAAAGGCACATTCTGATGTGCACGAGCTGTTCTTTCAGGTGTTCGACAAGGGCATCATGGAAGATGGCTCGGGGCGGTCGATCAACTTCAAGAACACGCTGATCCTGCTGACCAGCAATGTCGGCACCGAAGTGATCATGGATATGGCCGAAAAGGGCGAAACCAAACCTGCGGTTGAAGATCTGACCGAGGCGATGAAGCCCCATCTGACCCGCGTGTTCCCGCCTGCCCTGCTGGGCCGCATCGTGACGATCCCGTATTTCCCGCTGTCTGCCGATGTTCTGGCCGGGATCGTGAAGCTGAAGCTGAAAGCCATCGTGCGGCGGATGAAGGAAAACCATGGCGCGGTGATGACGGTTTCGCCCGAGGTGATGGCCTATATCGTTGATCAGTGCAAAGACCCGGATTCGGGTGGCCGCATGGTTGACAACATCATCACCAACACGATTTTGCCGGACCTGAGCCGTGAGGTTCTGTCGCGCATGGTGTCGCAGACCGAGATGAAAACCGTGGAAATCGTGATGAAAGATGGCAAGATCGGCTATGAATTTGGCTGAGCAGCGCTGCGTTCAAGCACGCAGCCTACCTGCCGACTGTTCTTCCCCGCGGGGAATGACTTGTATGGTTTGATAGCGTGACCACAACATGTTGTGTCTCCCCAGCGCCAGCCTTTGAAAGGGCTGGCGTCTTGGTTTCCGTAAAAACCCGGCCGTGCGGGCCGATTTAAGCCAAGATACCGCGAAATGGATGTTCACAAAGCCAAACCCCAGACGGCGCTCCATCGCGCATACCCACAACATCTTGGGGAAGATCACCCCGAAATCAGTCAAAACCACAAGCGTCTCCCAGCTGGGAAACGGATCAAGCGCGGATTGCGCCGTGTTAGATCACACCCATCCCGCCTAAATTGGCGTGCCCAATAACCCCGCGATGATCTTCTGATAGGCCAGAACCTCGGGCGGGGTGGCGGCGACGGCGGGCAGGCTGGCACCCCCCTTGCGGCTCATCTTCAACTCGGCCCATTCCTTGACATAGGCAATCGTGCGGCCCGCAAGGAACGGGTTGGCCTTGACCACCCCTGCCCCCATCACATCGGCGACAAGTTGATCATCCTGCGCGCTTAGCACCATATTCGCGCCTTCGGCCCCCAGGAAATGGCACAGATATAGCCGCCCGGCGGTGATGTCATGGCCGCGCGCGCGCAGATAGCTTTCGCCTTCGCGCGCCAAGGCGGTGACCATATCGCGGCTGATGGTGGGATCGGTGCGCAGCGCCAGAAGGCTGGCGCGGTCCATCGTGCTGGCCAGATCGGGGCGGTATTGCTGCATCATCCGCAGCCATGTGCTTTCGATGAATTGCCCCAGACCCACGGCGCTGGACAGTGGATTGGCGGCATCGGCGCGGCCGCCCGATTCGACGCGGATGATCTGATCGACCAGCACTTCCACCGCCGAGCCGCCACCATCCGCCACCACAGTCATCCCGCCGACCAGCGGATCCTCGGCCACGCCCCTCTCATAAAGCTCAAAATGCAGATGCGGTCCGGTTGATTGCCCGGTGGTGCCGATATAGCCGATCAACTGGCCTGCGCTTACGGCCATGCCCGCCTTGATGCCATCGGCAAAGGCGCTTAGATGCGCATAGCGGGTTTCCAGATTGCCGGGGTGCGTGATCTTGATCAGGTTGCCATAGGTGCCACCATCGCCCGCCGCAAGAATGGTGCCGCCAAAGGCCGCGACCACCGGGGTGCCGACGGGGGCGGCCCAATCGGTGCCTTTGTGCAGCTTTAGCACCTTGAGGATCGGGTGCATCCGGGGGCCGAAGCGTGAGGTCAAAACGCCTTTAGCGGGGGTGACAAAGCCCGCGCGCAATGACACACCCCCGCCCGCAGCCCCGCCACCGCCGCTGGTGCCGGGACCAAAGCAGGTGTAATCCTCTTTGCCTGCGGGCTTGTAGACATGACATTCCAGCAGCTTGCCCTCGCCCTTGATGGCAGCATAAAGCACCTGACCGGGGCCAAAGCCGCCGCGGCCTGCATCGCGCGAATAGAGCAGGGTCATCTTGTCGCCGGGGGCGGCGAAGCTATCCATGTCAAAGGCTTGACTCATCATCACAATGGTTTCGGCCACCACAGCCGAGGGCACGCCGTTGCGGATGGCCGCCGAATAGAACGCATCCAGCATCCGGTATTTGCGGCTGGTATCCACATCCGCCGCCACCTGATCACCGGCAAAGCTGAACAGATCTTCTTCCACCCACGGATCGGCAGAGGTCACCACATTGCCCGCATCATTCAGCGCGACCGAGCCGAAATAATCGGTTTTGGTGTAAAGCGAAGCCTGCACCGGCACCATCACACCCGAACGGTTTGCCGCCCGCATGGCCAGAATTTTCCCCGGCCCCAAGCTGCCAAATTCGGGCACCAACAGCGCTGCGGCATCCGCAAAGCGTTTGCCGGCAGCGGCGTCCATGCCGTTCGCGGTCATCAGGCCAGCCAGATCGGTGGTGTCTTTCAGCCGCAGAAAAGTGTCCTGATAGGGCAGCTTGCGTTGCGCTTCCGGCAGGATGAAATTTACGCTGGTGGTGTTCTCGATCCGGGTTTTGACATAGGTTTCCGGCGTGGTGGTGCCATCCATGTTTTCGCCCCAGCTGGCATCGCCATCGGCGACGACAATGGTTTCGGCCGGCTGTTCGGATGGCACCTGGGCCTTCGGTATGGCGGTAGGAGCGCTGCGTTGAGCTTGGAAATAGGCGAAGTCCTCGCGGCTGGAGGGCAGAGTGGTGATCAATTTTTCTTCGCCGGTGATCAGATCATCCCTTAGCAAAGACAGCTCATCCCCGGCGCGATCTGCTGGAATATCTATCGGTCGCAGCAGCAGCTTGGTTTTCTGCGCAGCCCCGGTGTCAAAGCGCAGCACCATCGGATCGCCCGCAAGATCGACAAAGGCCGAGACATAGGCGGCAGGCGCGGTATCATCGGCCACATCCACCGGATTTTCCGGCGTGCCGACCGTCACGACACCGCCAAGATACAACGCCACCGCCACGCCACAAACCGCCACCAGCCCCGCGATCCATAGCACTGCGCGCACAGCGGCGGCATTGCTGCGCCGCTGCGCAGATCGGTCGCGCGCCGCTTTGAACCGGGGGTCGATTTCCATGCCAACCTTGCTGGAATAAGCTGAAATCGCGTAGATGAACTACGCCAAACCTAGCGCAGCGCAATCGAACTGGCTAGCGGCTCAAAACCCCGGAAACTTGTCTGAATTTATCATCCTCTGTGCTCAAATAGCTTCGGGGTGAGGCCGCAGGCCAAGCCGCAGAAAGCCGCTACTGCGTTGCCGCCAAAAACAACGTCCACCTTTGGGTTTTCAGCGTATCAACCTCGATAAACCCCGCCGAAATATCGCCGCGCGACCAACATTCCGAAATCCCCCGGATTGAAAACTTGCGCGGTGAGACGCACATCTGCGTCGTGCCGTTCAGGATTGGCTGGCCGAATACGTCTTGCGCATAAAGGTAGATGTAGCGGCTGGTCAGTTCTTCCTTGATCACATTGGCGCATTGGTTTGGGCCGATGGTCCACCAACCTTCGGTCTGAAACGCGCCCTCAACGTCTTGGCCGATGGCGACGTTGACCACATCGAAACTTTGATTGCAGACGGCAAATTCCGCCGCCGCTGGGGTGGCGAGGCAGAGGCCGATAAGCAGGGGCAAAGCGCGGATCATGGGCGCAGCATAGCCGCCCCGCATCACGCCGCAAAGTGGCAAGCGGCGACTTCGTCTGTCGCAATCGCATCGGACAGGCCGCGCGATCCTTGCCACGCTGGCCGCAACCAAGCAGCCGCCATGCAGATCAAAGCCATCCGCGCCACGCCCGTGCTGATCCCGCTGGAGGCACCTTACCTTTGGTCTTATGGCGCGCTGGCTGGCTTTACCAAGACGATTGTCGAGGTGGAAACCTCGGATGGTCTGGTCGGCATTGCCGAAGCCCCCAGCCATGGCTCTGCCGCGATCATCGCGCGGATGGCCGAGGCTTTGGTGGGCCATGATCCGCTGGATATGGCGGGGCTGGAGCGGCGGATTTTCGGCGATGCTGCGGTTTGTGTCGGCCTGCACGGGGGCTGGCATTGATTTCTGGTGCTATTCTGGCGGATCGGGACTGGAAACCGCCGCCTATCTGCACGCCTGCGCCGCCCATCCGCATATCCGCGAGCCGAACCAATCTTTGCTGCGCCAGCAGCCGCATGATGTGATCGCGGAAGGGCCATTCAGCCCGAAGAACAACCACGTCGCTTTGCCGAAGGGGCCCGGCCTAGGCGTGACGCTGGATGCGGATCGCATCGCCTATTGCGCGCGCCTGTTGGTGGAAAACGGCGTGCCGAATAAATACCACGACCCCGCTGCTCCGGGGCAGATGCGGCGGATGCGGCGGATGCCTTTGGTTCAAGCCTTTTGGGCAAGCCAGGGCGGGCGTATCGGGGGCCAAACGCCCGGAGCTGCTGGTGCAGGCGCTACATTGTGCCCTGCTGTCACCGGCGAAGTATTATCATGAGACATACCCGTGTTGGTTTTTGGCGCAGAATATGTTGGCGCCTGCAAAACCGGAATTTGCTGATCTGGCTTGGGCGCGGATTACAGCGGCGCGGGCCGAAGCGCTGGCTTGAGTGGCAAAAATCGGCTAGTCTGGTCGGCATTATTGACAGGAGGTATGCGATGCCCCCCCGGATCGAGTTTAGCCGTCGGCAGGCGATGCTAACGGCGTCTGTTGTGATGTTGCCGCGGCCGATCTGGGCAGCCAGTGATGTTGGCGTGGTGGAAACCACCGAGGGCAAGGCTTGGGCGGCGGGGTCGCCCGCGCGCGATCTTGTGGCGCAGGCGGTGGTGTTTCTGGGCGATAAGATTGGCACCGGGGCAGAGTCGCGGCTGGCGATGCTGCTGGCGGGCACCACGCGTATTTTGATGGGGCCACAGACCACGCTGACCATCGACCAATTCACCGCCGAGGCGGGGGGCGAATTGGTGCTGGGCGCAGGCGCCATGCTGTTTGACCGCGCGGAAGGTGCGCCGAAAACGCCGGTGCAACTGAGCACCGCGTTTGGCCTGATTGCGGTGCGTGGAACGCGGTTTTTTGCGGGGCCAAGCAAGGGCAAGTTCGGTGTGTTTGTGGAGCGCGGCGAAGTGCACCTGTCGGGCGGCGGGGTGGCGGTGGCACTTTTGCCGGGGTTTGGCAGCGATATTGCGGCACCGGGCGACGCTCCGTCGCAGCCAGCAGCTTGGAAGCAGGCGCGGATTGCGGCCGCGATGGCTTTGGTGGGGGCTTAGCTGGTGGGCGGCAGTGTATAGGCCGCCACCTTGCCAAAGCCGCGCAACTCGACCTCGCCCATGCTGTGCCATGGCAGCGCGGGAAGTGCCGCGTATAAAGCTGGCCCCGCCAAAAGCGTGACGCCAAGGTTTTTGCCCGCTTGCTCTAGCCGTGCGGCGATGTTCATCGCGCGACCGTGCGCGGTGTAATCCAGCTTTTCGCCCGCACCGACATCACCGACCACCAGCACGCCACATTCCATCCCGACGCGGGTGACGCCAAGGCCTTGGTTCTGCGGATCAGCAGCGAATGCAACGCCGTAGGCTTGCAGCGCTTGCCCGGCCTGCACGGCGCGGGCGCAGTGGTCGGGCAGATCGAAGGGGGCGTTGAACAGCACATGCGCGGCATCGCCGACAAACTTGTCCACCATGCCGCCATGGGCGTGGACGATCAGGGTCAGCCCGGCGAAATAGCGGTCGAGGATGGCAATCAGATCGGTGGGCGACAGCGCGTCGGCATAGGGCGAGAAACCCGCGATGTCGGTGAACAAAGCGGTGATTTCACGCGCCTCACCGGGCAGGCGGGACAGGCCCGGTTGGGCAGCAATGCGTGCCACGACGGCGGGCGAGAGGTGACGCTCAAACCGCCGCCGCAGGACTTGGGCATGACGCCGCGCCGCCAGCATCGCGGCGGTGGTGGCGATGAGTCCCGTGGCGAGCGGCAGCAGCGCGGGGTTGACCGGGTCGAGTGCAAGGCCCGCACGCAGCCACAGCGCGGTGGTGGCGACAGCCCAAAGCGTGGGCAAACCCAGCGTCACGGCCAAGGCTTTGGTGGCAGAGCCGCGCGCGGCGATCCAAAGCGCCAACAGGGCCATCGCCGCAGCTGCCGCAATCTCGGCCCATGCCGCCCAAGCCGGGCGCAGCAGCAGGTGGCCCGAAAGCATGGTTTCAATCGCATCGGCTTGGATTTGCACTGAAGGCGCAAGCGGGGTCACAGCCGTTGGGCGCAACGAGGCCGCCTGCGGCGCGCTAAGGCCCAGCAAGACGATTTTTGCGGAAAAATCGTGGTCTTGCGACAAGGCCTGCGCCAAACTGATGGTGCGATTGCTCCATTTGGCGGGATCGGTCGGGCGGAGGCGCAGATCGGCTTGGGTGCCGAGAGGCAGGACAATCGCACCAAGGCTTAAGTTGCCTTGCCCGATGCGCAGCGCGCTTGCGCCTTGGGCCAGTCGCACCCCTTCGGCGGCAAATCCGGGGGCGGGGGATTGATCTGCCAGCACCAGCAGGGGCACGCGGCGGACCCTGCCCTGTGCCTCACCGCGCAGGGCGCTGACGCCAAGGCCCGCGGCAGTCAGGGTCGAGGCTTCTAGGCCGTTGGCAAACCATGGCTGTGTCGGCACGGGCTGGCCAGATGACAGCAGTGGGGCCAACGGTGGCACGCGGCCAGCTTGGTCGGACAAAGCGGCGGCGAGCACCGTTGGCACGCGCGACAATGCGGTTTGCAGCGCGGCATCGCCATCGGTCAGGGCCGTACCGCCCGGCACATCGGACAAGGCCAGCGGCCCAGCCGGATCGGGGCCAGACAGCACCAGATCAAGGCCCAGAACGGCGGGGCTTTGGGCAGCGATCTGATCCACCACCCGCGCCAGCCTTATGCGTGGCCACGGCCAGCGGCCAAGTTGGGCTAAATCTTGTGCCGTGATCTCGATCACTTGCACCTGACCTGTAGGCGCTGTGGCTGTCGCGGCAAGGCCCGCATCCAAGGCGGCCTCGCGCAGATCACGCAGGCGGTCGGGCATGGCCAAAGCCACAGCACCCGCCACCAGCAGCGCCGCAAAACCTACGCGCAGGGCGGCACGCTCAATCTGCATCGGGTTCGGCCAAGGCTTGCAGGGCGGGAATGTCGCAATCCCAGCCCTCTGGCCCTTTGACCCATGCACCCGCCTCGGCCAAAGCCAGAAGCGCGCGGTTGACCTTTGGGCGACTGGCGCCCAGCACGGTGGCAAGCTCGGTCTGGCTGATCTCTAGCCGCAGCGTGGCGCGGCGGGGCAGATCAAGTCCGTTCAACTGGCGCAAGGTGAACAGCAGGAACCGCGCGGCACGGGCTTCGAGCGGGTAAAGCGCGATGGATTCCAACTGATCGGTCGTCTCGCGCAAGCGGCGGCTAAGGTAGCGGGCCACGCCCATGGTCAGGGCGGGGTGCTTGCAGGCGAGCGCCTCGTAACTTCGGCGGGCGAGGACATAGCCTGTGGTGTCCAGCACCGCGGTGGCATCTGCCGAGCGGGGATCTTGATCGAACAGCGCCAATTCGCCCAAAGTATCGCCCGCTTCGGCATGGCGCAGGGTCAGTTCGCGGCCAGCTTGGGTGATCAGCGACAGCCGCACCCGGCCCGATTTCAGCGCCAGCAACCATTCGCCCGCATCGCCACGCTGAAAGATCGCCGCGCCCGCGGCCCAGCGCTGCGGGGTTGCACTGGCCCCAATATCCGCCAGCACCGCATCGGGCAAATCCTGAAACAGCGGGAATGACCGCCAGAAGCTTGGTTTTTCGCGTGGGGACGGTGCAGGGCTCATCCGGGCTCCGTGGCTTTTGGCAAACTTCGCCTGTGCTTCGGTTTCACGCAAGAGCCTGCACACAAAACCCCTGTTCCGCAGGGAACAGCCGTCCGCCCCGCCGCATGGCATTCAAGCCTTACGACGGCAATCACGCCGCGTCGCACAGTTTTGATGGAGATTGAAATGGCATCCCTTTTTGGCAAATCCGGCACCCTTGGCAACGACTCGGAAGTCACCGATGGCACTTTGGGCGTCTTGAACGATGTGATTTCCGGGCTGACCGGCAATGACACGCTATTTTCCTACGTTGGCGACGACACCCTGTCGGGCGGCGAGGGCAATGACGTGCTGCACGACGAGGCTGTTTTGGGCGTCTCGGGCAATGACAACCTGAACGGCGATGATGGCAATGACACGCTGTTTGGCGGGCTGGGCAATGACACGCTGAACGGTGGTGCGGATAATGACACCGCGACCTACAGCAGCTCGACCGCGGCGGTAAATGTTGATCTCAATCGCACGGTGCAAAGTGGTGGTTTCGCGCAGGGCGACCGTTTGATCAGCATCGAAAATGTGAATGGCTCAGGCTTTGCCGATCGTTTGGTGGGCAACAGCCTGGCCAATCAGTTGCAGGGCTTAAGCGGCAATGACAGCGTTTTCGGCGGTGCGGGCAATGACAGTATCTTTGGCGGCAGCGGGCGTGACAGCCTTGATGGCGGCAACGACAATGACCTGCTCGACGCAGGGTCCGACAATGACACGGTGTCCGGGGGGGCTGGCAATGACCAGATGTTTGGCGGCTCGGGTCGTGACGCGATGAGCGGCGGCAGCGGCAATGACCGGATGGATGGCGGCACTGACCATGACATTCTGGCGGGCGATGCGGGCAACGACAGCATGTCCGGCGGCAGCGGCAATGATGTGCTGTCGGGCGGCTTGGGCAATGACAGCCTTGACGGTGGGGAGGGCGATGATCGGCTGGACGGCGGCGCGGGCAATGATCTGGTGCGCGGGGGCATTGGCAACGATACCGTGCTGGCCAGTTCGGGCGATGCGCTGTTTGGCGACGCGGGCACCGACACGCTGGATTTCACCAATATGTCGACGCTGTTTCAGGTGATCGGTGGCAACAATCAGATCAACCTTGCGACTGGCACTTTTGGGACCACCACTTTCTCGGGGTTTGAGAATGTGATCGGCACCAGCAATGTGGACACAATCACCGGCAGTTCGGTGGCTAACCGGCTAGAGGGTATGGGCGGCAGTGACAGCATCCTCGGCGGATTTGGCAATGATACCGTTTTGGGCGGTGACGGCGCGGACAGCATCGACGGCGGCTTTGATGCGGACCAGATGTTTGGCGGCGCAGGCAATGACCTGATCTTCGGCGGCAGCGGCAGCGACACGTTGGATGGTGACTCGGGCAATGATGTGATGAGCGGCGGTTCCAGCGATGATCGGCTGAACGGCGATTCTGGCGATGATCAGATGCACGGTGACAGCGGCAACGACGCGATGAACGGCGGCTTTGGCAATGATGTGATGGCGGGGGACAGCGGCAACGACGCGATGAACGGCTTCCTTGGCAATGACACCATGACAGGCGGTGACGGCAACGACACCATCGACGGCAGCTTTGACAATGATCGGGTTGAGGGGGGCGCGGGCGTCGATCTGCTCGGCGGCGGCAGTGGCAATGACGTGCTGATCGGCGATGCCGGGGCGGATGTGCTGACCGGGGGCAGTGGCGCGGATGTGTTTGTGTTCCACGCTGCCACCGACTCGCTGAACCAGTTGGGCGGGGCTGATCTGATCACCGACTTCCAGATTGGCATCGACAAGCTGGACTTCACCGGGCTTGACGCCGATCCAACCACCGCCGGAGATCAGGCCTTTGCCTTGGTTTTGGGTGGCAATGCCGCAGGCACCATCCATATCGAGAAGTTCGGCGTCGGAGCCGATGCGATCACCCAGATCGCGGTCAATCTGGATGGCGACGGCAACCCCGATCTGATTGTGCAACTGACGGGGAACCTGAACTTGGGCGCGGGCGACTTCCTGCTCTGACCCTTGCGCACTGCAAATGCAACGCCCCGGTCTGGCCCGGGGCGTTTTTGATTTGGGTTTGAGGGGCTATCGGCGGCCAAACATCCGTAAAGCGTTCGGGCCGAGGCATGCCCCGGCCCGAACAGGTTTGGGGTGTTGGGAGAAGTCAACACCCTGGGAAATGCTTGGCTCAGGCGCGTTTGGCTGGCTGACCGCCCTGCGCGGTCGTATAACCCTCAATCTCGGCCTCCAGTGTCGCCATTGAAGCCCCGCCCGCCATCAGGTCGGTGATTTCTTCGCGGGTTTTGTCGCCTTTGCGGAAATCGGCGGCAATCGCCCCCCGGATCAGCACGGCAAAATGATCGCCAACCGCCATGGCGTGCATCACTTGATGGGTGATGAAGATCACCGCCAAGCCACGCCGTTTGGCCTCATTGACGATGCGCAGCACATGGGTGGCCTGTTTGACGCCCAAGGCTGCGGTGGGTTCATCCAGGATCAGCACCCGCGCGCCAAAGTGAACGGCGCGGGCGATCGCAAGCGATTGCCGCTCGCCGCCAGAAAGCCCGCCCACCAAACGGTCGCCATCGGTGATGCGGGTGATGCCAAGGCGCTGCACAGCATCCACCGCGATGGCGTTAGCTTTTTTGCGGTCATAGATTTTGAACGGGCCCCAGCCTTTGGTGGGCTCGACGCCGACGAAAAAGCTGCGCCCGATCGACATCAACGGAAAAGTGCCGCCGAATTGGTGAACCGTAGCAATGCCATGATCTGCGGCGTCGCGCGGGCTGCTGAACTTTACCGGCGCGCCGTCCATCTCGATGCTGCCGCTGCTGGGTTGATGTACGCCCGACAACAGACGGATCACTGTGGATTTCCCGGCACCGTTATCGCCCAGCAGGCACAGCACTTCGCCCGCGCGCAGATCAAGGCTGATGTCGTGGAGAACGTCGATGGGGCCGAAGGATTTGTTGACGCCTTTCAGGCTGAGGATCGGCGCGGTCATGCCTTGGCTCCTTTTTTCTTCGGGGCATAGGACAACGCCATCTTGCGGAAAGTGTTGTTCATCAGAACTGCCAGCAGCAAAAGCACACCGATGATCAGGCTGGCCCAATTTGCATCAAACGGGGTGTAATAGATGCCTTGGCTGACCACCGCGAAGGTCAGAGTGCCAAGGATGATCCCCACCACCGACCCATAGCCTCCGGTCAGCAGCACGCCACCGACCACAACCGAGATGATCGAGTTGAAGATATAGGATTGCCCCGCAGACACTTGGGCCGAGTTATACAGAATGGCTTGGCTTACGCCAACAAAGGTGGCGCTGGCTCCGCTGCACATGAACAGCAAGATCGTCATGCGGTCGGTCGGGATACCTGCGTTGCGGGCGGAAACCTTGTCGCCGCCCATCGCGAAGATCCAGTTGCCAAAGCGGGTGAAGTGCAACAGGAAACCCCAAAGCAGCGCCGCCGCGATCCACCACAGAATGGTGACTTGGAACACGCCACCGATAAAGCGCCCCAGCAGCCATTTCGCCTCGGGCCCGGCCTTCAGCGCCACCGAGGTGGTGCCAGTGACCAGAACCGACAGACCGAGCGTGAGGCCAGCCACCGCAAACAGCGTGCCAAGCGTGACGATAAAGCTGGGAACGGCGGTGCGCACCACCAGCAGGCCGTTGATCAGGCCAACGAATGCTCCGAGCGCTAGGGCCGCGCCAATGCCCAGCAGAATCGGCATGTGAAAATGCCCCGAAATGATCGCCACCATCATCGACCCAGCGGGCACCAATGAACCGATGGAAATGTCCAACTCTCCGGCAATCATCAAAAGGCCGATGGGGATGGCGATGATGCCCAGCGCTGCGGCCACGTTCAGCCATGACGCCGCCCCACCGATTGACGCAAAGTTGCTGCCGCCAAAGAAGCTGAAAAAACCGAAAACGGCAGCAAGTCCTAAGAATGAACCTGTCTCGGGGCGGCGCAACAAGGCACCGATGGAAAACGAAGTGGTGGTATTGGTCATGTACAGGTTCCCGTCGATGCAGATCCAAGACTTTGCCGCGCAGCGTCGCGGGTGGGTCAGATCATGGCGCTTGAGATATCCGGCCCCGCAGATGGTGGCAGGGCCGGACGGCGGTTGAAAGCTTAGCGGAACCCGGCCGCAGCGCCAGCGATGGTGGCATCAACATTGGCGGTATCGACAATGCCCGGACCGGTCAGCACCGGAGCGGTGGCGATGGCAGTGCCAAAGCTGACATAGGCATCCGCCATCGACACGGCGAGAAAGCCCTGCAGCCACGGCTGTTGATCGACAGCGAACAGCTGCGTGCCCGCCTTGATCCGGTCCAGCCCCGCGCCGTCCATATCGAAGGACGCAAGTTGCACTTTGCCCGTCAGAGCCGCTTGTTCGATCCCCGTCGCCGCCGAATTGGCATCCGCTGCCGAGATGGTGGCCACGCCATTGATGGTGGGGTCTTTCATCAGCGTTGCCTTGATCGCTTCGGCCACCGCGGTCGGGTCGCCAAAGCTGGAGGCTGGCAGCGGCAGTTGCGTCGAGACGCCGCCTTCCTTGGCGATGCCGTCCGCGACGCCTTTGCAGCGATCTTCCAGGTTCTGTGCACCCGGAACAGTGTTGACACAGATCACGTTTTTGAAGCCATGGCTGCCGAAATAGGCCCCCGCTGCCAAACCTGCCGGATATTCTTCGTTGCCGATGTAATTGATCGCGCCCAACTCTTTGGCTTTATCCGCGCCACCCGAATTATACAGAAGCACCGGAATGCCCGCATCCATCGCGGCCTTGATCGCCTCATCCTGCGCATCGGGCACCCAGTTTGGCACCGCAATCACAGAAGCGCCCTGCGAAATCGCCGTGCGCACCAGATTGGCCGCATCGCCGCCGATGTTGTCATAGTTTTGCAGCATCAGATAGTTGACCGTGCCGCCATGGGCCGCCACCACCAATGTGGCATCATCAATGCCCTTTTTGACCTTGGCAAAGAACGGATCGTCGGCCTTGCCGCCGACCACCGCAATGCTGACGCCTTCGGCCAGCGCAGCTTGGGCACCAAAAGCCAGAACCGTTGCCATCAGGACGGTCTTCATGTTCAGTTTCGGGAATTTCATTGTCGCATCTCCTCCGAGTTGCCGCCGTTTTGGGCGGATATTGGGTGTTAGGGGTGACAGGGCGCTGGGGGATCTCTCCTCCTCCCGCAGCGCCTTTAGGGGCGGGCTTTAGCGGCCCGTCGTTGAATTGGCGTTGTTCACCTTGGCGTTGGCCTTGGCGCGGGTGCGTTGGAACCGCGCTTCCATCCGGGCCTCGCCATCTGCCGAGCCGTCATGCCAAGTGCCGAACCATTGGTCGAACGGCACCATGCCGTCAGAGTAGTTCACCTCAAAATACTTGTGGTGCAAATAGTGGGCATAAGCGTGGCTATCCATCGCGGCCTCGCCTGCCTCGATCTTGTCAAAGCCGATGTGACCGACCACAGCCCCCGTGCCAGTGACTTGCAGATGATACAGCATCAACAGCGGATGCGACGGCAGCACCAGATGGATCAGGATATCCGACCAATACAGCAGGTGTTCGACCGGATGCATCGACAGGCTGGACCATGGCGACGGGTTGACCGAGTTGTGGTGTACAGAATGCACCCATTTATACAGGAAAGGCGTGTGGATTAGCCGATGGATGCAGAAGAAATGCGCCTCGTGAAACAGCGGGATGATGGCCAGCAGGGCGATCAGGGCCCAAGGATGCGCCTCGAAGGTGGTCCAAGGGCCAAACCCATGCGCCCAAGCATAGAGCATCCCGACTTCATAGGCGGTCCAGATCGGCACGCCGGTGCCAAAGCTGCGCAGGATGTTGTCGATGTTCTGGCTTTTGAACATGAACACGTCGGATTTCTTATCCGCCGGGAACAACCCGTTGAACTTAAACCGGTTTCCCTGCGTGCGACGGATATACAGGCGCAACTCCAACGCGCCGTAGAACAGGAACACAAGCGCTGCATTGCGCAGCAGAATGAACGCGATCCATGTCCAATGCAGGGTTTGCAGGGTTTCCTTGGAAGGCGTCAGATAGAACCAGATCACCGCAGCAAAGCCCATGAACAGCGCATTCCATGGCAAGATGTAATGCGGCAACCAAGCGAGCAATTTCAGCGGCCGTGGCGGCCAGACGATGATCGGGGCCACCTGCAACGGTGTGCTGGGCGAAAAATCCCCGCGTTTGTTGCGCTTGCCAAACTTTAGATCGTCCATCCATCCCCCACCGTCTTAAACTGTGCTTTGGTGCGTGTCCGCATCCGGCGCTTGGCCAAATGCTTCGGGCTGTTCTAGAACCGCTTGACATATTGTCGCAGTGGATAGTTGATTGAAACCCATCAGGCTGGCTGCGCGCTTTTGGCCTTCAATCGCTAAATTGTTGGAATTATGACCGAAAATAACCGCCCCTCTCGCATCACTTTGGCCGATGTCGCCCAGCTTGCCGGGGTTGGCAGCGCTACCGTGGACCGTGTGATCAACGAGCGTGGCAATGTCTCGGATGAGGTGCGCCAGCAGGTTTTGCAGGCGGCGCGCAGCTTGGGGCTCAGGCGGATGCTGCCGGTCAGCCATCACCGCATGGTGCGTATCAATGTGATTCTGGCCCGCCCCGAACTGCCGTTGATCCGCCGCATGGGGATCGAGTTTCGCCGGCTGTCCGAGCGGATGGATCACACCGTGGTTGTGCATCGCACGACGATTGACACCGAATCCGCCACCAGCGTGGCACAAGCTTTGCTGCGCACCCCATGCGATGCGGCGGTGGTTTATGCGCAAGATCATCCGCTGATCCGCAATGCGATTGCCGATCTGGCGGCGCGGGGAAAACCCGTGGTGACGATGATATCTGATCTGCCGGGATCGGCGCGACTGGCCTATGCCGGCACCGATCATACCAAAGCAGGGCGGTCGGCTGGGTATTTCCTGACGCGGATGGCGCAACCGGGTGAGGTGATTGTGCTGTGCAACCACCTTGGCTTTCAATCGCATGCGGATCGTGTGCGCGGGCTAAGCGAATATCTGAACACCCAAGGCGCGGGATTTGCTGTGGTAAAGATCGTCGAAGGTGGCGACGATGCGGTGCGGTCTGAAGCACGGCTGAAAGACGCCTTTCGGACGCATCCCGATGCGGTTGCGATCTACAACGTCGGGGCGGGCAATCGCGGCGTGGTGGCTGCAATCCGCGCAGGGATTTTGCTGCGGCCCCCCGTGTTTATCGGCCATGAGCTGACGGCGTTTACCCACCAAAGTCTGCGCGATGGCTTGATGACGATGACCATCGACCAAAGTCCCGAGTTACAGGCCCAATTCGCCATCGACGTGCTGCTGAACCATTTCAATTTTGCCGGGGCCACGCAACTGGCCCCGCCGTATGTGTCAACCGTGCCTTTCGTGCTTTATGGCCCCGAGAACCTGCCCGACATTGCCCTAGAATAGCGGCTAAAGTGGGCCAGCACTGGCTGCCAACCATGCTGCCATGGTGTGACGCAAGCCTGCGGCTTCACCAGCGATGTATCCACGCGGATCGGGGCCGAAGATGCCGTGCAGGCTGTGATCGGGTGCATGGCGTTGCGCGCCATACGGGTCTTCGCCCGCCTCATCCGGGCGCGGGGGCGGCAGTTGCGACAGATCCACCGTTTGCGGCTGATAGGCGGCCAGCAGCGTGGTTTCAAACCGCCCCGCGTGATCGGGCGGCAAGGGCGCATCCGTATTGCCATTGACCCCTAGCGCCAACGCCCGAAGCGGCCCACCCGCCGCATTCCAGTCATTGGCCAAAGTAGCGATCATCGCCAGTTGCTCATCAGCAAAATGTCCGGTGAACAGCACCGCATGCCGCACGCCAAAAGCCTGCAACCGGGTTAGGGTCTGGCGCAGCAGCGCCGCAATCTCGGTCTGATCCGGCATCATCACTGTCCAGGGATAATCGCCATGCCCGCCACCAGTGCCCCACCACAACGGCGGATAAACCAGCCCGCCCGCAATGTCGGCGGCATCCAGACAAAGGCCGTGCGCCTGCAAACCATCCAGACCCACCGGCAAATGCTGGCTGTGGTATTCAATCGTCCCCAGCGGCAACCAAACCCGTGGGCAACGGGCGATTTCCGCGGCAATCTGGCCGGGGCGCAGCAGTTCTAACTGGCGGGTCATGGCCATCCTATGGATAATGTGAAATTACTGGTAAAAATTGCGCGGCCAGACATGTGCGGCGAGGGCGGCTTTTAGCGCGGCCGGGAACGGCGCGCCGTCGCTGTAGATCACATTCATATCGACCTGCTCTGGGTTCAACATGCCCGGAATCACGCAAGACAACTCGGGGCATGACAGCACATAGCGCATCGCAGCCTCGGCCAAAGTGGGATAATATGGGGCGCAGAGCGTCTTCAGGGCCCCCACGCGTGCCAGCGTTTCGGCAAACCGATCGCCTCGGAACAACTGCGCGGGAACCGAGCCTGCGGCGAAGCTGGCATAGGTGGTCTCGTCCCAATGCCCCACCAGCGACCCTGAATCCAACGGCACCCGTGCGATAAAGCCTTGATGGCCCGCGCCCGCCTGAAACAAGTCCGCCGCCGGACGTTGCTCGAACAGGTTCAGCACAACTTGTTGGCTGGCCACCAGCCCCAACCGTGCCAGATCAACCCCATCGGCAGGGCGATAGTCGCGGATCGAGACGCCGATCTGGTCGATCTTCCCCTCGATGCGCAGGGCGTTCAGGGTTTCAAGCCAATCCAGTTCATAAAGCCCCGATGTCATCCAAGAGTGCAGTTGAAACAGGTCAATCCGCTCTAGTTGCAGCCGACGCAGGGCATCATCGACCATGCGGCGCAGATACCACGCCGGATAGCGCCCGCGCATCTGCGGGGCCTCGTCATCGGGGCTTGGCCATTCGACGGGCTGCGCCTTGGTTGCCACATAAATCTTGTGCCCCGACCATTGTTGCAACGCTTGGCCGATCACCGTCTCGGAATGGCCGTTGCCATAGATATAGGCGGTATCGACGAAATTGACCCCGCGCTCGAAGGCGTGGTGCAGGGTGCGAATTGACGCCGTATCATCCACAGCCCCCCAATCGCCGCCCAACTGCCACGCGCCAAAGGCGATCTCGCTGACCTGCCATCCGGTGCGGCCAAACTGTCGATATTGCATCAAGAGCCTCCCTTTCGCGTCGCCAAGTTAGGCTGCAACGCCGGGATGGGAAGCAGGATGCTGATCGTTTTCCATCCTGAGGGGCAATCGACACCCTGTGCGGGCGTTCACAGATTTTGAGATGACAGGGGTTTTGACCCCATGGCCCTAAGCCTAGCGGTTTGCGTTTGCCTTGAAACACAAACCGCGCCAAGAACGGCGCGAAGTGTGATGATTTTGCGTCAGACAAAAAACAGCCCGCTTTAGTGGCGGCGCACCGAGTTTCCACCGTCGATGATTTTGTTGATCAGCGCTGCAACCGCCGCATGCGTCGCGGGTGATAAGGCGCTTTCAGGCACATTTTCATGCGCCGCGGCGGCATCTTTGAGGACTCCGATAATTTCAATTTCAGGAAGCACTTTGCGATCGTTCAGCGCAAGCATCAGGGATTCGCAGATTGCAAGGGCGGCAAGTCCAGCAACGTCGGGGACAGCGGACATCAAGTTTAACTTTCTGTAATGAGTCTATGGGGCTATCATGCATTTGTGTACACCGTGGATATCTTTTCGGTTAAATCGCACAGCATGCTAATCTGCATCAGTGTCAAAGGCCCGCAAATGCAGGAAATGGCGTTTGGTGGGCCTTTGGCCCACAGTCGCAACCCAAAGGGGTAATGTATGCCGGTACAAGGTACTGGGTTGTCGATTTTGGACAGCCCCTTTGCCCGCAAGCTGACAGCATTCGTTGATCTATCGCACGACGATTTGTCAGTTTTGTCAGATGTGTATCGCCGCAGGCGCAGCTTCGCGGCGGGTTGCGACATGATCCATCAGGGTCAAGCAGACCAGGCCGCGTATATCGTCGCCTCGGGCTGGGCCTGTTCTTACAAGCTGCTACCAGACGGCACCCGCCAGATTGTGGACTTTCAGATTCCAGGCGATTTCTTGGGGCTGCGGTCGGTTTTGCTCCGCACCGCTGATCACAATGTCGAACCGATCACCCGCGTTCAGGCGTCGGAGGTCAACGAGCAAGATCTGCTGGACGCCTTCAGCCAAACGCCGCGTTTGGCCACAGCCGTGCTTTGGGCGGCGTCGCGCGATGAGGCGATGGTGGTCGAGCATTTGGTGGGCTTGGGCCGACGCAATGCAAGCGAACGCATGGCGCATTTCCTGCTAGAGCTGGGCGCGCGGTTGACACTGGTGGGGCTTGCGGATCGCAAAGGCTATAACTGTCCGCTTTCCCAATATCAGCTGGCGGATGCGCTGGGGCTTAGCGCAGTGCATGTCAACCGCGTGCTGCGAGAGTTGCGCGAAGAAGGGATGTTAAGCTTCCAAAAGGGTAAGGTCGCGTTTCAAAACTATGAAGCTTTGGTCGAGCTTTCCGGCTTTGACCGCGCTTATCTCGATCACCAAGGCCCACTGCTGCGGTGAACAGGGTGGTTGCTGAACCCGTGCCGTGAAACGCCAGAGCCCCGAGGAAAACGGACTGGCCCCAGCGCTTCACTGCGGTTTGCACCAAAACCGAACCGCACTTAGTCCCGGTCCATGACAAAATCTACCACGGCACATACACCGCAACACTGACCCAGGTTTGCATTTGCACGTTTTTCACCGCGAGGTCGGCAGCCTTGCCTCTGCGGTTTTGCTTTGACGCAATCAGCTGCGCTTTTTGAAAATGCGCCCCCCTGACTGATCTGTGTTAGTGCGCAGGCCCCTTCCCGATTCCAAATTGTTCGCAATCCGCTGGTGCCGTTTGGCCCACGCCCACTCTGCATTTATCATGATGAGGAGCCCGACAATGGCAACCGGAAATACCCTTTTTCTTGCCCCGCGTGTCGACACTGTCGGCGCTGATTTTACTGTCACAGAATACGATATCCTAATCGCCGAGATGATTTCTATACGGGACGATATGGTCAAATTTGCCGAAAGCACGCAACAGACTGCGGACCCCTACGCTGCGGCTGTCACATTGGAACTTGCCGCCAAAATAAGTGATTTGCTTGATACTTTGGGCTGATACTGCAGATCCGACGATCTGATGATGCGGCATTTGTGCACTCTTAGGTTGTGATTTGGGCTGGAATGTGATGATATGTGTCAGTGGCTTGGCAGTTGTTGCCTGCCCCCGATCGGCGCGCCATTTGCCTTAGCCCGCCCGGTGCCGATGCCCGGCACGTGTTAAACGCCGGTCTAAGCACCCTGTGAACACAGCGGCCCTGCACAGCCTGGGCCCAAACAAAACATCGCGCGATGGGAACGATTGCCTCTCGTCCGAGTTGTATTTCCATATTTGCGAATCTTGAAAGGAAAGCCGATGAATTGGGACCAGATCGAGGTCAAATGGGCGGCGATGGCCCGTCGGGTGCGGTCCGATTTGCCGCAAAATACCCGGCTTGCGCCAAGCCAAGCCAAACCCCTTACGCCGCCAAATGACCAGCCGCAGCCGCAGCCAGCACAAGTTAGCGTGGCCCACACAAGGTGAGGGGGCGCTTGCGCCGTGCCGGTTGGCTGCAGAGCACGTCCATCGACAAGTTGTGGGGTGACAAAGCCCCGATCCGCTCTGATCTCTTTGGGATCGAGCGGCTAGAGCATCACGCGGTAAGCTTGGCAGCGGCTCAACCCATCAGCCAAGGCCGCCCGGTTGCGGTGTCCAGCCTTCTGGTCCGGGTCAAAGACAACGCCGATGCCTTGCTGGTCGCTTACCGATCTGGTGCGCAGTCGCTGGATGCAGGCCAACCGATCCCCCCCGCCGCCGAGTGGTTGTTGGACAACTTTCACATCGTCGAGCAACAGTTGCGCCAGATCGAAGACGATCTGCCGCCCGGCTATTACCGACATTTGCCAAAACTCGCCGATGGGCCGCTTGCGGGATATCCGCGCGTGTTGGGATTGGCATGGGCCTATGTTGCGCATACCGATAGCCTGTTGTCTGAGACCGCCCTTTTACGTTTTGTCCAAGCCTATCAAACGGTTCAGCCGTTGACGATTGGCGAGTTATGGGCGGTGGCGATCACCCTGCGTATCGTGTTGATCGAGAATATGCGCCGCTTGGCCGAGCAGATCACCGAAGCAACCCGCTTGCGCCAAGCTGCCGACGATTTGGTGGATCGGGTCTTGGCCTCCAGCGCTTCCGGTGGTTCTGCCCACACGGTTCTGGCCGGGCTAGATGGTGTTGACCTGTCCGAGATCATGGTGGCGCAGGTCGCCAAACGCCTACGCGGCACCGATCCGGCGGAAACGCCACTGTCGGGCTGGCTTGAGGACCGCTTGCGGCATTTGGGCCTGTCGGTTGAGACGGTGGTGGCCCATGCGCAGGCGCGGCAAGGCGCGTCGAATGTCACCATGCGCAATATCGTCGCCTCGATGCGACGGCTTTCTGAACTGGATTGGGCCGATTTTTTCGAAGCGTCCAGCTTGATTGAAGCACGCCTGCGCGCAGCTTCGGGCTATCGCGAGATGGATTTTGCCACCCGCAACAGTTACCGCACCGCCATTGAAATGCTCGCCCGCCATTCAGGCCATGACGAGGCTGCGGTGGCAGAGGCCGCTTTGACCATGGCGCAAACGGGCGACACGCCTGCCGCGCGTGATCCGGGTTTTGCGCTGCTTGGCGCAGGTCGCGATGCCCTAAGTCGCGCTCTTGGTTATGCGCCGCCCCTGCGCCTCACACTGGGTCGACAATGGCGGCGGATGGGGTTGCCGGGGTATCTGGGCGCGATTGCTTTGGCTGCCGTGCTGTTCCTGACGGCGGCCTTATGGCTGACCGGGTTGCACAGCGCAGCGCTGATCCTTAGTGGCGTCTGGCTGGCGGTTGAGGCTGGAACCGCACTGGTCAATCTGCTGATCACTCGGCTGGTCGGGCCCAAACCGCTGCCGGGCCTGTCGCTGGAAGACGGCATCCCCGCAAATCTGCGCACGCTTGTTGCGGTGCCGGTTTTGCTGGCCAATGTGCAAGACCTGATGCAGCAGATCGAACAGCTAGAAGTGCATCACCTCTCCAGCATCGGTGGGGCGCTGCATTACGCGCTGTTGTCCGATGGCCCAGATGCAACCGAGGCCACCACCCCGCTAGACACCGCTTTGATCACCACCGCCCGCGCCGCCATTGCCAAGTTGAACGCCACCTATCCCTGCGACGATGGCGACAGGTTTCTATTCCTGCACCGCGAGCGGCAATGGAACCCGTCCGAAGGCGTCTGGATGGGATGGGAGCGCAAGCGTGGCAAGTTGATCGAGTTAAACCACCTGCTGCGCGGGGCTGCGGATACCAGCTTTTTGCCCGGTGCTGTGGTGCCGCAAGGCGTGAAATTCGTCATCACGCTGGACGCGGACACCCGGATTTTGCGCGACACTGTGCGGCGGTTGATCGGCAAAATGGCGCATCCGCTGAACCGCCCGGTCATTGATCCCGCCACGCAGCGTGTGACATCGGGCTACGGCATTTTGCAGCCGCAAGTGACCCCAGCCTTGCCACTGGGGCTGGATGGTTCGCTTTATCAGCGGATTTCCTCTAGTCCCGGCGGGATCGAGCCCTATGCGGCGGCGTGTTCGGATGTGTATCAGGATTTGTTCTCTGAAGGGTCGTTTACCGGCAAAGGCATCTATGACGTTGATGCTTTCATGGCAGCCATCGACGGCCGGGTGCCAGACAACACCATGTTAAGTCACGATTTGTTCGAAGGCAGCTTTGCGCGTGCGGGTCTTGTGTCCGATATTCAAGTGATCGAGGATTTTCTCGCCCGCCAAGATGTCGACGCCCGCCGCCAGCACCGCTGGGTGCGCGGCGATTGGCAGTTGTTGCCGTGGATCAGTGGCAAACGGAAAACCACGGGCGGGATTTCGGCGGTGAATCGCTGGAAGATGATAGACAATCTGCGCCGTTCTCTGCTGGCCCCGATGACACTGCTGTCGTTGCTTGCAGGCTGGCTGTTGCCGCTGCCGCAGGCCTTAGCTTGGACGGCGGCGGTGCTGGTGTTACTAGCCCTGCCAAGGTTGATCGCGCTGCCTTTGGCCATTCTGCCGGGGCGAGCGGGGATCACCGCGCGCAGTCATTTTCAAGCGCTGCTGGCGGATGTTAAGCTTGCCTTTGCGCAGATCGCCCTGACGGTGGCCTTTCTGGCGGATACGTCGGCACTGATGTTGGATGCGATTGCGCGCACCGCGATGCGGCTGCGCTGGGGCACGCATTTGTTGGAATGGCTGACAGCGGCGCAATCCAGCAGCGGCGGACTTCCCAGCTATGCTCGGTTCTATCTGCTTAAAGCGCGCGGCGTGGCGCTGGGGCTGTTCCTGTGTGGCTTGGTCGTCGTGCTGAACGCACCGATCTGGCCTCTGGCCCTGACCTTTGCTGCCATTTGGCTGACCGCCCCCGCCATCGCACGCCTGGTCAGCCTGCCCCGCATGGGCCGCACCGCGCCGCCGCTGACCACCGCCGAGAGCACCGCGTTGCGCCTGATCGCCCGGCGCACCTGGCGCTATTTTGAGGCCTTCGTGACCGAGGCTAACCACTTTTTGCCCCCTGACAACTTTCAGGAAACCCCGCGTCCGGTGGTGGCGACCCGCACCTCGCCCACCAATATCGGCCTGTATCTGCTATCGGTGACGGTGGCGAAAGACATGGGCTGGATCGGTCAGGCCGAGGCCGTGACGCGGCTGGAGCAAACCCTGACCACCATGCAGCAGTTGCAACGGTTTCGCGGCCACCTCTATAACTGGTACGACACCTCAGACCTGCGCCTACTGGACCCGGCCTATGTCTCCAGCGTCGATAGCGGTAACCTTGCCGGCCATCTGATTGCCGTCGCGCAGGCCTGCCAAGAATGGCAAACACGCCCCGCGGCACCCGATCTGCGTGGGCTGCACGATGCGCTGGCTTTGGCGCTTGAGGCGCTTTCGGCCAACCCAGACCCGCGCCTCTCTGCTTTGCTTGAACAGGTCGCCAACCATCCCGCCCGCGCCACAGAGGCCGCCATATTGGCTGAGGCCCATGCTGGAGCAGGTTCGGAACTCGCGTTCTGGACTCGGGCTATTGCCGCCAGTCACGCCAGCCAACTGGCTGATCCGGTTTCCCCCGAACGCTTGCGCGCCGTGGGCGATCAGGCACGGCAATTCGCGATGGATATGGAATTCGGCTTTCTGATGCAGCCGGAAAAGAAGCTGCTGTCGATCGGCTTTTCCGTCTCGACCAACACGCTTGACGCCAACTGCTATGACCTTTTGGCGTCTGAGGCCCGGCTTGCCAGCCTGTTTGCGATTGCCAAGGGCGATGTGGAAACCCGGCATTGGTTCCGTCTGGGTCGTGGGGCCACCCCCATCGGCGCGGGATCGGCACTGATTTCGTGGTCGGGCAGCATGTTTGAATATCTGATGCCGTCGCTGGTGATGCGTGCGCCTGCGGGGTCGGTGCTGGAGGAGACCAACCGTAGGATTGTCGAGCAACAACAGGCCTATGCGGCAAGTCTAAGTATGCCATGGGGGATATCAGAATCTGCCTACAATGCCCGCGATCTGGAAATGACCTATCAATATTCCAACTTCGGCGTGCCGGGGTTGGGGCTGAAACGCGGGCTTAGCGAAAACCGCGTGCTGGCCCCCTATGCCACTGGACTTGCCACCATGGTCGATGCCAAAGCGGCGCTGCAGAACTACGCGGCTTTGGCTGATCTCGGCGCAGAAGGCCGCTTTGGTTTCTATGAAGCACTGGATTTCACCGCGTCCCGCCTACCCGAAGGTGCCACCAATGTCGTGGTGCGCAGTTTTATGGCGCATCATCAGGGCATGACCATCACCGCCATCGCCAATGTGCTGCACGACGGGCTGTTGCGCGACCGGTTCCATGCCGAGCCGATCATTCAGGCGGTCGAGCTGTTGTTGCAAGAACGGGTGCCGCGCGATGTGCCCATCGCTCCGCCCCGCGCCAAAGAAGTCTTGGTCGCGGCGGTTGAAACGCTTTCCGCCTCGGTCGTGCGCCATTTTGAAAGCCCGGTCACCGTGGCACCCACCGCGCATCTGCTGTCCAACGGCAGCTATGGCGTGACGCTGACCCCAACCGGAGCAGGCTTTAGCCGCTGGCGCGATCTGGCCGTCACCCGCTGGCGCGCCGATGCCACACAGGCGCAGCATGGCGGCTTTATCTATCTGCGCGACGTGCGCTCGGGCGGGCAATGGTCGGCGGGCGTGTTGCCCACCGGACGCGATCCCGGCCTGCACCGCGCGGTGTTTTGTGAACATCACGCGGCTTTCACCCATACCGCCCGCCATCTGCTGACCCATACCGAGGTGGTGGTCTCTGCCGAGGATGACGCCGAAGCCCGTCGCGTGACGCTGACCAACACCGGGCGTCATCCGCGTGAGATTGACGTAACCTCTTACGCCGAACTCGTGCTGGCGGCCGCCTCTGCCGATCTGTCGCATCCGGCGTTCTCAAAGCTGTTCGTTGTCACCGATTATTTGCCCGAACTGGGCGTGTTGATCGCCACACGGCGCAAGCGCAGTCCGTCTGACCCCGAGGTGTGGGCCGCGCATCTCGCCGTGGTGGAAGGTGCCGAAACCGCACCCCTGCAATACGAAACGGATCGCGCGAAATTCATCGGGCGTGGGCAGATGCTCAGCAATCCTGCCGCTGCCGAGACCCCGCTTTCGGGCACAATCGGCACCGTGCTGGACCCGGTATTTTCGCTGCGGCGTCGCGTGTTGATCCCCGGTGGCGGCCGCGTGCGCGTGACGTTCTGGACCATGATCGCCGACACGCCCGAGGCTTTGTTGGATCTTGTCGAACGCCACCGCGACTCGTCTGCCTTTGGTCGGGCGGTGACGCTGGCTTGGACCCAAACGCAGGTGCAACTGCGCCATCTGGGTATCAGTGCCACCACCGCCTCGGACTTCCAACGGCTGGCTGGTATGTTGGTGCGCGGTGATGGCCGGCTGCGGGCCAGTGCGGCGCAAATCCGCGCCGGGGCCGGGCCGCAATCTGATCTGTGGGCCTTGGGGGTTTCGGGCGATCTGCCCATCGTGTTGTTCCTGATCAGCGATGCCGAGGATATCGGGCGGCTGCAAGAGGTGCTTGCGGCGGCAGAATACTGGCAGATGCGGCAGTTGGCCGTCGATCTGGTGATCCTGAACGACCGCGCCTCGTCCTATGTGCAAGATCTTCAAATCGCCATTGACGCCGCCGTGCGCTCTTCCCAAGCCCGCCCGGGCAAGACAGGAACCGCGGGCAAGATCTACACGTTGCGCGCCGATATGACCCCACCTGAGACACGCGCACGGCTGGTGGCCGCAGCCGCCATGGTGCTGATCGCCAGCCGGGGCAGCATCGGCGCACAGCTTGATCTGTTGCCTGCCACCCCAGCCCCCGCGCCGCAAAAGCTGGTGCTGTCTGCCTTGCCCAGCGCGCCGATCACTCCTCCAGAACTGGAGTTCTTCAACGGAACCGGGGGTTTTGATCTGGATGGCCGCGAATATGTGACTGTGCTGCAAGATGGCCAAACCAGTCCCGCGCCATGGATCAACGTGATCGCCAACCCCAGCTTTGGCTTCCAAGTTTCCGCCGATGGCAGCGGCTTCACTTGGGCCGAAAACAGCCGCGAGAACCAGATCACCCCATGGTCAAATGATCCCGTCAGCGATCCGGCGGGCGAAGCGATCTATCTGCAAGACCTTGAGACCGGGCAAATCTGGACCCCCACCGCTCTGCCCATCCGCAGCAACGGCAGCTACATCGCCCGCCACGGCTTTGGCTATTCCCGCTTTCAGCACACAGCCAACGGCATCGAAGCCGATATGATGCAGTTTGTCCCGATGGATGCCCCGGTCAAAATCACGCAGTTGACGCTGCGCAACACCTCGGATCGCGACCGCAGGCTTTCGGTGACGGGCTATGCCGAATGGGTGCTCGGCACCTCGCGCGGGGCTACGGCGACGGCGCTGATCACCGAGATTGACGCAGAAACGGGTGCGATACTGGTGCGCAATCCGCGCGGCATGGCGTTTCCGGGCCGGGTGGCCTTTGCCGATCTGGGGGCTGAAACCACCAGCCGCAGCGCGGATCGGGCCGAGATTCTGGGGCGTGGGGGCTCAATGGCTGCCCCTGCGCGGCTGAGTGATCTTTCTGGCAATGCCGGACCAAGGCTTGATCCCTGCGCCGCTTTGCAACGTGAAATCACCCTCGCACCAGAGCAAAGCGTTGATGTCACCTTCCTACTGGGCCAAACCACCAGCCTGGAAGAGGCCCGCGCGTTGATCCTTGCCACCCGCGCCCGCGATCTGACAGCGGTGCTGGATGAGGTAAAGGCGTGGTGGGGTGACTTGCTCGGCACCGTCCAAGTGCGCAGCCCGGATCGCGCAATGGATATCATGCTGAACGGCTGGCTGATGTATCAGTCCTTGGCCTGCCGCATCTGGGCCCGCGCCGGGTTCTATCAGGCCAGCGGCGCGTATGGCTTCCGCGACCAGTTGCAAGATGGCATGGCGCTGACCGCCCTGCGGCCCGAAATGACGCGGGCGCACCTTCTGCGCGCCGCAGCACGGCAGTTCCCCGAGGGCGATGTGCAGCACTGGTGGCTGCCGCACTCGGGCCAAGGCGTGCGTACGCGAATTTCGGATGATCGGGTCTGGCTTAGCTATGCGGTGGCGCAATATATCAGCGTCTCTGGCGATGCCACGGTTCTGGACGAGATTCTCCCCTTCCTCGAAGGCGCCGACCTGCGCCCCGGTGAGCATGACAATTTCTTCCAACCCGGCATTTCCGACACCACCGCCACGCTGTTTGAACATTGCGCGCGTGGCTTGGATCAGGCGATTGAACTGACCGGAGCGGATGGCATGCCGCTGATCGGCACAGGCGACTGGAACGACGGTATGAACCGCGTCGGCGAGGCGGGGCAAGGCACCTCTGTCTGGCTGGGCTGGCTGCTGATCGCCACAATCCGCGCCATGCGCCCCTTTGTTGAAGCCCGCGACCCCACTCGCGCCGCCCGTTGGCAGGCTCATGCGGAAAGTGTGCGGTTGGCGATTGAGCGCGACGGCTGGGATGGCGCGTGGTATCGCCGGGGCCGCTTTGACGATGGCAGCCTGCTGGGGTCGTCCAGTTCGGCGGAATGTCAGATCGACTCCATCGCGCAATCTTGGGCGGTGCTGTCGGGGGCTGCGGTCCCTGAACGTGCGGCTACGGCAATGCAGTCAATGACGGATCGCCTGATCAAACCCGACGCAGCCCTTCTGTTCACCCCGCCGTTTGACCACTCGATGCCAGATCCCGGCTACATCAAGGGCTATCCACCCGGCCTGCGCGAGAATGGCGGCCAATATAGCCACGCCGCAATGTGGGCGGTGCTGGCGCAGACCCGGCTTGGCAACGGTGACGCGGCGGGTGCGCTGTTCGCCCTGCTGAACCCGATCAACCATGCCCTGACACCCGCCGAGGCGGCGCGCTACAAGGTCGAACCCTATGTGATTGCCGCCGATGTCTATTCTGTCGCGCCGCATGAAGGGCGCGGCGGTTGGACCTGGTATACCGGCTCTGCCGCATGGATGTACCGCGCCGGGATTGAGGGGCTGCTGGGCCTCACCCGCCAAGGCGACACCCTACGCTTCGCGCCGTGTTTTCCAAAGGCTTGGCCGCAGGTGGAACTTCGATTGACCCTCGGCCCCGCGCCCTGTGTGGTGAAAATCCTGAACCCGCATGGTCTTGGCGCTGGCCTGAAAACCGCAAACCTGAACGGCAAGGATATCGCTTGCGAGGCCGGAGTTTTGACGCTGGCGCTGGATCGGCTTGAAGGTGCGTTGATCCTTGAGATTGGGTGACGATTAATCTGCAGAGCCGACACGGGCCGAATTGAGCTTGGCAAAGACGCCCGGCATCATGATCTGTCAGGCAAAGAAACAGCCGACCGTGCCCAAGGGGCCAAAATCGGCAAGAATGGTATCGCCATGACGCGTCTCAATCGGGCGAATGAACGAACCTGAAAGCACGATCTGCCCGGCCTCAATGCGCTGAGCATACTGCGACAGGCGATTGGCCAGCCATGCCACGCCTCGCGCGGGCTGGTTCAACACGCCGGCACCAAGCCCGGTTTCCTCGACCTCGGCATTGCGCATCACGATGGCACCGGCCCAGCGCGGATCAAAACTATCCGGCCGCATCGCCCGCCCGCCCGTGACGATGCCCGCATTGGCGGCATTGTCCGAGATGGTGTCGACGATGGTGCGGGCCTTGCCAGTGTCGGGATCGGCCCGCAGGATGCGGGTGTCTAAAATCTCCAACGCGGGCAGGATATAATCGGTGGCGTTCATCACATCGGTCACCGAAACACCCGGACCTTGCAACGGCGCTTTCAGCACGAAGGCCAATTCCGCCTCGATCCGTGGCTCGATAAACCGATCCGCCGCAATCGTGGCGCCATTCTCAAACATCATATCATCCAACAGAACCCCCGAATCCGGGGTAGCAATATTCAGCGCATATTGCATCGCCTTTGACGTAAGCCCGATCTTCCAGCCGATGGTGCGCCGCCCCTCGGCATGGCGCTGCGCCACATAGGCGGCTTGCACCGCATAGGCATCATCCATCGTCATGGCCGGGTGTAACAGCGACAACAGCCCGGTTTGCACGCGGGTTTTCTCTGCTGCCACAAGGCGCGCGGCGGCGGCATCGATCTCAGGTTTCGACAGCATTATAAAACCTCGTCGGCGATGGTGTTGCGCAGAATACCGATGCCATCAGCCTCGACCTCTACCACATCGCCGGGCTTCAGCCAGATTGGCGGATCAAAGCGCGCGCCCGCCCCAGTGGGCGTGCCGCAGACGATGACATCCCCCGGAACCAGTGTGGTGAAGGTTGAGATATAGGCGATGATCTGCCGGAAGCCGAACATCATCCGACTGGTGCGATCACTCTGCCGCACCGCGCCATTCACCCGCGTCTGCAAACCAATGTCCGCCAGTTGCGCCTCATCAGTATAGGGCACGATCCACGGCCCGATCGCGCCGGAGTTGTCCCAGTTTTTACCCTGCGTGACGTTGAACTTGGCATGGCGCACCCAGTCGCGGATGGTGCCTTCGTTGCACAGGGTCAGCGCCGCGATATGGCCAAGGGCATCTCTTTCGGCAATCCGGCGCCCTGCCTTGCCGATGATGATCGTGACCTCACCCTCATAGTCCAACTGCTGGCTTTCCGGCGGGCGGATCAGCGGTTGACCATGCCCAGTGAACGAGCGCGCAAACCTGGGAAACAGCGACATAAACGGCGGATTTTCCTTGCCATCCCTATACTCGGCGTTGCGTTCAGGAAAGTTGACCCCAACGCAGAGGATCTTCTCGGGGGCCGTGATCGGGATGTCATATGCAATCTCAGACACCGCAAAATCAGGATTCTGCCCCATCGACAGATCGCTCAGCCGGGGCAAAGCGCCCTGTTCGATCACCGCGCGCAAGGTAGGCCAAACGGCAGCATGACGCGCCGACAGATCAATCACCCCGCCCGCGGTGATGGCCCCCCAAGCTCTAAGGCCCTGATGGGTAAAGCTGGCAAATTTCATCCAAGACCCCCCTATGGCGCTATGATCGGTTGCGCGGCCAGGGCCGAGTCCCGCATCGCCACATCGGCAAAGCTTGATCCATGCTCGAACCAACTTTTCGGCGCAGGTGCGCCCCAAAGCGTCTGGCGCTGCGGGTCCTTCAGATCCCATTTGATCGGTTCAAGATCAGGGTCAACCGTCTGATAATCCGAGCAATAGATCTCGGTGCGGTGGCCATCTGGATCAAGGATATACAGAAAAAACGCATTGGAAATACCGTGCCGCCCCGGCCCACGCTCGATATTGCCGACATATCCGGTGGTCGCCATCAGATCGAGCAGGTCGATGATGTTCAACGGCGTCGGCACCCAGAACGCCAGATGGTGCAGGCGCGGGCCACGGCCATTGGTGAAGGCCATGTCATGCACGCCGCCCTTACGATGCATCCACGCCGCCCACAGCTTTTTGCTCTCGGCATCTTCTGTATACTCCGTCACCCGGAAGCCGAAGGAATTGTAGAACGCGACCGAAGCATCGACGTCGGGCGAGAAGCAGTTGAAATGGTCAATCCGAAGTGGTTTGACGCCATGATACAGCGCGTATTTCTGGTGGATAGGGGCCAAGCGGTCCATCTTAGCGTAGAATTCCAATGGAATCCCGTGCGGGTCAGCCGTGCGCAAAGTGCGGCCCATGAACGGGCGTTCTACCCAAGCCACGGGCAAACCCTGCGCCGAGAAGAAAGCATGGGCGGCGTCCAGATCGGCCTCGGCATAGACCTTGAAACCCAGCACATGGACCGCCGCCATATCGGCCTTGCGCAGGATCACGCAATGATGGCCGCGTTCCTCCATCGCGCGCAGATAGATCGCCTCGGCGTCCTCGTGGCTGACCTGCAAGCCCAGCAGATCGACGTAAAATGCCCGGCTGGCGGCCAGATCTTTGACGGCAAGCTCAACGTGGCTCAGCCGAATGACGTTGAACGCAGGGTAGAGTACGGGGCTGGGAACGGGCATTTTCTTCCTCCGTGGAAGCAATTATTGTGGTTTCAGCCGCCAAGTTTCGGAATGGCGTGCGCTTGGGTGGCAAAGGCTATATTCTTGGTTTCCATATAGAAATCGAACGACCACTCCGCACCGTCTCGGCCAATCCCGGAGTTCTTCACCCCACCAAACGGCGCGGGCAGATGGCGGATGTTTTCCGAGTTCACCCAGATCATCCCTGCCTCCAACGCATCGGTGAAGCGGAAGGCGCGGGTGACATCCGATGTCCACAGATAACCCGTCAGGCCGTATTGCACGTCATTGGCCATCGCCAAGGCCTCGGCCTCATCCTTGAACGGAATCGCGGTCAGCACCGGGCCAAAGATCTCCTCCTGCGCGATCCGCATCTGGTTATGCGCGCCGGTAAACAGCGTCGGGCTGACATAGCAGCCCCCCCCCGGCCCCGCGAATTTGGCACCACCTGCTGCGACAGTGGCCCCTTCGGCGCGACCGATCTCGATATACTCCATCACCTTTGCCTCATGCACCGGATGGATCAGCGGCCCGACCACGGTCTTGGGGTCCAACGGATGCCCCACCACAATCCGCTTGGCTTTCTCAGCCACCATCCCTGTGAATGCATCGTAAATCTGCGCCTCGACCAACAACCGCGACGACGAGGTGCAACGCTCACCGTTCAGCGAATAGATCATAAACACCGCCGCATCCGCCGCCCGCTCCAGATCAGCGTCAGCAAATACGATCACCGGGTTCTTGCCGCCGAGTTCAAAATGCACCCGCTTCAGCGTATCGGCACCCTGCTTCATGATCATGCTGCCCGTGCGCGACTCACCCACAAAGCCAATCGCCTTGATATCGGGATGCTCGGTCAAAGCCCGCCCTGCATCCTCTCCAAATCCATTCACCAGATTCCACACCCCGGCAGGCAGGCCCGCACTTTCAGCAATCTCCACCAGCAGACGGGCCGACAGCGGCGAGAATTCGGCGGGCTTATGCACCACCGTGCAACCCGCCGCCAAAGCCGGAGCGATTTTCCACGTCGACAGCATGAACGGCGTGTTCCACGGCGTGATGATGCCAACTGGACCAATCGGCGTGCGGGTGGTCATGTTGACCTGCCCCTTGGCGCGCAGGGTCTGACCATCGCGCGCCTTGGGGGCAAGATCGGCGAAATAGCGGAAATTCTCTGCGCCGCGCAGCGCAGCCTTCGCCATGAACCGAATAGACTGCCCGGTGTCCATCGCCTCGACAAAGGCAATCTCCTCGGCTCGCGCCTCAATCGCATCGGCAATCCGGTGCAGCAACGCCTTGCGCGTCTCGCCCTCCATCGCCCGCCATACCGGGAAGGCTGCCTTCGCCGCCGCCACAGCTTGCGCCACGTCCGCCGCCTTGCCGTGCGCCACCTGCGCCAAAGGCTGCAGATCAACCGGAGAGATGATCTCAAACGTCGCGCAATCCTGCGCGGGCACCGCCTTGCCACCGATGTGGTTCAGCACGCCTTCGCTGCGGAACCGCGCCAGATACCCGTCAGCTCGGGCAATATTGGTCGTCAGATCTGACATCTCGGGGCCCTATTTTGCGCGCAGGCGCGGATGAATGGCGTTTTTCTTCCAGCTGAGCGCCGGATCGAGTTCGGATAGATTTAGCGTCAGCGCGAAATACGGGGTCTTAAACAGCGGCGCAAAATGCGCAGTGGCAGCGGCAAAGATCATCTCGCCCGCCCGTGCCTTGTCCGCAGCACTGCGCCCTGCCCCAATCCGCAACCACAAATCGGCGAAGGCGTTTTCCGCCAGCAAATCCGCCACCGCATACGCCGCGCATCGCACAGCCCGGACCCGGATTGCGCCCATTTCAAACAAACCGCTCGCCAAAATTGCAGCATGAAGCGCCCGGCAAAGCCCCGCCATGTCGATCTTGCCGTCAAGATTGGCAGAATACTCGATGGTCAGATGCGGCATATTACTCTCCTTCGCTATAATTAACACGTTAAATAGAAACTGGAAAGCTGTCAAGCCCACCCCAAGACTGGGTGATGCGGGTTTTTGCCTGTCAGTAACTTCCGCCAAAGCTGCCTAAGGCCCAGTAGTTACAACAACTTCGCTTGCCACATCAGCATTTCCAGCATTCAGGAACGATAGAGGCAACACCAATCCCCCACGCTATTGCCGCGTTCGGTCATCCCAGACGCTTGGCGGTGTTTCGCCTGATCATGCGCTTTGCGCCGCAGGCCACGCAGGCGGCCTTCGCACAGCTTGACCCAGCACAAAGCGTTGCGGCCTCGGTCATCTTCGTGATGGCCGCTTCGGGGCGTTCTGGACCATTGCCTATGGCGCAGTTCAGGCTTTTGCGCCGCAGACATTGCACGTTAAGGAAGAATCAGAATCGGCCTCATCGCCAAAGCGATACGGGGGCCGTCGTGCTAAAACCCATTCCCCGTGCGCTCGTCGCCCTCGCCCTGACAGCCCGCACGCGCGCGCTTTGGTTTGCGCTGACGCTCGCGCTTGGGTTGTTGTTGTGCAGCTTCGTCTTTGCTGCACATTCCAACCTGATCCTCGCCTCGCTTCATCCGACCGCATGTCAATAGATCTTGGTTACTACAGCATGGCCAACACGGCGCATCCACTTTTCGAAGCCCCAAAATAAAAAATAATCATTAAAGTCAGTATTTTATTCCCGGTTCTTGCCACGGCAAAAACGATGGCTATGGCCAATCGGGTGGTCGCCCGAATGCAGCGGACAAGCACGAAAACACGCAGATCTTGCACTGCCCGGCACGTCGATTCTGCAAGACTTCAACCGCTAGCGCAGTGAGGGTCGGCCCATGAGTGCAGCAAAAAACAACTTTAGCGCGAAAATATTCTCGACAGAATTCAGGTAAATGATTTTTTTGCCCAATATTTGACAAAGTTTGTGTTTAGTTTGTCGATAAGGTTTAGCAAAGTGCCATGCAAATGCTATGCAACCAGAAGGCGCAAAAGACGATTGGGGTTAGGAATGAAGATCCTTGCGGTAGACGACGATCCGATTTTTCTGGGAGTCCTACGTCCGATGCTTGGCGCTCTTGGAAAAGACGATGTGACCATCGCGCGCTCTGGTCACGAAGCAATGTTCAAATTGGTAGAAGCAGAGGAAGCGTTCGATTGTCTTTTGCTGGATATCCAGATGCCGGGCATGAGCGGTGTGCAACTGTGCCACAATGTGCGCAATTTGCCCGACTATCGACGGACGCCGATCGTAATGATCACGGCGATGACCGGCAAACGCTTCATAGATGATGCATTTGCCGCCGGAGCGACCGATTACATCACCAAGCCACTTGACCCGATCGACCTGAAAGCCCGCATCGGCATGGCAGAGCGTTTGCTGAAAGAACGCAGCCTCACGGCTTCCCTCGAAAAGAAGTTTGACCAGCGCAGCGACATCATCGCCATCGACGTGGATTTTGACACCCCGTTCCCGATCCCCGGATTTGAGCGCGGCGTCGAATATCTTGCACTTGAAAACTACCTGCTGATGCTGGGAGGCAAGCGGATGTACTCCACCGCGGCCTTTGGCATTTCAGTAAATAATGCGCATGCATTCTTCAAAGAATCTTCGCCCTCGGGTTTTGTGAACATGCTGGGCGATGTCGCCTCGGCGATCAGTGATGCGGTGAAGTCCGAACAGATGATGATTGCCTACGCCGGCGCGGGCAATTTCGTCGCCGTGTTGTCGCAGGCTATGTCAACAGACCGGTCTGAATTGGAAGCGAAAATACAGTCGGGCCTCGAAGATTTCGCCAGCTTTTATGCGGCAGATCGTCTACCCGTGCCGCAGATCAAAGTCGGGGATTTGGCGCGCACCTCGTTCTTTGGCCTGTTCAATCCCACAAGTATCCTTGATCACGCGGTGACACTTGCCCAATCACGCTCGGACGTAAAGACCAAGGCTTGGTGGACCGCCGCATGACCGGATTGCGATTCTTTGTCGGATCAGCAGGCGGAAACAAGGACATGACGGCCGTACTAGAGCCCGCACGCGCGATGTTTCTCGGCTTGATTGTTGAACGCATCATGGCCCTTGAAGTCTATCGCAAGCTTGTTCGGCATGGCAAAAACCCACAAGATGAGGTGGCGAAGATCGCCGACATCGCCCACAAAATCTCTGGCGTGGGGGCGACGCTTGGTTTTTTTAGAACCGGACAGCTCGCGGCGGCCTTGGATCATACCATCACCGAAAATCTGGAAAAATGTGCCGATCCTGAGTATTTTCGGCTGATCGTTGATCCCATGCTAGAGGCTCTTCTGGTGGAAATGGAATCCCTGCTGGACACCTAAGGCGCAGTCTAAGCTTGCCTTACGGCAAGGATTTTGCTGCCGATCCAACCAAAGAGCTGATAGCCAGCGACAGATCAATCGAGCTGATCGGCTTGCTGATACAGCTGTCAAACCCCCAAGCGATATAGTCTGCGATCTGATGCGCCATCACATTGGCTGTCACGGCAATGATCGGGATCGGCAGGACGCCGTGCAACGCCTCAAGCGCGCGGATTTCCCGCAAAGCCGTCGGGCCGTCCATCACGGGCATCGCAATATCCAGCAACACTGCGTCAAACCGCCCGGCTTCCCAAACCTGCACAGCTTTTGCGCCATCGTTGACGATGACCACCTCTGCGCCAAGTCGGGACAGCATCATTTCCAGTACGGCGCAATTTGTTTGGTTATCGTCAGCTGCCAGCAGACGCAGCCCCGTAAGACCAATTGCGGCCATCGGGGCTTTTGCAACCCGGTCAGCCGCCACGGTACACAGCGGCAACGGCAGTGTCACGCTGATCGTCGTGCCGCGCCCGCGTGCGGAATCGACCGAGATCGCGCCGCCCATGCGATCAACCAAAGACTGGGTGATCGACATGCCCAAACCCGTGCCGCCGTAACGCCGGGTGATTGAGCTGTCGGCTTGGCTGAACTCGTCATGCAGTCGCGACACTTGCTCCGGTGTCATGCCGATCCCGGAATCGCGCACCTCGATCAGCAGCGGAATTGTCGCGCGTCCACTGATCTTGACCGTCACTTTACCGCGATCGGTGAATTTGATCGCGTTGCTGACCAGATTGTGCAGCACCTGCTGCACCCGATGCGGATCGCCCACCCGCAACAATTCCGCGCCGGATCCGATCAGAACTTCAAAATCCAAGCCCTTTTCATCGGCGCGCAATTCGTATTGATCTTCAATCCGTTTGGCCAGATCAAGCGGGCTGAACGGCAGCTCCTCAAACTCGATCTTGCCAGCCTCAATCTTGGACATGTCCAGAATATCATTGAGAATATTCAGCAATGCCTCGCCCGAGCGCCGGATCGTGCCGATCATGCGCTTTTGATCAGGTTGCTCAAGCGATGATTCCAGAAGCTCGGCCATACCCAGAACGCCGTTCAGCGGGGTGCGAATTTCGTGGCTCATATTGGCCAAGAACTTCGATTTGGTCCGGCTGGCTTCCTCGGCATGGGCCTTAGCCACATAAAGCTGCGTCACATCAGAACCAACACCGCGGAAGCCCGCGAAAGTGCCCGTCTGGTCAAACACCGGCGCGCCACTCATCCGGCGCCAACGCACAATGCCATCGGTCGATTGTGGCGCACGATAGACAAAATCGTGAAACGGCTGATTCGAGTTCAACGCCGACAACATGATATTCCAATCGATGCCCGGCAGCATATCTGGGTGGGCTTGCAACCAGTCCTCTTGCGTTTTGCCAATTAAGCCTTCCCGGGGGATGCCGCCAGCATCGAAATGCTCGCCATCGAGCACAAAAATAAAACGCCGGTCGCGGTCCATCTCCCAAAGCCAGCCATCCGACACGGTCGCAATGTCGATCAGGCGCTGTTCGACCTTGGCGCGCTCGAACAGCGACCGCTCCAGTTCCGCTTTCACCTCGGCCAGCGCGGTTTCCCGCGCCCGTTGCGCGCTGATATCGACATGCGCGCCGACAATCAGACCCGGCGCTCCGTCCGGCCCCCAATGGACCGTGCGCCCGGTATCAAGCACCCAGATCCAGTGCCCCGCCTTGTGACGCAGGCGATACTCGGCCCTGTAGGCATAGTGCGGGTCGTCAAACAACTTGTTGAACAGCGCCTCAGTGGCCTCCAGATCATCAGGATGCACGCGTTGCCGCCAAGTTTCAAACGTCACCAGGCCCAGCTCTTCCAGTTGATACCCCAGCACCGCCGCCCAATTTGCGTTGACGTGGTGTTCGCTGGTGATGACATTCCATTCCCATGAACAAATCTCAGCGCCGTTGATCAGATTGCTAAGCTTTTGTTCTGCCAGGAATTGCTTGCTGATGTCGGTATGAACCTCCATCAGTGCGCCGTTTGGCAAAGCATGCTCGACAATACGCAAAACACGCCCATCCATCATCGTTCGCTCTGAGGTTCGACCGGCGGTGCGCCGATTGGCAATCCGCTCGGCAATCCATGCGTCTTCCCGGCCCTCGGCCTCAACAATCTGGCCGTGCGCAATAGAATAGCGCAGAATATCCTGAAATGGACGGCCAGGCAGAAATGCAGGCGCGCTCAGTGGATAAAAGTCGCGAAAAATTTGGTTGCAATAGACGAACTTGTCTTCCGCATCATAGATCACCACGCCCTGCTCAAGGATACGCAAGGCTTCGATTTGAAGCTGGTGGCGAACGGCATTGTCTTGGGCTGTTGTATCAACAGAACCAGCGCCTGAAAGGCCAGTTCCTGCGTTATCTGCTGTGCTCACATTCAGCCTTTTCATACACTCATTCACAACAGGTCCTCACGATGGCCTGTCACTGTCAAGAAAATGTTGGCCTAAACGCTGGCCTCAGGCACCATGCCACCCAACAACGCGCCCACCGTCGCAAGCAGATCGTGCCTGCTCAGCGGTTTCGGCAACGTGACCTCAAGCGAGGCCGCGATGGTGCTCAGATCAAACGGCTGAAAATTCGCATCGGCGGTAAATCGGATCACTGGCGTTGCGGCATTCAAGGTCCGACCTGCCCGCAAATGGCGGATCACCCGATCACCGGTGATGAAGGGCATGTTCTGGTCCACAATCATCAAATCGTACTGATGCGTCAGCGCCGCTTCCAAAGCTTCCCGCCCATCCGAAGCAATCGTCAACTCAACGTTCACCCCGGAAAGGAACGCCTGAACGATGCTTTGATTGACCAAATCATCTTCGGCCAACAAAACTTGGAATTTGGTCTGCGGTTCAGCTTCTGTCATATGGAATCAACCCGTCACTTGGAGCAAACAAACTGAGTCTGCATATACACTCAGTTAAATGGATTTTTGCTAAAATAAACGCCAAATCAGGCTGAGTTGGCTTATTTGCCAGGACTCGCAGCCGCCCGGCAACTTCAGGTTGCGCTGGTTTGCGTCATAGTTGCAGCAGGCTGTGCAACAGATCAGCGCGCCGGAGCGGTTTGGCCAGATGGCTGTCAAATCCGCCGATAAGGTAGTCGGCAATCTGGGTCGGCATCGCATGCGCCGTCAACGCTACGGCCAAAACCGGGGCAAAACCGCGTGACGTTTCAATAGCGCGAATCTCGGCCAGCGCACTCATCCCATCCAGCACTGGCATGGTGATATCCAGCAGCAACAAAGCGAAAGGTTCACCCCGATCCACCGCTGCGCCCCAAGCCTCGACTGCCTCGCGGCCATTTTCAACCTGCGTCACAACCGCAGCCGTTCTGACCAGCATCTCGGACAACACCAGACGATTGGTTGCGTTGTCATCCGCGCACAAAAGACGCACACCTGCGAGCGCGCCTTCGCGCATTGCGGCATCTTTCGGCTTTACCCGTGTTGCGGGCGCGATTTCCGCCTCGGGCAGCGGCAAGGAAATACGAAACATCGAGCCAAGCCCCGGCACGCTTTCCGCCGATATCGTCCCGCCCATCAAGGTCACAAGTTCCCGGACGATCGACAGGCCCAGCCCCGTACCGCCGAACCGCCGCGTCATACTGCCATCTGCCTGCTCGAAACTTTCAAACACCCGCGACACCTGTGACGCATCCATCCCGATCCCGGTATCCGAGACTTCGATCTGAACGGGCTTGCCGATACGGCACGAGAATTTCAGCGTAACCTTGCCTTTGTCGGTAAATTTGAACGCGTTGTTCAGCAGATTGTTCAGCACCTGCATCAAGCGATGCGCATCGCCCAAACGCGGCTTGTCGCAGCCCGCCGTCACAAGCACCTCAAACGCCACGCCCTTTTCTTCGGCGGCAATCGCATAGATCGATTCCGCTTGCCGGATTATCTCCATAGGAACGAAGGCCACCGACTCTAACACCATCTTGCCAACCTCAATCTTTGACATATCAAGGATGCCATTCAACACGGTCAGCAAGGTTTCCCCAGACTTGCGGATCGTATCAACCATCTGGCGTTGCAACGGCTCAACAACAATATCAGCCAGAACCTCGGCCATGCCCAGCACCCCGTTCAAGGGCGTGCGGATCTCATGGCTCATGTTGGCCAGGAAGGTCGTTTTCGCCCGGCTCATGTGCTCTGCCCGCATCAGCGCATCTTGCAAACGCTGGGTCGCCGCCAGACTTTCCGTGATATCCGAGAAAGACACCACCCCGAAGTGCTGGTCGCCCATATCCAAAAGCGCTGCGTTAAAAGACAGAATACCGCGCGCGCCATCGGGTCGCAAAAACGTGCATTGGATGTCGCGCACCGGCTCAGCCGCCCGCAGCGCCAGTTTGAACGGCGAGTCGTCTTCCGCCATGGCTGTACCATCGACATGCTCAAGCTTCAGCGCGGAAATGTCGAAATCGTCGCCGGGCGCAATCCTACAAATCAGCCCAAGAATACGTTGCGCTTCGTGGTTCAAATAGGAAATCCTATGAGAGCCATCCAGTACGACAATCGCCGAGTTGCTGGCATCCATGACGTCCAAAAGAAACGCCCGGCTGGCAAGAACATCCTGCTCAAGTTGCTTTTGCGCGCTGATGTCCAGATGCACGCCAGAAATCCGCAACGGCGCCCCGTCAGGCGCACGCTCTGACACCCCATAGCGCGACAGAATCCAAACCCAATGGCCGTCGCGGTGGCGCATGCGAAACTCAGTGCTGACAAGCCGAGTGATCGAGTCCTGATTGAAATCGTCAATGTGCCGAGGCTTTGCCTGATCGTCTGGGTGCAGCATGTCAATAAAGTCGGGCGTGCTCAAAGAGTTCAGCTTGCAAGTCTCTAACCCCAGAATTTCCCCCCAGCGCCCGCCGATATGAATTTTGTCGGTGGCAACCTCCAACTCCCAAGTGCCCACCGCCGCGCCGTCGATGATGCCGCTTAGACGCTGCTTCGCCCGATCCCGGTCGGCCAGCACTTGCGTCAGATCCCGGTTGGCGGCAGCCAAGGCGGCGATTTTATTGCGCTTGGAGGTGATGTCAAAGCCCATCGCAATGACGCCGCCATCTGCGGTGCGGGTGCTGACCCGGTGCATCCAACGACCGTCCGGCAGTTGCACCTCGTCTTCCCAGCGCGGTTTACGATACTGCAACAGCCGCGCTTGTAGCCACGTCTCCCTTTGCGCCTCTGTCGAGTCGCCCTTAAAAGCCCGCTTTTCGAAGCCTATCCGTAACAACTCGGCCAAGGTCACCCCAACCACGGCATCGTCAACCAGATCGGGAAAGACCTCATGATAAGCCGCGTTGACCGCGACAAGCCGATCCTCGGCATCAAAGATCACCACGCCATTGGGCAGCGCCTCAATCGCATTGCTCAGTCGCATACGGGCGGCCTCGGCTTCAGCCGCCAGCGCGGTCATCGCGGCTTCCTGATCCTTCAGCTTGCCGACCAACGCACCGATCGAGCCATAGCCCTGCAAGGCATCCAGATCATCCTGCGCGCTTGCCAAAGCAGCCGCATCTTGCCGCGCGGCTTCTTGCGTCTTGGTGACCGAAACATCCTGCGCCAGCAGGGTCTGCAAGATATCCGTCAGCCCCCGCAACATCGGCGTCGCGGCCGCAGTGTCAGAATAGTCCAGCCCCAAGGCAGCGTAACCTATCGCCCCAACGCATTCCCCGCCGTCCATCATCGGCAAAAACATGAAATCTTCTGGGCCGCGATCTGCGCCGCTGCTGCGCTCGACAAACGCCGCGCCGGACACATGCATGGCTTTACTGCCCACACCATCCCACCAGTGCGCAGCCGGCAGAACCTGCGGCAAGTCAGCGTTTTGGCTGGGCATCGCGCGGGTCGCGCAATAAGTCAGATGGCACATACCATCGCCCCCGCGCAGATACACAACTGCACCACCTATGTGGATCAAAGGGCAAAGCTGCTCCAGTGCAGAATCGACCGCCGCGGCGGCACCACGCCTGCCGGATTCCAGAAGATCACCCAAAACCGCAACCAAAGGCATAGTGTTCTGCAACTAAAGCTCCCCATCAGGTTGTCCTTTTCTAGCGGTTTCTAAGTCGCGATTATAGGCGTCAATGGGCGTGTCCACCGCTTTGCCCGGTATCTTAAGGCTATGTTGCGCAAATCCGCCTGTGGCTTGGCCAAGGCTGGCCTGCGGGCCGCTTCTGACTGCCAATCACCAAATTCAGGCTAAGGTATCAGCCGCTTAGCCAACTAGAGGCAGTTAATCTTGGTGCCCCAGTCGCTGCACCTTTGCGCCAAATCCTTCGGGAAAGGCCGATCCGTGAAGACTTCGCTGATCTCGCTCAGCGACGCCAGCCGGGCCGGAGCAGAGCGGCCCAGCTTTGAATGATCGCACACCAGAAACACCCGCCGTGCTTGCCGGATGATGGTTTTTGACACCCGGACTTCCGCCAGATCAAAATCCAACAAATCGCCATCGCCGTCCAACGCCGAACTGCCGATAATCGCGTAATCTACCTTGAATTGCTCGAAAAACTGCGTGGTCAGCTCGCCGACCAGCCCGCCGTCCGAGCGCCGGAACGCCCCGCCCGCCACCATGATGTCGCAGCTTGGATTGGCCACCAGAATATTGGCGACGTTCATATTGTTGGTGATCACGGTGATGTTGCTGTGCTGTAGCAGCTCGCGCGCCACCGCTTCGGTGGTGGTGCCAAGGTTGATGATGATCGAGCAATTGTTCGGAATCGCCGCAGCACAGGCTTTGGCGATCGCGGCCTTGGCGGCCTCGTTCATGTACCGCCGCTCGTCATAGCCAAGGTTGGTGACCCCCACGCGCGGCACCGCCCCGCCATGCACCCGGTCCAAAAGCCCCGAGTCGGCGAGTTCCGTCAAATCGCGTCGAATGGTCTGCAAAGTCACGTCGAAACGCTGCGCAAGTTCCTCGACCACCACGCGGCCATCGGCGCGGGCAATTTCGACAATCTCACTCTGTCGAAAGCTCAGGGCCAAGAGGTTTCCTTTCACGCCTTTGTGCCGGGTAAGTGGCATACTTCGGGCAAGTGGCGCTGCCGAGCAAGGCCGAAAACACGCCGCAATGCAGTGAAGTTCCACGCCGCATCGCAGCGCGAATTTGCGCGAATTTCAGAATAATACAGTATAATCAAAGCCGATAGCGCAATCATAGCCCGTCAAATGTTCGCTTTTCGCCAATCCGCACAAAAGCGAAAATAATAGTTGACCGCTCAGCACGATTGCTTCAGCCTAAGTCTCGCTAGGGAGGAGACTTAGCTTGACCATGCAGCAACGGCCCGAAACGGTCGACCTTTTCATCATCGGCGGCGGCATCAACGGCTGCGGAATCGCAAGGGATGCGGTGGGTCGTGGCCTGTCTGTGACGCTGGCCGAACAGGGCGATCTGGCGCAGGCAACCTCCTCGGCCAGCACCAAACTGTTTCACGGCGGTCTGCGCTATCTGGAGTATTTCGAGTTCCGTCTGGTGCGCGAAGCCTTGGAAGAACGCGAGACCCTGCTGGTCGCGATGCCGCATATCTCATGGCCAATGCGCTTCGTTTTGCCCTACCACCCCGACATGCGGTTCGAAGGCGAAACCCCCACAGGCAAGCTGATGGCCCGGCTGATGCCGTGGATGAAGGGCCGCCGTCCCGCATGGCTGATTCGGCTTGGCCTGTTCATGTATGACACGTTGGGCGGCCGCAAAATCCTACCCGCCACCCGCACGCTGAACCTGACAACCGATCCCGCAGGCGCTGCGCTGCAAAAGCGCTTCGCGCATGCCTATGAATATTCCGACTGCTGGATCGAAGACGCTAAACTGGTGTCGCTGAACGCCCGCGATGCTGCCCAGCGCGGCGCGAAAATCCACACCCGCACCCGTGTCATCAGCGCCACGCGGGCAGGCGATCTTTGGCAGATCACCACCGAAAGCGCGCAGGGGCAAACCACCCACACCGCCCGCGCTTTGGTCAATGCCGGTGGCCCATGGGTCGAGGATATCATCCGCAACATCGCCCGCATCAATTCCTCGGAAGGTGTGCGGCTGGTGCGCGGTTCCCACATCGTCACCCGCAAACTCTACGATCACGACCGCTGCTATTTCTTCCAAGGCAGCGATGGCCGCATTATCTTCGCCATTCCCTATGAGCAGGATTTCACCCTGATCGGCACCACCGACAAAGACCATCAATCTGCCCCCGGCAATGCCATTTGCACCGACGAAGAACGCGACTACCTGCTTGATTTCGCCAGCCAATACTTCGCCAAACCGGTCACCGTTGATGATGTGGTCTGGACCTATTCCGGCGTCCGCCCGCTGTATAATGACGGGGCAACCTCGGCCACCGCTGCCACCCGCGACTATGTGCTCTCGCTGGATCAGAACGGCGCGCCGCTGTTGAACGTGTTCGGCGGCAAGATCACCACCCACCGCCGCCTCGCTGAATCTGCGCTGGCGAAACTCACCCCGTTCTTCCCGCATGCCAAACCGGCATGGACCGCCCGCGCCCCGCTGCCCGGTGGCGATTTCCCGCATACCGATGTGGCGAAGCTGACTGCCAATCTCGCCCAGTCTTACCCCTTCCTGACCCCAGCATGGGCCGCCCGCCTGATCCGCGCTTATGGCTCCGAGGCTAAAACCCTGCTCGGCGCGGCCAAAACCGCAGCCGACCTCGGCCAAAACTTCGGTGCCACCCTGACCGAAGCCGAAGTGCGCTGGCTGATCAGCCATGAATTCGCCGTCGAGGCTGCCGATATCATCTGGCGTCGCACCAAACTCGGTCTGCGACTGAACCCAGAACAAATCTCTCAGCTTTCGGCCTTCATGGCTGCTATCAATACCCAAAGGGCGATCAGCCCGGCGGCGGAATGAGGAACAGACATGTCGATTGAACTGCAATCCGTCTCGCGTGTGGTGAAGGGGCAAAGCTATATCCAGCCCACCAGCCTGACGCTGGAAAACGGCACGATGAACGTGCTGCTGGGGCCAACGCTGTCGGGCAAAACCTCTCTGATGCGGCTGATGGCGGGTTTGGATCAACCGACGACGGGCAAGATTTTCTGGCAGGGCCGCGACGTCACCGGCCTGCGCGTGCAAGACCGCAAGGTTGCGATGGTTTACCAGCAATTCATCAACTACCCCGGCATGTCTGTGTATGACAACATCGCCTCGCCCCTGCGCCTGATCGGCAAATCAGGTGCCGAGATTGACCGCGCCGTGCGTGATGTCGCCGAGATGTTGAAAATCACCCCGATGCTGCAACGCAAACCGTTGGAACTGTCCGGCGGCCAACAGCAACGCTGCGCCCTCGCCCGTGCCTTGGTCAAAGAGGCGGGGCTTGTGCTGCTGGATGAACCGCTCGCCAACCTTGACTATAAACTGCGCGAAGAACTGCGCGCCGAAATCCCGCGGATTTTTGAGAAATCCGGCGCGATTTTCGTCTACGCCACGACAGAACCGGAAGAAGCCCTGCTGCTCGGCGGCAATACCGCGACCCTGTGGCAAGGCCGCGTCACCCAGTTTGGCCCAACGCCCCACGTCTACCGTCACCCGGTCGATGCCACCACGGCGCGCGTGTTCAGCGATCCACCGATGAACTTCCTGAACTTCACCAAGCGCGGCAATGCTTTGCGCTTTGGCGACACCCAAGCGCCAGCCTTCAACACCCTACCCGATGGCAGCTACACGGCAGGCTTCCGCGCCAACCATCTGCATCTGCACAAGGCCTCTGCCGCCGCCATCGAGCTGATCTGCACCACCACGGCATCCGAGATCACGGGTTCAGAAACCTTTCTGCATCTCCAGCACGGCCAAGACCGTTGGGTCGCCCTCGTGCATGGCGTGCAATCCTTGAACGCGGGCGATAAGGTCAGCCTCTGGCTTGACCCCGCCCATATTTATGTCTTTGACGGCGCAGGGCTTTTGGCCTCAACCGCCGCTTACGCGGTGGCTGCATAATGGCGCAAATTACCCTGAAAAACCTCGCGCACAGCTACAGCGCCACGCCCAGCAGCGACGCTGATTATGCGCTAAAACAGATGGATCACGTCTGGCAAGACGGCGGGGCTTATGCCTTGCTCGGCTCGTCCGGCTGCGGCAAAACCACTTTGCTCAACATCATCTCGGGCCTGTTGCGCCCCAGCCAAGGCCGCGTGCTGTTTGGCGACCGCGACGTCACCGATGCCGAAACCGCCGAGCGTAACATCGCGCAGGTGTTCCAATTCCCGGTGGTCTACGACACCATGACAGTGCGCGAAAACCTCGCCTTCCCGCTGCGCAATCGCGGCATGGACGCAGGCTATATCAAGGCCCGTGTCGCTGCCATCGCCCAAACCATCGGCATGGAGGCCACGCTGGACCGCAAGGCGCGCGGCCTGACCGCCGACGCCAAGCAAAAGATCAGCCTTGGCCGTGGCATGGTGCGCGAAGATGTCAACGCCATCCTATTTGACGAACCGCTGACCGTCATCGACCCGCATATGAAATGGGAGTTGCGCACCCAGCTCAAGCAGCTTCACCGCGAATTCGGCCATACGATGATCTACGTCACGCATGACCAGACCGAGGCTTTGACCTTTGCTGACAAAGTCGTGGTGATGTATGACGGCCGCGTCGTGCAAATGGGCACACCCGAGGATCTGTTTGAGGCCCCCGCGCATACCTTCGTCGGTTACTTCATCGGATCACCCGGCATGAACCTGCTCGATGCTTCTGTGTCGGGCAATACCGCGCATCTGCAAGGCGTTGATCTGACTTTGGGCGCGCGTTACGCCCCGCAAATCGGCCGCACCCAAATCGGTATCCGCCCGGAATACTGCGAACTCTCTGCCACCGAGGGCCTGCCGATCACCATCCGCCGCGTCGAAGACGTCGGCCGCCACCGCATCATTCGCGGTGAGGTCGCGGGGCAAGTCGTGAACGTCATCGCCCCGGAAGGAAGCGCAATCGCCACCGACCAAACCCGCGTCCGCTTCGCCCCAGAACGCATCAACGTCTACGCCGATGACTGGCGCGTACAGGGAGGAGCGATCTGATGGAAAAGACCCAGAACAACAAAGCCTGGTTCCTTGTGCTGCCGGTGCTGATCGTGGTGGCGTTTTCCGCCGTGATCCCACTGATGACGGTGGTGAACTATTCGGTCAACGACACCTTTGGTCAGAACGATTTCTTCTGGAACGGCCTTGGCTGGTTTGAAGAAATGATCTCCTCCGACCGGATGCACGCCGCCCTTGGTCGCCAAGTTTTATTCTCCGCCATCATCCTCGCCATCGAAGTGCCGCTGGGGATTTTCGTCGCGCTGAACATGCCGAAAAAAGGCTTCTGGGCCAGCTTCTGCCTCGTCCTTATGGCCCTGCCTCTGCTGATCCCGTTCAACGTGGTGGGCACCATCTGGCAAATCTTCTGCCGCATCGACATTGGCCTGCTCGGTCATAGCCTTGCCGCCATCGGCATTGACTACAACTACACCAACGATGCCTTGGACGCATGGATCACCATTGTTGTGATGGATGTCTGGCACTGGACCTCACTGGTAGCTTTGCTGTGCTACGCAGGCCTGCAATCCATCCCGCAAGCCTATTACCAGGCCGCCAAGATCGACCAAGCCAGCCGGTGGAGCGTGTTCCGCTATATCGAACTGCCGAAAATGTCCGGTGTGTTGTTGATCGCCGTGCTGCTGCGCTTCATGGACAGCTTCATGATCTACACCGAGCCTTTCGTGCTGACAGGCGGCGGCCCCGGCAACTCCACCACGTTCCTGTCGATCGACCTGGTGAAAATGGCCGTCGGCCAGTTCGACCTCGGCCCCGCCGCCGCCTTCTCGATCATGTATTTCCTCGTGATCCTTCTGGTCAGCTGGGTGTTCTACACCGTGATGACCACCCTTGATGCGCAGGAGACGAAGTGATGAAAAATCGCGGCAATGCCATCGTGATGACCGTCTACCTGCTGTTCCTGCTGATCCCGATCTATTGGCTGATCAACATGAGCCTGAAGACCAACACCGAGATCACCTCGACCTTCTCGATCTACCCGCAGACCTTCACCTTCGCCAATTACATCACCATCCTCACCGATCCGTCCTGGTATATGGGCTACGTCAATTCGATGATCTATGTGGTGATGAACACGGTGATTTCGATCACCGTCGCCCTGCCCGCCGCCTATGCCTTCTCGCGCTACAGCTTCATGGGCGACAAACACCTGTTCTTCTGGCTGCTGACCAACCGGATGTCACCGCCCGCGGTGTTCGCGCTGCCGTTCTTCCAGCTTTACTCCAGCATCGGCCTGTTCGACACCCACATCGCGGTGGCGCTGGCGCATTGCCTGTTCAACGTCCCCCTCGCGGTGTGGATCCTGGAAGGCTTCATGCGCGGTGTGCCAAAGGAAATCGACGAAACCGCCTATATCGACGGCTATTCGTTCCCGCGCTTCTTCATCCGCATCTTCATGCCGCTGGTGGCATCGGGCATCGGCGTGGCGGCGTTCTTCTGTTTCATGTTCTCATGGGTAGAACTGCTTTTGTCCCGCACCCTGACGGCGGTGAACGCCAAATCCATCGCCGCCACCATGACCCGCACCGTCTCGGCTTCGGGCATGGATTGGGGCGTGCTCGCCGCCGCCGGGGTGCTGACCATCATCCCCGGAGCCTTGGTCATCTACTTCGTGCGCAACTACATCGCCAAGGGCTTCGCCCTCGGGAGGGTTTGATATGACCGCCTCACGCTGGAACGCGATCTTCGTCACCACAGCCGCCGGCATGGCCGCCCTGCTGGCCTTCCTGATCTGGGCCACCCCGCGCAATGACGAAGGCTTCCAATGGTTCGACCCGATGATCCAAGGCGGCTGGATGGCCTGGACCTTCCCCGTCGCGCTGTTCTTCTACATCATCGCGGCGCTGCTGATCACCTTCACCCTGCTGGCGATCCGCTATCCCGAAACACCCCGTCGCGGCATCCTGACGATTGAAACCACGCGCGGCGACCGGCTGTTCATCACCTTACTCGGCTCGGCCTTTATCAACTTGGCTTGGCTGTTCTTCTTCGGCGCACCGCTGACTGTCGCGCTGATCCTCTGCCTCGTCTACGCCGCAGTGGTCTTTCGCTGGGTCTGACGGCAGCCTGACCACCCCGGCGGGCAACCGCCGGGCAACCAACGACGCTCAACATTCTGGGAGGAATCGAATGAGACTGCGCACCACATCAACCGCCATTGCGCTTGCGCTGATGGCCTACGGTATGCCGGCTTTTGCCGACATGGAGGCGGCAAAGGCTTTCCTTGATAAAGAAATCGGCGATCTGTCGGTGCTTTCGCGCGCCGATCAAGAAGCCGAAATGCAGTGGTTTGAAACCGCCGCCAAGCCCTACGCAGGGATGGAGATCAAGGTCGCCTCGGAAACCCTGACCACGCATGAATACGAGGCCAAAGTGCTGGCCCCTGCGTTCGAGGCCATCACCGGCATCAAAGTCACCCACGATCTGATCGGCGAAGGGGACGTGGTCGAAAAGCTGCAAACCCAAATGCAGTCGGGCGAGAATATCTACGACGCCTATATCAACGACAGCGATCTGATCGGCACCCACTGGCGCTATCAGCAGGCTCGCAACCTGACTGACTGGATGGCAGGCGAAGGCGCCGCTGTGACCAACCCCGGCCTTGATCTGGCCGACTTCATCGGCACCAAGTTCACCACCGCACCGGATGGCAAGCTGTATCAACTGCCCGACCAGCAGTTCGCCAACCTGTACTGGTTCCGCTACGATTGGTTCAACGATCAGAAGACCAAAGACGATTTCAAAGCCAAATACGGCTATGATCTTGGCGTTCCGATCAATTGGTCGGCCTATGAAGACATCGCGGAATTCTTCACCGGGCGCGATATGTCCTATATGAGTGGTCCGACCAAAGTCTATGGCAACATGGATTACGGCAAGAAAGACCCAAGCTTGGGCTGGCGTTACACCGACGCGTGGATGTCGATGGCCGGCATGGGCGACAAGGGCGAGCCGAACGGCCTTCCGGTCGATGAATGGGGCGTCCGCGTTGATGAAAACTCGCGTCCAGTCGGCTCTTGCGTGACGCGTGGCGGTGCCACGAATGACGCGGCTGCGGTCTATGCGATCACCAAATCCATCGAATGGCTGCAAAAATACGCGCCTCCTTCGGCGGCTGGTATGGTGTTCGGCGAGGCTGGCCCAGTGCCCGCACAGGGTGAGATTGCCCAGCAAGCGTTCTGGTATACCGCTTTCACCGCCGATATGGTGAAACCCGGCCTGCCAGTGGTCAACGAGGACGGCACGCCGAAATGGCGCATGGCCCCCTCACCGCATGGCGCTTACTGGTCCGAAGGCACCAAGGTCGGCTACCAAGACGTGGGGTCGTGGACGTTAATGAAGTCCACCCCGGTCGATCACGCGCAGGCAGCTTGGCTTTACGCCCAGTTCGTCACCTCGAAAACCGTCGATATGAAAAAGTCTGATGTGGGCCTGACCTTCATCCGTCAATCCACCATCGACAGCCAGCACTTCACCGATCGCGCCGCCATGTTGGGTGGTCTGATCGAATTCTACCGCTCGCCTGCCCGCGTGGCATGGTCGCCAACTGGCACCAACATCCCGGATTATCCGAAGATGGCGCAACTTTGGTGGCAGAACATCGGCGACGCTATGTCGGGTGAGAAAACCCCACAAGAAGCGCTGGATGCTTTGTGCGCCGAGCAAGAGAAAGTGCTGGGCCGGATCGAAAAAAGCGGCGTCCAAGGCGACATCGGCCCGAAGCTGAACGACGAGCAAGACCCACAGGTCTGGCTTGATGCGCCGGGATCGCCCGTCGCCAAACTGGAAAATGAAAAGCCGCAGGGTGAGACCATCGCCTATGACGAGCTGATCAAATCCTGGCAGAACTAAGCTGACAGGGTGACAAAAGGGGGCGGGGTGTAAGCCTCGCCCTTTTTCTTATTGACACAAGCAAACTGCAGTCGAAGGGCCTCGAACCGATAGGAACCGCTCCGGGAGAGCGTTTTCCGGTTCGTTGCTCATAAGGCTGAAAGCCGTTGAGCAAGGGGTGTTGTGCCACAAACCGAAGGCCAATAATCTGGCCGCGCCTGCCTGGGCTGGCGCATTTCGCGCCTGCCAAGGGGCAGGCTGGCGCGGCCAGCTTTGTCTGCGGCCAAATCTGCCAAGACAAAAGAAACGCCATTTCCCTCTGTAGCAAAGCCGATCTACACTGGCCCACAACCCACCCTAAACTAACCCAAACGTTAAAAATTCCTTAAATCCGCCACCTCAACCATCTGATATAAAACAACAAAAAAAGGTCCCGAGTTGGGACCACACCACCCCGGAGGCCACATGACCCATATTCTCGCCATCGACCAAGGCACCACCTCGTCCCGCGCGATCCTGTTTGATGCGGGCCTGAAAGTCATCGCCTCTGCCCAACAAGAATTCCCACAACACTACCCCCACCCCGGCTGGGTCGAACATGACCCCGCCGACCTCTGGGCCACAGTCGCTGCGACCGCCCGCGCCGCCATCGAACGCGCCGGAATAGATGCCCACTCGATCGCCGCGATCGGCATCACCAACCAACGCGAAACCACCCTGCTGTGGGACCGCGCCACCGGCAAGCCGCTGCACAAGGCCATCGTCTGGCAAGACCGCCGCACCGCCGACACCTGCACCGCCCTGAAGGACGCAGGGCACGAGCCGATGATCACCGCCCGCACAGGCCTGCTGCTCGATCCCTACTTTTCCGGCACCAAACTGAAATGGCTGCTGGATACGATCCCCAACGCCCGCACCCGCGCCGCAAACGGAGAGCTCGCCTTCGGGACCGTCGACAGCTACCTGATCTGGCAACTCACCGGAGGCCGCACCCACGCCACCGACGCCACCAACGCCGCCCGCACCCTGCTTTATAATATCGCAAAGGGCTGCTGGGACGCCGATATTTGCGCCCTTCTCGACATCCCGATGCAACTGCTGCCCGAAGTCCGCGACAGTTCCGCCAATTTTGGCCTGACCCGCGCCGACCTGTTCGGCCATGAAATCCCGATCCTTGGCGTCGCAGGCGATCAGCAAGCCGCCACCGTCGGCCAAGCCTGCTTCCAACCCGGCATGATGAAATCCACCTACGGCACCGGATGTTTTGCCCTGCTGAATACGGGCGACAAAATGGTGCCCTCGAAAAACCGCCTGCTGACCACCATCGCCTACCAGCTCGATGGCAAACCGACCTACGCGCTGGAAGGCTCGATCTTCATCGCCGGCGCCGTCGTCCAGTGGCTGCGCGATGGCCTCAAGATCATCCGTGACGCAAAAGAAACCCAACCCCTTGCCGAAGCCGCAGATCCTGCCCAAGACGTGATCCTTGTACCTGCCTTCACTGGCCTTGGCGCGCCGTATTGGCGGCCCGATTGCCGCGGCGCGATATACGGACTGAACCGCAACTCTGGCCCGGCGGAGTTGGCGAAGGCCGCGCTGGAAAGCGTAGGCTTTCAAACCCGCGACCTGCTGGAAGCGATGCGCGCGGATTGGGGCGTAGCGGCGCAAGGCGTGCTGCGAGTCGATGGCGGCATGACGGCATCCGACTGGGCGATGCAGTTTCTGTCCGATATTCTGGGCGCGCCGGTCGATCGCCCGGTGATCACCGAAACCACCGCATTGGGCGCGGCCTATCTGGCGGGCCTGAAAGCCGGGATTTGCCCCGCCCCCGCCGAATTCCAGAAATCATGGGCGCGGCAGCGGCAATTTCTACCGCTGATGGATGCAACCAAACGCGCCAACAAATACGCCCGCTGGACCCGCGCTGTCGCTGCGACAATGAGTGTCTAAGGATAGAGCACTCATGGATCAGATCCAAGATCATGCCGATGGTACGGCAGACCCTTAGCCCCCCTCCTGTTTGGCGCATATTCTTGCCTGATCAACGATCTCTCAAAGGCGACAGGTATGCGGCAAGTTCACTCAGAAGGTGTCGTGGCGCGAGGCTCGCGTATTCTTAAACCGTTTTCTCAGCGCGTGTGGATGATGGCATACGCACCTTTTACTCTGATGCGCGCGGCGCCGGTGCTGCGTATGGATCGTAAACGGTTCCCCCACCCTGCATTCTGCCCGATGATGTGATCTGCTATTACGTTGCCCATGTGGTTTTCTCAGGAGGCGTGATTTGGAGTCCGTCGGTCGGGTGAGCCAGGTCTCAAAGTCGGTGATCTTTGGCACTCCCTGATCATGGCGGAAGGCAAGACGCGCCTCTGGGGTCAGGTCCCTGATCTCGGCTTCGATCTTATAGAACTCAGCGATGCGCTTCATGCCAAGTTACAGATCCGTGCGATGACCCTGAACAGTTTTGCAGCCCTTGGAACACCCCAAACTCAACGCGCTGTATAAATCTACCGTAAGTACAAAAAAAACAACCTTAGGTCGTTTTTCTAACAGAGCCGGTCTGGATGGAAAAGACAGGGGCGGCAGATCTTTCATTCATATATATTAATCAAAAGATATTATTTGCCATCTTAAGAAGTAACGGACAGATAGCCTTTGAATGTCAAGCGTTTTGGATTATTGGGCAGGAATAAAATATTTCTAATAGGCGGCATGTCCCTAATTTATTCATAACAATTTATCGTTTTTTCGCATAATCACAGTCTAAGCAATAGGACCGCGGTGTGTATTTGGATCTACGTAACATCTTGGTGGAGACTAAAACGATGCTTCGGGTCACAATGCTTCGTCAGTTTAGATGTTATTTTGCCCTGTTAGTTGGCCTGATTGCAGGAGCAGCTTTGGCCCATCCTGTCAGTGCGGAAATGAGCTATTCACCAATGCTTCCGCAATTTGGTGGTGGTAATGTGCAAGCTCTTGATATTCTGAAATTTGAAAAGCAGAGTGCCGATTCCCAGAAAGCACGTATAGCGGCGGCCTTGGCGGCGGAAGAGCGCGCGAAAAACCTGACGGTGACGACAAATGCCGACCGCCTGGTTGCAGCCATCACCAACTATCTGAATGTGGAAATCGCGCGGCGGTTTTCGATGGAGATTCTGGATGGCGATGCGCCGACAGGCAATTTTACGGTGGGCGACGTGACGATTGAATATATCCGGTCTGACGGCATCCTGAGCCTTGTCATTACAGACGGGAACGGATCGACGACCATCGAACTGCCGGTGGTTGAGTAATGCAGCGCCTGAAACCTGCCATCCTGCTGGCGACGGCCTTGTTGGTCGCAGGCTGCTTTCCGACGCCCAAGTTGCAGACCACGCCGCCGATGGTCGATCAGCAGTCGGCGTTTGACACGCTGTCATCGCTTGCGCCGCCCAAAGGCGAACCGATCGTGGTGGGCGTTTACAACTTTGTCGATCAATCCGGGCAGCGTTTGGTCAATGACCGGCCGGTGTCAGAGATGTCGACGGCGTTGCCGCAGGGCATTTCGTCGATTCTGGTGCAAGAGCTGCAACGCGCCGCCGACGGCAAGCTGTACCGGGTGGTCGAGCGCGAGAATGTCGATGCCTTGCTGACCGAGCGGCGAATCGTGGTTGCATCGCTGCCTGCGGAACAGGCCGCTCAACTGACACCCTTGCTGTTGCCGGGCATCATATTGACCGGCGGTGCGGTGTCTTACGACCGCAGTGTCACGCAAGATTTGCGCGGCCTTGGCTTTAAGTCGGTCAACGGCGTGAAAGAGGTGGCGACAGATCAGGTCGGGGTGATCCTGCGCGCGGTCTCGGTGAAAAACGGCGAGGTGTTGGCCACCGTCCACGCTCGCAAATCGGTGATGAGCGCGCGGAGCGGGATTTCCGGGCTGTACATTCTGAACAACGACGTTTTGGCGTTGGAAATCGGCGGATCAGCGAATGAGCCGGTATCGCTGGCGGTGCGGTTGGCGATTGCCGCCGCCGTGCTGGAGCTGACGCAAGAAGGCATCAAAAAGGGCTGGTGGTCAAACTGACCAGCCCTGATTGACGGAGGTCAGGATGCAAGCCAGGGCGATGGCCCCAGCTTGGAAGCTTGATCGCCAAACCCGTGATCCTGACCAAAGGTCTGGGCGCGGTGGTAAGAAGAGGGATACTACAATGACACTTTCGAAAATTCTGGCCACGACCGCAGTTGTTGGCCTGATGGGCAGCGCTGCCTTTGCGAACGATATCAATTTCTCTCAGTCGGGCGGGTCTGTCGGCGCAGTGACGTTCACCCAGACGGGCACTTCCAACATGATCAGCTCGAATGGCACCACCATTGCAGCGCCCGCGACCGTCACCGGTTCACTTGCCACGCTGACGCTGGAACAGATCGGATCGTCCAACAAATCATCCTTCAGCATCACGCCGGGTGCTGGCACTGTTGAAGTGCCGGCCCTTGGTAATGTGGCGCTGCTGTTGAAAGGCAGCTCCAACACCAGCAGCTTGACAGTAAACCAGGACGCAACAGGCACGCTCGACTTCTCGGTTGGCGTTGAGGGTAGCAACAACTCGGTTACCGCAAGCATCACAGCCGACAATTCGGTCGTTGATATCGAGAGCCGCGGTGATGGATTCACCTACACAATCGGCCAAACTGCAGCTGCCGTGGATGCCGCAAACAGCATCACCGCCAATTTCGTGCAATCCGGGACCGGCGCGGTCGACGTAGAAATGCTCCAGTCGGGCGCAACCAACACCATTACCATGGGCGCGCCGTCCGCTTACGGCTTGTTCACGGGCACAGGCGGCATGACCCTGCAGGGTACTGCAACTGTCGGCATCACTCAAAGCTCTGTCAATGCATCGTACACAGCGACCCAGACCGTTGCACCCGGTGGCACCGTTACCATTGCTCAGAACTAAGCCCGCGCGCCTTTCGCGGGCGCACCAACCCCATGCCGGGCGCTGCACTTTTTGATGCGCCCAACCCGTCCGTCCGGCACTCCGCCGGGCGGGCACCCAAGGAAAGCGCGCCATGTCATTACGCTATGGGCCGGCAGTGCCCCTGATCTGCCTTGGGCTTATCACCGCCGCGCCGGGATGGGCCAATGATATCCGCTTCGATCAAAGCAACCCAACGATTGTAACCCTGAACATCACGCAGTCCGGGACGGATCATGCCGTGCATGGCTTTGCCGCAGGATCAACCATCCCTGACCCAACAACCGGGGCCGCGCTGAAGGGCAACTTTGGCACGGTCAGCCTGCAACAAACCTCGCCCACCGGCAGCGAGATTGCCTTGCGCGTGGAGGTTGGCGAGGCTGCGCTGAGCGATATCTCGATCAACCTGTCGGGCGGCGCGCACCGCGTTGCGCTGGATGCCGTGGCGGGGAAGCTGTCATCGGCGATCACTCTGGAAGGGGCCAACACAAAGGCTGTTAATGTTACAGTAGATGCAGCGGGCAAAACGGTATCGCATGACATTGCGCTGTCGGGGGATGCGATGAGCCTGACCGCCAACCAGCGGACCGCAGCTGACCTTTCCGTCAATTTGATCGCAAATGGTCCGGGTGCGACAGCTTCCATCACCCAAAGTGGTGAAGGCAGCACCGCGCATATTCTGGGCTATATCGACAGCAACGCCGAACTTGTATTCAATCAAACCGGGATCGGAGCGGACTATACGCTTGATGTCGAGCTGAATGCGAATTCCAAGCTGACCTTCCATCAGGCGGCTGATGGCGGGGGTCCTGTCGGCTCAAAGGCGGTTGTGGCCGCCGGGCAGTCGATAACGATGACGCATACCTCGTCCACCGGGGCAGAGCCGCAGATTAGTACGACATCGCCGTGACACGCTGCGGATAAACAATACCACAAGGCGATTGCCGCCGGCCTGCTGAAGGAACAGGTTTTTGTCCGCGGTTTGAGTTCAAGCGGCATCAATGATGTGACCGCCCCCGACGGCATCGCTGCGCCAAGGTGGGTCTGTGAGCATGCACAAAGGAGGACGGCCGTGTCGGAGATTGTCACGGTCGGGCTCGATCTGGCGAAGAGTGTGTTTGTCGGCTTCGGCGCCTCTTTGATCGAGGTCCATGAGGCTGACGCCTCTGGACGGGGTGTCGTACAAGAGGCTGAGGCGGGATCAGGCTCTCGGTTTCTTCAGGTTCATCATGCCGGTACATGCGCCTGGCACCAGCTTTGCCGGGAAAGTCTGTTACATCTGGGTGACCCAAAAGTGGCGCAGGGCTTCGATCGCGCCTTCGGTTAACTAGGGGCACTGCGCGAAACTCATGTTGGCGGCGTTGATGATTTCACCCACATCGGCGCCAACGGCATGGGGCAAATCTTGCCATCCACACTCAGACGGATGTACCAACCGCTGCCAGCCCATCGCTTTGAATTTGGTATAGCCTGAGGAAAACCGGACTTCGTATGGAGCTGCCCCGCGCCTTGCGGCGCGATCCTGCCCTATCACCCAGCGCGTTCAGAGAAGCGATTTCCTCGAAACGTTGAAATAAGCAATATGGTTGCGGCAAAGCGCGAAGACCTCAGTCACGGTAACGCGTTGGGCGGCCGGATCCAACTGAACGGCCTTCGGGATTGCATGACCTGATCAGCAAGCGTTCCCATCGCCATCGGATAAGCGCGGCTGTGACGATAGATTTCCCTCTTGGGTCGCCCAAAGTCTGCTTCAACGCAGGCGCCTGCCACGCGTCTGCGGGCAGCCACTGCGCACTCTCTGGATTGATCGCCCGGATTACCCTTGTGTCGCCGACCACTTCCCCAACCGGACCAAAAAGGCATCAAGGGGTGCGCCGGGGTCACGATTGCCCGCAAGTTCCAACTTGGCAAAGTCGATCATCGCGACTTCGTGTGCATAAAGCAGGTCCATGACGTCGAACGCCTCTTGCGGCGCAATGGCTTTCAGCCCGGAAAATTCCTCCAGATAGGCCGGATATTCGCGGACCATCTCCTCCATGGCCGCCTCCCAGGACTGACGGGGATTGGCGAGGGCTTCCTCTCGCCCCGACTGGCGAAGGGCGGCAAGGTCGGGCGGGATCACGCCAAGGGCCTTTGCCACGGGACGCAGGGCCGCTTCCATGCGGTTTTCGATGAGGGCCATCTTTTCCCAGATCGCAGCGCGTCGCGGGTTGGGTTCGGTTGTGGCGAAGGTTGCGAAGTAGGTTTCGCCGGAAACCTCGTCCGCATAGGAAAGGGCAAAGCCTTCGGCGAAGGTCGCGAATGTCCGCGCAACAATGGTCATTGAATGCGAACCCCCTGCCGGATCAGTGCGCGCTGGACAGCGTCCATGTCGACCATATCCACGTCACAGTTGGATTTCACTGCCTGCGCGGCGGCGACCCCGGCCCCTTGCCCCGCCACCGCACAGCAAGCCATGTTGCGGGTGGCGGCATGGGCCACCCTGTCGCCGCCAATCGCGCGACCGGCCACCAGCAGCCCCTTCACCTTCTTGGGCAGCATCGACCGGTAGGGGATATGCATGTAGCGACCCGTGGTCGGGATGATCAGGATGCCGTAGCCGTCGATGAATTCGGGGTAGATGCCGATGGTATCCTCGAATCTGCCTTGTTGGCGCACATCCGTTTCGGTCATGTTGTAGATGGCGTCGATCTTGCGGGTGTCGCGGATGCCGATGGTCATGCCGAAGTTACGCAGCCGCGCCCCTTTGCAGCCTGGCATGAAATGGCGCAGCGCCTCGATGGCAAGCATCGCCTGTTTGCGGCCCTCGACCTCTCCCCGCGTCATGCTGTCGGGGTCGGTGCCGTCGATCCCGTTCAGATGCACGAGGTTCATGTAGGTCAACTCGCCCGTGTCATGCATCGCACCCCAGGTGCCCGCAATGGTCGTCAGATGCTTGGGGATGATGCCTTCCTCAATGGCCCTGGCGAAGGGCTTTTTCAGGAAGGGCGAGAACATGTCATCCTCTTTTCCGTCGGTTTCCACCGTCCATTCACCGGTGGACCAGTCCTTGTAGGTCTGCGGATCGGCCTTCACCTCGGCCATGAATTCGGCTTTGTTGACGCCCGCAAGGTGGAACATCACAGAGGCCGCCTGCATATGCTCGGACGGAGTTTTCGGCGCAGGGGCACCGCAGCGGACAGCAACATCAGCATCCCCGGTCGCGTCGATCACCACCTTGGCAAGGATTGCCTCGCGCCCCGCCTTCGATTCCACGATGATGCCTGCGATGCGGTCACCCTCCATGACGGGAGCAACGAAGGTGCGGTGCATCATGCCATGAATGCCTGCGTCTTCTACCAGCCGGTCGGCGACCAGTTTGAAGCCTTCGCTGTCCAACTCGTAGGAAAGCGACTGGCTTTCCGGCACGGCAGCGCCCATCGCCTTGGCGCGATCCTCAAATTCGCGCCCGATGCCATTGGCCTCGATGGTTGCCTCATGGCGATACCAGGCCAGACCCTCTACCCCCACCACAGTGATGTTCCCGCCGTAGCAACCAAAGCGTTCAACCATGCAGACCTGCACGCCCGCGCGGGCAGCAGCCAACGCGGCGGCCAGCCCACCGGGGCCGGACCCCACGACCAGCACATCGGTGCGGTGAATGACCGGCACATGGCGGGCCGGTTCGGTGATGAAATCAAGGTTCATGTCAGTCTCATAGGAAAGGAAGATCAGTTAGTTTTCCGGGTTGCATCACGCCAGCCACTTGCGCCTGAACCGTATCCCCGATGGCGCAAGCGTTGTCGATCAGGGCAAAGCCAATGTTCTTTTGCAAACGGTAAGAGAAGATGCAGTTGGTCAGGTCGCCCACCTTGCGACCATCCTTGAAGATGGGGTTCCACCGGAACCCGGGCTTCACCGGCTCGCCCGCATCCAGAATGATCCCCAGAGAGTGCCGCTTTGGCCCCTCGGCCGCGATACGGCGCAGAGCATGGATGCCCACGGTATCGTCAGGCACATGCAGATCGACATATTTGCCCATCCGTACCTCATAGGGGTTGGTGGTGGCGTCGGTATCTCCGCCATAGGAAATCAGACCAGACTCCACCCGCTCGCACCAGTTGGGGCCACCCGGCCCGATGCCCCAAGGCGCACCTGCCTCACGGAAGATGTCCCACAGCGCCGTGCCTTTGGCCCCATCGCGCAGATAGATTTCGAACCCGCCTTGCTTGGACCAGCCCGAGCGCTGGACAACCACAGGGATGCCCTGAATCTCGGTTTCGCGGAACCAGAAATACTTTAGATCGCGCACCCAGTCGCCGCAGACATGCGCGACCAAATCCTCTGCCTTAGGGCCTTGAAGGGCCATGGGCGAGACATCGGGTTCGCTGACCTCGACGCGCAACCCGCGCTCGGCGGCGATAGCGGCGGCCCAGAACCAGATGTTGCTGTCAGCAATTGACAACCAATAAAGATCATCAGCCAGCTTCAGGCAGATCGGGTCGTTGATCAGCACGCCCTGATGGTTGCACAGCGGCACGTATTTGCCCTGTCCCACCTTTTGCTTCGACAAGTCGCGTGGCGACAGGATCTGCACCAGCCGCCCAGCATCCGGTCCCTTCAACTGAACCTGCCGTTCGACCGCCACATCCCATTGGCTGACCCCATTGATCAACCGCCAGTATTCTTCCTCGGGTTTGCCGAAGGCCGTCGGCATCAGCATGTGGTTGTAGGTGGTGAAGTTGGTAACGCCTTCCTTCACCGTGGCCTCGTAGAACGGCGAGGGGCGCAGTCGGGCAGAGGGGGTAATTCCGAACAATTCAGGCTCCGGTCAGTTGGAGGAAAGATCGAGAGTGGCTTCGATCAGGGCGACAAGCTGCGCGTCGCTGACCGAATGGTTGTAGTCGTCGCGCCCCAGAACCACGATGGCGTCGCCATTCGGCAGGGACAGCACGATGTTGCCCCCAGAGCCACGCATGCCGGGCACGTTCAGTATGGTATCGCCGCGCTTGGCGACAGTGCGCCAGTAGGCAAGGCCATAATCGGGGCTGGCAGAGAGGCCCGCGACCAGTGCCGGATCAAGGATTTGGCCGCCATCCGGGCCCTTGCCGCCATTCGCGATCAACTGTCCGGCGCGGGCCAGCGTGTCGATGGTGGGCAATGCCCCCCAGGCGGAGAACGGGAAGCCGATGGAGCCATCCGGCGTGTAGTTGGTGCCCGAGACGAAATGCGGCGCGCCGATCGGGGCGTAAACCTCGGTTTCCAGCATGTTCAGGACGGTGGCGTCCGCGCCTTCCTTGGATTGCAGAAAGCGTTGCATTGCCAACGTGGCAATCCACATGTCCTGATCCATGTAGACCATCTTCTGCCCCGGCCCTGCGACGTTGGTGTTGGGTTCTTGGTTGAAGTAGTGGCGGATCTGATCGGCCAGCGCATAGGAATAAGACCATTGGTAGGTGTTGGTCGATTTCGCATTCCAGTTGGCATCATAGCCATCCGGCCCCATGCCCGATTGCATGTTGAGCGCGTTGCGGATCGTCACCTTGTCCATCCGCTCCCTAGCCGCGGCGGAAGGATAGGCGAACTCATCGCCCTCCGTGAAATAACTGACGATGGGCTTGTCGAGGAAGTCCGGCCCATATTTTTGCGCCAACCGCATCGCCGCCATTCCGGGGATCAGGGATTTCGATGCGGACCAGACGCCGACGCGCATCTCTTGTGAGTAGGGATGGGTGCCGAAGGGCGTGGTAACCGGGTTCATATATAGCGTGCCCTCGTGTAGCACCGCCACGGCAAGCGTCCGCACCGGGTCGAGCCTGCCTGCCGCCCCCTTGATCGCATCACCAAGCTCGTCCAGCGGTTTCAAAGGCAACCGCGCGGCGCGCTCGGCGTTGAAATCCGCGGTGACTGCTGCGACGTCGATCTTGGCTGCGATGTCGAAGGTTGCGGGAACTTCGGCCCAGGCCGTCACGTCGAAATCGGGGTCCCAGAACAGGAACCCACCCGCTGAATTCGACGAAAACTGAACTTGCAGTGGTGTCACTTGCTCGTCCTTGTATTCAAAACTCGCGAGACCCAGCCAGGCTTCGCCCTCTTGGCTTTGCACCAGCGAGATCGGGAAAGCGGCCTTCGACCAGCCCGCACGATTACCCTCCGTCAGGCTCCAGGTCTTGCCCGGCCCAGCGATGATTTCCCAGAATGAGGCGGTGCGCGCGGCAATCGGTCGGCGGATGATGCCACGGTCAGCGGGGATCAGATCGCCTGCTTCCGTTGCGACCAGGTTAAGCGTCAGGCCCGGAAAGAGGCCCGCATCAAGCTGCATCAAGGGCACGGCGCCTGCTGGGTCCTGCTTGGCCAGAAAGTCGAAAATCCCCCACCATTCGAACGGACGCCGGATCATCTTGTCGGCAGGGTCAGCCTCAACCGTCATGGCTGTTGTGGTCAAATCCAGTCGCGCGGCGAAAGGCATCCCCGGTGCGGCACCCTTGGGGGCGCTAAATGAGGTGGCCATCGTCCATCCCGGCGCTTCCGCATGTGCCGTTCCAGACACCACAAGCGATGCTACGGTCGCAACACTGGCGCAGACCTTCGTGAAAGCTAACATGCGTACCCCTCCATCCGTAAAAAAAAGCCTCTGCCGACGGCCTTTTGCACCCGATCGGCAGGAAGGTATGTCAGATCAACTGACAGCGCGCGCGGATCGACTTCGATCCGCGTGACCTTAGGGTGAGGCAACTTCGGTCAAGGGTGCAAACAACCAGTTTTCACACTGAGGCCTTAATTTGGTTATGGCCGCATCAGGCAATCTCAAAAAGGCCGGCAGCCCCCATTCCGCCCCCCACGCACATCGTCACAACTGCCAGTCTTGCGCGGCGGCGCCGTCCCTCCAGCAAGGCGTGGCCAGCAAGACGGGCTCCGGTCATACCGTAGGGATGACCGACGGAAATCGCGCCGCCATTCACGTTGACCCGTTCGGGATCAAGGCCAAGCTGCTGGATGCAAGGGAGTGCCTGCGCCGCGAAAGCCTCGTTCAACTCCCACAGATCAATATCAGTTGCCTTCAGGCCCGCGCGCTGCAATAGGCGCGGCACTGCATGGATCGGACCAATGCCCATGGTTTCGGGCGCACAGCCCGCAACTGCCATCCCGCGAAAAACCCCCAGTACCGGCAAGCCACGCTGCTCTGCCGCGCGCCGCTCCATCAGGACCAGTGCTGCCGCCCCATCCGAAAGCTGACTGGCGTTGCCTGCCGAAACCGTGCCGCCGTCGCGCACGGGTTTCAGCCCGGCAAGACTTTGCAGCGTGGTCTGCGCCCGGTTGCCCTCATCACGAGCCAGCGTCACCTCTTCGCCACGCATTTCGCCAGTTTCGCGGTTTCGGATCAGGCGCGTTGCCGTGATGGGCACGATCTCGCCATCAAACCGCCCCGCCGCTTGCGCCGCCGCGACCCGCATTTGTGATTGCAGTGCGAAAGCGTCCTGCGCATCACGCGAAATACCATATTGCCGGGCAACGATTTCTGCCGTGTCGAGCATCGGCATGTAGGCGTGGGCGGCATGGGCCGTCACCACCGGGTCTGTCTCGGCAAAGGCCCAGTCAAAATAGCGGGATTGCAGGGCTGAGATGTTTTCTTGTCCCGCGGCAATCGCCACCTCCATGCCCTCTTGCACGATCTGATGTGCCGCGATCGAAATCGCCATCAGACCCGAAGCGCATTGTCGGTCCACCGTCTGACCTGCCACAGAGACGGGCAAGCCCGCTGCAAGTGCAGCAAGCCTGCCAAGGTTCATCCCGGCCGTGCCCGCTCCAAGGACCGTACCCATCACCAGATCTTCGACCTCACCCGGATCAATGCCTGCCCGCGCAACCGCTGCGGCGATGGCATGGGCGGCAAGTGTTGGCGACTTTATATTGTTCAAGCTGCCCTTGAACGCCTGCCCGATAGGCGTCCGGGCAACCGAAACGATGACGGCTTCACGGCTCATGTAATCTCTCCCTTTGCCAGCATCTGGCGGATCAGCTTCTTGTCGACCTTGCCAACCGAGGTGCGCGGCAGCTGCGCCACGGCGCAGATTCGGTCCGGAGCGGCCCATTTCGGCAAATCCCCGGTCGCTATCGCCGCCGCGATGCGGACCATGATTGCATTTTCCACTGGCTCAGCCCCTTCGAGCACCACCACCAGAACGGGCCGCTCGCCCCAGCGGTCGTCGGGAACGCCGACTGCCGCGACCTCACGCACGCCCAGCACCATGGAGGCAAGGTTCTCCAGCGTCAGCGAAGACACCCATTCGCCGCCGGACTTGATCACATCTTTCAGTCGGTCGGTGATGCGCAGCGTGCCGTCTGGGGACATGTGGCCAACGTCGCCGGTATGCAGCCAGCCATCCCGCCAAAGATCGGCGCTGCCCTCGGGGTTTTCGATATATCCCGCCGTCAGCCAAGGCGCGCGGGCGATAACCTCGCCCGTCGTCCGCGCATCATGCGGCACGTCGCGCATGTCTGGATCCACCACCCTTACCTCGACCAACGGAGCCGCCCGCCCGGCGGCTGTTCGAATGGTTATGTCGTCATTGGCCTGGCTGGCCACCATATCAGCCACGGTCACGAACGGGCAGGTTTCAGACATGCCATAGGCAGCATGAATGTCGATGCCATGCCTGCGGGCTTGCCGCACCATACCGTCTGACAAGGCAGAGCCGCCGATCAGCACTTTCCACCGTGACAGATCCGTTGTCGCAGCTTCGGGTGCCGAAAGCAGCATTGACAGGATCGTCGGCACACAATGCGAGAAGGTCACCTTGTGTTCAGCAATCAGCGACAACAGGCGCGCCGGTTGATATCGGCCGGGATAAATCTGCTTCAGGCCAAGGAAAGTGGCGATAAAGGGAAAGCCCCAGCCATGAACGTGAAAAAGCGGTGTGATTGGCATATAGACATCATCGCGGTTGATGCCGCCCTTGCCCGGCACTGTGCCAAGCCCAGCCGCAATGGCCAACGTGTGCAGCACCAGCTGGCGGTGGCTATAGCTTACCCCCTTGGGGTCACCCGTGGTGCCGGTGGTGTAGAACAGCGTCGCGCGGGTATCCTCAGCCAAGTCAGGAAAGGTGAAATCGGGGGCCTCGGTCGCCAGAAGCGCCTCATACTCCCCATCGAATCCCTCGGGCAGCGGTGCCGGGCCATCGGTCAGAACGATCAGCCTGGCTGGGCGCTTGATCCGTGACAACAAAGGCAAAAGCAGCGGCAGAAAATCTGCGTGACACAGGATTGCATCGTCTTCGGCATGGTTGATTGTGTAAAGCACCTGCTCGGGCGACAGGCGGATGTTCACCGTATGCAATGTCGACCCGATCATCGGTATGGCAAAGAAACACTCCAGATACCGTGGCGTATCCCAGTCCATCACGGCAACGGTAGCCCCGCGATCCAGACCCATCCGCGTCAGTGCTGCCGCCAGTTGGCCGATCCGGGCATGGAACTGGCGGTAGGTGTGCACACTTCCTTCGCCATCATGGATTGTCTGGTCTGGGTTTCGTCCGGCCGGTGCCATGAGCAACTGACCGATGAGGAGTTGGGAATGCGGGGGTATGGTCATGGGATCATCCGTCTGGAACAGCGAAACCCTAGCCGGGAATTGACCAACTTACACATGACGAAAAAAGGGGCTAAGCTTTGCTTGTGTTTGGCCATCGGTCGCATTCGACCACGTCGATGGGCAGGGTCGCCCCGTCACACGAAAGGAATGGACCGCCATGTCACACCAGATGCCGCCCCTGCCATGGCTGCGCGCTTTCGAGGCCTCGGCGCGGCATTTAAGCTTCACCAATGCCGCCTCAGAGTTGAACTTGACGCAGGCGGCGATTTCAAAACAGGTAAAGCTGTTGGAACATTACCTGAAAGAACCACTGTTCGAGCGGCTTCCGCGCAGTCTGGCTTTGACCAAGGTAGGGGCGGCTTATCTGCCCAAGGTGCAAGATGCGTTTGAGCGGCTGTCTGCCGGGACGCTGGAAGTGTTCGGCGGACGCAGGGCCGAGATGCTCTCGGTGCGTGCGCCCATCGGATACGCGGTAAACTGGCTGGCCGCGCGGTTACCGCATTTCATGGCGGCACATCCCAAAACCAATGTGCGGATTGTCTCATCGGTCTGGGCCGAGGATTTTGAAGCAGAACGCTACGACCTTGATATCCGCTATGGGTTTGGCCATTGGCCCGGTTTTCACGCAGATCGCCTGACTTGGGAAGTGCTGGAGCCGCTCTGCCTGCCCGAGATCGCGGCGCGACTGCGTGAACCCGACGATCTGGCAAAAGAGCGGCTTTTGCATGTGCTGGGCTATCAGGAAGGCTGGGCCACCTGGCTGAATGCAGCGGGGGCATCCTTGGTGAATCCAGGGTCGGGCCTGCACTTGGACACCTCGCTGATGGCCTTCGAGGTGGCGGCCAACGGTGCTGGCGTAGCGCTGGGTCGGCGGTCGATGTCAGGCAAGGAACTCGCCACGGGGCGCTTGGTAAGGCCGTTCGATCTAGCCCTTCCTATCGACGAGTGCTTCTACTTGGTATTGCCCGAACAGGGCCCGGCCCACCCGGACGCCCATTTGTTCCGCGAGTGGTTACTGACGGAGGCGGCGGCGGCGGCGGAAAGCCATTGACCGCAAGCACGGCTTTGCGCCCGCCACGCGGCTTCGCCCCCTACTTCGCCCGCAGCCTCACACCTGCATCAAGACGGATCACCTCGCCATTCAGCATCGGGTTGCGAATCATCGACAAACACAAGTCGGCAAAGTCATCGGGAGCACCAAAACGGCGGGGGAAGATCGCGTCTGCAGTGATCGCCGCCACCACTTCGGGCGGCACTTCGGCAGCCATCGGGGTGTGGAACAGGCCCGGCGCGATCGCAAGAACGCGCACACCCCGGGCCGCGAACTCGCGGGCGGCTTGAATGGTCATAGCGGCGATCGCGCCTTTCGAGGCGACATAGGCCCCTTGCCCGATCTGGCCTTCGTAGGCGGTGATCGAGGCAGTGTTGACGATCACGCCGCGTTCGTCGTCCGGGCCTAGTGGATCAAGCATCATCATCCGGGCGGCGGCCTTGGTCATGACCGAAACTGTGCCAAGCAGGTTGACTCGGATCACTTGTTCGAACCGCGCCATCTCGACCGGGCCGTCGCGGCCCACCAGCCGCATCGAACCCGGTATGCCCGCGCAATTGACCACGATCCGCGCCACGCCCTGCGCCGCTTCGGCCGCATCCAGCGCAGCCACGACCGAGTTTTCATCGGCCACGTCACAGGCAATGGGCAGGATACCTGGCTCAGCTTCCCCCGGCCGCAGATCCAGCGCCACAACACGCGCGCCCGCCGCCGCAAGCGCGCGCGCCGTGGCAAGTCCCAAGCCCGAAGCGCCACCTGTCACCAGGGCAGAAATACCTGTCAGATCACGCATGTTCACCCCGCGAAGCCAGAAGTCGGTTTAGCCAGTCGGGGTCCATCTCGGGCACCGACGACAACAAAAGATCGGTATAGGCTTCGTGCGGCCGCCCGAACAGTTCCGTCTTCGGACCCCGCTCTACCACCACCCCTTGCTGCATCACCACCACCTCGTCAGCGATGGCCTTCACCGTCGCCAGATCATGCGTGATGAACATGTAAGCAAGGTTCAATTCGCTTTGCAGTCGGTCCAGAAGCTTCAGGATGCCCTCTTGCACGATCTGGTCAAGCGCAGAGGTCACCTCGTCGCAGATGATCAACTGCGGCTCGGCGGCCAAGGCGCGCGCGATGCCGATCCGTTGTTTTTGTCCGCCGGAAAGCTCTCCCGGCAGGCGGTCGATGTACGTATCGGGCTCCAACTCGATCAGCGCCAGCAGGTCACGGATGCGGGACTCCAACGCTTTTCCCTTCAGCCCCAGATACATCTCGGCCGGGCGCCCGATCAACTCGCGCAGGCGCAGCTTTGGGTTCAGCGCGGTGTCAGCCATCTGATAGATCATCTGGCATTGGCGCAACTCTGCGCGGCTTCGGGCTTTGAAGTTGGGGGGCAGCGCCTTGCCGTTGAACAGAACCTCACCTTTGCGAGGGACCAGAAGCCCGGTGATCACACGCGCCGCGGTGGACTTGCCCGACCCGCTTTCGCCCACCACCGCCACCGTGCGTCGGGCATGGATGTCAAAGCTGACATCCTTCAGCACATCGACCGCCCCATAGCCTGCGGTGACGCCCCGCACAGAAACAACTGGTGTGCCAGTGGCGGGCGGCTGTTCTGCCCTTGCAAAACTCCGCACCGCCCAAAGACTGCGGGTATACTCTTCACGCGGGGCGGTCAGCATGCTGCGGGTATCGGCTTCTTCCACCTCATCCCCACGCAACAGAACCTTGATGCGGTCTGCCATCTGGGCCACCACAGCCAAGTCGTGGGTGATGTAGATCGCCGCCGTGCCAAACTGGCGCACGATATCGCGGATCGCGGCCAACACCTCAATCTGGGTGGTCACGTCCAGCGCAGTCGTGGGTTCGTCAAAGATGATCAAGTCGGGCCGACAGGACATGGCCATCGCGGTCATCGCCCGCTGCAGTTGCCCGCCCGACACCTGATGCGGATAGCGAAAGCCGATCTCTTCGGGATTGGGCAAACGCATGCGGCGGTATAGTTCGACCGCGTCGGCCTCCGCCTTTTCGCGGGGCATGACTCCGTGGACAACCGGGCCTTCGCAGTACTGGTCGATCAGTTTGTGGGCAGGGTTGAAACTCGCCGCCGCCGATTGTGCGACATAGGCGATGCGCTTGCCACGCAAGGCGCGGCGTTCGGCCTCTGGCACGGCGCGTAGGTCGATCCCGTCGAAGAGGATACTGCCGCCCGAGATGCGACAGCCGTCGCGGGCAAAACCCATGGCCGCAAGTCCGATAGTGGATTTTCCTGCGCCGGATTCCCCGATCAGACCCAGTACCTCGCCCTTGTGCAGGGTCAGGTCCACACCCTTGACGATCTCGTGCCAAGCATCGCCCGAACGGCCCTCGATCCGAAGGCCGCGGATGGTGAGCAGAGGTTGCTTTTCCATTTGCCTACTCCTTCAAACCGCTGGCGCGGTGCAATTGCCAGTCCACGACGAAATTCACTGCAACCGTCAGCAGCGCAATCGCGCCCGCAGGCAGCAGCGGGGTTACGTCGCCAAATGTGATCAGCGTCGCATTTTCGCGCACCATGCTGCCCCAATCGGCGGTGGGTGGCTTGATGCCGAGTCCAAGGAAGGACAGCGCCGAGATGGCAAGAAACACAAAGCAGAACCGCAAGCCGAATTCTGCCACCAAAGGCGCCATGGCATTGGGCAGGATCTCGCGCCGGATCAGCCGCCACATCCCCTCGCCACGCAACCGCGCGGCCTCGATATAGTCCATCACAACGATGCCCTGCGCAACCGACCGCGCCAAACGATACACCCGCGTGGCGTCAACTGCAGCGATCACCAGGATCAGAGACAGCACCGAGGTGCCGAAAATGGTCAGTAGCAGCAGCGAGAAGATCAGGGCCGGAATGGCCATCAGCGCATCCACGATCCGCGAAAGCGTCTGGTCCAACCAGCCTCCGACCAGCGCGGCCCAAATGCCAAGGACTGTCCCGACGACAAAGGCGAGGGCCGTGGTGGCAAAGGCGATGCCCACCGTGTTGCGCGCGCCGTAGATCAACCGGGTCAGCATGTCGCGGCCCAACTTATCCGTACCAAGATGATAGGGCGCAGCCCAAGGAAGGTATTGGGCCCCCATCACTTCGCTTTCGCCAAAGGGTGCCAGAACCGGGGCAAGAACCGACACCACCACGTAGATCAGGATCACCGCGAGGCCGAAACTTGCCGTCAGCGGCATGTCTCGGAAGGTTGGCACCAGATGCGCTGGAGCCAACCCGCGCAGCGTGGCGCGGCTGGCAAGGCCGATGGCAAAGAACAGCGCAAGGCCGATGATCACGGCAAGTAGTATCTGCATGGCCTAACTCCGATGCATCAAGCGGGGATTGCTGATCGTCGACAGCACATCCGCGATGAGGTTCAAGAGCACATATGCTGAGGCAAAGATCAGCGCTATGGCCTGCACCACGGCGATGTCGCGGTTGGTCACCGCATCCACCATCAACTGGCCAAGGCCCGGATAGACAAACACCACTTCGACCACCACGACCCCGGTGATGAGGTAGGCAAGGTTCAGGGCGACAACGTTGATAATAGGCGCCAGCGCATTCGGCACCGCATGGCGCAGCACCACGCGCAAGGGCGACATGCCCTTCAGCCGTGCCATTTCGATATAGGGATTAGCCAGCAGGTTGATGATCGCCGCCCGCGTCATCCGCATCATATGCGCAGTGACTACAAGGGTTAGTGTCAGCGCGGGCAGGAATGACATGTAAAGCTGGTCGCCAAACGTCGTGCTGCCGGTGATCCGCACCATCGACGGAAACAGCCCGGACTGCGCCAGAAACAACACGAGGATGTAAGCCACGAAAAATTCAGGAATGGAAATCGCAGTCAGCGCAAGCGCGTTCGAAGCGCGGTCAAAGATTGAATTGCGCCACAGGGCCGCCAGCACACCCAGCGTTAAAGAGATAGGCACAGAAAGAGCTGCTGCGTAAAGCGCCAGAAACAGCGTGTTTCCTAGCCGCGCGCCAACCAGATCTGCAATAGGCCTCTTGGTCGCCATCGACACGCCGAAATCGCCCTGCAGAGCGGCTGTCAGCCAGTTCCAATAACGCAACGGGGCTGGGTCATTAAGGCCCAGTTGATCGCGCAGCGCGGCAAGGGTCTCTTCAGTCGCCGATTGCCCCAACAGCTCGCGGGCGAGGTCACCCGGCAAAAGTTCTGTCGCACCGAAAATCACCACCGAAATCACGAACAGGGTCAACAGGCCAAAAAGCAGCCTTTGCCCGATCATGCGCCAAATATCGTTCATCTTTTTTCCCTCGTTTGAACCGTCAGGCCGCACGGTCTTTGCGCCGCACTTGCCCGAAACGGCAAAAGCTCCGGCGAGGTTTCCCCGCCGGAGCCCATTCATACTGCCCGACGGATCAGGCGAACCACCAACGTTCTACCGCGCGGAAGCCGTCCAGATTCCAGTTGTTCGCAACCTTGTCCGGCGTGGCCACAGTGTTGGCGAGGGCCATCACATAGTTGTTATACATCGGAATGATGGTCGATCCTTCGAAGGATACGATCTGCTGCATTTCTTGATACATTTCGCGGCGCTTGGCTTCGTCCAGTTCCGAACGCGCAGCGATCAAAAGTGTGTCGAACTTGGCATTCGACCAAAAGCTTTCGTTCCAGGCGGCGCCCGTCTGATACGCAATGGTGAACATCTGGTCCTCCACCGCGCGCCCGCCCCAATAGGACGCGCAGAACGGCTTCTTCATCCAGACATTGTCGAAATAGCCATCGTCCGGCACGCGGTCCACCGTGATAGTGATGCCCGCGGCGGCGGCCTTTTCGCTCATCAGAACGGCGGCATCGACCGCACCCGAGAAGGCGGCGTTGGCGGCCGACAGCGTGACCTCCAACTTGTCCATCCCGGCTTGCTTCAGGTGAAACTTCGCCTTGTCCGGATCGTAGGTCTTGGCCTCCATCTCGGCAAAGTAATACCGGCTGGCCGGGCCGATCGGGTTGTCATTGGCAACTGACCCGTGACCTGCAAGGATCTTGTCCACCAGTTCCTGACGGTCGAAGGCGTATTTTAGCGCCAGACGCACATTGTTGTCATTGTAGGGCGCGGCACGCGCGTCCATCGTGAAGACGTAATGTGCATTCCCCGAGACCGACAGAATTTTTGCGACGCCTCTGGCTTCCAAAAGGCCGATCGTGGCCGGGTCAACCTGGTCAATCACGTCAACTTCACCCGTCATCAGGGCATTCAAACGCGCAGCGGGGTCAAGGATCGACAGAAGCACGATTTGGTCGAAATGGGCGCGGTCCGACTTCCAGTAGTTCGGGTTGCGGTTCAGTGTCGCCTGTACGCCCGGCTCATAGCTGTCAACGACATAACCACCGCAACCATCGGTCGAGGTCGGGTCAATCTTGCCATCCGCACCCGGCATCACCGGCAGGTGATAATCCGACATCAGATAGGGGAAGTCGGCATTCGCGGCGCTCAGCGTCACGACGACACTCTGCCCATCAACCTTGATGTCCGTCACGGCATCGAAGAACGGCTTTGCCGCCGATGTCGACGCGTCGCCACGGTGATGGTTCAACGAGGCCACTGCGTCATCCGCCGTGACAGGCTTGCCGGAATGAAAGCTGACACCCTGACGGATTTTGAAGGTCCAGGTTATGCCATCAGCCGACTCCCAGCTTTCGGCGATTTCCGGGACAAGGGCACCGTCTGCACTAACCTCGATCAGCTGGTTGTGCCGGGCAGCGGCAAAGGTCTGTGCATAAAGGTTGTCCCACAGGCCGGGATCATAGCCGTCGGTCGAAGACCCGTGGCCGATGCCCGCACGGAACACGCCGCCCTTCTTCGGTTCCGTCTGCGCCATTGCCATGCCAGCAGGTAAGATCAGCCCCGCCGCCGTCATTGCCATTCCGCTTTTCAGCAGGCCGCGACGAGTCATTTCGTGCGAAAACATCGGATTTTTCATGGTTTTCCTCCCTTGTGATAAAGTGCGCCATACGCGCTTGGTCTGAAGCTCTCGAGCGCGGCTTCGGTATAGGTGGCTTTGTCGAGCCAAGCCGGGCTGATCTCTACCCCCCAGCCCGGAGTATCGGTGACGGTGACCTGACCATCGGTAACGGCAAAGGGCTGCCCCACGAACAGGTCGCGCTGCCATGGGTAATAATCGTCTCCCTCGATCGACAGTTCAAGGTATCTTCCGGCATTGGGGATCGCCGCCAACAGATGCATCGAACACATCGTCACCAAAGACAGGTTTGCAGAATGGGGCGTACAGGAAAGACCAGCGGCCTGGGCCATGTGCGCAACCTGCAAGGTGCGGCTCATGCCGCCCATGTACATCACATCGGGTTGCACGATATCGACGGCGCGCATGGCGATCATGCGGGCCCATGTGCCCATGTCCCAGTCCTGTTCACCCCCGGTCACGTCGATCTTGACGGCCTCAGTGACGGCACGGGTCGCGTCCAGATCCCAATATGGCACGGGTTCTTCATAATGGCAGATGCCATGATCCATCAGCATCCGCCCCACCGCGATGGCACGGGGAACCGAGAACCCGGAGTTAGCGTCGACAAGTTTGTCGATTCCATCGCCCAAAGCTCGTGACAGGGTCGGAATGATCTCTTCTGTCCGCCCCGGCCATTCGTCCTGGTCCTCGCCGCACTCAGCCCCGATCCGCCATTTCGTGGCGGTAAAACCCTTCTCCGCGCATAGCCGAACAAGCCTTTCGGCCTCGTCCTTTGGCGTGATGTCGCGCTTCATTGAACTGGCGTAGGCGCGGATCGGACCGGGGCCGCCGCCGATCAGGCTCGCCACTGGTTTGCCTGCCCGCCGCCCAGCCATATCCCAAAGTGCTGTGTCCAGCCCTGCCAGCGCACGGGAACGGTAGCTGCCCGGATACTTGTGTTCCCGCCGTTCGATCAGATGCACAAGCCCCGCGATATCTGCACAGTCAGCACCCAAAGCCCATGGCACTACCTGGCGATGAAATACCTGCGCCGTGATGTCGGCGTTGTAGGTGGATGTCTGGCCCCAGCCAAAAGCCCCATCCTCTGCTGTCGCACGGACAAAGCAGACGAATTCATCATGAAACGTCTCGAGGCGGGCAAGTTGGGGCATAGAGCTACTTCTGGTTCAATCGGGGCAAAGCTTTGGATCCAAGATCCCCTAGGTCTTCTTTGCGGACAAACAACCAATATCGGGCCATTGGGGGTACAAGAGTTATCCGTTCGACACGATTTGCACTGTGCCGCCAACAACAGGTCCCTCCAGCCTTGAAGGCGGCGATCAATGGCCGCTGTTGACGCCGATGTGGCAAAACTGGCAGTGGCTGCTGCGGTGCCGACGGGTCGCGCGGCGCGGTTGCTTCGGTTTGGCGGCATGGCTTCGGGGATTGCGGGCAATGTTGCGGCGGGTGGCCTGCGGGCACTCGCCAGCGGCAAGCGGCCCGATCTGGCGCAACTGCTGCTGACACCCGCGAATACCTTGCGGCTGAC
>NZ_JAUSBA010000047.1 GCF_030652235.1 Cypionkella sp.
GTCAGATGGTTTCCATGGCCATATCTCTTGGGGCGTCGAACCGGTTCCCGTGTCGCAGAACGCTCCACGCGGTTCGGGCAAGTTTGTTGGCCAGCGCAACGGCTGCCTTGTTGCGCGGCATGCGCTTCACCGCTTCGCTCAACCAGGCGCCGAAGCTGAGCGCAGACCACCTGTTCTGACGCATCATGATCAGCGTCATCGGCCCATCGAGCTGGGGCTGACGCGCAAGCGGCGCTGCAAATAAACCGCGATTTCCACGCGTCAGGCAAACCTCTGCGCCGCCATCTTGCCTCCCTATCTCGCGAGCACCCAATGAAAGGTCTTTCCTGATGCTACGCCTTTTCTTCAATCCTTGGCCATTTTCACCCTTCGACGAGGCACGCGAGGTGCTTTGTGAGATCGATGCGGGGCCTGAGCCGGCTGTTTTAGCCAGCGCACCGGTCCTTGATCGGTGGCAACCCATCCTTTCGAGCAAGATCGAGGTTCGACTTACAGGCAATTGCACTGGCCACCCCACACTCGGCCGGTCGAAGCGGTGGATCGTGACCAGCCCATTGCTAGGGCTTGCCCCGGATTACACTTGGGCGCGGACTTTCAGCCGTTTCTACAGGCTGGATCAACTTGCGGGTGTACTGGGGGCTTGCCTCCCACCCGATGTCCGTTTCCCGGCGCGATGCACCGCCCTGCCACTCGAGCAGGTGCATTTCTTACTCAATATTTTGAGCCGCGAGATCAGAGATGCCGACGGCTAAAGGTTGCGCGGTGCTCGCCCACCAGCAGATTTCCCGACCGTCAGGATGGTGTCGCCCATGACCGCTCACGTCATCTCGACCTATCCAACGGCACGCACCAAACCGACGTGCCGAGGTGGAAGCGACGCGTTCGTCGTGGCGGCCAGCGCCCTGCGACGGCGTCGGATACGGGGCTGGTTTCCGGCCCTCGCGTATCCCTTCTATTCTTTGGAAAGACCCGCCATGCCCATCAAGCCGCCTCTAAGACCGAACAGTCAACTCTCGGCAAATCGCGTACGAATCCTCGACCCCAAGCTGTTTGTGCCAGAAGAATCGGAAGTGCAGAAGCGGCTTGCCGCCTCCCTGCTGATCCGGCGCAACCGTGAATCGGAGTCGCCGTTGGAAAGCCTCAACTTCCATGATCGCCAGCGAGCGGCGTCGCACGCCAAAGCCTGGGTCCAGCGCAAACAGCAGACTGCGCGGATTGATCGGATCAATGACATGCAGGCGCGGAAACGCATCAGCGAACTGGCATCAGGCGGAGCGCAATTGGCAGGGCCAACGACCGAGACCCAGATCGATGAAATGATGTCGGCCATCCACGTTGCGGCACCATGGCTGAGCGAAGTGACGACCTTTATCCTGCGCCATTTGCGCGATCGCCTGCGCTCTGGCCAATCCGGCCTTGTGCTTCCGCCGATCATCTTGGTTGGCAGCCCGGGGGTGTCAAAAAGCTGGCTTGCGCGCGAACTGGCGCGGCTTGGCGGGGTTCCCGTCCGCCAAATCGACGTCGGCGGTGGCACGGCGGGTTTTCGGATCAGCGGCACTGAAAAAGGATGGGGCACAGCGTGCCCTGGGGTTCCTGTGGAAACCATCCTCGCAACTGGCACTGCAAACCCTTTTTTGATTGTCGACGAGATCGACAAATCCGGTCGCATGTTCGGCGCATCCGGCAACAGCAGTACCCTTTCGACTTCGCTGCTGCAGGTCCTGGAGCGCGGCACCGCCGCCGCGTTCGAATGCCCCTGTTATCGCGTCAGCTTCGATCTGTCCTATGTGAGCTGGATTCTGACCGCGAACACGCTTGAGACAATCTCGGAGCCTTTGCTCGACCGCGCCCGCGTCTTTCATATTCCTGATCTGACGCTGGATGACATCCTTTACCACTTCAATCGAATGACTGCCAACCACTCGGATCCCGAACTTGTAGATCTCGTTCGCAAGGCGGTTTTGGTCCGCTGGAAGACCAAGGGCAAGCTCGGGCTGCGACGGTTGAACCGCATGATCGAGCTGCTTCAGGCGGACCGCGATGTGCTGCTGTTGAATTAAGCCGACCCTGAAAAGGTATCGTGAGCGGATGCAGATTTGCGTGCTGTGCAGAACGTGGACGCACAATCTGAATGTGTGCGGGTCGGCGACGCGACGAAGCAACTGCTCCATTCGATGACGACAAATCCTAGGCACCGCAATCCGCCACCAAGAAATCCGGTCAAGATATTCAGCGCAATGCTCGACATGAAGGAACATTCGATGCTCTTCCTACGAAATGAAACTAACCCTCATCTTACCAGATCCATCATTTCCGGCGATCAGACATGACGCGCGAGGCCGATTTCATCCGGCCATATGCACGGCGCATCATGCTGCTTACGCCTCAACTTTTCAGTGACGGTCCGTGGGACCCAGTGAAAACCAGAGATGGTTTCGGCTTGGAATGTGGCCCAGGGTGGTTCTCCTTGATCGAGAAAACCCTGATTAAACTTGCCCGCATCGCCCGCGAGGATGGCTTGAATCGGCTGCGCGTAAGGCAGGTCAAAAAGAAGTTCGGCGGGCTCCGGATCTATCTATCCTGCAGCAACGACCGTGTTGACGCAGTTGTGGCGGCAGCCCAACTTCAGTCACTCAAGACCTGTGATCTTTGCGGTGGTGCAGTCCTGACGCCACCGCCTCAGACTGGTTGGATCGTCACCCGCTGCCAGGCCTGCATTGTGGGGAAAGCAAGGGCCGCAGATATCCTGCAATCCACAAGCTTGGCCTACGGTCCTGAGGAACAGACGTACAGAGTATTGATCCTGTCTGACTTGCATCTCGATTTCTGGCTGGAGGGCAACGAAGAGCCGCTACCCGGCTTGGACAGTCAGGTCTTCCGCAGCATCGATCTGGTAATCCTCTCTGGTGATCTGACAAATAAAGGCCATGTCCGGTGGCGGATAGCGTTGGAGTGGTTAGCGGAACGGGTCAGCCTGGACAAGATCTGGGCCTTCCCGGGAAATCACGATTCTTAAGGCAGCGTGATCGACCAAGATGAAAAGCTGCGCAGCATCATCGAAAACTTCGGCGGGCATTATGCACAGAAAGCCGAAATCAGGTTGGGTGGTCGCCGCTTTCTCTGCGCGACATTGTGGACTGATATGCGTCTCGACGGTGATTTGAATGAGAACATGGCCCAAGCCGCGAAAGTTATGAACGACTACAAGTACATCCGCGTGGCCGCGCGGGAGTATGCAAGGCTGCGTCCGATAGATACCATTGCTTTGCATCGTGATCATCTAAATTGGCTCGAAACTGCCCTCGCCGAACCCTTCGACGGCGACACTGTGCTGGTTAGCCACCACGCGCCGCATCCCGACTGTTTGACATCGAGGCATACGTTGCCGGCGGCCTACGCAAGTGACCTAACCCAGATGATTGAGCGTCACCAGCCCACGATCTGGGCGCATGGACATGTGCATCAGCGAAAGGATTTCTATCTAGGCTGCACACGGATTATGAATGTGGCGCTCGGATATCCACGAGCCTTGGACGCTGAACAGCCTAAAAACGATCCGCTGGCAGGGCTGATCACATGGGTCGGGCCGAAATCGACAAACTGATGGCCAAGATCAAGCAGCTTAACTTAGCTGCAAAGATAACTTGATCGGCATTTTCGGCCCAAAGCGGTCGGCCGACCTCGGTCATGTTGCGAGGCGGTGTCCTCCAAAGCTGACACTCGAAACATCGAGCAACATTTCCCTCTCGGGCGGGCATGTGGCGCATATTAGACGCGCTTGTCTTGCAGCAGAGGCAGGTCGGCGGCGCAGGTTTCCGTGGACGACTTTGCTTGCTGGACCACAAAGCGATGACACGGAGCCCGCGACCTCGGGCCTCATCCAATTGACTCGCTTGCACCGGTGCATTAAGTAGCGCGCAAGGTGCCGGTCACCTGCCGCCTGCGGACGCAAGTCACGGTGAAGCCCGGATCGCGACGACATCTCACCCTCGAAGCATTTCGCGTGGTGGGCAATGCAGGCTCCCATCCATACTGAAGTGCCTCATCAGAGGAGTGAGCGATGTCTGTCCGGCACGCTGTCCCACAGGACAATCCATTTCTGACCGCCCCCATCGGGCGGCTGTTTTTTGCGAACGCCCTTCCCATGGCCGTGGTCATGTCGATGGGTGGCATTCTGAACGTGGTCGACGGCGTCTTCGTCGGGCGCTTCATCGGGGCCGAGGCGCTGGCGGCGGTCAGCCTTGCCTTTCCGGCGGTGATGCTGATGTCCGCGTTGGCGTCCCTGGCTGGCGGCGGCATGTCAAGCCTGCTTGCTCGATCTCTAGGTGCCGGGGACCGCGTCGCTGCGGCCCGGGTCTTTGCCGGGGCGCACGGGTTGGTGTTGCTGATTTCGGCCGTTCTGGTGGTGCTGTGGGCGGCCTTCGGCCGGGCGCTGCTTGTCGAAATGGCGGCCGGGAATACCCAGCTTGCCGAGACGACGTGGACTTACCTGTCCTTTCTGATCTGGGCTGCGCCGGTCCAGCTGGTACTTGGCCTGCACGCTGACGCATTGCGCGTCGAGGGCCGTGCGGGCACGATGGCCGCGCTTTCCGTCTTGGTGAACCTGCTCAACATCGGTGCGAACTGGCTGGGGATCGTCGTCCTTGGCCTTGGGATTGCGGGCTCCGCCCTGGGAACTGTGGCGGCGCAGGTCCTTGGCCTCGCGCTGGTTCTGGGCCTGCGGGCGCAAGGAAGGGGGCTTTTGCCGCTTGGGATCCTGCGGCAGGAAAGCTGGATCGCGAACTGGCGGCGGATCATCGCCCTGGGCCTGCCCTTGTGTCTGAGCTTCCTCGGAATCGCCTTGGTCGCCAGCGTGGCGATGCTGGCGCTGCGGCATCACGCGGCAGACTATGACAGGCTGATCGCGGCCTATGGCGGGGTCACACGGCTTCTGAGCCTGGCCTTTCTGCCGCAGTTGGCGATTGCTTTGGCTTTGCAAGGCATCGCGGGCCAGAACGCCGGGGCTGGGCGGGACGACCGGGCCAAGGCGGCGCTGCGGCTAGCCATGACTGCGGCCTGTCTGTGGTGTGGTGTGGTGGCGCTGACTGGGCTGTTCGCGGGACAAGTGGTCGGCGGCTGGTTCAGCAGCGATCCGCTGGTGACCAACGCTATTGTCGCAATACTTCGGCCCATGCTGGCGCTTTACGTTTTCGCCGGACCGATCCTTGTGCTGGCGATGTATTTCCAGGCTTTGGGTCAACCTGGACGGACGGCCGCGCTGACCCTTGTGAAGCCCTGGGTGCTGATGCCCATTCTGATCCTTGGACTTTCCGCCTTTTACGGGGTCAACGGCATCTGGCTGGCCTTTCCCATGGCGGACGGGGTTGTGCTGCTGATTGCGCTGGTCATCGGACGTGGCATCCTGCTGACCGGGAAAGCCCCTGGTCTGGAGGGTGTGGCATGAACATAGACGAGGCCAAAGCGCAGGCAAAAGCCCTGCGCGCAGCTCTTCAGGCCCAAGGCAACGCCATTAGCCATGCCCAGGCGCTGGAGTTGGTTGCCCGCCAGCACGGCGCCAAAGACTGGAACACGCTCCATGCCAGGTTGGCGCTTACCAATGCGCCGCCCGAACTTGGCGTTGGCGACCGGGTCCGTGGGCGCTACCTCGGGCAGGCTTTTGCAGGCCGGGTCATCGGCCTGTCGGGCCCCTCCACCCATCGTCAGATCGAAATCCGCTTCGATCATCCGGTCGATGTGGTCCGGTTCGAGAGCTTCTCGAACCTTCGCAACCAGGTTCGGTCTGTGATCGACGAAAACGGCCGCTCGCATCGCCACACTTCGGACGGCGTGCCGCAGTTGATCGTCGGGAGGGAGAGTGGGTGAAAAGGAGTGATCGACCGAGGTCCGCAGCCCAAGAGCAACCCTGCTCTTACTTCTTGCGGGGTGCGGCCGCATCGAGATGTCCGGCCCATAACGGACGGTCACCCGGCCTTGACGCCGCTCGGACCCGACGGCGATAGTCAGAAGCGGCGCATTTTTGTGTGCAAATCGACACAGAAACTTGCTGCAGTTCATCTGAATACGGCTTCACTCGCGGAGGATAAACATTGCGCCACCTGTTTCGCGGAATCGTCGTTCTGGTCATGCTCGGGATCGTCGGGGTGGTGGTCGCAATCGTGGCGATTGCGCTGCCCTTTCCCCAAATGCCGCCGGAAACGGATGTGTTCGGCTTTGCTGCCGAGGGCGAGTATAGCGTCAGTGAGATGCCGAAGTTGCAGCAGTTCCGCGCGCGGGATGGCGATGCGCTTGCCTACAGGTTTTATGATTCAGCGAGTGATCGGATCCTCATCTTCATTCATGGCTCCTCCTATCATGGTGGCAGTTATGATGAGCTGGCGACCTATGTCAGCGCGGCAGGTGCCGCCAAGGTCGTCCTGCCGAACATGCGGGGACACTACTTCTCAGGGCGACACCGGGGCGACATCGAATATATTGGCCAGTACGAGGACGACATCGTCGACTTTATCCGCGAATTGCGCAAGCAGGGCCACATGGGGCCAATCATCCTGGGCGGCCATTCAAGCGGCGCTGGCTTCGTGCTGCGCTTTGCGGGGGGGCTGGGTCCGCAGCAAGAAGCTATTGCGGGCTATATCGCCTTGGCTCCGATCATTCTGCGCACAGCCGCCGTGCGGGGTGGCAATGCGGGCGGGTGGAACGTGATCGACTTGCCTCGCATCCTGGGGCTTGTGGCGCTGAACGCCGTTGGCGTGCACGGGTTTGACGGCTTGCCGATCATCGCCTTCAACAAGCCCGCCAGCGCCTGGAACGGGACCGAAACCCTTGCCTATTCCTGGCGGCTCAATTCGTCTTATCACCCGCGCAACGACTATGCGTCAGACGTGAGGGCGATGCCCGCCAATGCGTTGATCCTTGTGGGTGACAAGGATGAGGCCGTAGATGGTGTGGCACTGCTGGCTTTGCTGAAGGACGCGGGCTACCGGGGCCGCGCGGAAATCCTGGCGCAAACCACGCATTTCGGCATTTTCCATTCGCCCGAGGCGTTGCAGCGGGTGGCGGATTATGTCGCCAGTATTCCGGAACCTTGAGGGGCACCACGGCGCGCGTCACGAAAACGCCTCTGCCAGAAGATCATAGACCACGCGGATGCGGCGGCTGGTCAACAACTCGCGGTGGGTGGTCAGCCAGAACGGAACGGGCAGGGCCACAAGGTTCGGCAGAACCGGTTCAACGTTTGGTAGGAGAACCGCGAATTCCTTTGGCATGACGCCGATGCCAAAGCCTTGCCGGATCAGCTCACCGGCCACCACGCCATTGTCGGTCACCACCTTGAACTGCGACCGTGTCAGGGCAAGGCCGCAGGAATTCAGTCCGGCGATCAGCCGCTCCACCGGGGCAAAGCCGATGAAGGTGGCGTCTAGTAGGTCGGCGGCGGTCTGCGGGCGGCCATGCCGGTCCAGATAGCTTTTCGCTGCATAGAAATGCGCCGATGACGTGCGGACCAGTTTGGCGATCAGTTCCGGCTGGTCCGGGCGGGCGTGGCGGATGGCAATATCTGCCTCGCGCCGCCGCAGATCGCGGATGTCGTTCGAGGCGAGAACCTCAATCTCGATGCCGGGGGCCAGTTCTTTCAGGCGCATCAGAATGGGCGGCAGGAAATAGGCGGCAAGCGCGTCGCTGGCAGTGATGCACACCTGGCCCTCGATCGCCTGAGACTGGCCCGACGCGGCCAGAGCAATACCCGCCGCAGCATCCCCCATGGCGCGGAACTGGTCCAGCAGGTCTACCCCGGTGGGCGTGATCGCCAAAGACCGCCCAACCCGGTCGAAGAGGACGACACCCAAAGCCTCCTCCAGTGCTGCCACCTGCCGCGACAAGGTGGGTTGCGTCAGCCCCAAAGAACGTGCGGCGGCGGACAGGCTGCCCGCTTCCGCCGTGGCAAGGAAGGCGCGGGCTTGGTTCCAGTCAAAGGGAAAGGTCTGCCAATTCATGCGTTTTTGTATAACGCAAAGCCGGATTTCCGCAATTTCTTTCGATCCCGCGCATAAGTAGACCGCTGCGAAAGGAGAATGATCATGCAATTCAAACGACATCTCATACGGCAAGGCTGGCCCATAGCGGCAGGGCTTTTGGCTCTGAGCGTTATCCCGGTCGCGGCCGGAGTGGTGCGGCTGGTGTCGCTGGCCACGGGTGAGCCCGTCACCGTCGGCAACGCCCGGTTCTTTGCGCATCCGCTTCCCGTCCAGTTACATATCGTGTGGGCCAGCCTGTTTTGCGTGCTGGGCGCTTTGCAGCTCTGGCCCGGCTTTCGCCGCCGCTTTCCGCGCTGGCACCGTATGGCCGGGCGAATGCTGGCCCCCGCAGACATTGTGGCGGGCCTGTCTGGCCTGTGGATGAACCAGTTTTACCCCTACGGTCCGAACGACGGCCTGCTGCTCTATTTCTTACGGCTGTTCTTTGGTGCGGCCATGGTGCTGACCATGGTTCTGGGGATCGCCGCCATCCTGCGCCGCGACGTGGCCCAGCATCGCGCCTGGATGATGCGGGCCTATGCCATTGGTCTGGGGGCTGGCACCCAAGCCGTTACACAACTTCCGTGGATCCTGGCTGTCGGCCTGCCGGGTGAACTGCCAAGGGCGCTGCTGATGGGGGCTGCATGGGTTTTGAACCTTGCCGTCGCCGAATGGTTCATCCGCAGGCAATCGGGAGCTGCGTTCGGTGCCGCTATCGCGGCATGACCCAGCTCTTGCACCGAACCAAACTCACATACCTTTCGAACTTCAAGAGAGCACGCACGAAATGAAAAGCCTATATATTCTAGTACTTTGCCCCATGGTCATCCTGTCTGCCTGCGCCGATATTGGTGCCAGCTACCAACCGATCCTTGACGGGGCCCCAAACGCATCTTTCCAGTCCGATCTTCAAGCCTGCCAAAATCTGGCGCGGGGTCAACATCAGCTTAATCAGGATACCATGGGCTCGGCTGCGGCGGGCGGTCTGCTTGGTGCCGCGATTGCTGACCACGACGAGAGTGGAACTGCCGTTGAGGGACTGGTCGGCGGCGCTCTTATTGGCCTCGTCGGCGGTGTGTCCAAGTCGAAGGACAAGCGCGAAGCGATCGTGGTGGACTGCATGAAAGGCCGTAGCCACGCTGTGGTTGGTTAGCTGTTCCACGCCCGCAGCCACACTGGGGCTGATCGGCGGCGCAGCCTTACTGGCAGCTGGTATCGCCGTCATGTTCGGGTCCATCGAGGTCAGCTCCATAGTGCAGGCGATTGCGACCGTGCCGGAATTCTTGTGGGAACTGTCGCTGGGCATCTGGCTGATGGTGAAGGACTTTGACAGCGCTGCCCTTAAAATGTTGGATAAAACTCAGATGTGACAAGGGCTGAGCAAAGCTAATTTTGAAGACTAAATCCATAGACTTCTTCACGATCAACCTTCGCTTGCCCGATGAAAGTGGGTTAGATCTGGTTTGAGAACTGAGGCGTGCTCCTCGGCAAACAATCTTATCCAGTCATCCGTCATTTGCAATTGTGCGAGTGCGAACGACGGCTCTCCGCCCCTTGCGCTGATGGGTCTCGCCTGAACGTGCCCGGCCCAAAGCTGGCGCCCAGCTCGGGGCTATGCTGTGTGGCAGCGTTCACCAAAGCGGTCCTTCAGACCAAGTGCAGTGAAACTGTCATTGCCAGAGACTGTGCAGAGCGCGAAACAGAGAATCTCCTGCGAAAGGTAGACGACGATCGCCAAGTCATCGCCACCCAAAGACGGCAAGTTTCTGGGCGCGATCAAGCACAACTCAGATGAACACAACGATTGATGCGCGCTGAAGAGTGATGCTTGCCTCGCAATTTTATGCACTCAGTTTTCTGGCACTCAGTGAAAATCGCGACTCGGGAACAGTTTCTTGGCCTGCTCCCGCGGATGGCGCGCTGAGGATCTGACGCTGCCGCCAACGGGACGTTTTGTTTCATCCGCCCGTCCATCATTGGCGTCGATGATCACGGGGCGACCGAGGGTGGCCAGCAAGGGCGAGACATCCTCAACCCGCTCGGCGATCAGATGAGTGGTGGGGCCGTCGCGTTGAATGCGGCCGGTGACGCGAACCAGTCGCCCGGCGATGACGGCTTTGCGGAACGCCTCGTAGACCTGCTTCCAGACAATCACATTTGCGGGGCCGGTCTCATCTTCCAGTGTTAGGAAGATCACGCCCGCAGCGGTGCCCGGCCTTTGGCGGGTGATGACCAGACCGGTGATGGTGACACGGCCCTTCGCCTGCGATAGGCGCTCATGCGGCAGGCTTTCCGGCAATCGGGGCCGCAACAGTTCCATCGGGTGGGCGCGCAGGGACAGGCGCAGCGACAGATAGTCCTCGATCACCTCTTGGCCCAGTGTCATTTGCGGCAGTGTGACAGCGGGTTCTGCGACGCCTTCGCCATCCGGGCCAAACAGCGGGAGCGGAGCCGGGGCCTTCAACGCTTTGGCGGCCCAGAGCGCATCACGACGGGTGAGGCCAAGGGCAGCGAACGCGTCCGCTTCCGCCAGACGCTCCAGCGCGTCGGGACGTATGCTCGCCTTGCGCCAGAGGCTTTCGACATCAGGATAGCCGTTGCCGCGCGATGCCGCGATCCAGTTGGCGTCCTCTTCGCGCATGCCTTTGATTTGGCGAAACCCCAGCCGCAGGGCCAGCCTGCCATCCGGGCGCAGTTCCAGCGTGCAATCCCAAGCCGAATGGTTGACTGAGATCGGTCGTACCTCAACCCCATGATCCCGGGCATCACGCACCAATTGGGCGGGGGCATAAAATCCCATCGGCTGGCTGTTCAGCAGCGCGCAGGTAAAGACCGCCTGATGATGGCATTTGAGCCAGGCTGAAATATAGACAAGCCGCGCGAAACTGGCCGCATGGCTTTCGGGGAAGCCATAGCTGCCAAACCCCTCGATCTGCGCAAAGCAGCGCGCTGCGAAATCGGCGTCATAGCCACGCGCCAGCATCCCACTGACAAACCGATCGCGGAAAGACCCGATGGTGCCCATGCGTTTGAAGGTGGCGAGGCTGCGGCGCAGGCGGTCCGCTTCCGACGGGGTAAAGCCCGCCGCGACAACGGCAATCTGCATCGCCTGTTCCTGAAAAAGTGGCACGCCATAGGTGCGGGCCAACACCTCCATCAGGGCGGGGCCGAGGTCTTCGACCTTTTCTCGTCCCATGCGGCGGTTGATGAAGGGATGCACCATGCCGCCCTGAATCGGGCCGGGGCGGACGATGGCGACCTCGCACACCAGATCATAGAATTTGCGGGGTCGCATCCGGGGCAGAAAGTTCAGCTGCGCCCGGCTTTCCACCTGAAACACCCCGATCGCATCGGCGCGGCAGAGCATGTCATAGACCGGGACATTTTCGGACGGAACATTGGCCAGCGTCAACGATTGCCCATGATGTTCGGCCAGCAGCGTAAAGGCCTTGCGGATCGCGGTCAGCATGCCAAGCGCGAGGATATCAACCTTCAAGAGCCCCAAAGCGTCGATGTCGTCTTTGTCCCATTCGATGATGGTGCGATCCTCCATCGTGGCGTTTTCGATGGGGCACAACTCGTCCAACCTCCCGTGGGTGATGACAAAGCCGCCGACATGCTGGCTGAGGTGGCGGGGAAACCCGATGATCTTGCCGATCAGCTTGGCCGCCAGCACCATGCGACCGTCGGTCGGATCGAGGCCCGCGTCGCGCATCCGGTCTTCACCGGGGGCGGCAGAGGACCAGCCCCAGATTTGGCCCGACAGGCGTGCGATCACATCTTGCGACAGGCCCATGACCTTGCCCACCTCTCGGATGGCCGCGCGGCTGCGGAAATGGATCACCACGGCCGTCAAGCCTGCGCGTTCACGGCCATAACGCGCATAAATCCACTGGATGACTTCTTCGCGGCGTTCATGTTCGAAATCGACATCGATGTCCGGCGGTTCGCCGCGTTCCTTGCTGATGAAGCGTTCAAAGATAAGGGTGATGGACTCGGGGGGCACTTCCGTGATGCCGAGAAGATAGCAAACGACCGAATTTGCGGCCGAGCCGCGCCCCTGGCAGAGGATGCCCTTTGAGCGCGCGAACTGCACGATGTCATGCACGGTCAGGAAATAGGGCGCGTAGTCCACCTCGCGGATCAGGGTCAGTTCCTTCTCGACGCGGTGGATGATCTTGGGCGGCGGCCCAGCTGGATAGCGCCAGTGCAGGCCCGCACGCGTCAGGCGTTCGAGGCGGATCTGGGCAGGTTCATTATCCCTTGCCTCGTCGGGATACTGGTAGCGCAGATCGCCCAAATCAAAGGCACAGCGGTCGGCGATTTCCACCGTTCGGCGCAGGGCGGCGGGGTGGCGATGGAACAGCCGCGCCATTTCGGCACCCGATTTCAAGCGGCGTTCGCCATTGACCAGCCTCTGCTCGCCAATGTTGTCGATGGTACAACCAATGCGCAGGCAGGTCAGCACATCGGCCAATGGACGGCGGGCAGAGCGGTGCATCAGCACGTCGCCGACAGCCACCATGGGCAAGTTTGCCCCTTGAGCCATGACGGCCAGCCGGTCAAGGCGGGTCTGATCACGGCCATCATAGCGAGGGGCAGCCCCCAAGAAGCACTGGCCCGGAAAGGTGCGGACAAGGCCAAGCAAGTCGGCGCGGGTGGTCTTGGGATTGGGGTCTTCCAGCGGGTCTGGTGGCAGCGCGATCAGGATCATGCCTTGGCCCCAATCCAAAAGATCGGCGCGTTTCAGGTGGCATTCGCCCTTGGGCGCACGCCGTTTGCCCAAGCTAAGCAGTCGGGTCAGGCGGGACCAGGCCATCAAATCTGTCGGCAGCGCCAGCCATTCGACAGCAGAGTCGGTCAGCACCAGTCGCGCTCCCGCGATCAGCTTTGGCAAAGGCGAATTGGGCAACTGCGGCGCATCTGTATCGCCGGTGAAATGCGGCACAGTTTGGCGACTGGAATGATCGGTCACGCGTTGCGACCGGATCATCGGCCCATCCTGCGCGGCCTCGCTGAAAGCATGGGCCTCGGCGCGCAGCCGCGTGAGTTCCTTCAGCGCTGAATAGGCACGCACCACGCCTGCAAGTGAGTTGCGGTCAGTAATGGCAATAGCGGCAAGACCCAACTCGGCGGCGCGGGTGACCAGTTCTTCTGGATGCGAGGCCCCGGTGAGAAAGGTGAAATTCGAGGTGACGCACAGTTCGGCATAGGGGGTCATGCGAATTCACCCTGCATGTACCAGTCTTGCGTCTGCGGCGTAACGAACAGCCAAAGGCGCGGACCTTCTTGGGTATCAATGCGCCAATAGTCCCGCAGGCCGCTGCGCCAAGCCGGATCATCGAACCACCATTCGGGCGTAATGCGTTCGGGGCCAGTTGCGCGGAGGGTGGTAAAGCGCATCCGCCGCCACCGAAAATTGGCGGGCGGGGTGCCAGAGGCCGCCGTCACTGGCTCGGGCGGAAACAGCGTGATCGGTCTGCCGGGACCACTGCGCTGCGGGATCGGTTCGGGCGACGAATAAGCGGCGGGCGCGATCAGGAAGCTGCGTTCCGGGATCAGGCTAGTCGCGGGCAAAAGCCGCTGAACGCGGTCAAAACCGATCCGGTTGCCGATCGAAGAGAGAAGGTCGGCCAGCGCATCCTCATGCCGGATGGTCGGGCCATCGCCGATCTGCCCCGTCACCTGCTCTGGGGCCATGGCTTCGGTCAGCGGAGCGGAGAGTCGCAGCCCATCGATGCCGAATCCGGAGTCGATCTCGTCCACGCCTTTGGCGAACAGTGCTGCGATGCGAATGGGGTCGCGCATCGGGCGGGCCAGACCGATCTCGACCACTGCTGAGCCGGAATCTACTCTGCGCAGTTCGAACCGCACCCGTCGCGCGCCCATGCGGTGCAGGGTGAGTTTGGCACAAAGCCGCTCCAGCAGGCGCGCAAGGCCTGCCATCACATCGGATTGCAGCCCAATCGGCTCGGGCAGGGTCATCCGCACCCCGAAATGCGGCGGGTCAGGTTCCGCTGCAACCGGCTCTGCCTGTGCGCCGAGCGCCTGATCCAGCCGCAAGACCAGCCCCTGACCGAAGCGCCGTGCCAGTGGCGCACGCGGCAGCGGGATCAGATCAGAAATCCGGGACAGCCCCATGCGGGCGAGTGCTTCTGCCGTGTCATGATCCACCCGCAGCGCCGTCACAGGCAGGTGCCCGATACCGATCGCCAGACTCCCATCAGCGACGATGCCGCCGCCGTGGCGGGCCAAGGCGTGGGCGGCCCCCCGCGTTCCGGCAATGGCGGTGACTGTGGCAAGGCCTGCGCGGTCCATCCGGGCCTGAAGATCCTCGCGCAGTTCCACTTCGCCACCGAACAGATGCGACACGCCGGAAATGTCTGCTATCAGGCCATCGACGCCATCGGTCCCGACCATCGGGGCATAGCGCCCCGTCCAGCGGCGCAATGTGGCAAGAGCCGTCGCCTCTCGTGCCAGATCGGCGGGGCGGGTGGCAAGATCGGGACAGATGGCGCGGGCATCGGCCAAAGTCATGCCCCGCCGCAGGCCGCGTGCCATGGCGCATGGGTTCACGCAATGCAGATGATCGGAATTGCCCGACCGAAGGGTCAGGGCAAATGGCCCCTCAATGGGGCGGTTCCGCAGGCTCGTGTCGCTCGCGAGCCTCGGAAACCATATGGAAAGCAGCCGACGTGCCATTCCAGTTCACGGTCCAATGTGCAAGTGTTCCATTTTTGTTCTTGTTAAGGCTCCACCGCTGCAGAGTCGAGTCCGCTGCGGTCGCAGGAAGTGGTTCGCAATTCCAACGTGTTTCCGTGGCGTTGCTGCCTGCCTCTTGGCGGATCAGCATCAGACCAGAAGTGCGCCCGGCTTCGGCGGCAAGTTGCAATCTGCGGCCAACGGTCAACGCCAAGGGTTTTTGCGGCTCCGCGATGACCAGACTGACCGGGTCTGCGCGCAGCGCCTCCTCAACGCACCAAAGCAGATCGGTCTCTCCAACCGGCCTGATCAGATGCAGCCGCTCGCCCACACCGCGCGGTAGACCGCGCAGCATGGGCATCTCTGGCGCATGGGAAGGCAGGATCCAGACCAGTGGTCCCGGATGGCGCGCCGCCTGAAACAGCGCAAAGGCGCGGCGGCCCCGGCCTTCGGCCTCATGCACACGTTTACGCAGCAGAGAGAACGGATCACCCGGGACAGATTCAGGCCGCATCCTCGCGCACCCCTTCCGCCACTATTTGCAACATCCCATCTGGCAAGGGCCGTTGCAGTTGCAGCGCTTCGGGTGCAGGTACGGTGAGCCAGCGCTTCCATTCTTCGGGCTTCGTCAGAATAATCGGCATGGCTTTTGGATGGATGAGCGCAAGCTCGCGGTTGGGCGCGCAGGTCAGGAAGCCAAACAACTCCGCCGTCACTTCGCCCTCCCTCAGCTTGCGCACCGAGGTCCATTCGGTTCGGATGCCTGCGAAAAACGCCAGCGGCCGATCTGCGCCGAGGGCAAACCAGACCGGATGGTTGCGCGGGGCACCTGGGCGGCTGTCGATCTCGGAAAAGCTGGTGAAAGGTACAAGGCAGCGGTTTTGAACCCCCAGCCAACGTTTCCAATGCGAGGACGCCACATTGCGGATATTGGTCACGCCCGGATCGGTGCGCTTGCCTTCCAGAAACACCTGCGGCGTCGGCATGCCCCAGCGGGCTTTTGTCAGTTGCCAACCGCCGTTCGCACCGTGCCGGATGATCGGTGCTTCATAGTCGGGGAAAATGCCTGCCATAGGTTGCAGGTTGCCGACCAGATCCACAAAATCCTCATCCTCTTCGGTCATGTCGTCGAAAACATGCCGCATCGCGTCTTGGCTTTTGGTCTGGGAATAGAGATTGCACATGGGCTGATCCGGAATCGGCAACAGGATAGGAGTAGATAGGAACATTGGAGGAACATTTGATGTTTGGAAAGTGGTACATTCTGCAGCCGGCGCCAAGATGGTTTGATCGGCCCTTATGTATGTGTCGGCTGCTGTTCGCAATTGAGAATTTGGCACGACTTCGGAAATCGCTCATATGTATCCGGCCTGTTGATCGGCTCGCGGGCCGTGGCCTTGATGGGGTTACGCACGCGCCTTGGTCTCATTAGCGGCAAGGTCTTTGCTGACCATAAGGGCCGT
>NZ_JAUSBA010000066.1 GCF_030652235.1 Cypionkella sp.
GCCGGTGCCGTAGTATTTCGCGAACCATGCGGCGACTGGCATCTGTTGCGATCCGGTGGCTGCGATGGTGGACATGGGGTCACGCAGATCGTGGCCCGCGTGCTGCCCCATGCGGGGCCCGCCGTTGTGCTGGGCGAGGAAACCCGCCACTGTGGACAGCCCCGCGCCGCCTGCGGTGATCGTGTGGACAGGCTCATCGGCACCATTGAACGGCTTCTGGCTGTTGCGCATCGTCATGATGTGCGGGGCGATCAGGGCGGAATGGCCGCCGCCTGCAAGCACTGTCGGGTGTGGCGCATCAACAGACAATTCGCGGCGTGCCGTGCCTTTCAGCGAAAGCAGATGCGGCACAATCAGTTGGTTCTGATCCTTACGGCTGGCTGTGATCGTGTGCATCGGATCGGCCATGTCGCGCACCGCGCCGCCGTGCTGGGCGTAGGTCAGCACCGGGGCCAGCAAGCCGAGTGGGGCTGCACCACCTGGCTTCTTGATCCAGCTGTTCGCGGTGACGGTCGGCATAGGTTCGCGCATATCCTGCCCGGTTGCGCCGCCGTTAAATCGGGTGATGCTGGGCGCGATCAGCGCATGCTTGCAGCTTCCCGCCACGACCGTTGCCAGCGGCGCGGCAATGTCTTGGGTGCGCGGGGCTTGGCCGGGGCGTTCGCCATAGCCGACTTCGACCAAAAACGGCCGTTCCGCCTCGATCACATAACGCTTCATGCCGCGCGCGATGCGGGCAAGGGTGTTGTCTGCCAAGGGGCGCTGCGACCGCAGGCCGTGCTTAGCGAAAACCTCATCCTTGCTGTCGAAGATCGACGGGCAGGCGATGGACCAATCAATGCACTCTGAGGCGGTGCGCCACGGCAGCAGCTTGCCGCGCTTGACCTCGGCGCTTTTCGGATCGCCGTGGGTGGGCTTCGGCCAGATGATGGCGCGGCCATCGCAGCGCGCGACCAGAAAGAACCGCTTGCGGATGGTTGGGGCACCATAGTCGCAGCCGCGCAACTCGCGGTGCTGGACCTTGTAACCCGCATGGCGCAGGCGGCGTTTCCAATCGTCAAAGGTTTGGCCGGCGAACTCGCGGATCGGATGGCCTTCATTGTCGATTGGCCCCCATGTCAGAAATTCTTCGACGTTCTCCATGCAAATCACATCGGGCTTCACATGCTCGGCCCACCGCACAACCACCCACGCCAGATCGCGCACGTTGCGGTCGCGCGGGGCACCGCCCTTGGCCTTGCTGAAATGCTTGCAGTCAGGTGAAGCCCAAAGCAGCCCGACCTTGCGACCTTGCGTGACGGCGCGCGGCTCCACGTCCCAGATGTTGCTGTCGAGATGCAGGGTGTCGGGATGGTTCGCGGCATGTAGGGCGAGAGCGGCGGTGGAATGGTTGATCGCAACATCCGGGCTGCGACCCAAGGCCCGCTCTATGCCAGTGCTGGCACCGCCGCCGCCCGCGAAGCTGTCGATGATCATCGGAGCGATGTTCATGCTGCTGCCAGCTTCCTGAAGCGAAGCATGGCGCGGACACGATCAACCGCATCGCTTCCTGCCAACTCGGCGGCCATCTCGACATCTAGGCGCTCGAATACCGGGCCTAACAACGGGTTCATTTCAGCGCATTGCGCCGATAAATGGAGGCACCGCTTGATACGGTCGAAGCGCGCTTGGCGCTGACGCTCGATGTTCATTTTCGGCTCCAATATGCTGCGAGAATGACGCCTTCGGGATCACCGCCATGTGCGATGTCGGCGTCTTTGATTTGCTTGGTGGTGAGCGATACTAGAGAGCTGGCACGACCCTGCGGCGCGGCGATTGCGGCTGGGGTCTGCCCCCCGGCGCGAGCCGTTACCCATCCAAGCTCCAACTCGTCGCGGGCCCGGTGCTTGGCATGATTGATCGGTGTTGCCATCACCGGCCCCGTGTTTTGAATGGGCCGGGATCTGATGCCTCAATGGCTGTGACAAACGCGGCCTTGGCTGCTTCCCAAGTTGACACCCGAGGCGAGAATTTACCGGATTTCCAGTTGGCCCAAGTCGAGCGCGCGATTCGGGCCGATTCGCATATAGCCTGTGGAGTGACACCGCATTGTTTCGCGGAATCCTCCATATCCTTGACCTGATCGGGGATTGTTCTACCTCCGGTCATAACAACACCGTGATGTTGTCTATTTTGCTGTCTATCCCGATAGAGACAGTCGGCATATGGTTGAGAGGTTGCGCTTTGCTCGCGTGAAGGGTGTTAAAAATGACCATTTCAACCACCAACCGCAGAAAGTTGAGCGGCTCCCGCGCGTGCGAGCCGCGCCGCTTTCATGGCATCTTCGGCCCGCTTGACCGTGCGCGGGAGATGTTCCTTACCCGCTTCGGTGTTCCGAACGAAGTTCGGATCGCCCATGTAAAGACGCCCGAAGGTGGATGGCTTCATCTTGAAGTCCGCAAGGAACTCCCGGATCGCCGTTATGAGGTCTGGGTATGCCATAGGAGCGATAATGTAGGTTTAACCCTACATCGTCAATAGGTTTCAACCAATTTGATTTACGAGGGCACTAAGTGTCAAAAAACATTATGGATTCTGGTGACATCATTGCTGCAAATCTGACCCGACTTATTGCGGAGAAGGACACGAACAATCGTGCCGTCGCCGACAGTGCGGGGCTGAACCCAACCGGAGTGCGCGACATAATCACCCGCAAAGTGAAGAACCCCACTTTTGCAACTCTGATCAAAATCGCAGAAGTTCTTGGTGTCAGCATCGAGGACGTCATAGGGGGAAGCGCACGAAGCCTGACGCGCCACATGATCGCTGTCGCCGGTCGCGTTGGCGCTGGCGCGCTGGTGCCGCTGATGGATAGCTATGCAAAAGGCGATGGCCTATTCCATGTGGTCTGCCCGCCGCAGCTCAATCCTCATGGCATCGTCGCGGTTCAGGTCGAGGGCGACTCCATGTCTCCGATGTATCAGCCCGGTCATGTATTGTTTTACAGTCGCGCCACACATGAAGGCATCCTCAGCGAGGATGTGGGCCTTCCCTGCGTTGTCGAGGATCAAAATGGCATGGCTTGGGTCAAGCAAGTCAAGCGAGGCACTGAACCTGGACTGTTCCATCTAATCTCCCTGAACCCAAACTCTGAATCTGCATGGGATCAGCGCATCAGGTGGGCGTCTAGGGTGTTGTTGGCGTTACCCGAAAACATGGCAGGCATAGAATGAGCAATTTAGCATACCCGTTCGGCATATTTGTGCTTGGCGCAGCGATCTGGGCTGGAATGCATACGGGCAAGGAAACCCCGGAGGTCGCTCATAAGCACTGGCAGACAGCCGGCTTTATCATTGCTGGCCTTGGCATGATCGCTTCACGGCAATTTTTCATGGGTTACTAGGTGGAATTAGCCACAGGTGGAAACACCGCGCTCTGCGATCTCATGCCACTTTTCACCCAATGTTGCCTTGGCATCGACGGCATTTTGGTAGCCAGCATCCCCAGCCCTCAGCATGACAACACCCAAGGAAGCGTCATGTGATCCGGTTATTATCGTATTTCTTCCGCCAAATGTGGTGTTCGACTGACCGTAGATGGTGTTTCCGTATCCCCGGTAAGTCGAGCTTGTCGTAGCGTAGGTTGGGCCGGTTTGATAAACATCCACATTGTTGGAGCTATCAGCCGCGACAATATAGAAGCGACTATATCCGCGCCGCAAGGTCTCAGCGGCGGCCATTTTCACCGCGACGCCTTGAGCACCAGCCCCACCGCAAACAGGTGCCGCGCTGGTGTTGATGATGATCCTGTTCTGAGCGAGTGGGACGACTGATGTTGAGGTGCAGCCCGCGATCAAAAGCACCGACAAGAGGCAATGCACTCTAAACTTCAACATGCGATGATTCCTAATCAAATAACTTCATCAGTCTGCCATCCTTGGTTGTGATTGATCAAGGGGTACGACAGCTTCGACAAAATGTTCAACTAAAGATGGTTTTAACCTACCTGATCCATTGACGTAGGTTAAAACCTGCAATAGCGTAGCCCCACAACCAGTGGAGGTTACATGTCGGTTCTTTCCGCCGTTCTCGCCGAACAACAGCGCCTGATCACAACCCGGAGTACCGGGAAATGATGGGCTTTACCGAAATGCTTGGGCTGGAGCACACCCCGGCACGCGCCGCGATTGCCGCGCGCTCTTTGTCCTATGGATCGACGCAGAATACCGGGGCCGCGCAATACCACCGCGACGCCTTGGAAGCCCTGTTGCGCGACTTCCTCTGCAATGCAGGGCCAGCTGCCGCAGCGCCGATCCTTGCCGATGCTGTTGGCGATCTGGTCGCTTCGGGAAAATGGTCGGAGTCCGACGCCCGCACCGTTCTTTACACCGCAGATCGCCGCATCGACCGGGTGTCGCTGTGATCAGGGCAATCATCATCGTCATGGGCTTTAGCCTGTTGGCTGGCGGCTTCATCGACAAGGCGTTCAGCAACTCCAATGTCACGGTCATGCAAGCCGCCGATACGGGGGTGTGGCATGTCGTGGATTGATCCAGCCGGGCCGGAATGGCGCGAACTGCTGGCAGGTTCCAGCGCCCGCATGGCCGAACAAGATGCAGCTGAAGAACGCGCGTTTTCGCAGGCACAGGACGCCCGCGCCGCCGCTGGCTGGGACTGCCCGGCCTTGGGTGTTGACCCAAGCGCAGGCGGTTTTCAGGGAGTCACCGGCTACGCCACCATGTTGGCGCGGGGTGATTGAGCATGATGCGCCAGCCAACGCCCGCGCGCGCCCTTTACCGCTGGTGGAATGATGCCCTCGCCGGGATGGCCCCGCCTATCCATGACGGACTCGCCGAGCTTGGGTTTTACAAGACGCGCCTCGTCAAAGGCGGCCCGTGGGCAGCTGTGGAAATCAAGATAGAGCGCGACGTGGATCTTGATACCGGCGAGCTGACCGCGCCCGAGCGCCTGATCGCAATCTGTGACGGAGAGCGCCGCAACGCCGCTCGCCTCTGGACCTATCTCACCCCCATTTCGCGCGAAGAACACCGCGCGCTGCGCGATACGCAGGGTCGCGTTTACGACCTGCAAACCAAAATCAACCTTATGAAAGGGGCCGTTGGTCCGAATGGATAATCTACAAAATGATCGTGCCGTAATGGGCGACAATAACCCGCCCCTGATCGAGCCGGAATTGCTGGGGCAGTGCAAAGCCAAGGTCAGCGAGTTTTCCGCTAAGGCGACCGAATGGCTGGAGCTTGGCGAAATCCAGAATGGAGAGCAGTCTGGCCTGCTGGTCGATTTCATCACCGGCGCGCGACAGGTGACGAAGCGCATTGATGAAGCGCGCGTATCTGCCAAGCGCCCCTACGACGACAGAGCCAAGGCTGTTCAGGCGGCTTTCGCGCCGATGCTGGATGAAATTGATCGCTGTGTAACACGGTTGAAACCGATGCAGGCGGCATGGCTTAGGATCGAGCAGGCCCGCCTTGATGCGGGGCGCGAAGAAAAGCGCCGCGCTGCCGAGGAACTGCGCCAGCAAGCCGAAGCCGCCGAACTAATGGCCAAAGCCAACAACTCGATTGGCGGCGAGATTGAGGCGGAGCGGCTGACGAAAGAAGCCGACGACATGCAGAAGGCCGCTGACCGCGAAGTGAAGGCACAGGCCAAGTCTGCGTCAGGCGCTGGTCGCACCATGTCCACGCGCAAGATCAAGGTCGCCAAGATCAACAATCAGAACGCTGTCTACATGTTCTTCCGCGACCGCATCGAGGTGGCGGACATTTTGCAGCGCCTTGCAAATGGCGCAGTCCGTGCTGGGCAAGTTGTTCCCGGCACCATGGTAGATGAAGTGGAGTCCGCGGCATGAGCGATTATTTTGACGGTGAAGTGCAAGGCTCTGATTTGACCATGCTCCAAGGTTCATCGAGCGTAGCTGTTCTGATGGCGCAGGCGGAAATCACGCAGGCCGTGACCACGGCTCGCGCTTTCCCTCGCTCGATCAAGATGGCCTGCGACCGCATTATGTCCCTTGCCACGCTAGATGCCGAAACCGCTGCTGAATGCATCTATGCCGTGCCCCGCGATGGCAAGGCGATCAAAGGGCCGAGCGTCCGCTTCGCCGAAATTGTTGCGTCTCAGTATGGCAACTGCAACAGCGGCTCGCGCATCGTCGCGGTTGACCGCGTGGAAAAGGTTGTGATTGCCGAAGGCGTGTTTTGGGACTTGGAAACTGGAAGCAAAATCACCAAGCAAATTCAGCGTCGTATCTCAGGCAAGACGGGGAAGATTTACTCCGATGACATGATCACCACCACAGGCAACGCAGCGGCATCTATCGCTCTGCGGGAGGCCATCTTGAAGGGCGTACCAAAGGCAATCTGGCGTAGGGCTTACGAGCGTGCCGATCAGGTGACGCTTGGCAAAACTGAAACCATTGTCCAGCGCCGTCAAAATGCCATTGCCGCATTTGCCGCATGGGGCATCGTGCCAGAACAAATCTTTGCATCACTTGAAGTGGGTGGTTTGGACGACATTGGGCTTGAGGAAATCAGCGTTCTTACCGCCATGTTCCGTGCAATCAAGGCTGGCGATCAAACTGTGGAGGCGTATTTCCCACCGAAGGTTGATGCTGTCGCCGCACGGCAGGCCGCCAAAGGCACCGCTCGAAAACCCGTAGATGATACGCCTCTGCCGGGTCCGAGTGCCTCCATCGAAAAGCAGGCGGAACTCACTCCGCCAGCGGCTAATGTGGCCGCTGGCCCGGCCGAAGAAGAAACACCTAATCCCGAGCCAGCACAGAAGGCCAACACCAAGCCCCGCGCTGATGTCCAATATGTCGAGGACAAGGCCGCGACCAAAGCCGCCAAGGCCGAGCCGGAACGCACCGCCGAAGCCCCGGCGCAAGCCTCGATGCTGGATGAAGCCCCAAAAGAGATTGATTGGTCGAAGAACCCCTTCGCCCACGCCTTCATGGCCGATGTCAAAGACATGGGTTTTGAGGGTGCCGTGGATCTGCATGACCAGCAAATCGCCCAGATCAAGGACGAGAAGCCGGGCCTCTACGCATACATCGTGGCCGAGTCCGAGAAGCTGGCAAACGCCTGATCAGCACAGTGTCGAGCTAAGGCTCGACACCCCCTCCCACAAAAAAATCATTGAGGAACAGATGGCAGACAATCCCGATCAGATCGACGTGCATGTCGGAGCCGCAATGCGGACTTTGCGCCTGAACGCTGGCTTATCGCAACAGGCGATAGGCGATGCAATGGGCGTCAGGTTTCAGCAGGTTCAGAAATACGAGACGGGCAAGAACAGGATCAGCGCATCGCGACTCAAGCGCGCCGCCGATGTCCTTGGGGCCTCGATCAACGATTTCTTTCGCGGGCTGGAAGATGAGCCGGGCGAAAGTGACATCACCGCGATCTTGGCAGACGCCGGGGCGCTGGAAACCGCCCGCAAAATTCACGCGATGCCCGATCTGGCCCGGCAAGGCCTGATCAGCATCGTGGCAACAATGGCCGCACACGCGGCCTAACCCACCCGCGCCCAGCGGTTCTGGGCAGTCTCCCTCAACTACCCCCGGCGCAGTGCCGGGGGGCTTTTTCAGAAGGACGAACCAATGTCGAAAGTTTTCACCAAGGCACAGCTGATCGCGGGCATTGCCACCCACTCAGGCGAAACCAAGAAATTGGTCACGACCCTGCTCGAAAGCCTTGAAACTGTCGTGAAAGCCGCCGTTGCAGGCGGTGAAGTCGTCTCTATCCCCGGCGTGGTCAGGCTGGCGCTGAAAAAGCGCGAGGCGCGCATGGGCCGGAACCCGGCCACGGGCGAGCCCCTGTCTATTCCGGCCAAGGAAGTTGTGGCCGCGAAATCTTTGCTTGGTCGCTGACGCTTTGGTGTGCAGCCCCGTGCGGGCTGCCATCTCAAGAGACAGGAGACTTTAATGAGCCGAGCAGTTGAAGAATGGGTTGGTAAAACCGACGACACGGCAATTCCGCCGCGCGTCAAACTTCGCGTGTTTGAGACGCATGGCGGCATCTGCTATTTGACCAAGCGCAAGATCCTGCCCGGCGATGATTGGGACTGCGATCATGTCTTGGCGCTCTGCAATGGCGGCGAAAACCGCGAGTCCAACCTTTCTCCAGCGATCCGGTCCGCGCACCGGGCAAAGACCGTCAGCGATGTGAAGAAGCGCGCCAAGACAGATCGCGTCCGCAAGAAGCATCTGGGCCTGCACAAGCCCAAGCACATCATGCCGGGGTCGAAGGACTCCAAGTGGAAGAAGCCATTGCACGGCCCCGCTGTGCGGCGTGACAAGGTGGATTTCTGATGGAGTGGTCGCCGCAACAAGCCGCCGCCCTCGATGATGTCGGCACATGGCATAGCCAGTGCCTGATCGAGCTGCGTGCCGGGCAGAAGCTATCGCGCCCGGTTTTCTATCTGGCAGGCTATGCAGGCACCGGCAAAAGCACCCTGACCAAGCACATCGCGTCCCAGATCGACGGCAAAACCGTTTACGCCGCCTATACCGGCAAAGCGGCGATGGTGATGCGCAAGAGTGGCTGCGACGGCGCGCTGACAATCCACAGCGCGATGTATGAGGCAAAGCAGGACGAGGATTCCGGCGAGGTTTCATTCGACTTCAACAAAGAAGGCCCGTTCTCGCGCGCGGCGCTGATCGCCATTGATGAATGCTCGATGGTCGATGCGCCCATGGCCGAAGAAATCCTTTCCTATGGCCGCCCGGTGTTGGTTATGGGCGATCCAGCCCAGCTTCCACCCGTCACCAGTGACCGCGACCGCGAGAACGGCACCGGGGCCGGATATTTCACGTCCCGCACCCCAGATGTGATGCTTACCGAGATCCACCGGCAGGCAGCCGGAAACCCGATTATCCAACTCGCCAGCGATGTGCGCGAAGGTCGCCCATTGCGCATCGGCCTGTATGGCGAAAGCCGCGTGATCAGCAAATCCGACATCACCGCCGCAATGGTGATGGCCGTCGATCAGGTGTTGGTCGGCAAGAACGATACCCGTGGCGCCTATAACGCCCGCATCCGCGAACTGTTGGGCCGCAGCAACTTCCTGCCTTGCCCCGGTGATCGGCTGGTCTGCATCAAAAATGACCGCAAGACCGCAATTTTCAACGGCGGAATCTTCCGTGTTGGCAAGGTCAATCCGATGAAGAAGGGCCGGGCCGCAAACGGTGAAATCGTGATGATCCTCGATAACGTCGATCAGCCCGAGCGCGATCCCATCAAGGTTTGGGTCAGGCATGAATGCTTCAACGGCAAGCTTGCCGGTCTGCCGTGGCAGGCACGCAAAGGGCTGCAAGAGTTTGATTATGGGTATGCCCTGACGGTTCATAAAGCCCAAGGCAGCCAGTGGGATGATGTCCTGCTGCTGGATCAAAGCGCCACGTTCAAGGCTGACAACCGCCGCTGGCTTTACACCGGATTAACCCGCGCCGCCGAGCGCATCACCGTCGCAATTTGAGGAGTGAAACAGTGCCATCTGCTGAAAACATAGGATTCAAGGGCGGCATCACCAGCGCCGAGGCTGCGGAAAAAACTGCGCCGATTGCTGAAAATTACCGTGCCCGCGTCCTGTCTGAAATCACAAAGACAGGAGGAAGCACCGCCGATGAAATTGCGGCCGCGCTGCGTGCGTCAATCCTGACTGTGCGCCCGCGTGTGAGCGAGCTGCACAAGGCCGGGCGCATCCGCGATACTGGCGCGCGGCGGGCTAACTCGTCTGGTCACAGGGCAGTGGTTTGGGGGCTGTTGGCATGAGCATTGGTGCATCTGCAGAGTCCATGCTGGCGCATCTGATGGGAGGCCACCAAGATGGCAGCTATCCGATGGATGCGGGAGACTTCGGGCGCTGTGAGCGTCAGCTTTATCTTCGGCCAGAGCTTCGCGTGCGTTTGCGCGAAATGGCCGAGGTGAACGCCTATTGGGCGGCGCTGGTGCCGCGCTGGGATGAAATTAGGGCTCTGGAGCCAGATAAGCAAACCGCCCTGATCAAGTCCATCCTCGCGCCGATACAGAAGGCAGATCCCGGCCATGCGCAGTTTGGCCCAAACGCCAGCATCAGCTTCGGGCCGATCACCTTCAAAGGTGAGCCGAAGGAAGATGAAGAAGCGCTTTTCACGCGGGCGGTGATGCTGGTCTGGGAAGCTGGGGTTTGCAGCACGTCATTCGTGCAGAGGCGCTTGGGTATCGGCTACAACCGGGCCGCCGCACTGATCGAGCGCATGGAAGAAATGGCTATCGTGTCGAAGCCAAACCATGTCGGCAAGCGCGAGGTGCGCAGCCCCGATGATCTACGGGCTGCCCTAAACATTCGCCAAGAGATTACCGACATCGCGGGCGATGAAGCCGCGCCAATCTTGCTCAAGGCGTTGATTGCTGGCCTGAAACCCAAACCCGAACAGGAGAAGCCCACAATGGCAGGCAAAGGCCACAATTCCGGCGATGTCACCGCCGCCTACAATGTCAGCGCCGACGAGCTGCGCCAGTTCATCGAGCGCGCGGAGCAACTTGCGTCCGAGAAGAAGGACGTGGCCGAGCAGGAAAAAGAGCTGTTCGCGGAAGCCAAGGGCCGCGGCTACGACACGAAGGTCATGCGCAAGGTGATCGCCCTGCGGAGGCGTAAGCCGGATGAGATTGCGGAAGAAGAAGCTATCATCGAAATGTATAAATCAGCATTGGGGATGCAATGAGCGAAGCTCAAGACGACTTGTTTATCAAACGCATTAAGGTCGAGGTCGGCGCGCAGGAACTATTCGCGGATATGGTGCGCCACGATAACTTTGCCCGCATCCTTGCCGCGATGGACGCAACCAAGGCACTTTTGCCCGGCATGATGCTGGCCCGGCATGTTGTTTCCGAGTTGATGGCGAAGGCAGACCAAGCCGCATCCCAGCGCACCTATTTTGCGGCATCGCGGGCCGGGGTCAAATTGCACGAGATTGTTCGTATCGGCTGCGAATCCGAGAACGACGCAATTTGGGTTGTCGCCCATATGGAAGGCGGTGCGACGTGATCGCCGATTCTAATCCTTGCGGCTACCCTATCTGCCCGGCTGCAATCAGGATTGTCTGGTCGCCCGAGTTCACCAAGCGTCAGGCGGCAGCATGGCTGGGTGTGGTGGGCGCAACTGCTACCCGCTGGGCCGGGCTCGCGGGATTAGACCCGCGCGTAAATGCGCGTCCAGCTAAACAAATCTCTGCGCGTGCCGTGAGGGAAGCTTGGATGGATCGAACGATCAACACATCCGAGGCGGCCGAGAAGCTGGGTCTGAGCGTCCAATCTCTCTACAAAAGGTCGATCAAGATGGGCCTTCCCCCGCGCAAATCGGGCGTTGTGCCGAAGCCTTGGCCCAAAGATTTCAATGCGATGTGGGCAGCAGGGATCACCACCCGCAACATGGCGACTATTTGCAATCGTGCGTCTTGCTCGCATATCACGATTGAGGCGAAGCGGCGAAAGCTGCCGGGTCGCAAGATTGGCAGCAACAGCAAGCCAACTTCGCCCGCGCAATACCAAGACATCAAACTGCGCGCGGCGATGGCGGCAACCGCAGCGATAGAGCGGTCTCATTGGGAAAAATCCGGCATGGTCGATGGCAGTATCTACGAACGAAAAGCAGCATGACCACCCATCAAAAAGGAGAACAAGATGCCAGAAGTTAAATCCAAGATGTTCAGCCACGTCGATTACGAAAATGGCACGCTGAAAGTCACCATGCACGGCGGTAAGGTCTATCACCACGATGGGGTGCCGGAGGCAACCTATCAGGGCATGTTGGCTTCGCCTTCTGCTGGGCAGTTTTACAACGGCCAGATCAAGAAGGCCCATCCGCACCGCAAGACGCCTACCTAAAGCGCGATTTGCTGCACCACCCTTTGCAAATGCTCCAGATCAGCGCCAGCACCATAACGCTCACGCTTGATCTGGTGGCCCATCAAATCCATGCGGATGCGTTCATCCACTCCAGCCGCCAGCATCCGATCCTCGAAGCTGTGACGCAGGCAATAGAGGCTGTGCTTGTCGGTTTCGAGCAGCTTGTTCTCGCGCATGTATTTGTTGATCGTGTCGGAGAGCGAACTCTTGTCAGCATATTTAGGGAAGCCGTTTGGGAACTGCCGGAACGCCTCCAGGCTCACACCAACCAAAGGAATGATGCGTTCGGAATGATCTGTTTTCAGTTTGCGCCCGACTGCCTCGATTTTAATGTGCGGAACATTGGAATCCAGTCTGATCTGCGCAGCTGTCAACCCAGAGCCTTCGCTTGGCCGGTATCCGGTGTTGATCATCCCAAGCATAATACAGCGGGCCTCGGAATTGAGCCCATCCAGCGCGCCGGGTGCCAGCAAGGTATCGGTGATCCAGCCTCGCGAAAATGGCGGCCGGGTGTTGGCCTTTCCCGCCTTAAACATCAGGCGCGCAGAGTTGAAAAGCAAAGGAATGTCGTTGGCCCGCGCCACATCTTTGATCGTGGCCAACAGAAACATCAGATCCTTGTTTGCGCTGGCTTCAGAGATTTCTCCGGCCACGATTTTATCCGCCAAGTACCCCCGGAATTTCATCAGATCAGCGGTGGTGATCTTGGCGATGTCCAAGTCAGAGGCGTGCTTGACGAAGGCCGCGATAGCTTTTTTTCTGGGGTTCTCCCAGCGCCGGATTTGTGGAGGGCTTTTCCCTGCCGTTCTGTCTTTGGATATTTTCCAAAAATCATCCAGCGCGCCAGAGACGGTGAGCTTGGGGGTTGGGGCTCCGCCCAATAGAGCTGCGGCCTCCTGCACGTCGATCTTACCTCGCGGCGTGACTACTGCCTCGACGCGATTAAGAATTTCCTCCAATGGCAACCGCGCGACCTCGGCGGCTTGCAGATAACGATAGCCCCGCGCTGCGGCAAGGTTCTTGGCTGCGGCGAGCTGAGCATTTGCATCAGTTTGAGCGCCAGCCAGCTTTGCTTCCCAAGCCTCGATCATGTGATCCCAGACTAATGGGGCTTTTCGGGCCGCGACGGCTTCGCTGTCGGTGTGCAGGGAAAGCGAGACATATTCGCGTTCTTCCACTGCCGCATACCTGCGAGGCACGCGCTTTCTGATATGAAGGGTGGATTCGCGCCGAATAAACTTCATCAGGGCATCATGCGCGAAGTCGCCCTATGGCTGCAAGGGTGCGTTGTGATGTTAAATGTGAACCAAAATGTGAAGCAAAGCAGACTTATCGCTATAAAAAACCTACGCATAGCCGCAAGAAATGTGCAAATTTGCGTTAAATATCATTAACATAGTTGAAATCATTCGGCGGATTGCACGAAACCCGATGCGGAATTCGGGACCGGAGTTCGCGCGAATTCCGGCTTGGGGCAGGCGATACGCGCAATTTCAGCTAAATTGCACAGATGCACGATTTCTGCCATGGTTGGTCTGTACGCTCAGAGAACACATCCCTGCGTGTCGCTGACATTGTTGCCCATATGCATTGAAATTAACCAAAGGTGGCTGACTTGGCCGAACCCAGCCTTACCCGCACCGCGACCGGAACCATTGGCAATGATGTCCTGACGGTGCAGCAGGTGTTAACGGCGGGTGAGTTGATCGCCTCTGGAGCGGTGCGCAGTTACGTCACGACGCTGACGGGTTATTCGGGAAATGATACGCTGACAGGCTGGCAAGGCCCTTCGAATTGGGCAACGTTTTTCAGCACTGCCCTTCCCGGTGAAACCTTGACGATGCGCACAATGCTGTTGGGTGGCGATGGTCAGGATTTGTTGATATCGGCCAAACGGTTTTCGGGGCTGACGGCGACGCAGGAGGCCGCCTACAGCCTTGCCGAAACCCTGTCGGGTGGTCTTGGCAATGACGGCTATCAGTTGAACCACACCGATATCAGGGTGATTGACGTGGCGAATGGCGGCACCGATCAAGTGTTTGTCACACCGACCTATTTGCTGCGCGCCGCGGCTTTGGGGCGCAGCAGCATCAGCATGGCCCCGATGCTGAATGTCGAGAACCTGACGTTGCAGGGCACGCGCAGTTTCAATGTGACCGGGTCTGACTTGGCCAACACGATCACGGGCAATTCGGGAGCCAATCGCGTGCTCGGCGGTCTGGGCAAGGATTCGCTCTATGGTGGCGGCGGCGCGGATCAGTTGTGGGGCGACAGCGCGGTGCTGGCGGGCCCCGGTGGCGATGATCGGCTGTTCGGCGGCACCGGCGCAGATAGATTGTGGGGCGAGGCGGGGAACGACTATCTCGATTCCGGCTATGACAACGATTGTCTCTATGGCGGCGACGGTGCCGATACCCAAAACGGTAATTTCGGCGATGACAGCCTGTTTGGGGGTAGTGGTGATGATTCTCTGATTGGCCTGAATGGCTTGGACAAGTTGAGCGGCGATGCTGGCAATGACCGACTGTCTGGCGGTCGCGATGGCGATATCCTGTCGGGTGGGGACGGTGATGATGCGCTTTATGGTGGAACCGAAGATGATACGTTAGACGGCGGCAGCGGCAACGATCTGCTGATCGGCGATGGCGGAAATGACCACCTGAGGGGGGGAAACGGCGACGACATTTACCAGCTAGACAGTGCGGCGGATCAGGTGGTTGAGCTGGGGGGCGAAGGCTACGACATCGTGCGCTCGTCGGTGATCGCGCTAAGTGGCGGTGGTTTGGCGCAGGTGGAGGTTTTGCAGGTGCAGGGCGCGCAGGACCTCGATCTGTCGGGCGGTGGTCAGGTGATACTGATGATCGGCAATGCGGGCCGCAACACGCTGACCTCGGGTGGGATCGATGGCGAAAGCCTGTATGGCGGGGCGGGCAATGACGTGCTGCTGGCGCTGACAGCGTTCAATCGGGTGGAGTTGTATGGCGGCACCGGAGATGATCGCTATTTCCTGTATGACCCGGCGCTGGATCAACTGCATGAGGCCGCCGATCAGGGCTTTGACGTGGTCGAGACCGAAAGTGCCTCACTGGATGCGAGTTCGGGCGCGACGTATGGCCAGAATATCGAAGTGCTGCGGCTGCTTGGCTCGGCGCTGTGGGATCTGACTGGCGGTGGCTCGGTGCAACGGTTGGAGGGCAACGCGGGGGCGAACCATCTGACCGGGGCGGGCAGTGCCGAGTATCTCGACGGCGGCGCGGGCAATGACACGATAGACGGCGGGGCTGGCAATGACACGTTGACGGGCGGCGCCGACACTGACGAATTGCGTGGCGGAGCTGGCAGTGACCGCTTTGTGTTCGATCTGATCGGCAGTGGTGGCGTCGATTATCTCGATGATTTCGAGCTGGGCGATGTATTGGATCTGCATGATGCTGCGGCCACGATTGGCCCCGGACTGCCACTGATCGGCGCGGGCGTTGGTGTTTACAACGGGATGGCGGTGTTGCTGTACGAATTTGATTTCAACGGCGATACCACTGTCGATCTGGCGTTCTATTCCCGCAATGTGATTGGGCTGACGGATTTGCTGGCCGGGTTTGGCTGACGCCATCTGATCGGTGGCCTTGCCCCTGCGGGTGCTTCTGATATGAAGCCCGCGATTTGAATGGCGGGAAAAGGCGTACCATGCCGCTTCTGGTGATGAAATTTGGCGGCACTTCGGTGGCCGACATCGCGCGGATCGAAAGTGCCGCGAAGAAGGTGCAGGCCGAGGTCGCGCGCGGCTATGACGTGATCGTCATCGTCTCGGCGATGTCGGGTGAAACCAACAAGATGGTTGGGTTTGTCGAAGGCACCTCTAAGCTCTATGACGCCCGCGAATATGACGCAGTGGTGTCCAGTGGTGAGAATGTGACAGCCGGGTTGATGGCGTTGCGGTTGCAGGAAATGGGCATCGCGGCGCGGTCTTGGCAGGGGTGGCAGGTGCCGATCAATACCACCTCCGCCCATTCCAGCGCGCGTTTCATGTCGATCCCGCGTGAGAATATCGACCTGAAGTTTGCTGAAGGCTTCAAGGTGGCGGTCGTCGCGGGCTTTCAGGGTGTGTCGGCGGAGGGCCGGATCACCACGCTGGGCCGTGGCGGCTCGGACACCACGGCAGTCGCCTTTGCGGCGGCGTTCGGGGCAGAGCGCTGCGATATTTATACGGATGTGGATGGGGTCTACACGACGGACCCGCGCATCACCAACAAAGCCCGCAAGCTGGATAAGATCGCGTTCGAAGAGATGCTGGAGCTGGCATCCTTGGGCGCGAAGGTGCTGCAAACCCGCTCGGTTGAACTGGCGATGCGCTATAAGGTGCGGCTGCGGGTGCTGTCCTCGTTCGAGGATACCGATGAGAACTCTGGAACGCTGGTCTGCGACGAGGATGAGATTATGGAATCGAAAGTTGTGTCGGGCGTGGCCTATAGCCGGGATGAAGCCAAGGTGACGCTGGTCCGGGTTGAAGATCGCCCCGGTATTGCGGCGGCGATCTTTGGGCCGCTGGCAGAGGCGGGCGTCAACGTCGATATGATCGTGCAGAACATCTCGGAAGTTGAGGCTGGCAGCAGCAAGGGCGCGACCACCGATATGACGTTCTCTTGCCCGACCAATCAGGTGGCCCGCGCTCAGAAGGCGATGGAGGATGCGGTGGCTGCTGGGGCGATCACCTATGATGGCATCGTGGTGGACAGTGATGTCGCCAAGATTTCTGTTGTGGGGATCGGGATGCGGTCTCATGCCGGGGTGGCGGCGACGATGTTCAAGGCGCTTTCGAAAGAGAACGTGAACATCAAGGTGATCGCGACGTCAGAGATTAAGATCTCGGTGCTGATCGACCGGAAATATATGGAGCTGGCGGTGCAGGCTTTGCACGATGCTTTTGAACTTGAGAAGGCCTGAGCGGTTCTTTTGGGCTGAAGAATTGACGCCGGGTGGCTTGGCTGCCCGGCGTTTTCCTATGGTGTCCCGCGTTGGGACCAAATGGAATTATGTTTGTTATCAGGAAGTTGTACTTTGACGTTAAGGGTTTGGTAAGCTTTGTAGCCCAGACTGAGTATCAGACCCTGTCATATGTGCTGATCGCGGCGATACCAGTCTAAGCCCCCGCCCCGGCTTGCGGCCAGAGCGGCTTAAGACTGCGGGCGGATCGCGCGCAGCAGACCCAATCCACTACCCCCTGCCCCGCCAGACAAACCTTCCCGGCCCCTGAGCGGCGAGGATCAACAGCCCCCCGGCGATGGACCAGTTTTTCACCATGAGGGTGATTTGCCATGGGTCGGCGCGCAACTGAAAGTGGAAATAGCTGGTGAGGACGCAATAGGCAGCTAAGATCAGCGCCCATATGCGCACGCCGGGGCCAAAAATCAGGCCGAGCGCGGCGATCAGGTTGAAGGCAGCTGTGGGCCAGACCAACCATGTCGGCAGGCCGATGGAGGCGATCATGGCGCTGACCGGGGCGGGGTCGCCAAGTTTTTGCGCCGCACCGCCGAGGAACAGCAAGGCGATCAGGATGCGACCGGTAAGGTTGAGGGCATCGTTCATTTGGGCAAGATTGCAGGTTGTGGGGGGGCGGGCAAGCCGGCCTGCATGGCGGGGACAGCACGCTTGCGTGTGGCTTGGCCGCTGCCCCTGCCCTGTCGACAAGAGCGGTTCAGGTTCACCCGGGCAGATTTAGGGGAGCGGTATGCGCGGTCTCGGCTGTGACGCCACCGCGTTTTCCGATCTGTGTTTCCGCGAAACCTGAGCCGCGTTAATACGGCACCTCAAACTGCGACTGTCCCAGCGAGGCCAGCACCACCACTTTGCAGCCATCTTGCACGCGGTCGTGCAGGTCGATCACGTCCTGATCGAGCATCCGGATGCAGCCAGAGGATACTGATTTGCCAAGGTATTTCGGCTCGCACGCACCATGGATGCGGTAGAGCGTGTCTTCGCCGTTCTGAAACAGATAAAGCGCGCGGGCCCCCAACGGGTTGCCAGGGCCACCGGGCATGCCACCGTTGGCGACGGAATAGGGCGCAAATTCTGGGCGGCGTTCGATCATTGAATCCGGCGCTTTCCAGACCGGCCATGTGCGGCGGAACTGCATGCGCGCGATACCGTTCCAACCGTAACCAGCAGCCCCGACGCTGACGCCGTAGCGCAACGCACGGCCCGGTTCGGTGACAAGATGCAGGTAGGCGGCATCGGGATCGACGATGATGGTGCCGGTGGGCTCGGCTGGGAACGGGTTCTCGACCTCTTGCCGCCAGAGTTTTTCATCGACCACCCCATCGGGGACGGTGGGGACCGGGTGCGGCTCGGTATAGATCGCGCCATAGCGGGCGGGCATCGGTGGCGGTGGTGGCGGTGGGATCACTTCGGCTGGTTTGGCGACACAGGCGGTGAGCGATGCCGAGGAAGCTGCGGCCATGAAGGCGCGACGGGTAAGCATGGGAATATCCTTAATCGGCTGAAGTTTGAGCGAAACGGGGCCGCGATCAGGCGCGGCCGTAGCGTTCAGACCAGCCTTGGCGGACCGAGGGGCAGCGCGGGTTTGTGGCCGATCTTTGGTGGCCATGCGGTGGGGTGAACCGTCGTTGCCGGGGCGCTAAAGGCAAGTGTCCGCTCGGTTGGCCAGACCGCCAGCGCCGGGTTACAGGCCGAGCCGGGTAAGGCTGGACCTTTACAACGGCTTTGCGCTGCGGCGAAGATTTTCTCGCTGGGGGTTGCTGCGACGGTTGCGTTATCAAGCTGGGCCGAGATCGCCGCGACGGGGCGCGGGCCGGTGCCGAACTTGGCGGAAAAGCTGCCGAAAGGCAGCAGCGCCAACACGGTCAGCAGCAAGACAAGGCGGGTCAGCATCGACATAGGGGTTACCTGCCATGACAGGGCTGGGGTGTCGAGGGGCAGGGGCGGCGATCTTACGCTGAGGGTGATCACCTGTTGTCACATGACCGTGAGTGGGGTCGTGAGGGCTGACACGCTTGCGCGCAATTCTGCCGCGATTGCTGCGGCTTCGGGCGGTTTTTACGCAGGCGGGTGATAAACTCGGGGCAGACAACGGTTTGCCCACTGACTTTTGCCGCACAACTCGCCTATAGAGAACAGATTGGATTTGATCGGATTAAAGCTATGCCTGCAGAGCGCAGTGACAGTGACAGTCGTAAACTTCTTCGCCGCCTGCGCGATGTGCTGGGCACCAAGGCGAAGGGGCAAGAGCGGCTTGACCAGATCACCCATCTGATCGCGGATTCGATTGGTACCGAAGTGTGCTCGATCTATTTGTTTCGCGACCCCGAAACGCTGGAGCTTTGTGCGACGGAAGGGCTGAAGAAAACTGCGGTGCATAAGACCCGAATGAAGCTGGGGGAGGGTTTGGTCGGCCGGGTGGCGCGGATTGGTCTGCCGGTGAACACGGCCGATGCGCCATCTGAAAAAGGTTTTCGGTTTATGCCGGAAACTGGCGAAGAGCTGTATTCGGCCTTCCTCGGCGTGCCAATTCAGCGGGTGGGCGAGAAGCTGGGCGTGCTGGTGGTGCAATCCAAGCGGGCGCGGGCCTATTCGGAAGATGAGATCTACGCGCTGGAAGTGGTGGCGATGGTTTTGGCCGAGATGACCGAGCTTGGCGCGTTCGCAGGTGAGGGTGGCGGCGGCATGGGGCGGTTGCACAAGCAGCCGGTGCTGTTTCGGGGTACCAGCGGGCAAGAAGGTGCCTCGGAAGGCCGAGTCTGGCTGCACGAGCCGCGCGTTGTTGTCACAAACCCGGTCGCCGATGATCCGCTGACCGAAATCGACCGTATTCGCGAGGCCGTGGGGGTGCTGCGGGTTTCTGTGGATGATCTGCTGGCGGCGGTAAGTCTCGATAAAGACCAGAAAGCGGTGCTGGAAGCCTACCGGATGTTCGCGCATTCGCGCGGCTGGTTGCGGCGGATGGAAGAGGATATTTCCTCGGGCCTGTCTGCCGAAGCGGCGGTAGAGAAGGAACAATCGGCGACGCGGGCGCGGTTAAGTCAGGTGCCGGATGCCTATCTGCGCGAGCGGTTGCATGATCTGGATGATCTGTCGAACCGGTTGCTGCGGATTCTCACCGGGCAAGGCAAGGATACCGGGGCGGAAATGCCGGACAACCCAGTGCTGGTGGCGCGCAATATCGGGCCTGCGGAACTGCTGGAATATGGTCGCAAGTTGAAGGGGCTGGTGCTGGAAGAAGGCTCGGTCGGCAGCCATGCCGCGATTGTTGCGCGGGCTTTAGCCATTCCCATGGTGATCCACGCCGAACGCATCACCAATGAGGCGCTGAACGGCGATCCAATTTTGGTCGATGGCGATCAGGGTATTGTGCATTTGCGGCCCGAAGAAGCCGTAGCACGGTCGTTTCGGGGCACTATGGCGATGCAGGCCAAGGCCCAGGAACGCTATGCCTCATTGCGCGATCTGCCTGCGACGACGCGTGACGGCGTGACGATTGCCTTGCATATGAACGCCGGGCTGATGGCGGATTTGCCGTCGCTGGTGGGGTCTGGGGCTGAAGGGGTGGGCTTGTTCCGCACCGAGTTGCAGTTTCTGGTGCGCAACTACATGCCGCGCCGCGATGAGTTGGCGGCGCTGTATTCTCGGGTGATTGAGGCCGCAAAAGGTCTGCCGGTGGCGTTTCGCACGCTGGATATCGGCTCGGACAAGGTGCTGCCCTACATGAAGCCGCAGGATGAACCCAATCCGGCGATGGGCTGGCGGGCGATCCGGGTGGGCTTGGATAAGCCGGGTGTGTTGAGGATGCAGTTGCAGGCGCTGATCCGGGCGAGCGCCGGGCGACCCTTGGCGATCATGTTCCCGTTTGTGTCCGAGCATGGCGAGTTCGTCGAGGCCCGTGCGCATGTGTTGCGCGAGATTCACCGTGAAAAATCTTTGGGCCATGCGGTGCCTTCGGCGCTGGAAGTGGGCGCGATGTTAGAGACGCCCAGTTTGGCCTATGCGCCGGATGCATTCTTTGAGATGGCGGATTTCATCTCGATCGGCGGCAATGATCTGAAACAGTTTTTCTTTGCCGCAGATCGGGAAAATGAGCGCGTGAGAAAGCGCTATGACTCGCTGAATGCCTCGTTCCTGACGTTCCTGGAAGTGGTGATTGCGCGTTGTGAGAAGGCGGGCACCAAGCTGTCGTTCTGTGGCGAGGATGCAGGGCGGCCTGTCGAGGCGGTGGCGTTAGCGGCCATCGGGCTGCGCAACCTGTCGATGCGTCCGGCCTCGATTGGCCCGGTGAAGGCGCTGCTGCGGCGGGTGGATTTGGCCGAGGCGCGGGCGGTGATTGATCGGGCGCGGGTTGAGGGGGCTGAGACGATCCGGCCTGCGTTGATGGAGTATTTGGCGTCAGTGGGGGAGTGAGAGGGGAAGGCGAGTGTCGGCTTTGCCGACGCTCTTGACTATATCTTTCCTCCGGCCGCGCGCCACAGAGCCTCGTTGATAACTTCATGTAAGTGGAAGTTGGACCGCATGGTCGGAACGATTTCTTGAGCGGCCTGCAACATTTTTCCATTCATCTGTTAAGCGCGGGTGACCCTTTCGTCTGCGTCAGGAAAATCCATGTCCAGCCCTTCCGAGTCTTTGATCGCTGCGGCGTATTCCCGCCACAACTCACCGCTGTTCATCAATTCACTGACAGCGCTTTCCACTAAAGTGCCATCACTATCTTTTTGCTGCATTTTGGAAACCTCCTATTCAATGCTTTAGAACACGCATACTAAACGCTTCCAACGGACTTAAACGAATATTCCCCCAACACAAACACAGGGCAGCGCCTGACCGCCGGGTGGGCGCAGCGACCGTTGTTCTAGGCGGTTTATGCCTCAGCCAATCCCCCAGATGTTCTAAGCGGGACAGCGCAGAAGCGCCCGCCCGAGGGGGCGGTCGGGCGCTGCCCGGCGGCGCTAAAGCGCCTTGATTCCGGGCGGGGGCTTTGCTTGTCGGTGTCGCTTAGTCTTCGGTGCGGCCCGTGGAGTTTCGGTCCAGCTTGTAATGCTTCAGTGGAAATTCTGGCAACCATGCCTCGCGGCGGTCGGTCCATAACTCGTAGGTGGGGATGAATTGGTTCGGGGCGTCCAGCGTGCCAAGGTAGACTTCAACCTCATCACCACTGCGGGCGAAGACTGGCGAGCCGCAGGTGGGGCAGAAGGCGCGGCCGTTGTAGGCGCGGGCCTCTCCGGTGATCACCACCGCGTCCTGCGGGAAGATGGCCGAGGCATGGAACAGCGCACCGTGGTGTTTGCGGCAATCAAGGCAATGGCAGAGGCCGGTGCGGTAGGGCTGGCCTGTGGCGGTGATACGCAGTTGGCCGCAGAGGCAACCGCCGGTGAAGATATCCATGTCAGCCTCCGGTTTGGGTCAGGCTTTGGTGATTTTAGGCGGCAGCGTGGCTTTGGCGAAGGCGGCGACGACGGCTTCGCCGCCTTGGGTTTCCGCCAGACGCATCAGCGCAAAGCGGATGCGGGCCATTTCGCGGTAGTAATTCAGGAAAGCGGCGTTCAGGGCAGCACCAGACACCGCTCCCAGCACAGGCACGGCTTGGGCGGCGAGTTTTTGGCCCATGGTGGCGGCAAGCCGGGGGGCGACGGCGGCGATCAGTTTCTGAATCGCGGGGCCGGTCAGGGTCATCCGTGCCGATAGAAACGCGGCATTGACGCCGTCGTCACCTTGCAGGGGGGTGCCTGCGGCGAAAACCTCAAGGCAGGCGGCGCGGATGCCGGGCTCGGTGGGGTCAAACCCGGCGCGAATCGCCTCGGCCCTGATGGTGTGCAGCATCAGGGTGATGGTGACGGGAAGTTCGGCGAGTGAGGTCAGCAAACCCCCTGCCCCGCCAGCGGCGCCCGTTGCCATCGCGGCGATGGTGCTCGCCCTGCCGCCCATCTTCGGGCCTTGATCGGCAAGGCCTGCGATGCCGTGGGCGGCGGTCAGCGCGCGGATCACCACCTGTTCGATTTGACTGCGCAAAGGGGCAGGGATCAGGGCGGCTTGTTTTTCCAAGCCCCCGCCGATTTTATTGACCAGCGTCATCAGCGGGCCATTGGCGCGCTTGTAGGCGCGGGCCAGCTCGGCAATTTCAGCGTCGGCAGAGGGGGCGCGCAGGGCGGGAAGTTGGGTCATAGCCGCAATGTGGGGCGTTTGTGCGGCTTCGGCAAGAGGGCCGATCAGGCTTGCGGCAGGGTCGCCCCACTGGCCTTGATGACATCGCCCTTGATGCCGGCCCATGCGCCCTTTTTCAGCTCTAGCCCCAGCACGCGGTCGGGGTTGGTGGGCGGCGGCATCACCACGCCTTCCAGCTTTTGGAAGCCGAAGCGGGAGTAATAGGGGGCGTCGCCGACCAGCAGCACGCGCTCCCACCCCAAGCGGCGGGCCTCAACAAGGCTTTCGTTGATCAACAGGCCACCGAGACCCTCGCTTTGGCGGGTGGGGTGGACGGCGATGGGGCCAAGCAGCAGCACATCCTCGCCGTCTTCGCCATCCCCTTCGTCAATTTCAGCGGGCCAATAGCGGATGGCGGCGGCCAGCGTGCCATCTTCATCGCGCAGGATCAGGCACAGGGCGGCAACCGTCGGCACCCCGTCACGCAAGCGGTAGGAAGACAAAGCGGTGCGGCCGGGGGAAAAGCACAGATCATAAAGCGCCTCGACTTCCCACCAATCATCCTCGACTTCTTCTTCCAGCTGATACACGGGCGGCCCTTCCAGAATCATCTGGAAACGCGGGTAACATGCGTTTGGGGCAGGATCAAACCTGAAGGGGATGTCGATGTTTTATGAGCCGAAAGCGGGGCCTAGAAATGGCGGGCTGCCGCACAATCCGTTCAAGGCGATTGTGGCGCCGCGCCCGATTGGCTGGATTTCGACGCGGGGCGCCTTGGGGGATAACTTGGCACCCTATTCGTTTTTCAACGCGGTGAATGATGCGCCGATGCAGGTGATGTTTGCGGGTGGGCTGAAGGATTCGATTGTGAACCTGCGCGACAGCGGAGTGTTTGCGGTGAATGTGGTGGCCGAGAGCATGATGGCTGAGATGAACGCCAGTTCGGAAACTGTCGCGCGCGGGGTGGATGAGTTTGCGCTGACGAGGGTTGAGAAAGCCGAATGTGTGACGATTGATTGCCCGCGAGTGGCGCTGGCTCCGGCGACGTTGGAATGTCGTTTGGTACATCTGTTGGAGTTGGCGGGCGAGAACTGGATGGCGGTGGGTGAGGTCGTCGGCGTGCATATCCGCGAGGAATATCTGCGGGCGGGGCGGTTTGATCTGAGCTTGGTGCGGCCTGCGGCGCGGTTGGGCTATAGGGATTACGCGGTGGTGACAGCACCGTTTGAACTGGTGCGCCCCGATGAAGTGGGGCGCACCGGGGGGTAGAGCTGCCACTTGGCGCGGCAGCGTAAGCGGGCGGGCGGCAGATCGGGCAGGCCGATGTCGCGCCGCAGGTGGCCCCACAGCATGGCGGCTGGCGGAGGCTTGGCTGGCCGGTGCCGCAAGGCTTTCAGCAGTGCAAGCAGCGTTGGCCACGGGCCCTGCTCGTCGATCAGCTCTTGCAAGCTGGGCAGCAGGGCTACCCGCCCGGTGTTCGGGGTGGCATTCATTTTGGCACATCATCAGCCGTCTGCACGGTCTGGTCCTATGTTTAAAGTCAGATTTGGAGCCCAAACGCACGGCATGGAGAAGCCTGATTGGATTGGGCCGTGGGGATGGGGTTGGTCAGGCCAAGGCCTGAGGCGCGGCGGAGTTGGCTCTATCGGGCATTAGCCGCGATAGGATGATCCGCAAGTGCGCAACCAAGCAGCAGCCGTAGCGGCGGCGGTGTTCGTGAACTTCAACATGTGACGCCTGCCTGACCTGTGCGTGATTTGATATCTCCGGCACGGCTTTGTGGGGTTTCAAAACCCGATGATCGCGCAGGCGTGATATGAGGGCGGGGTTGTGGCCTTAGCGTCACAGGTGGGCATGGGGCAACCCGCCGGGGGTTCACCCCCGGACCCCGAGGATATTTGAACACAGCGGATGATAATTTTAGATAAGTTTTAGATAGTTAGCGTTTGCTGGCGAAGAAGCTTTTCAGCAGGGCCTCGGATTCGGCGGCGTTGATGCCGTCGTAGATTTCGGGGATGTGGTGGCATTGCGGGTGGCTGAACACGCGGGCCCCGTGGAGGGTGCCGCCGGATTTGGGGTCGGCTGCGCCATAATACAGCCGGGCGATGCGGGCGGCAGAGATTGTGCCTGCGCAGATTGGGCAGGGTTCCAGCGTGACGTAGAGGTCGTGGTTGGGCAGGCGCTCGGAATTTGCGCGGCGGCAGGCTGCGCGGATGGCTAAGACTTCGGCATGGGCGGTGGGGTCGTTGAATTCGCGGGTGCGGTTTCCTGCGGCGGCAATGATTGCGCCGTCTTTGACCACGACCGCGCCGATCGGCACTTCACCGCGCAGCGCGGCCATGCGGGCTTGCTCCAAAGCAGCGTCCATGAAGGTTTTGAACACCGTGCTTGCCCCTTGGCAGTTGAAAGAATAGTTTGGTGGCATCGCCCGCATGCCGCGCGCTGAGCCCGTTGAAGGATAAGAGACTATGGCCGAGAATACAAATCCCCCGAAAATTACCGCACCTAAGGTTGTTGGCCCGAAAGTTGCGGGCCCCAGGATCGAGGGCAAAGCGGTGGAGCGCAAGTCCGCAACCGCCGCCAAGCCTGCGGCGGGAACGCCCGAAGGCGACCGGATTGCCAAGGTTCTGTCTCGGGCAGGCGTGGCGTCGCGCCGCGAAGCCGAGCGGATGATCGAGTTGGGTGAGGTTTCGGTCAATGGCAAGGTGATTGACTCGCCTGCTTTGAACGTGACCTCGAAGGATAAGATTGTGGTTCGGGGTGTGGTCGTGGGCGAGCCAGAGCAGGCGCGGTTGTGGCTGTATTACAAGCCTGAAGGGTTGGTCACTTCCGAGTCTGATGAGAAGGGCCGTGAGACAGTGTTTGACAATCTGCCCGCCGAATTGCCGCGGGTGATGTCGGTGGGGCGGCTGGATTTGAACTCGGAAGGTTTGTTGCTGCTGACCAATGACGGCGGCTTGAAGCGGCGGCTGGAACTGCCCTCAACCGGCTGGCTGCGCAAATATCGCGTGCGGGTGAATGGCAATCCGGTGGATCCGGATCTGGAGCCGTTGCGCAAGGGCATCGTGGTCGACGGTGAGCGGTTTCAGCCGATGATCGTGGTGATCGACCGGATTCAGGGCGCGAATGCCTGGCTGACGGTGGGTCTGCGCGAGGGCAAGAACCGCGAAATCCGCCGGGCGATGACGGCGATCAATCTAACGGTGAACCGTTTGATCCGGGTCAGTTACGGGCCGTTCCGCTTGAACGATTTGCAGCCGGGTGAGGTTGAAGAGGTCAAGGGCAAGGTGCTGCGCGATCAGTTGGGTCAAGGCGCTACGGTAGATGAAGATGCGCCAAAACGAACGCGCGCACCGCGTGCCGGGGCTTCGCGGACGACGACGGGTAAGGCCGAGGGCGCAAGTTCGGGGCGGCGGTTGAAATCTGGCGAAGGGCTGAAGCAGGTGTCCGAGGCTTGGGGCGAGGCGACGAAGCCGCGTAGCTTTGGGACGGCGGCGAAGAAAGCCGAGACAGAAAGTGCAAAACCGCGCACGTTCGGGACTGCGGCGAAGAAGGCCGAGGGCGGGGCGTTGCGGCCTGCCAAACCTCCGGCAAAGCGGGCCAGCCCAACACGTGGCGTGTCGAGTGGGCCGAAGCCTGCGGGCGGGCGGCCTAAACGTGGTGCCTGAGGCTGATAATTCCCCGTTTGTGCCCTCTGGCAAGGCGGGGCGGCTTTGCTTATAGTCTACGGGTTCCCGATGTGCGGGGTGGAGGCGCTATGTCTGCCAAGGGTTTGGAATCGGGCGCGTTTATGTTGTTGCTGGCGCTGATGGTTTATGTTGCCATCAGCGGAGCGCAATGATGGAGGCGCGGTGATGGCAGAGCGGTTCGGCGGCAAGTATTCTCCGGGTAATTCGCGCACAGAAGGCGGGCCGGGGGTTGCGCCTGCGCCGGGTAGTCTTGTGCGTTCTAAAGCGGCTGGGCGCGCGCGCGCGCTGTTTTTGCCACCGTTTCTGTTTGCGGCTTTGGCGTTTAAGGGCGAACCTAAGGCGCTGATCATGGGGCTTTCGGCTTGCGGGATTTTGCTGCTTTCGGCTTGGCTGACCCAACAGGGCGTTGTCGCTCTGGATGCCTATGACGCGCGCAAAGTGGCGCGGCGTCCGGCGATTCCGCGCAAGGCGTTTGGCGCGGTGCTGATGGGTGTGGGCTTGGCTGTGGGGGCTATGGTGGCGCAGCCGATGATTTACGCAATTTTGCTGGGGCTGGCCGGGGTGATCCTGCATGTCGGCGCGTTTGGGCTGGACCCGATGCGCGACAAGGGCATGGAGGGCGTCGACAGCTTTCAGGTCGAGCGGGTGGCGCGCGCGGTGGATGAGGCCGAGGCACTGCTGGCGGGAATGAAAGATGCTATCTTACGGGCAAAGGACGGGGCGTTGGAAGCGCGCGTGGCGAAGTTTTCCGGCATTGCGCGCGGGTTGTTCCGATCTGTTGAAAGTGATCCGGGCGATTTGACGGCGGCGCGCAAGTATCTGTCGGTCTATCTGATGGGCGCGCGCGATGCGACAGTGAAGTTCGCCGATGCCTATGCGCAGGGACGCGATCCGAAAATCCGCAATGATTATGAGACCTTGCTGGGCGAGTTGGAAACCACCTTCGCTGCGCGCACGCAGGCCATGCTGCAAGGCAATCATACCGATCTGGACGTTGAAATTCAGGTGTTACGCGATCGCCTGAAACTGGAAACCTAATCTTTCTGCAATCCGCCCCTGCGGGGCTTTGCCCATCTGCGCAACTGCGCCTTGAACGAGTGAGAGCCATGACCGAAGATATCCGCGCCGCTGCTGCCAGCTCGCTGGCCGAAGTTGAAAAAGTCACCGCTGTGATTCTGGCAGAGCCGGGGCGGGAGGTTGTGGCGCTGGAAGCCGCCCCTGCCCCGGTGGCCGAGGATATCCGCAAACGGATGGCGGAACTGGATATGTCGAACACCCAGTCGATCATTTCTTTCGGCTCGGGCGCGCAGGCGGAGTTGCAGGTGATTTCGCAGGAAATGCTGCAAGGCGTGAAGAACAAGGATGTCGGGCCTGCCGGGGATTCGTTGCGCGAAATCGTCACCACCATTCGCGGCTTTTCGGGTGAAGAGCTGGATGTGAACCGCAAGCAAAGCTGGTGGGAATGGCTGACCGGCCACGCGGCCCCCTTGGCAGAATTTGTTGCGCGCTATGAGCAGGTGCAGACCCAGATCGACAAGGTGACGGCAAACCTGTTGGTGCATGAGACGACTTTGCTGAAAGATATCAAGAGCCTCGACATTCTCTATGGCAAGACGCTGACCTTCTATAATGAACTCGGCCTCTATATTGCGGCGGGTGAGGCCAAGCTGAAAGAGCTGGACGCCAATGATATTCCAGCGCGCGAGGCGGCTGTCAAAGCCGCCCCGGAAGCCGATCAGTTGATCCGGGCGCAAGAGTTGCGCGATCTGCGCGCGGCACGCGATGATCTGGAACGGCGGGTTTACGATCTGAAACTGACGCGGCAGGTGACGATGCAGTCGCTGCCCTCGATCCGCCTGGTGCAGGAAAACGACAAGTCCTTGGTCGGCAAGATCAACTCGACCCTGATGAACACCGTGCCGTTGTGGGAAACCCAACTGGCGCAGGCGGTGACGATCCAGCGCAGCAAAGAAGCGGCGGTGGCGATCAAGGATGCCAATGACCTGACCAATGAATTGCTGACCGCCAACGCCACCAACCTGCAAGACGCCAACAAGATCGTGCGCACCGAGATGGAGCGCGGGGTGTTTGATATTGAAGCGGTGCGACAGGCCAACGCCACTTTGGTCGCAACCATCGAGGAAAGCTTGGCGATTGCCGATGAGGGCAAGGCGCGCCGGGCTGCGGCAGAGATTGAATTGGTGAAGATGGAAGCTGAGTTGCGCGATACTTTGGCCTCGGCCCGCGCACGCAACACTGCCAGCGGTGCCAATATCGGCAGCGCTGTCTGATCATGGCGCAAGTGCTGCCCTTCACATTGAAACGCTGGGGCGGTGTTCTGGCCGCGCTGGCGCTGTTGGGCTGCGCTGAGGCGCCACTGCCGGGGCTGAAACCCACGCCGCGCCCGGTGATGGCGCAGCCGCCAGAACCGGTGGTGCCGCCGGAAACCACGGCGAGTGCGGCGGATCGGGCGTATTATGCGCAAGTGCAGCAGGGCTTGCTGGCTCAGGGCCTGCTGCGCACCGATGGCGGCGGGCCGGATACGCCTTATTCTGATCGGATGCTGGCGGAAAACTTCATCCGCGTGGCACTTTATGATGAATACGACCGCTCCAACACCAGCACGGTGCAACGGCAGACCAGTTCTGCGCTGCGGCGCTGGCAGGTGCCGGTGCGGGTGGGGTTGCGGTTTGGCGCGTCGGTTTCTGCGCAAATGCGCATGACAGACACGGCGCGGGTGGGGTCTTATCTGCAACGCTTGCAGGGGCTGACCGGCCATCCAATCCGGCTGGACGACACCCGCCCGAATTTCTGGGTCTATATCGTCTCGGAAGATGAGCGGCAGGGCTTGGGTCCGGTGTTGCGCGCGGCAATGCCAGGGCTGACCGCGAATGATGTCAGCGGCATCACGGCAATGCAACGCTCCACCTACTGCATCATCTATGCGCAATCGGCGGGGTCTTCGGGGGTCTATACCAACGCGTTTGCGGTGATCAGGGCCGAGCACCCCGACCTGTTGCGGCTGTCCTGTATTCACGAGGAAATTGCCCAAGGGCTGGGTCTGCCGAACGACAGCCCGCAGGCACGGCCCTCGATCTTCAACGACGATGAAGAATTCGCTTTGCTAACGACGCAAGACGAGATGATGTTGCGAATGCTGTACAACCCCGCTTTGCGCCCCGGCATGACCGAGGCCGACGCGCGGCCCATCGTGGAAACACTTGCCCGCCGTCTTTTGGGCGGCGACAGTTAGGCCCCTATATTAGCCCCCGTGGGCGAAGGAGTAAGTCATGGTTTTCGGTTTTCTGAAGGGCGAGTTCATTGATGTCATCACTTGGTTGGATGACACCCGCGACACCATGGTGTGGCGGTTTGAGCGGCAGGGCAATGCGATCAAATACGGCGCCAAGCTGACGGTGCGTGAAGGCCAAGCGGCAGTGTTTGTGCATGAAGGTCAGTTGGCCGATGTGTTTGGCCCCGGCATGTATATGTTAGAGACCAACAACATGCCGATCATGACGACGCTGCAGCATTGGGACCATGGCTTTGATAGCCCGTTCAAATCCGAGGTGTATTTCATCAACACCACCCGGTTTAACGATCAGAAATGGGGCACCAAAAACCCGATCATGTGCCGCGACCCCGAGTTTGGCCCAGTGCGGCTGCGCGCCTTTGGCACTTACTCGATGCGGGTGGCCGATGCTGCGGTGTTCCTGCGCGAGATTGTCGGCACCGATGGTGAGTTCACGGCCGATGAGATCAGCCTGCAAATCCGCAATGTGATCGTGCAGGAAGCCAGCCAAGTGCTGGCGAAATCGGGGATACCCGTTCTGGATATGGCGGCGAATACCGCCGATCTGGGTAAGTTGATTGCCACCGCGATTGCGCCGAAGATCACAGACTATGGGATTTCGATCCCAGAATTCTATATTGAGAACATCAGCTTGCCGGAAGAGGTCGAGAAGGTGCTGGATAAGCGCACCTCGATGGGAGTGGCCGGCGATTTGAACAAATACATGCAGTTCAACGCGGCTGAGGGAATGGCGCAACCGGGCAATGGCATGGGGGCTATGGTCGGGGCCGGCATGGCGGCGGGCATGGGGATGAATATGGCAAGCGGGGTGGGGCCTTGGGGCGCAGCGCCTGCGGCGGCCGTTCCGCCACCTCCGCCGCCGCCGCCCGCGGGCAAGGCTTGGCATGTCGCAGAAAACGGCACGACGAAGGGGCCGTTCAGCGAAACCGATCTGGCCAGCATGGCGGCTTCCGGCGCACTCAGCCGTGCCTCGCAAGTCTGGACGGCGGGTCAGGATGGCTGGAAGGCTGCGGGCGATACCGATCTTGCGAAACTGTTCGCGATGATGCCACCCCCGCCTCCGGCCGGGTGATCTTTCATGGCCGTGACGGAAGCAAATCACTGGCCCTGTGCGCAGTGCGGGGCCGACCTGCGCTATGCGCCCGGTCAGACCGAGTTAAAATGTGACCATTGCGGCTTTGTGCAAGCCATCCCCACCAAAGCGCCGCGCCAGAAGGCCCGCGCGCTGATCGAGCATGATCTGGCCAAGGGTCTTTCCGATGATCTGCCCGCTGCAGCCAGCGACGAGGTGCGATCCACCTCCTGCCCAAAATGCGGCGCGGTGGTGGAGTTTCAGGGTGCGAACCACGCCACCCAATGCCCGTTTTGCGCAACGCCGGTGGTGGTCGATACCGGCAGTCATCGCCGGATCAAGCCGCAGGCTCTGGTGCCGTTCGAGTTGACCGAAAGCCAAGCGCGCATCGCCCTGAAAGGCTGGCTGGGCAGCCTGTGGTTCGCGCCGAATTCGCTGCTGGAATACACCCGCGCTGGTCGGGCGATGGACGGTATCTACGCGCCGTTCTGGACCTTTGATGCCGACACCGACAGCCGCTATCGCGGTCAGCGCGGCGAGTATTATTATGAAACCCAATGGGTGAATGTCACCGTCAACGGCAAGACCGAGCGGCGGCAGGAACAGGTGCGCAAGACGCGCTGGTATCCGGCGTCTGGCCGGGTCTCGCGCGATTTCGATGATGTGTTGGTGATGGCCTCCAGCAGTCTGCCCGCGCGGCTCGGCAATGATCTGACGCCGTGGGATTTGGGGAAACTGGAGCCCTATTCGCCGGATTACCTCGCCGGGTTTCAGGCCGAGGGTTACACGATTGGGCTTGCCGATGGCCGCGACCGCTCGCGTGAGGTGATGGCCGGGGTGATTGAAGACGACGTGCGCCGTGATATTGGCGGCGATGAGCAACGGGTGGACTCGGTTGATACCGATTACGCCGATGAGACCTTCAAACACATCCTGCTGCCGATCTGGATGGCGGCGTATAAATACGGCGGCAAAAGCTATCGGTTTTTGGTGAACGGTCAAACCGGAGAGGTTCAGGGTGAGCGGCCTTACAGCTGGTGGAAGATCAGTTTTGCGGTGCTGGGTGCGGTGATCTTAGCAGCGGGGGCGGCTTATCTCTACGATCCGTCGATCTTTGGGCTGTCGCGGCCGGATTGGATGAACTGATCTTGCCGCCAGACGGGACAAACCGTTACCCCCCCCCGGTGACGGGGACTGACTACAACATATTGTGTCTAATCCACCCCGTGCGCCCCAAAGAACACAAGTCATTCCCCGCGGGGAATGATTCTGCCTATATTCACAGTTGGTCCCATCCAGAAAATACTCAGCGCGCACAGGGCAAACCAACTGGAAAACCACGCCACCGCCCGCAGGCGCAAAGCGCGACAGTTGACTCTCGCGCGCCCGCGCGCGATGACGCGAACCAGCATTTCTGGGCAGTTTGGGGGCCAATCCGTGACCGATCTTTCCCGTGTTCTTGACCACGCCCGCATTGCCGAACTGCCAAACCCCTATTTCGGCAAAGTCCGCGATTGCTACGATCTGCCCGCCACGGCCAACCAGCCCGCGCGACGGATTTTGATCTCTTCCGATCGGATTTCGGCATTTGACCGGATTCTGGCGGCGATCCCGTTCAAGGGCCAAGTGCTGACGCAGATGGCGCGGTTCTGGTTCGACCATACTGCCGATATTTGCCCCAACCATGTGCTGGCTTATCCTGATCCGAATGTGGTGATCGGCAAGCATGTGACGATCCTTCCGGTGGAAGTGGTGGTGCGCGGCTATTTGGCGGGGACGACTTCAACCTCGGTGCTGACGCAGTACAAAAAGGGCGTGCGGGCGATGTATGGCCATGTGCTGCCCGATGGTTTGCGTGACAATCAGGTGCTTGCCGCACCGATCATCACGCCAACCTCAAAGGCGTTTGACGGCGCGCATGACGCGCCTTTGACAGAGGCCGAGATTATCAGCCAAGGGCTGTTGACCGCCGCGCAATGGGCGGATGTATCAGCCAAAGCGCTGGCCCTGTTCGCGCGCGGGCAAAAAATGGCGGCAGAGCGTGGGTTGATCTTGGTCGATACCAAATATGAATTTGGGCTGGATGCTGACAAGAATATCCTGATCGCCGATGAAATCCACACCCCGGATTCCAGCCGCTATTGGATCGCCTCGGGCTACCAAGCCGCGTTTGACGCAGGCACGCGTCCGCCCAGTTTCGACAAAGATGTGATCCGCTCGTGGGTTGGCGCGCGGTGTGATCCTTATGTCGATGACATCCCGGAAATTCCGCCGGAGATCATCCTCGCGACCTCAAAAGTCTATATCGAGGCGTTTGAAGCGATCACCGGGCAGACATTTGTGCCGGATCTGACGGGGGCGACACCGCTTGATCGTGTGCGCACCAATTTGAAACCTTTTTTCGTCTGAGCCACCGTTTGCGCTAACAGCTGCATGTCGTGTAATCTCGCGCAAATGCGCAAGGAGGCCGTGATGATTCTGTCCTGTGGTGAAGCTTTGATCGACATGCTGCCGCGCAGATCGACAGATGGTGAGGCGGCTTTTGCGCCCTATGCCGGAGGTGCCGTGTTCAATACAGCGATGGCTTTGGGGCGGCTTGGCGCGCCTTCGGGGTTTTTCTCGGGCATCTCAAACGACATGCTGGGCGAGATTTTGGCGGAGACGTTGACGGCCTCAGGCGTGGACATTTCTCTGTGCGCACGCTCGGATCGCCCGACCACGGTGGCGTTTGTCAAGCTGGTGAATGGGCAGGCGACTTATGCGTTCTATGACGAGGGCACAGCGGGGCGGATGCTGGCGCTGGCCGATCTGCCGGAGTTGGGGGTCGAGGTTGAGGCGGTGTTTGTGGGCGGGATTTGTCTGGTGAATGATCCGGCGGCCAGCACTTATGAGGCGTTGCAGGCGCGCGAGGCACCGCTTCGGGTGACGATGATTGATCCGAACATCCGGCCCGGGTTTATTGCGGGCAAAGAGGTGGCGTATCGCGCGCGGATTGAGCGGATGGTGCAGCGGGCGGATATTGTGAAGCTGTCGGATGAGGATTTGCACTGGCTGGAGGGGACGGGTGATCTGGTTTCTCTGGCGCGCGGAATTCTGGCGAAGGGGCCGAAGGTGGTTTTCATCACCGAAGGGGCGGCTGGGGCGCGGGCGGTGACGGCTTCGCAGGATCGGTTTGTGGCGGCGCAGAAGGTGACGGTGGTCGATACTGTTGGCGCGGGCGATACGTTCAACGCCGGGGTTTTGGCGGCGTTGCATCAGGCGGGGGCTTTGAGCAAGGCGCGGGTGGCCAGCCTGACGGATGCGGAGTTGGATGCGGCTTTAAGTTTGGGGACGCGGGCGGCGGCGGTGACGGTGTCTCGGGCGGGGGCCAATCCGCCTTGGACTAACGAACTGTGAGGGCTTTGTTGCAGCGGGTTTCCCGAGCTTCTGTGTCGGTGGATGGCGCGGTGGTGGGAGAAATTGGCGCGGGGTTGCTGATTTTGGTCTGTGCAATGCAGGGCGACGGCGCGGTTCAGGCGGATAAGTTGGCGGCGAAGATCGCCAAGCTGCGGATTTTCAAGGATGCGGCTGGCAAGATGAACCTGTCGGTGAAAGATGCGGGTGGGGCGGCACTTGTGGTGTCGCAGTTTACTTTGGCTGCGGATTTGCGCGGCAATCGGCCGGGGTTTTCTTATGCGGCGGCACCCGAGGAAGGGCGGCGGTTGTATGAGTATTTCTCGGGCCGGGTGGCGGCGGAGGGGGTCGTGGTTTCGAATGGGATCTTTGGCGCGGATATGGATGTGGCGCTGAACAATGATGGGCCGGTGACGATCTGGATGGATACGGATGATTTGTGATGGTCCCAACTCGGGACCTTTTTTATCGTTTTGATTCAGTGGCTTGGGGTGGCGGTTTTAAGGTTTTGTTAACGTTTTCACGGGTTGCAGGCAAAGGCTGGGGGGCTCGCCCCCCAGACCCCTAGGATATTTGAGCACAGAGGATGACAATTTTAGATAAAGTCTAGCGATAGGAGGATGCCGAGCGCCCTGCCCCGCACCGATCTTGTGGTCATTTGATGGCGTCAGCACATTCGATCAGCGCCGACATCGAAGCCTTTGAGCCTGCCAGCGGATAATCCCGCACTTCGGCGCCATCGGCGTCGCGCAAATGCGCGGTGCGGCCCTCGGCGACTTCGACGAGAAAATTCACGCCCTTGTCGCTGTCGGGCAGATCGAACAAAGCCGAGTTTCCGGTCAGAGTGGCGTCAGACAGGCTCCATTCACCGCGGCGGTCGACTTCGACTTGCAGATCAGCGGTGTCGCCTTCGGTGAAATCCCAGTCTGACGAATAGAATTGCAGCCGCACCGATTGGTCCTGAAACACCCAGATGGTGAAGCTTTCCGAGCCTTCATCCACCGCCGCCTGACAGGCGACCGAGCCATCGTCAAAGCTGTTGACCGCCACCATCCAGTTTTTGTGCTGGAACAGGGTTTCTTGTTCGGCCTGCGCCAAGCTTGGGGCCAAACCGAGGCCCAACATTATCGCACCCATTCCCATTTGCCAAAATTTCATGGCGATCCTCCTCAGATTTCTGCGAGAAGGATCGGCGAAAATCCGCCGTTTCGCAAATGAAATAGGCTGTCATGTTTCGCGCTGCGTGGTTTTCAACCTGTGGTTTAAGGTTTTTCCACCCAATCCCAGCTTTGCGTAAACGCACCCAGCACGGCGCTTACGGCTTCGGTTGAAGCAGGACCGGAGGCTGTGAGTTTGGCGACAAGGCCGCGCTTTTTATCCTCGACCACCTCGCGCACCGTCACCGGCAGCTTGGCGTCGGCCAAGGCGGCGTTGTAGGTGCGGGTGATTGCCAAGCGGCGCAGGTCAGGCTTGAAGACTTTGCCGACGGCGGTTTTCGGCAACTCTGACAGGATTTCGATGTATTTCGGTTGCGCGGCACGCTCGGCGATGTGGATTTTGGCATATTCCATCAGCTGATCGACAGTGACGCTGGCACCTTTGGCAAGTTCGACATAGGCGCAGGGCAACTCGCCGGAATGGGCGTCAGGTTGGCCAATGGCCCCGACAAAACCGACGCCTTCGCAGCCCATCAGAGCCTCTTCGATCACGGCGGGGTCGATATTATGGCCGCCGCGAATGATCAGATCCTTGGCCCGTCCGGTGATGTAGAGATAGCCATCGGCGTCGAGGCGTCCAAGATCGCCGGTACGCAGGAAGATGCCATCGGCAAACAAATCGCGGTTTTTATCGAGCTCGGTATAGGTCGAGCCGGGCAGAACGCCGGGGTTGGAGACGCAGATTTCACCGACTTCATCGACCTCACAAATTCGGAAACCGTCGGAGGTTTTTTGCAGGATGCGAATTTCGGTATAGGGGAAGGCGAGACCGACCGAGCCGATTTTCTTCACGCCATCGGGTGGGTTGACGGCGACAAGGCAAGTACATTCGGTGAGGCCATAGCCTTCGACAATCTGCACGCCGGTGATTTTCTGAAAGCGGTTGAACAGTTCCGTCGGCAGTGGGGCCGAGCCGGAGAAAGCACCGCGCAGGGTATGGATCTTGGCATTGACCGGGCGCTGTAGAAGGGCCGAAAGCGCAGTGGGGACGGTGACAAGATAGGTCGCCTGCCAGCGCTCGATCAGCTTCCACAGGTTGTCGAAAACGCCCTCGCCCCGGTAACCTGCGGGGGTGGGGAACACCACATGCGCGCCGGATGCGATCATCGACATCAAAATCGGATAGGCGGCGAAGACGTGGAATAGGGGCAGCGGGCACATCACAATGTCGGTTTCCCGAAACAACAGGCGCGCGCCGAGCCAGCCGTTGTAGATCATGCCCGAGGCGCGGTGCTGGGCGACTTTTGGCATGCCCGTGGTGCCTCCAGTGTGGAAATAGGCGGCAGTGTGGTCTTTGGTGCGGTCGGCGAAGGTCAGTTTATCGGCGGGCTGGCGGGCACATTCGCTGGCGAAATTCTTCACGTTGGCGGTATGGTGAATGGGGTTTTTCGGGCGCACGAACGGCACGATCCAGCTTTTTGGCGGGCTGAGGTAGCGGTTCAGATCGACTTCGAGAATGGTCTTGACGCTTGGCGCGTGTTGGACAGCCTCGGCCACTTTTTGCGCCAGATTTGTTTTCGGGAAGGGTTTCAGGGTGACGACGACTTTCGCCCCGGTTTCGCGCAGGATGGACGAGATTTGCGACGGCTCCAGCAGCGGGTTGATCGGGCTGACGATGCCTGCGGTGGCCCCGGCCAGAAGAGTTACGGCGGTTTCCAGCGCGTTTGGCAGCACATAGGCCACCACATCATTCGGGCCGATGCCAAGGCTGCGGAACAGGTTGGCGGCTTGGGTGACGCGTGCGTGCAACTGATCCCATGTCAGGGTTTGCGCGGGGTCTGTCGGGCCGGAGAGCAGTTGGTAGCTGATCGCGGGCCGTGGGCCGTGTTTGGCACGGGTGCGGCTGAGGAAATCGTAGATCGAATGGGCGATGTCGCGGTTTTTCCACGATGATTCTGCCTCAATGGCTTTGAGATCGGCGCGTGATGCGAAGCCGCCTGTCATGATGTGTCCTCCCCTGTGGTCTTGCGGATAGCAGGCCATTCTGTTGCGGCCTCGGTTCGGTCAAGATGGGGAAGATTGTGGGCTGGGGCAAGGAAAAGCGGCAGGGAAAACGCAACGTCAGGGGGGAAGAGTGCTGTCTCAGGGATTTAGGCTGCCGTCGGTGAATTGCAGCTTGGCGAGGCGGGCATAGAGGCCGCCTTGGGCCACGAGTTCGTCGTGACTGCCTATGGCGGCGATGCGGCCTTGGTCGAGGACGACGATGCGGTCGGCGCGTTTGACGGTGGCAAGGCGGTGGGCGACGACGATGACGGTGCGGCCGTGTGAGAGGTGATCGACGGCGGCTTGCACCGCGCGTTCGGATTCGGCGTCGAGGGCGGAGGTGGCTTCATCCAGCAGCAGGACCGGGGCGTCGCGCAGGATGGCGCGGGCGATGGCGATGCGTTGTTTCTGCCCGCCCGAGAGCATGACGCCGCGCTCGCCGAGGTAGGTGTCGTAGCCGTTTGGCAGGCTGGCGATGAAGTCGTGGGCGGCGGCGGCGCGGGCGGCGGTTTCGACTTCGGCTTGGGTCGCGTCGGGGCGGCCGAAGCGGATGTTTTCCAGCGCGGAGGTGGCAAAGATCACCGGGTCTTGCGGGACGAGGGCCATGGCCGCGCGGAAATCGGTGCGGGCGAGGGATTTCAGATCTTGGCCGTCGAGGGCAAGGCTGCCGGATTGCGGGTCGTAGAAGCGCATCAGCAGTTGAAGCACGGTGGATTTACCAGCACCAGAGGGGCCTACGAGGGCGACGGTTTCGCCGGGTTGCACGTTTAGGGTGATGCCGTGCAGAGCGGGGGCGTTGGGACGGGCGGGGTAGTGGAAGACGACGTTGTCGAGGGTGATCGCACCTTTTACCGGGCGATTCAGGGTGGCGGGATGCGGGGGTTCAGCGACCGGGTCGGTGGCGTCCAGCATCTCGACCAGACGCTCTGTGGCCCCTGCAGCGCGTTGGAGTTCGCCCCAGATTTCCGACAGTGACCCGACGGCTCCGGCGACCAGCACCGCGTAGATGACGAATTGCACCAGTTGACCGGGGGTCATCATGCCTGCGCGGACATCGCGGGCGCCCATCCAAAGCACGCCAACGACGCCTGAGAAAACCAGAAAGATCACGATCACCGTCATCGCGGCGCGGGTGGCCATGCGGGTTTTGGCGGAGATGAAGGATTGTTCCGACACTGCGGCAAAATCAGCGCGGGTGAGGGATTCGTGGGTGAATGACTGGACGGTTTGCACGGCAGATAGGGCTTCAGAGGCTTTGCCGGAGCTTTGCGCGATCCAGTCTTGGTTCTCGCGGCTTTGGTTGCGCAGACGGCGACCGAGGGTAATGATCGGGATGATGATGGCGGGGACGATCAGCAGGACCAATCCGGTCAGCTTGAACGAGGTCAGGCTCATCAGCACCATGCCGCCCAGCACGGTGAGCATGTTGCGCAGGGCGACGGATACCGAGGAGCCGATGACGGAGAGGATCAGGGTGGTGTCGGTGGTGATGCGGCTCAGGACTTCGCCAGTCAGGATTTTCTCAAAATACGCCGGGCTCATCCCCATCACACGGTCGAACAGGGCACGGCGGATGTCGGTGACGACGCGCTCGCCCAACCGGGTGACGAAATAGTAGCGTATGCCGGTGCCGATGGCTAAGGCGGCGGCGATCAGCATCGCCGCGCCGAAATATTTATCGACAAGGCTAAGGTCGCCTGCGTTGAAATTGTCAATGACGCGGCGGACGGCCATTGGCAGGATCAGGCTGACCGAGGCGGTGAGAATAAGCGCAAGACCCGCCGTGATCATCATCAGGCGATAGGGGCGCAGGAAGGGCCAGAGGCCGCGCAGGGCACCGACTTTTTTGGAAGCGGCGCGTTGTTCGATGGTGGTCTCGGCCATGATCTTGCCCATGATTGCTTGGGGCTTCGTCTAAGCCCGTGCGCGATTGGCCGCAAGCGGCGCTATGTCGCGTGGGCCTTTGGTCTGTCGAAGCGCTGATCGAAAGCAACCTCTGCGGGGCAGAGTTTTCCGGTTCGTTGCGCATAAGTAGTAAGGCGTTGCGCAAGGTGCGTGGTGCCACAAACCGTCGGCAGGGAAATCGCGGCGCGGCTGACAGGGCGGACGCGGCAACGCGCCTGCCGCGGGCAGCCAGGCGCGGCCCGATTTATTTTCAAACAAATCGGGCAACAAGGCCAGCGTTGCGCCCTTTTGTATTTGAGGTGGGCGTGGCACTTTACCCGCGAAATGGAGGCGGACATGGTTGATTACTTCACAGCAACAGATGGCGCAAAGCTGGCTTTCAGCGATGAGGGCGAAGGCTTGCCGCTGCTCTGCCTTGCTGGCCTGACCCGCACGATGGGCGATTTCGATTATCTGCGGCCACATCTGCCACCTGTGCGGTTGATCCGGATGGATTATCGCGGGCGGGGGGCCAGCGATTGGACGGGGGCTGCGACGTATACCGTGCCGCAAGAGGCCAAGGATGCTTTGGCGTTGCTGGATCATCTGGGCGTGGCGCGGGCGGCAGTTTTGGGCACCTCGCGCGGGGGGTTGATCGGGATGTTGCTGGCGGTTTTGGCGCAGGATCGGCTGGCGGGGTTGTGTCTGAATGACGTGGGGCCAGTGATTGAGCGCAAAGGGCTGGAGCGGATTTTCGACTATGTCGGGCGCAATCCGTTTGTGAAAACCCATGCGGCGCTGGTGGATCGTTTGCCGGGGGCGATGCCGGGGTTTGTGGTCTCGCCTGCGCGGTGGGCGGAGGAGGCGCGGCTGCATTACCGCGAAGGGCCGGAGGGGTTGCGGATTACCTATGATCCGGCGTTGCGCGAGAGCTTTCTGGCGGGGTTTGAGGCGCCAGCGGTGGATGCCTGGCCGTTGTTTGACGCCTGCGCAGGGCTGCCTTTGGCGCTGATCTGGGGGGCGAATTCGGATTTGTTGAGCATGGAAACAGTGACAGAGATGCAAAAGCGGCGGCCGGATATGATCTTTGGGCGGGTGCCAGACCGGGCGCATATTCCGTTTCTGGATGAGCCGGAAAGTTTGGCGGTTGTGCGGGCGTTTCTAAAGGCTTGCAGATGAATATCGAGATGATCCGGGCCGCGGCGGGGCGGCTTGCGGGCCATGCGCGGCTGACGCCTTTGCTGAATGCGCCATTGCTTGACCGGATAGCCGGGCGGCGGGTGGTGGTGAAGGCGGAATGCTTGCAGTGGACGGGGAGTTTTAAGTATCGCGGCGGCTGGGCGGCGGTTTCGGCTTTGCGGGGGGCTTCGGGGGTGATTGCATTTTCCTCGGGCAATCATGCGCAGGGGGTGGCTTTGGCGGCAGCCCAGCATGGCTTGGCGGCGGTGATCGTGATGCCAGCGGATGCGCCGTCGGTGAAGATTGAGAACACGCGGGCTTATGGGGCCGAGGTGGTTCTCTATGATCGGGAAACCGAGGACCGGGATGCGATTGGGGCGGCACTGGCGGCAGAGCGCGACTTGGTTTTGGTGCGGCCCTATGACGAGCCAGAGGTGATTGCGGGGCAAGGGTCGGTGGGGCTGGAGATTGTGGCGCAATTTGAGGCTGGGTTTGGCGGTGAGGCCGAGGTGTTGACCTGTTGCGGCGGCGGCGGGTTGACTTCGGGGGTGGCGCTGGCTTGCGAGGGGCGGTTTCGGGTGCGGACGGTGGAGCCTGCGGGGTTTGACGATGTGGCGCGATCGCTTTCCTTGGGCGCGCGGCTGCGCAATGCCACGCTGGCGGGGTCGATCTGCGATGCGATTGTCACGCCAACGCCGGGAGAGATCACCTTTCCGATCATGCACCGCTTGTGCGGGCCGGGATTGGTGGTGAGCGATGACGAGGCGCTTCGGGCGATGGTGTTGGCGTTTCAGCATCTGCGCATCGTGTTGGAGCCGGGTGGGGCGGTGGCTTTGGCGGCGGCCTTGTTCCGTGAGGGGTTGCCCGAGACGGTGATTGCGGTGGCTTCGGGGGGCAATGTCGATCCGGCGGTGTTTCGGGGTGCGATGGAGCGGTTTGGCTGATGGCTTTGGTTTATCTCGACGATATTCGGTTGAATGCAGAGGTGTCGGGGCCTGTGGGCGGACCTGCGGTGGTGTTGCTGCATGCTTTGGGGACCAATCTGACGATCTGGGATGAGGTGGTGGGGCTGCTGCCCGCCGGTTGTCGGATTTTGCGGTTTGATCAGCGCGGGCATGGGCTGTCGGATGTGCCAGAGCCCCCCTATGCGATGGGCGCGCTGATCCGGGACGGCGAGCGGATGATGGCGCATTTCGGGCTGCGCGATGCGGTGGTGGTGGGGTTGTCTTTGGGCGGGCTGGTGGCGCAGGGGCTGGCGGTGAAGCGGCTGGATCTGGTGCGCGGGATGGTGTTGAGCAATACGGCCGCCAAGATCGGCTCGGCGCAGATGTGGGGCGAGCGGGTGGCGCAGGTTGAGGCCCGCGGTTTGGCAGACTATGCGCCCGGCGCTATGGCGCGGATGTTTGGGCGGCGTTGGCAGGATGTGGCGGGGATGCCGCGGGTACGGGCGATGCTGGAGGGCATGGATGCGCGCGGCTGGGTCGGTTGTGCGCGTGCGATTGCGGGGACGGATTTTTACACGCAGGCGGCGGGGCTGACTTTGCCGACTTTGGCGATTGCCGGGGCGCTGGATGGCACCACGCCGCCTGATCTGGTGCGCGAGACGGCGGATTTGATTTTGGGCAGTCGATTTCACTTGATGCGGAGCGCGGGGCATTTGCCGATGGTCGAGAAGCCGGAGGACTGGGCTGCGGTGGTCACGGAGTTTTTGGCTTCGGTTGGGCAGGTTTGAGGCGTTGAAATGGGGGCCTGCCCCCACACCCCCGGAGTATTTGTGCCAAGATGAAAGCAAATTTTAATCAAGTTGTTGAGGATTTGCGTTATGTCGGCGGCTTGGTTTTGATGAGGTCTTCATGTTCGCGCGCGCCAATCTGAGTTTGCTGTTCATTCTGTTCACCGTTGGCTTAGATGCGATTGGCATTGGGCTGATCTTTCCGGTGATGCCGGATTTGATGGAGGATGTGACGCACGCGGGCTTGGGCGAGGCGGCGCTGTGGGGTGGGGTTTTGGCGGCCTCGTTTGCGGTGATGCAGTTTTTGTGCGGGCCTTTGGTGGGCAATTTGTCGGACCGCTATGGGCGCCGCCCCGTGTTGTTGGTGTCATTGGCGGTGATGGCGCTGGATTATGTCGCGATGGCTTTGGCGCATACGGTCTGGCTGTTGTTGGCCGCGCGGCTTGTGGCGGGGGTGGCGGCGGCGACACATGCGACGGCGAATGCTTATGTGGCGGATATCTCAACACCGGATGAGCGGGCCAAGCGGTTTGGGCTGATAGGCGCTGCGTTTGGCATTGGCTTTGTGGCGGGCCCGATGTTGGGCGGCTTGCTGGCGGGGATTGATGTGCGCGCGCCGTTTTGGGCGGCGGCGGGCTTGGCTTTGGCGAACCTGGTGTTTGGCTGGTTTGTGATGCCGGAGAGCTTGGGGCTTGAGAAGCGGCGCGGGTTTACGCTGGCGCGGGCCAATCCTTTGGCCTCGCTCCGCGCGGTGCGGCGGCTGCCGGGGTTGCAGCGGTTGTTGCTGGTGAGTTTTCTCTATGCGGTGACCTTCAACGTCTGGCCTGCAATCTGGGCGTATTATGGCAAGGCTGCGTTTGGCTGGAACGCGCAATGGATCGGCTTTGGATTGGCCGCTTTTGGAGTTTGCATGGCGCTGACGCAGGCTTTGCTGCTGGCCCCGATGATTCGGCGCTTGGGCGAGCGACGCACGGCGGCGGTGGGGATGGGGTTGGAGGTGGTGTCTTACGGGTTTTACGGCTTTGCCACCTCGGGGTTCTGGGCCTTGGTGTTCACGCCGATTGCGGCTTTGGGTGGGGTGACCGGACCGAGTTTGCAGGCGATGATGTCACGCGCGGTGCCGGAAAATCAGCAGGGCGAGTTGCAGGGGGTGAATTCGTCGCTGAACGCTTTGGCGATGATTGTGGCCCCTTTGGTGATGACTTGGGTGTTTGGCATCTTCACCTCTGTTTCGGCGCCATTTTACCTTCCGGGCGCGCCGTTTCTGCTGTCTGCGACAATTATGGTCGCGGTCGTTATACTCTTTGTCGCAGGAACGCGCGAAGCGAAGCGGCCGTGAGCTAGCCTAACCCCAAACAGGGGGTGCCTTATGAAGCTGCGCGATCTTGAGATTTTCACTGTAGCGCCGCCTGCGCCGGGTTGGGGCGGGCGCTATTGGACCTTTGTCAAGCTGACCACCGATAACGGGATCGTCGGCTACGGCGAGTGCTATGCCTCGACCGTGGGGCCGCGCGCGATGGGGGCGGTGATTGAGGATGTGTTTGAGCGGCATATGCTGGGCGAGAACCCTGAGAATATCGAGCTGATGTATCGCCGGGCTTATTCGGCGGGCTTCACGCAGCGGCCTGATCCGACGGTGATGGGGGCGTTTTCGGGGTTGGAGATTGCCTGCTGGGATATTCTGGGCAAGGCGCGCGACCGTCCGGTTTGGGCGTTGCTCGGCGGGATGATGAATGAAAAGGTGCGGTCTTACACCTATCTTTATCCTGAAGCGGGCGAGATTCCGGCGGATTTTTGGGTCAATGCGGATATGGCAGCCGAGGCCGCAGCGCGCTATGTGAAACAGGGTTTCACTGCCGTGAAATTTGACCCGGCTGGCCCCTATACCATTCGTGGCGGGCATGAACCTGCGATGTCAGATATTTCGCGCTCGGTGGAGTTTTGCCGCAAAATCCGCGAGGCGGTGGGCGATAAGGCTGATCTTCTGTTTGGCACGCATGGCCAGTTTACCACGCCGGGGGCGATCCGGCTGGGGGTGGCGATCGAGCCCTATAACCCGCTGTGGTATGAAGAACCGATTCCGCCGGACAATCTGGCCGAGTTTGCAGAAGTGGCGCGGTCGGTGCGGGTGCCTTTGGCGACGGGCGAGCGGCTGACCACCAAAGCCGAGTTTGGTGCGCTGTTGCGGCATGGCGGGGTGCGGATTTTGCAGCCTGCGCTGGGGCGGGTTGGCGGTATCTGGGAGGCCAAGAAAATCGCGGCAATGGCCGAGGTTTACAACGCCGAGATGGCACCGCATCTTTATGCGGGCCCGGTGGAATGGGCGGCGAACGTGCATTTCGCGGTGTCGATCCCGAATATATTGATGGCCGAGACCATCCAGACCGGGGGCGAGTTTCATTTAAAGCTGATCAAGAACAGCTTGAAATGGGAGGATGGCTATATCCTGCCGCCGACGGCTCCGGGTCTGGGCATCGAGTTTGACGAGGATGTCGCGCGGGCGCATCCTTATACCGGGACAGGCTTGCATTTGCAGATGCAGGAAGCGCCGTGTGATTACCTGCATGGCAATCGGTTTGAGGGGGGTGCGCCGGCACCTACATCGGTCTGAGCCAGATTTACTTTTAAGAAGCGCGCCGTGCTTTGACGCGGCGCGCTTTTCCCCGCGGGGAATGACTTGTGCCTAGATCCCGAGTTTCGGGGGCATGGCTACCATATGTTGTGGTCTATGCCGCAAATGCGCAGACCTCTGTCCACGTCGATAGGGCCAAACCGCTGCCAAACGGTGTTTGGGGCTCTTTTTGCGCCAGATGATCCCCCGGGCGTCGGCTGACCGCAAAAACAGCTGCGTTGTAGCGGGGCCCCTATTTTTTCAAAAATCGGCTGTTGACGGTGGCAGATTTCGCGTAAAATACAGCATCCCATAAGGATTTTTGCATGACCGATTTTCTGTTATTGGCTTTCATTTTCCTTGTCGCCGGAGTGTTTGCGGTGCCGATTGCGGCACGCCTTGGGCTTGGGTCGGTGCTGGGCTATCTGATCGCGGGGATTTTGATCAGCCCGGTGCTGGCGATTTTGCAGGTGGATCTGATCTCGATCCAGCATTTCGGCGAATTCGGCGTGGTGATGATGCTGTTTCTGGTCGGGCTGGAGCTGGAGCCGAAAAACCTGTGGGACATGCGGGCCCGGCTGCTTGGGCTTGGCGGGGGGCAGGTGGCTTTGACCGTGCTGGCGGTGATGGCGGTGGCGATGGCGGTCGGGCAGGTGTGGTCGGTGGCTTTGGCGGTGGGGCTGGTGTTTTCGCTGTCGTCCACCGCGATTGTTTTGCAAAGCTTGGGCGAAAAGGGGCTGCTGAAAAGCGATGCCGGGCAGGCCAGTTTTGCGGTATTGTTGACGCAGGATATTGCGGTGATCCCGATGCTGGCGCTGATCCCGCTGTTGGCTTTGCCGGAATTGCAAGGCAGCCATAGCGTCACCGATCATGCCGAGGCGTTCACGCTGGTTGCGGGGATGAACGGCTGGCAGGTGGCGCTGGTCAATATCGCGGCGATCATTGGTGTGGTGCTGGGCGGTAGTTATCTGACCCGGCCGGTGTTCCGGTTTGTGGCCTCGGCGCAGTTGCATGAATTGTTCACGGCAACGGCGCTGATGATGGTGATTGGTATTGCTTTGCTGATGACGCTGGTGGGGTTGTCGCCCGCTTTGGGGACGTTCTTGGCGGGGGTGGTGCTGGCGAATTCGGAGTATCGGCATGAGCTGGAGTCGGATATTGACCCGTTCAAGGCGCTGTTGCTTGGGCTGTTTTTCATGACCGTCGGGGCTGGGGTGAATTTCGCGCTGCTTTGGGATAATCTGGGGCAGATCTTGGCGTTGACGCTTGGGCTGATCGCGGTGAAGGTGCTGGTTTTGCTGGTGCTGGGGCGGGTGTTCAAACTGGCGGGTGCGGATAAGTGGCTGTTTGGGCTGGCTTTGGCGCAGGCAGGGGAGTTTGGCTTTGTGCTGATCTCGCTTATGGTGTCTTCTGCCGTGTTGCCGCCCGAGATTGCCGACAAACTGCTGTTGATCGTGGCTTTGTCGATGCTGCTGACACCGGGGCTGTTCATCTTTTACGATAAGGTGATCGCACCGCGTTTTGCCGAGACGGCGCAGCGCGAGGCCGATGAGATCACCGATCCAAGCCATATCATCATCGCAGGGATCGGCCGTGTTGGCGGCTTGGTCAACCGGATGCTAAGGGCTGCGGGCTATCATACGACGGTGATTGACTTTAGCAGCAAGCAGTTGGAAATGATGTCTAAATTTGGCATCAAGGCCTATTTCGGCGATGCCTCACGCCCCGATATGCTGCATTCAGCGGGGATTGCCGAGGCCAAGTTGTTGGTGATTGCAATTGATGACCGCGACCAGATCACCGAAATGGTGCGCCATGCGGTGGCGGCTTATCCGAACCTGCATGTGATCGCGCGGGCGGTGGATCGTAACCATGTTTATGATCTGTGGGCGGCAGGGTGCCGGGATGTTATCCGCGAAACCTATGACAGCTCGATCCGCATGGGGCGGTCGGCGTTCGAGGCTTTGGGCGCGACGCCCGAGCAGGCCGAAGCGATGCGGCAGGTTTATCATGTGGCAGATCAGAAGATCATGCGGGCGATGGCTGATCATTATGATCCGAACATCCCGAACTTTGAGAATGCCGCCTATGTGGCGCGGGCGCGGGAGCTGAGCGCCCAAGTTGAGCAAAAGCTGATCGTGAAATTCGCCGAGATTTTGGGCAAGCCCGCTTTTGAAACGCTGCTGCCGGGGGCCGAGCGCGGGGGCTTGGAAGAGCGAAATGAACCGCCCTTGGAAAATGTCGAGCCAGAGAAAGTGTCCGGCTGAGCCCGCGTTTCTGGCGAAGCCCACGCTTCCGCTCAGGCCCGGTCAGCCAAGCTGCGACAACAGCTGTGCCAAGGCTTTGGGATCGGTTGACGCTTGGGTTTTGGCCAGTTGGGCGTGAAGCTTGCCATGCTCGGCGCGCCAGAGTGGGGTTGCTTGTGCGATCAGAACGCGGCCTGCCTCGGTCAGCACGGGGCGGCGGGCACGGGCGTCTGACTGATCGGCGGTAAGCTGCAAAAGCCCGCGCTTTTCCAATGTCTTGGCCGCTGCCGTCATGGTGGTGGCGTCCATCGCCAGAAACTCGGCAAGTTCGCCCAAGCGCGGCTGCCATTGGCCGCTGAGGGCCACCAGCATCGAAAATTGGCCGTTGGTCAGGCCTAAGGGCGCGAACAGGCGGTCAAATCGGCGCGCCAGTTTGCGGGCCGCGCGTTGGGCGGCGAGGCACAGGCATTGGTCGCGGATCTGAAGAACGGTTTCATTCGGGAGGCTGGATGAATGCATTTTACATTGATATCAAGCCAAATGGATAGAGGCAAGCTGCGGGTTGTCGCCGCAGGTTAGCATGGCATATGCACCGTATCGCTGGATAATCATCGCGGCAGGCGGGGTGACGGGCTGCGTGGTGATTTTGCGAAGCCGCCAGTGGTGGGGGCTTTCGCGTAAGGGATAGCCCTGCCCTATCCGGGCAGGGTTTGGAGTTTACACCTCAACCCCGCCTTTGACGCCAGTGATGTAGGACACGATATCGTTGCCGTCGGTTTCATCGCGGCGCAGACTTGCCACAATCCGACCACGGCGGAACACCACGATGCGGTCCACCAGATCAAACACTTGCCGCAGGTTATGCGACACCAGGATCAGCGGCACGCCGCGGGCTTTCAACCCACGGATGATGTTTTCAACCTGTGCGGTTTCCTGCACACCCAGCGCCGCCGTGGGTTCATCCATGATCACCAGTTTGGAGGCGAACGCCGCCGTGCGGGCGATGGAGACGCATTGGCGCTGACCGCCCGACATGTTGCGGATCGGGTTGTCAATGTTGGGGATTTTAACCGCCGTCGTCTTCAAAGCCTCGAGCGTTTTCTCGCGCATCGCTTTGCGGTCGAGGATGGAGAAGGGCCCCAGTTTCAGCTTGAACAACTCGCGGCCCAGAAACAGGTTGGATGGCACATCCAGATCATCGGCCAAGGCGAGGGTTTGGAACACGGTTTCAATGCCAGACTCGCGGGCCTGCAGGGGGCCTGCGAAATGCACCGGTTGGCCGTCGAAGATCACGTCGCCTGCGCTGCGTTGCTCTACCGCCGTAATCTGGCGCACGAAGGTGGATTTGCCCGCACCATTATCCCCGACCACCGCGACATGTTCGCCGTGGCGCAGGTTGAAATTGGCGTCTTCCAGCGCGTGCACGCCGCCGTAGCGTTTGGTCAGGCCACGGGTTTCCAGGATAAATTCGCTCATGCCCGTGCCCCCCGGCTTTTTTGCCGCCATTGATCCAGCACAACCGCGCCGACGATGATCGCGCCTTTCACCATCTCTTGGTAATAGGCATCGAGTTTCAGGAAGGTGAAGCCCGAGATGATCACGCCGAAGATCAGCGCGCCGATCACCGTGCCGATGATCGAGCCGCGCCCGCCTTGCAGGGAAATCCCGCCAATGACGGCCATAGCGATGGCATCAAGTTCATACATCACCCCCATATTTGCCTGCGCGGTCTGGCCTTTCGACGACACCACGATGGCAGCGACAGAGGCCAGCATCCCAGCGATGATATAGACCAGCACCTTGTGACGGTCGACGTTGATGCCTGACATCCGGGTGGCTTGTTCATTGGACCCAATGGCATACGAATGTTTGCCGTATTTGGTGTAGGTCATGATCAGATGGAACAGCACGGCCAAGGCGATGAAGACGAACACCGGGCGCATCCCGGAACCAATGGCGTTGTAGCTTTCGGTGGGGAAGGAAATCGGGTTGCCGGTGGACCACCAGCGCGCAAAGCCTCGGGCCGAGACCATCATGCCGAGCGTGGCGATGAAGGGCGGGATTTTGGTATAGGCGATCAGTGCGCCGTTGATCAGGCCCGCAATCAAGCCGCAGGTCAACCCGACGAGGATGGGAATAAGGATCGGCAAATCCATTGCCCAATCGCCGAAGATCGCCTTCGGGTTGGGGTTGCCGTTGACGAGGGCGGTCTGCGCAAAACTCATCGCGACCATGGCCGTGGCCCCGACGATAGAGCCGGAGGACAGGTCAATGCCGCCAGTGATGATCACTTGCGTCACGCCGATGGCAATGATGCCAACGGTGGCGACTTGCAGAATGATGATCGACAGGCGCTGGGTGTTGAACAGGCCCGAGGTGCCCTCGCGGGTGTTGAACAGAAAGCTTTCACCGATGATCAGGCGGCCGAGGATCTCAAACGCCGCAACGATGATCACGAACGCGATGAACACGTTCAACTCTTGCGGGCGGGCTTTCTTCGATGGATCGTATTTCAGGCCACCAAGGCCATGCGCAGGCTCTGCCATGGGCTTCTCTCCCCCAAATTTCACATGAAAACGGTCTTAACTCTGCGTTTCCCGGCGCGGAGTAAAACGAAGGGCGGCGTTTGACCGCCGCCCTTCTTTCCCGTTAGGGATCAGTTCTTGGCAGCGTAATCGGCGACATTCGCTGGGGTCACCAGTTGGAACGGCACGTAGACTTTCTGATCGACAGCCTCGCCTTTGCTCAGCTTGATCGCCGCATCCAAAGCGCCAGCGCCTTGGCCTGCTGCGTCTTGGAACACGGTCACATCAAGATCGCCCGCCTGCATCGCAGCCAGCGCGTCTTGGGTGGCATCGACACCGCCGACCACGACCGACTTCATGTCGATATTGGCGGCTTTCATCGCTTGGATCGCGCCAATCGCCATCTCGTCGTTGTTGGCAATCACGCCATCAAACGCGGTGCCCGAGGACAGCCAGTTGGTCATCAGGGTTTGCGCCTGATCACGGCTCCAGTTGGCGGTTTGCTCGTCAATGATGGTCAACTCGACGACGCATTTGCCAGCGGCCATCACATCATGGATGTCAGCGGTGCGCTGCACGGCGGCTTGGTTGGAAAGCTCGCCCATCATGACATAGACATTGGCTTTGTCTTTGCCAGCGGCTTTCAACTGCGCGCAAACTTCGATGGTTTCCAAGGTGCCAGAATCGACTTCGTTCGAGGCGACGAAAGCTTGGTTATCCGGCAAGGTATCGACGTTGATCGGCTGGCGGTTGACGTAGACCAGCGGGATATTGGCAGCGGCAGCCGCATCCGACATCGCTTGGGTGGCCGAAGTGTCGACCGGGTTGACGATGATCGCGGTCACACCCGAGGCGATGAAGTTGTTGATCTGGTCGAGTTGCTTGGCCACATCGTTCTGCGCATCTTCGATTTGCAGCGAAACGCCGAGTTCCTTGCCTTTGGCATCCATGCCGTTGCGCAGAACGGTCAGGAAGTTGTCGTCAAACAGCGCCATCGACACGCCGATGCCATCTGCCATCGCCGAAGTGCCCATCAGGGCCGCGAAACCAGCGATCAAAAGGGTCTTTTTCATGTGTCTCTCCTCCACAAGTCGGTGTCCGGCACACCGTTTTTGGCCGGACCGCCCTCTCCCAAGGGCGGTATTCTGCCGCGTCAGGCGGCTATGCCCGCGCGGATGAATTCGATAGATGCCGTCAGCGCGGATTTGGGGTCCGCCAGATCGTGCACTGATGCGGCGAAAGGTTCGTAGCTGATCGCACCTGTGTAGCCTGCGGCACGCAAGGCGCGGATCTGGGCGACGTTGCCCAACAGGTCATCGGCATCGACCAGAACCCGGTGCGGGTCGCGCATGTCGCCCACATAGATGCTGTCCTTGACGCCCGAGACATGCACGATCCCAGTCAGGTCCGGGTAGATCGGACCGCCGCCAGCAAGGGCGTGGTGGAAGGTGTCATGTACGATAAAATAGGTGCCTTTACCGCCGACGGCTTCGATCACTTCGGCGAGGATGTCTTTGTAGCGCAAGCTACACACCTCAAACCCCAGCGGTTCGACCATGGCTTTCAATCCGTAGGATTGCAGCATCGGCAGCAGGGCGCGCAGGGCGGTTTCGGTGACTTGGCGGCTTTCGGCACGCGAGGTCGCCACGTTGTCATTGCGTGGGATCAGGCTGATGGCTTCGGCGCCGCAAGCCTTGGCGATTTTCATCAGGGCTTCGGCCTCGGCGCGTTTGACATCGGACCAATCGTTGAACATTTTCACTTCGGCAAGCGCGAGGATGCGCAGGCCGCGCGCTTTGGCGGCAGCGCCCACTTCGGCGGGCTCGGCACCGTCAAACAGCGGTGTTTTGAAATCATTGCGGAATTCGACACCCACGCAGCCCAAAGACTGTGCGAGATCAAGGAAGGCCAACCAGCCCAGTTTCGGGGTGGTCATGTGGTTCAGCGCGAAAGGCAGCATTCTGGGAATTCCTCGACTCATGGCCCCTCTTTGGGCCAGTTGTCGCACTGTCGTAGAATTGATATTCTATTTCAAGTCAGAATTCTTCTATCGGTTCTATTTAGGGGGGCGAAGTCTGATGTGTTTTGACGATATTTTCGCGCGACACTTTGATTGTGTCCAGAATATCGGGTCCGCACTGTGGGTTAGACCGACTCGGCCACATGCAAATCGGGCGACAGGAAATGCTGCAAACCGCCGGGGCCTCGGCCTTCGGTGGCGGCGCGGGTCATGATCAGCATCAGATCGCGGCAAAGCTTTTCCAGCGGGGTATCCACCGTCAGCGTGATCAACCCCTCGGCCAGACCTGCCCGAGATTCAGGGGTAAGCGCCGAGACCACCAAAGCTACATCGCCCGGCGCGCGCGCCTCGCGCAGCGCGGCAATCGCGCCCTCCATCCCGCCGCCCGCGACATAGATGCCACGCAGATCGGGCTGGCGGGCCAGCAGGCTGAGGGTGGTCTCGTAGGTCAGCTGGCGAGTCTCTAAGTTAACCAGCGTGTCCAGAACCGTCAGATGCGGCGCACATTCGCGCAGGTAACCGCGAAATCCGGTCTCGCGCAATTCATGGCCATGCCAGCGGTGGCCACCAACAAACAATGCCATCACGCCGGGTTTTCGAGCTGTTTGGTGCATGAACCAAGCGGCGGTGCGACCCACTTTTAGGTTATTTAGCCCCAAATAGCCCGCGCGGGCGCCTTGTGCAAAGTCTGACAGCAAGGAAAACACCGCGAGCCCTTTGCTGGAAAGCTCTTCGACTGCCGCCGTCACCTCGGGGTGGTTCACGGCGGTGGCGGCGAGAACATCACAGCGGCCCGCCATGCCGCGCAGCGCGCTTGCCATTTCACCGGGGGCTTGGCTGCTGGAAAACTCCAGCACCAGACGTCCCTGCACACCGGGGGCGCTGGTGACGGCACGTTGCAACGCTTCGGCGAAGGCTTTGTAGAAGTCCTGCCCCTGTTTGTGCAACACCACGCCAAAGCGAATTTCGCGCAGATCAAGCGGGCGGGGTGACAGGCGGCGGGCGGCGGGGTGGCCAATGCGGTCTGCCGCCGCGATGATCTGGGCGCGGGTGTCTTCGCGCACAGGCTCGCGTCCGTTCAACACCCGGTCGACCGTGGCGACGGAAACCCCCGCCGCGCGCGCCAAATCTGCCATGCCCAAACGTTTCATCGCGACCCCCTGATGCGTTTTCATCACCAATGCGGCCATTCTGACGAGATATGATGAGAAATGCCAGAGCCTGGCTTGGCAGAAATGGAATATATCTTCTATCCTAGACGCAGAGTTGGTCGGAGAGGGAGGGCTTCTATGACAAAGCGCGATTATTCACTGCTGGGCCCGGATGGGGCGCGGGCGGTTGCGACCGGGCTTGCGGCGGCAGAGTGGTATCACACCGAGGTGCCGCGCAAAGAGATGAAGGCGCTGATGCAGCGCAGCGATGCGCCTGCGATCCGGGATACATTGCTGCTGTATGGGCTGATGATCGCCTTCGCGGGCATCGGGATTTATCTGTGGCCGTCGTGGTATAGTGCGCCGTTTTGGCTCGCTTACGGCGTGCTGTATGGCTCGGCTTCTGACAGCCGTTGGCATGAATGTGGTCACGGTACCGCGTTCAAGACGCCATGGATGAACAATGTGGTGTTTGAAATCGCCAGTTTCATGATCATGCGCAATTCGGCGACCTGGCGTTGGAGCCACGCGCGCCATCACACCGACACCTATATCGTTGGCCGTGACCCCGAGATTGCGATCATGCGTCCGGTGGTGTTTGCCAAAGTGATCGCCGGGTTCTTCGGGCTGCCGGATGTGGCGGCGTTTCTTCCGCGCATGCTGTACAACGCCTTCGTCGGCGTGCATCCGACCGAAAAGACCTTTGTGCCGGAAAGCGAATGGCCGAAAGTGGTGCGGGTGGCGCGAATCTCAACTGCGATTTATGGCGCGACGATTGCACTGGCGCTTGGGATGGGGTCTATTCTGCCGCTGATGGTGATCGGCCTGCCCCGGCTTTATGGCGCGTGGCATCATGTGATGACCGGGTTGTTGCAGCATGGGGGCTTGGCCGACAATGTGATCGACCACCGGCTGAACTCGCGCACCGTCTATATGAACCCGGTCAGCCGCTTCATCTATTGGAACATGAACTACCATGTAGAGCATCACATGTTCCCGATGGTGCCCTATCACGCCCTGCCCCGATTGCACGCGGCGATCAAGCATGACCTGCCCGCACCGAATACCTCGATTGCGCAGGCGTTTGGCGAGATGTGGCCTGCACTGCGGCGGCAACTGGCCTCTGAGGATTACTTCCTGAAGCGCAGCCTGCCCGCCACCGCCAAACCTTACCGTGAAGATTTCCACCTGGCCGCACTTGGTGCCGCCGCAACTGCTGCGGAGTAGATGATGACCCAATGGATTGACGCTTGTGCCACCGATGACATTGACGCGGAGGATCTGATCCGTTTCGATCATGCCGGGGCGACCTATGCGATTTACCACGCGCCGGATGGCAAGTTTTACGCCACAGCGGGCAAATGCACCCATGAAGAGGTGCATTTGGCGGATGGGTTGGTGATGGACTATGTGATCGAATGTCCCAAGCACAACGGCCAGTTTGATTACCGCACGGGCGAAGCAAAACGTGCGCCGGTCTGCATCAATCTGAAAACCTACCCGGTGAAGGTTGAGGGCGCGCGCGTCTTCATTCAGGTATCCTAATGGCACGTTTGACGGTTAAGGATTTGCTGGATCAGCGCGGCAAACACCCGTTTGCCATGCTGCGGGTGGAGACTCTGGAGGAGGCTGAGGCTGCGGAAAAAGCCGGGGTTGAACTGCTGTCGATCCCACCTGCGATGATCCATGATCGGCAGTTTCGTGATGCAGCACCCACGGCTTTCGCCTTTCCGGGGGATAATTTCTATGAAATTGGCGATACGGCGGATTTTCTGAAATGGGCGTTTCCGCTGTTCAAAGCGGGGGCGGATGGGTTCTATTGTTCGGGGTCGTTGCAGACGGTGACGGCGATGGCGGATCATGGCCTGCCGGTCTGCGGCCATGTCGGGCTGATCCCGTCGAAACGCACTTGGACGGGCGGTTTCAAGGCGGTGGGCAAGACCTTGGCCTCGGCGCAACTGGTCTATCAGCAGTGCCGCGCGCTGGAGGCGGCGGGGGCGTTTGCGGTCGAGATCGAAGTGGTGCCACATTCGATCACCGAGGCGATTGCCGCCAAAACCGGGCTGTTCCTGATCTCGATGGGCGCAGGGCCTGCAGGTCATGCGCAATATCTGTTCAGCGATGATGTGCTGGGGCAAACCTCGGGCCATGTGCCGCGCCATGCCAAGCGCTATGCCGATTTCGCCAGCGAACACGCGCGGTTGCAGCAGTTGCGGATTGCAGCGATGACGGCTTTCGCCAGCGATGTGCATGGCGGAGCCTATCCTGCGCCGCAGTATATGGTCGACAGCGACGCCGACGTGGTGGCGGCGTTTCGGGAGTGGCTGGAGGCGCAGGACTAGGCTTTCCACGCGAGATGCCTCGGCCCAAAATGCAAACGCCCACCGTGTGACACGGTGGGCGTCTTGCTGTTCGGCAGGAAGATGGCGACTTCGCAACAACATGAACCATCAACCCGAGACTTATAAGTGGACAGACTGCATCTCTTTTTCAGCCCTCATGGCCGCCCTAAAATATAGCCTTTTCAGTTGTTTGGCAGTATACATGATCTACACTTCCCTCTTGGACAGATTTCCGGGTGATTTAAGCTACTGCCTGCACCTGCTGATCGGTTTCGCGCATTGAGGTTGATTTTCACCCACGAGGAGGACATCGCGGCATTCCACCGCCGTTTCCTCCCCACCACCACGATCTCTGCAGAGTTCGGGTTGCATCGAAACGTCCTCCGCAAGCGACTGGCGGCGGCCCGGGTTTCCCGCTTTGGCCCAAATGGAACGGATTTTGGTGCGGTTTATCTGCGCACGGATGTGGAAGTCGCATTGCGTTAACGCAGCCTTGCCTGATCAAACAGGCGAGCAGAATAATAACCCGGCATCAGTACGCTGGCTGCGCGCGCCTTGCCCGCTCGAATAAAGCAGCCGACATGTTTCGGAATCAGCCTATTCTCCAAACCTTAACCGTCAGATCCCTGAGACCTGACGCGAGATCAGAAACCACTCGGCTGCGTCTGAGGCAAGTTGGACTTGCAACTCGCAAGCACAAAGCACACGCGTATCGCTCGTATCCCCATCAATTTCTGACGTCCCGCCGCAATCGGGGCAAAACACCGACTTTTGTCGAAAAGTCGGTGTTTAGATGTCGAACGTCATTTACACGACTGACTGAACTGGTGATCCCGGGACGACTCGAACGCCCAACATCCTGATTAGAAGTCAGGTGCTCTATCCAGTTGAGCTACGGGACCATGATTCCTTTGATAGCGGTTCGGAAAATGGTTCGCAACGCTTACCTCTATGCCTAGTGTGTTGTTACTCCATCCGTTTTCTGGCTGAGAGCTTGGCTTAGAGGGTTCGTGCGCAATCAGTTGATCTGCAGAGCCGCGTTTGGCCTATGTGCGGCGGGATCGGCCCTTAAGCAAGGCTGCGCGTCATGTAAACTGAGTTCATATCAATGCTATAGCCCTCAAAAGGCGGGCAATCTTCAAAGCCAGCTTTGGCGTACAACGCGCGGGCGGCAACGAAGGTGGGCTGCACGCCAGTCTCTAGGGACAGGCGTTTCAGGCCTGCGGCTTTGGCTTCGGCCAAGAGGTGATCAAGCATGATACGCGACAGCCCCCTACCCCGTGCTTCGGTCAGCACATGCATGGATTTGATCTCGGCATGGCCCGCATCGATGCGCTTGAAAGCGCCCATCGCCAAGGGTTTGCCCGCGTCGCGCAGCACGAAAAAATTCACCGCTGGTATCGCCAGTTCCGAGGCATCCATCATATGGATGCTTTCGGGCGGAGTATCGGCGTGCATGTCGGCGGTATGGCGCTGCATCAGCAGGGCCAAATCTGTGCTCAGCGGGCTTTCCTTGGCGATGGTTATACTCATTGTCCGCCCATCATATTTGTGCCGTTGACCAGCATGCCGCCCGTTGCCGTAGATTCAAGTTCCCACACCAACGCGCCATTTTCGCCGGGTTTTGCCATGCTTTCAGCCATCTTCAATACGGGAATGATCTGACCGGTCATCTCGGGCGGACCCGCGGCGAGCGCTTGTTCCACCGCCGTCAAACCCGTTGCAGTGACTGTGGCTTTGCCGACGGGCATGGGTGTGGCGGGGCCGGCGCTGAACAGGCCCTCATAAGTGACCGTGTAAAGCGGCGAGGTCACAGAGCCAGGGGCGAGGGTGATGTCCACGACGCCATCGGGCAGCAGCGCGGCGAGCAAGGCTTGATCCTGCTCTGGCGTATTCGGTTTCGGGTTCACCAGATCGACCGTATCGAGCAAGATCGCCACCGGAGCGGCCAGATTGAAGCGCGAGGCTTTGAAATCGAGGCTAAGCGATGTCGGCACCAGCTGCGCCGCCCATTCCGGCACAAGGCCTGCTGGCAGGCTGAGGCCATCCATGGTGAACGCCTCGCGGAACAGGCCTTCATCCACGATGCCGTTCAGCTCAATCTCAAACGAAAGATCGGTCAATCCGACCAAACCGACCGGGGTTTCCACTTTGACATCATTCAGTGTGCCGGTGCTGCCAAGATGCGCAAACAGCGGCAGACCGTCTTTGATGATGCCTTTCAGCGTGGCTTGTTGGGCAGCGGCGGCGGTTGCATCAGGATTGGCGACCGCGAAGGCCAGCAATTTATACATGGCATCGGGGCGCAGGCCAGTAATGTCGGCGGTTCCCGATTGGGTTGCTGCCGTCAACGTGATTGGCACGCCCATTTCTGGGATGGTCATGGTTTCTGACAGGCTGGTCGCCTCGTATGTGGCCTTGCTGTCGACGCCGCCATCTGCGCCTTCTTCGGCGGTGCTGTCGTACTTCATGCTGGCGACGCTGTAGGCAACATTGGAATCGGTCTTGGTATTGGCATCCGTAATCTTCTCGGTCAGCGAGATATCGGTCGCGGTGGTGGCCGAGGAGGTGAAGCTTTGCAGCGCGGCATCAAAGGTGCCGGTGCTTTGCAGGTTGGCAACGTTCACCACGATATCGGCCGTCCCGGGGACAGACATCGTGAAATCAATCGCTTGATCTTGCTCCATTTCCCAAGTGCCATCGCCATTATCGGTCAGGCTGAATTCGATCGGGGAGAGGGTGGTTTTCACCCCGGGAGGGGCCTTCGCGATCAGCGGTGCGAAATCGAGGGTGACATCGTAGTAATCTTCTTTGGGCGTGACGCTGACGACGCCTTCGGTCGCGCCAAGATAAGTTTGCAACGTCGCGGTCAGGGCTTCGGCCCCCTCCGGCGTGGCTTCAGCCGAGGCAAGGCTGGCGCAGAGGCTGAGGGGAAGCGCAATAATAGCGGCATAACGCATGGGTAAACCTTTCTTTTGGTTGAAAATGTAGCCGGCGAAAAGCTCCCTAAGCTTGGGCGGAGGTAATCATTAATGCGTCCAGACACCGCGACGGTCAGTTGCGAAATTTTCACCATAGCCGCGCTGACGAATCAACGCTTTGCGCTTTTGCGGCTCTGTCACGTCAAATTCAATAGCGTTTGCAGTGGCATAGGCTTCGGCGGCCTCACGCGACTCAAAACGCAGTTTGACCTGCGCCTGGGTGTCCGAAGAACTGGTCCAACCCATCAGCGGATCAACCTCACGCGCAGAATCCGGGGCGAATTCCAGCAGCCAATCGGTGGTTTTTGCGGTGCCAGATTGCATGGCGGTTTTAGCGGGCTGATAAATGCGGGCGCGCATCATGAAAACTCCCTGAGTGTTGGGAAGGTTTATTCCGAAATTGACGGGAAAACGCAAGCCCGGAAGGCGCTGTCGGCTGATCGCGAGGGGTGTGGGTGGAGTGGGTGGTGCGATCAACCGACAGCTAAGTCTGCTGCTTGCAAGCATAGATTGCCGCAGGTTTCGCCCCCGAACAACTATAAAGTGCGTCTTTGATCTGCATTTTCGTTAAAACTGCGTTGTCTTTATTCACTTTAGCGAAAGGTCGGTTAACGGCTGCTTTCACATGCCTTTGTTTTCCCAGCCCCTTCCCCGTGAACAAAAACGGAATACATTGGGCGCTGAAGGGAATCACGGGAAGGAATCACTGTGCCCCATAACAACATCAATGCCCTGTCCGAGCGCCCCGAGGTGCTCACACGCCCCAAGCTGGAAGGCGGACGGCGCTTTGTATTGAAGACCCCGTTTGAAGCGGCAGGCGACCAGCCAACCGCGATTGCAGCACTGACACAGGGCATTCTAGAGGGCGAGCATGATCAAGTTTTGCTGGGCGCCACAGGCACTGGCAAGACCTTCACCATGGCGAAGGTGATCGAACAGACCCAGCGCCCGGCGATTATACTCGCCCCGAACAAGACGCTGGCCGCGCAATTATACGGCGAATTCAAGGGCTTCTTTCCCGACAACGCAGTGGAATACTTCGTTTCCTACTACGATTACTACCAGCCCGAAGCTTACGTCGCCCGCACCGATACCTTCATCGAGAAGGAATCGCAGATCAACGAACAGATCGACCGGATGCGCCACTCGGCCACCCGCGCGCTGCTGGAGCGTGACGATGTGATCATCGTGGCCTCGGTGTCATGCATCTATGGCATCGGCTCGGTGGAAACCTATTCGGCGATGACGCAAGATTTGCTGGTCGGGCAAAGCTATGATCAGCGGCAGGTGTTGGGCGAGTTGGTGGCGCAAGCCTATAAGCGCAACGATCAAGCGTTTCAGCGCGGTTGCTTCCGGGTGCGCGGTGATTCGGTTGAGGTTTGGCCGGCTCACCTTGAAGATCGGGCGTGGCGGTTTTCATTTTTCGGCGAGGAGCTAGAGGCGATCATTGAATTTGATCCGCTGACTGGGGCGAAAACCGACAATTTTAAGCAAATCCGCATCTACGCCAATTCACACTATGTAACGCCGCGACCGACGATGAATCAGGCGGTGATCGGCATTAAGAAAGAGCTGCGGCAGACGCTGGATTTGATGGTGTCGCAAGGCAAACTGCTGGAAGCGCAACGGCTGGAACAACGCTGCTCGTTTGATCTAGAAATGCTGGAGGCGACCGGAGTTTGCAACGGCATTGAGAACTACTCACGCTATCTGACCGGGCGCGCTCCGGGCGAACCGCCGCCGACGTTGTTCGAGTTTATCCCCGACAATGCCATTGTTTTTGCAGATGAATCCCATGTGTCTGTGCCACAAATCGGCGGCATGTATAAGGGCGACTTCCGGCGCAAGATGACGCTGGCCGAGCACGGCTTCCGCCTGCCGTCCTGCATGGACAATCGGCCCTTGAAGTTTGAGGAATGGGATGCGATGCGGCCGCAAACGGTGTTTGTCTCCGCTACCCCGGCGAAGTGGGAGATGGAACAGACCGGTGGTGTGTTTGTCGAACAGGTGATCCGCCCCACCGGGCTGGTCGATCCGCAGATCGAAATCCGCCCCGTCGACATGCAGGTGGATGATCTGCTGGACGAAATCCGGCGCGTGGCTTTGCTGGGCCTGCGCGTGCTGGTCACAACGCTGACCAAGCGTATGGCCGAGGATCTGACCGAATACTTCCACGAACAAGGCATCCGCATTCGCTACATGCATTCGGACATAGACACCATTGAACGTATTGAAATCCTTCGGGATTTGCGGCTGGGCGCGTTTGACGTCCTGGTCGGGATCAACCTTTTGCGCGAAGGTTTGGACATCCCGGAATGTGGGTTGGTGGCGATTCTGGACGCCGACAAAGAAGGCTTCTTGCGCTCGGAAACCTCCCTGATCCAGACCATTGGCCGGGCGGCGCGCAACTCGGATGGTCGGGTGATCATGTATGCCGACCGGATTACGGGCAGTATGGAGCGCGCGATTGGCGAGACCACGCGCCGGCGCGAAAAACAGGTGGCGTATAACACGCTGCATGGGATCACGCCCACCACGATCAAGAAAAACGTCGAGGATGTGCTGCTGGGCATCTACCAAGGCGACACCGATCAGGCGCGGGTGACGGCGAAAATTGGCCGTCCGATGCTGGGGCATAACCTCGCCAGCCATCTGGATGCTTTGCGTTTGGCGATGCGCAAGGCTGCCGAGAATCTGGAGTTTGAAGAAGCCGCACGGATGCGTGATGAGGTGAGGCGGTTGGAGGCGGTGGAACTGACGATTGCAGATGATCCTTTGGCGCGGCAGTCGGTGGTCGAGGACGCCGTAGAAGATGCCGTGAAAATGTCCGGTCGATCAACCGCGGGCCGGGCTGGCATGCGAGGCGGTAAGGCGCGACGGCGGAAGTAACTGGGCTAAAATGCCGCGATCACCTCATACATCACCGGCTCGAAGCCTTTGCAGAGGGTGTTGATCAGACGGTTCCGCTCACGCATTTCCGGGCTGCGCAGCATCGCCTGATAATCCTCGCGCCGCTGCCATTTTGAATAGTTGCATACCCGCGTCATCGCATCGTTCATATGCAGGCCCGCGCCGATAAAGCCTTGTTGATGCCGGATAAATTCGTCGTAGGCGGCTTGCAGTTTCTCCATCAAATCATGCGCTGTGGCGGGGGTCATCTCAAAGGTGGTGATGATGGTCTGGCCTTGGAAGCTGGCGGAAATTTCGGGCATGGCGGGCTCCTTTTTTCCAAGGCTAGGGGGTGCGGATGAGTCGGGCAAGGGACTTGGCAGCGAAGGGTTTTCGCGGCATGGTGGCGGTTAGTGATAAAAGGCGTGTGATATGAAGATCTTAGACCAGAATGATCCGTTCTTTAACAAAGCATGGGTACGGTGGGCCACATCAGTGTTGCCGATGCTTTGGGGGCTGGTGGAGTTCTATTATGACAGCCCAGGCTGGGGTGTTTTGTTTTTGGTGGCAGGGGCTTACGCGTTTTACATGCTGATTATCAAGCGTGCGAACAACGGATAGAGCCGCGCATTTCGCCGGAATCCCCGGTAAGCGAGGATTCGCGCAGCTTGCAGCCTGTGACCTCGGGGATCAGGGCGATCATCTGGGCGCGGATGTCGTCGTGTTCGCCACGTTTGGCGTAACCTTGGCGGATCACCTCGACCCGCTTTTCGGTATAGAAAACTGTGTATTGGTGGCCATCTCGGGTCAGGTCAACCCGCTTGGCGTTAAAGAATTCTGGGGCGGCTTGAGCGCCGCAAGCGGCGAGGATCAGCAGGGGGATGAGGGCTTTCATGCCTGCAGTTTGGCCGGATTTGGTTAAGCCTTGGTTAACGGCGGCGTTTCGCCGGGGTTGCGGATGGAGGGAACGAAGGCGGGACTGGCGCGTTAGCGGGTGTCAGCCAATTTCATAGGAGGCTTCCATGACCATCAAATCTTACATCCTCGTCGGTATCGCGGCGTTTGGGCTATCGGGCTGCTTGGCAAGTGACGCCGAGCGCGGCTTGGCGGGTGCGGCCGGCGGTGCGGTCATCGCGGGGGCCACCGGCGGCAGTGCGCTGACGGGTGCCGTGATCGGCGGCGCGGGCGGGTATTTCTGCCGCGATCTGAACGTGCCGGGTTGCCGGAATAAGTGAGGGTTAGGTGAGGGGGCGGGCGATTTGGCCCGCCCTTCGTGTAATTAGAAGCATGCACAAGCATGAAGTTCTATGGCAGGCTGGAGCTTAGACAAAATAAGTACTTAATCATTGCCAGCGTCATTCAAATAACCATCAAGGTCCTCGGGCAATAGCACAGCCCGCCGTATAGAACGATAGTCATCTTCTGGAACATCTACGAAACCATCGTCCGTCGGGAGCAGGCCTTGAGGGGCGTTCTGTGTGCGAATTAAATCGACGTAACATCCGTAGTCAATTTTCCACGCGTCGTAACGTTTCCCTGGCTCATCGCGAGCGGATATATTTTTTTTAAGAAGATGCAAAACTCGACTATCATAAAGTCGCTCTATAACTCGATGCCGTACATTCGATGGAAAAAGAAATGCTCGCGCCTTTCGTGAGCCAATTACTTCATCAATAATATGATTCAGTGCTGCTTGGAGGTCGGATGACCCAGATAGAACTTTTACTTTATCCGCTTGATACCAGTCCAGCGCCGCTCGCCGGACTACATCAACTCCGATTTTCTGACCAAATGACTTCATAACAGCCTTTGAAACTAAATTCAGGGCATCGCGCGGAACACCTTCAACTGCCCGCACAAATTCTTCGAATGCGCGTTTTTCAGTGAATAATAGACCAATCAGAGCAGCACTATTCTTAACTTCAGATGTATCACCACCGAGAGCAATGTAATTACGATAAATTAATTCTCGAAAAAATGTTAACGCCTTATCCTCATCATAATCGAACACAAGAAATTCATCTAGGTTAAGATCAGCGGCGATATCTGCACCCAACTCAAGACCAATATATCTTCCATTTTCACGCGGTTCGATAAATGAACTGCGTTGTTCGATCGCGGCAATTTTTACAACTATACCCTTGGTTGGAAGCAACGTTTTTCGAATAAGGTCTGCCAAATACGGTTGAACTTCACGAGGCAATTCGCTCCATTCGTCAATGAGTAACCAAAATCGCCGTACCCCAAGAATTGATAGCAAGCCAGAAAGAGCGACCTGCACTCTTCCAAAGTCAATCGACCTCACGAATCCATCATGCGAAATTTTAGTTTCAGTCTCCTGACTGCGCTTTGCTCCAAGATTCAGATGTAAACCGACATCAGCACCAGTCAGTGCTATAGCTGCCTTCAACCCAAGAGCTGCATCGCTTTCCGATTTTCTCCTCGATATTTCTTCAATCTTAGGGGTTCCCGAAAGACGGACCTCACTAATTGCCGTAGAAAAATCATCTATTCTAATAGTTATTTGCTCTGGATTTAACGCTACCGATATTTTAGAAATTGCAACCTGTAGCAACTCATCATGAAGTGCCGCCAGAATATCTGTTACAACTGACAATCCCCTCTCGTAAAGGGAAATTCCTTCATCTGAGTAAAATGACGCATTAGACCCGATAGTGCGCAAATCCAAATAGACTGCTGTTTCTCCACTTTCACGCGCTTTTGCCAAGCTAAATCTGAGGGCATGGGTCTTTCCAGTTCCTCGTCTTCCAAACATAATCTGGTTGAGCGGTGCGCAAATAACCTCAACCAATGGAGCAGCATCGACAAAGGTTTGCGAAATTATTTCATCCGGCTTATTTTCGGCTCGTTTCTCGAAGTTTAACAATACTTCATGAATATCACGAATGGTTGTCATTTCAAATCAGCCCTCATGATTGGCAATTATCACACATCGCAAGCGCCGAATATCCACACTCTCTCTAAAAATGGACAGCCTAGCTGTCCATTTTTAGTGCGCTGATAAACGCTTCCTGCGGAATCTCCACCTTGCCAAACTGCCGCATCCGCTTTTTCCCGGCCTTCTGCTTCTCCCGCAGTTTCTTCTTCCGGGTGGGGTCGCCGCCGTAGCATTTGGCGGTCACGTCTTTGCGCATGGCCGACAGGGTTTCGCGCGCGATCACGCGGGCGCCAATCGCCGCTTGGATCGGGATTTTGAACATATGGCGGGGGATCAGGTCTTTCAGTTTTTCAACCATGGCGCGGCCGCGCGCCTCGGCCCGATCGCGGTGGACCATCATCGACAAAGCGTCGACGGGTTCTTCGTTGACAAGAATCGACATTTTGACAAGGAAATCTTCACGATATTCCGAGATGCTATAGTCAAAGGAGGCATAGCCCTGCGTCACCGATTTCAGGCGGTCGTAGAAATCGAACACCACTTCGGCCAGCGGCAGATCGTAGACCACCATGGCGCGCGACCCGGCATAGGACAGGTCCATCTGGATGCCGCGGCGGTCTTGGCAAAGCTTCAGCACGTCGCCGAGGTAGTCGTCGGGGACCATGATCGTGGCCTTGATCCGGGGCTCCTCGATATGGTCGATATAGGTGAGGTCGGGCATGTCGGCGGGGTTGTGCAGGTCTTGCACGGTGCCGTCTTTCATGTGGAGTTTGAAGACAACCGAGGGGGCGGTGGTGATCAGGTCGATGTCATATTCGCGTTCCAGGCGGTCGCGGATGACTTCGAGGTGCAGCAGGCCAAGGAAGCCGCAGCGGAAACCGAAGCCAAGCGCGGCGGAGGTTTCCATTTCGGTGGAAAACGAGGCATCGTTGAGCGAGAGTTTCTCGATGGCGTCGCGCAGAGCTTCGAATTCGGCAGCGTCAACCGGGAACAGGCCGCAGAACACCACGGGTTGTGCGGGTTTGAAGCCCGGAAGCGCCTGCGCGCAGCCTTTGCGTTCGTGGGTGACGGTATCGCCGACGCGGGTGTCGCGGACTTGTTTGATGCTGGCGGTGAAGATGCCGATTTCGCCCGGCCCCAACTCATCAATATCGACCATTTGCGGCTTGAGCACCGAAAGTTTGTCGATGCCATAGACGGCGTTGGTTTGCATCATCCGGACGCGGTCGCCCTTTTTCATCACGCCATCCATGACGCGGACCATGACGACGACGCCGAGATAGGCGTCATACCAACTGTCCACCAGCATGGCTTTCAAGGGTGCGTCGCGGTCGCCTTTGGGGGCGGGCAGGCGGGTGACGATGGCTTCCAGCACCTCGGGGATGCCAAGGCCGGATTTGGCCGAGATCAGCACCGCATCCGATGCATCAAGGCCGATCACGTCTTCGATCTGTTGGCGGATGCGGTCGGGCTCGGCTGCAGGTAGGTCGATCTTGTTCAAGACGGGGACAATTTCATGGCCCGCATCCAAGGCTTGGTAGACGTTGGCGAGGGTTTGCGCTTCAACCCCTTGGCTTGCATCGACGACCAGCAAGGAGCCTTCCACCGCACGCATCGAGCGGGAGACTTCATAGGCAAAGTCGACGTGGCCGGGGGTGTCGATCAGGTTCAGGATGTAGGTTTTGCCATCCTTCGCCGGATATTCGATCCGCACCGTGTTGGCCTTGATGGTGATGCCGCGCTCACGCTCGATATCCATGCTGTCGAGCATCTGCGCCTTCATATCGCGCGCAGCCACCGTGCCGGTCATCTGAATGAGCCGGTCGGCGAGGGTGGATTTACCGTGGTCGATGTGGGCCACGATGGAGAAGTTGCGGATGAGATCAAGCTGGGTCATGCGCGCGATATAGCTTGGATTGGGGGGGGCGGGAAGGGGGTTGTGGCGTGCGGGGTGTGTCCACGTGTGGACAGGGGGGTGGGGAGTGGGATTTCAAGGGGTTAGCCTATGCCTGTTCATCTTTTGTTAGGGTTTTCACCCACCAAAGCAAGCGTAGAGCCTTAACGTCTCGCATGGCGACAGTCGACCAAGAGGATCAGACGGTTGGCAATGGTGAATATGCCGAGGCCGATATGGGCAGCGATGTAAAAGTTGTGGATGAGATCGAGCTGGGTGATGGTGGGTCGAAATGATGATAATTTCGTCTGACGCAGCAGGATTGCCCCCGAATGCCTACCTGTAACTCTAGCGGCATAAACAGTTACAATGCGATGAAGAGGCTGGGGTGGATTTCGACATACAGTCGGCGGGTCTTACTGGGCCGCCATTTCGCGCGTCAGTTTGCTGGCGGCCTCTTTGCCAACAACGACCCTTCGCGAGGTTTCTCCCAAGATGGGCTGCAGTTTTTTCGATTGCTCATCGAACTTGCCACTTTGCCAAAGGAATTGACTGGCCGCCTATCCGCGACCTGCGACCCGCCGAGCAATCCTAACTGTTCCATCCTGGAACATTGCATCGATCCCCGCCGTCTGGCACTGTTCATCGCAAGGTCTGCGCTTCGTGATCTGATTGCCGGGTTGCAGGCTGATGCCAAGGGGGTGCAGGCGGTATGATGATCTCACGGCATAAGAACGCGACGACGACGCCCGGCACTCGCCAGCGGATGTCCGGGAGCGACGCACCCGCGGCGGTTCTCGCGCTGCGTTACGGGGTGAGCGAGGAGACAGCGCGCAAGGGGAAGCGGCGTGACAGCGTTCAGGACCTGTCCGCCACACCCCACAATCTGCAGATCGAGACGGAACAGGAAACGATCCAGTGGATCGTTTCCCCGTCGAGGGCTGACGGCAGCCCAGGAGGCGGTGGTCGTTCCGTTGCGG
>NZ_JAUSBA010000067.1 GCF_030652235.1 Cypionkella sp.
TTGTTGAAAAAGCCACGAAGCGGTGCCAGTCTCAAAAACTCCGACTCATCCAGTCTCATAAATACCGGCACAGAATCTCATAAACCCCTGTCGGTTTTTCGCGGAAGTGCTTGAGTCTCATAAATTCCGGCCGTCCGACAGGCTCTGACGGCGATTTCTCGGGTGTTTCCTGCATGGCCGCGAGCATACTCTTCTTGCGTCCGATAATGCAATCTTATTGGACATAGCCGTGATCTCAAGATGACGGCGGTACTGGTGCTATTTTCTGGCACAAACCGCCGTGTTGAGTTAAAGTTCAGACATGACGAAAATCCGCCCCGACCCATCCGCCGCCCCGATCCTGATTGGCCGCTTGCCGGGTTGGATCACAGCCGGGCCCGCCGAGAGCTTAGAGGCTGCGGCGTTTCGCTCCGGGGCCGCCTTGGCCGATTTGCACAGGATAACAGCGCAGGAAGCTGTCCCGCAGGCGCTGTGGCGCGACCGGCTGGCGCTGGCAGCGGCCGAGGTTTGTGCAGGGTTTGCCGGGCGCCGCGAGGGCGGTCGCGCTTTGCGCGATGCGCTGCATCTGACGCGTCCGGGCGATCATCCAGGGCCGGCGGGGGCAATCTTCGGGCAATGGTCCCGCGCGGTGGCGCGCCCGATCTCGGTGGCGGCACTTGGCAAGGCGATGGACGGGGTGTCCGCCGAACGGATAGCGCTTTGCCTCGATGCCATCGGCCGTCACCCTGTGGACAGGGCAGCTGGGGTGATCGAGGCGGTGCTGACGGAGCTTCCGCGCGGCGAGACGGTGGCGCTGATTCTGGCCGATGCGGTGCTGGCGAAATCTTTGGGTTGGGACCATGTGCTGCCCCTGTTGGCGCTTGGCTTGAAGCCGCGCGATCTGCGGTTGCAGGGCGATGACCTGCGGCTGGCTTGCCATCGGGCCGTCGTGATCGGGGCGGGGCAGGCGGTGCCGCTGGCCGCAGAGCTGGCAAGGGCTGCGGCGCGGTTGCGGGCGGTGATGCCCAAGCTGCGGGCCAAGGCCGCGGGGCGGGCGGTCGATCTGTTCCTGACCCGCGATGCGCTGGCACCCGCGGCGCTGACGGCCTTCATGTCGGACCGCGCCGCGCGGCGGCTCTGCGACCGGCTGGCAGATTTGGGCGCGGTGCGCGAACTGACCGGGCGGGACACGTTCCGCCTTTACGGGGTTTGACGATGGCGCGCCGCGCGGAACCGGACCTTGACCGTGAGCTGACTGATCTGCCAGCCGATTTGCGCTGGCGGGAATGGATGCGGCGGATCGAGGCCGTGCTGTTCGCCAGTGCCACGCCAGTCGGGCGCGCCGATCTGGCGCGTGTGGTGGGGCAGCGGGCTTCGGTTGATCTTCTGGTCGAGGATCTCGTGGTTGATCTGGAGGGGCGCCCCTATGAGATCGCTAAGGTGGGTTCTGGCTGGATGCTGCGCACCAAGGCAGCCTATGCCCCCGCGATCCGCACGGCGGCAGATGTGGCCGGGCAGACGTTGGATCTGAACGAGGTCGATCTCGCCGTGCTGGCTGCCATTGCTTACCACCAGCCGATCAGCCGCGACGGGTTGAAGGACATCTTCGGCAAAGAGATCAGCCGCGATCTGATCGGACGGCTGGCCGAGCGCAACCTGATCAGCACCGGTCCCCGCGAGCCCCGTCGCGGTGCACCTTATACCTTTGTCACCACCGGCGCCTTCCTGGCGGTCTTTGGGCTTGCGAGCTTGCGCGACTTGGCCGACCCGGAGCAACGCGCCGATGCCGGACTGTCAGCCCCATAAGATGCGGGCCGCGCTTGGTGGTGAAATCGGCGATTTGCAACAAGATGCGTTACTGCCTGCAGCAGGGCCGTCAAATGGTTTTGATGATCGCGGCTGACGGCCAGAATATGGACCCGGCGCTGCCAGAGATGGGCCATGCCTTGCTTCCTGGCCGGGGGCGGGAGGGCACGACCACGAGAGACTGCTTGCCGGCGCACCCTTCCGTTGCCGCGCTTCTTGGAGCAAAGTGAGTTAAGCAAACCGCGACGACGTCCGTGGATGTCGCATGGCCCCCCCTTTTCAATGGCAGAATACACAATGAGCAAACCACACCAAAGCGATGCACTGGATCTGGCATCCCGGATCGCCAAGCGCGACCTTTCCGTCCGCGAGGCGACTGAGGCCGCGATTGCCACCATCGAAAAACAAAATTCGGTGCTGAATGCAGTTGTGGCGGAACGGTTCGATAAGGCCCGGGCCGAAGCGGACGAAATGGATCGGGGCCGCCCCGAACAAGCAGGGCCGCTTTGGGGTGTGCCATTCCTGCTGAAGGACGTGAACCTTTACTCGGCGGTGCTGCCCACCCGCTTCGCCTCGCGCTTCTTCGCAACGGCGCAGCCAAAAGGTGACAGCACGATGGTTCACCGCTGGCGCGAGGGCGGGCTTGTCGTTCTGGGCACAACCAATACTCCAGAGTTCGCCGGGGATTTCACGACCGAACCTTTGGCCTACGGGCCATGTCGGAACCCGTGGAATGCGGGGGTGACGGTCGGCGGGTCCAGTGGCGGCGCTGCTGCTGCCGTTGCCAGCGGAATGGTTCCAATGGCGCACGGCACCGATCTTGGCGGGTCGATCCGTATCCCTGCCGCCTGCTGCGGGGTGTTCGGCTTCAAACCCTCGGTCGGGCTGAATCCGCTGGGGCCATGGTGGGACGAAATCGCGGGTGGTCTCGACTCGGACCATGTGCTGACGCGCTCTGTGCGCGACAGTGCTGCGGCGCTTGATCTGACGGCAGGCCCTGATCTGGGAACGCGGATCGGGCGGCAGGCACCCGCCAGTGGCTATCTTGCGGTATTGGACGGTACGATTGGCCCCCTGCGGATTGGGCTGACGACAAAGGATCCGTATGGTCGGCCTGCCGGGGCAGCACAGGTGGCCGCGGCCGAGAAGGCGGCGCTTTTGCTGGAAGCGATGGGCCATGTCGTCGTGCCCTATGACTTTCCGGTCGAGGCACAGTCGGGCCCGTGGTTCGACTCACTCTGGATCGTGGAGGTCCTGCATCTGGTGGAAGAGCGCGCGCGCGCGCTTGGGCGCCAACCCGAACGCGACGAATTGGAACCGATGACATGGGCGTTTATCGAGCAGGCAAGGCAACTTTCGGCACTTGATCTGCTGGAAGCCCGCTTGAAGATGACGGCGGTTGCGCAGGCGATCGGTCGTTCGATGAAAGAAGTCGACCTGGTTCTGACGCCCGCGCTGAGCGAAGACCCTGCACCGCTTGGCAGTCTGACTTACGCCGCGTGCGGGTCCGACCTTCAGAAGTGGATTGAACGGGGCTATGGCTTTGCCCCCTTCGCGACGCCCGCAAACCTTGCCGGGCAACCCTCGGCGGTTTTGCCTGTTTCCCTGACGCTTTCGGGCTTGCCTGTGGCGGTGCAGATCACCGGTCGGCCCGGTGATGATGCGCTTGTTCTGGGCGTGTCGAAGGCGCTTGAAGACGCGATCGGCTGGGCCGGGTTGCCCGTGTGACCCAACGGAAAATCAGTCCAGCACGCCGCGGGCTATGGCTATGGCTATGGCTATGGCTATGGATGATTGGAGATCAAAATCGCTGCGAAGATTAAAGAGCGTGCAGCGGTGATCGTCAGCAAGACGACGGGGTCGCCTAAAGCCTCGACGCTGCGGGCTTCAGCATCCGGTCCCAGATCATCTGGGCCAAGGAGTGCCTCGTCCTCAGCTGCAGTGAATATTACTGGCTGCACGCGCCCTGCGGGTATCTTTGGAGCGGGCCAAGGCCTGGATCGGGATGAAAGAACCGCGCGTACGACATGCGCCGTCTTTTGCAGCTTGGCCGCCTACACTCATGCCCGGCCTGGAAAACGAGCAAACCAACAAACAGATCATGCAGCGCGGCAAAAAAACTAAGCGTGAAAGGCCAACGCACCGGCAGACCGAATGTACCTTACCGGACCAATGGCCGGGGCCGGATTAACGCACCGCATAGGCATCACGCGGAAGTGTTTCCTCTACCCAGATGATGCAGATCTCCGGATCGATCACTAGCCGCGTCCTGGACTGGACGACAGCACGCTTGACCGATTTTCGGCCGCGGTTGCGGACCTTCAAGAAGTCATTTTTCGTACCTTGATCGGTGACAACTACTGCGCCGGCACCGATGCCGTCTCCAGCAATATGGGCAGGGGAAAGGTCGAAGTTTCAATCCCCATCCTCGTAATCCGAAACCTCAGGTACAACGCTGACCAGCGCCACGAATGAGGCGCGCACACTTCTGGCGTCGGGAGCGCTGTTGCTTGACACGCGCGGGGATGCGTTGAGGACTGCCCTACCCCTGATGGGTTCGACCGCAGTCACTTGGCAGGAATTCTCTGTCCCTGACTTACCGAACAAGAGCCAACTTCTGTCGGATGATGCGCTGCTGACGGACAAGCTGCGCGCGTTGGGCGTTTCGGCGGCGGTTCCGGTGGTTGTTGTCGCGGATCCCGCCAACAGCTGGGGCGAAGACGGGCGCATCGTCTGGACTCTGCGTACTTTGGGCCATTCGCAGAGTTTCCTTGTGAATGGCGGTGTCGCGGCGCTGCTGGCAGGCGATGACCTTTCAGTGACGGCACCCGTGGTGCCCGGTGATTTCACCGTTGCCCGCACCGGCGCCTTCGAGATCGGGAAGAAAGATCTGGCGAGCCTGATCGGGCAGCCCGATGTCGTCATCCTTGATACCCGCGAGCCGCGCGAATATGCCGGAGCCTCGCCTTATGGCGAAACCCGCGGGGGTCATGTCCCGGGTGCGAAGCATGTCTACTTCAAGGATCTGGTCGGGGAGGACGGCAAGGTTTTGCAGGGTTAAACCCTGAAAGCCCGCCTCGCGGCCCTTGGCGTTTCCGAGAAGACGCAGGTCGTGTCCTACTGCACGGCAGGGATCAGGTCGGCGAAACGCGCAGGCGTCTCGTGGCTGAAGTGTGTTATCTCACCACTGAGGCAGGCGTTTTCAACGGCGACAGCAACCCGGATATTCCGCCGCGTCGCAGTCGAGAGCTCCGGGTCATCCAGCGCTTCGATCAGGAAGTTGCGCCAAGCGGTGCGGGGTGCTGAGCCTGCAACCCGTTCGCTCCGGTTGTCTGCGGATTTGTCCCAAATGGCACCAATACGAGGCGACCACACAACATCCCCCAGAAGGGCCAGACGGCCCCAGCCGATCTTATCTTCGCCAAACCTGACCCCTTCGGGAAATCCCCTGCTCTCCACCAGGCATCTTTTCCACGTTCCGGCCGTGCTCGACGAGACGATCATAGGCCCGGAACTCATTGTCTCGAAAAAACAGGCAAGCGGTCCGCGACGGTCAGATCCGATTCCGAAACCGTGCTGTTTTGCAATACGATCCAGGGAAATCTCGCCCCATGCATCCGCATAAAGCACGGCTTGCGGAAATTCTGCCATAAGAACCAGCATTTCTGAGACGTGATGGTCCTCCCAAGTGTCATCTGCATCCAGAAACAGGATGACTTCCCCACGCGCAGCTTTCCAACCTGCGTTGCGGGCAGCCGCGGCGCCTTGGTTTTCCTGTCTGATCAAATGAAGAACACTTGCGTGCGCAGGGTCCCCCGCCGCCCAGTCTCGCACTACATCGCCCGAGCCATCCGTGGAGCCGTCATCCACCACCACAAGTTCAAAAACGACGTCTGCCAGGCAGCAAGACCGATAGGCCACACCGATCGCAGCCGCTATGTGGCGTGTTTTTTGATAGAGCGGAATGACAACGGAAACCACTGGCACTGGTTTGGTCATCACGGGATGTGTCATGGAGGATCTTTCAATTTGAGCTGCCGTCTAAGGCATCTCCCGGCTCCAGACAAACCCGAAACTGGAATAAAACCCAGTTACTGGGGGGCAAGGCACGGCTGCTTGGCAAAACGGACTGCCATCCGCTTTTTTGGAGGCCCAGTTTCGCACGACCCGGCCCGATTGACGGCTTCGGGGAATGCCACGGCGCAGAGCAGGTCAGAGCCGACCGGCAGCAAAGGGCCGAAAGCGATTATAGTCGGAGGGTAATCGGTCCTCTTACATCAACGCCACATGAACCCGCGAATGCATGTTTCGTACAGAGTTTGCTGCTGAATGTCGCTGAAATTGGTTGCGTGTTCCACGGGATGATGGGCACGGATTCCACGCGAAGGTGGGCAGCCATTCCACGGGATCGTGGGCAGGTTTGACCGACAATCAAATGGCATAGGTTTTGGCTTTTGACGCAGCCAAGAGCCCCTATGCCCGGCCGATGAATGCCGACGGAAAAGATCCTTGGGGTGCTGCGACATCGTCGCCCTAACTGCGACCTTCCGAAGCTATCTCACCACAGAATCAGGATACATCAACGAATTTGTTCAAAGTTCATGCAAGCGACCCGCCCGGCCATTTAGCCTTAGCTACGGCTCAGGCCCGGCTATCCAAGATGGCATGGAAACGTTAGAGAAAATACTTCAGTAGAAAAAATGAAGGCGCAAAGCTTTCCTTTTGAAAAAAATATTGATTAAAAATTCCCATTTAGTATTCTGACGTGAGAAAATCTTTCAGAGTTGGAAATATTGCCATGCGAGCCTTGTTCGACAGAATCGACAGACGCCTCTCACGGCTGCTGTCGGAAGATGGTCGTGATGGCGCAAATGGGCTGGCCGAGCGATTGGATCTTAGTCCGCCCACGGTCCGTGCGCGCCTGAAATCACTCGTTGAGCGAAACCTTCTGAAGATTGTCGGCGTGGTCAATATCGCAGAGCGGCCCGAACTTGTGGGCGCAATCATAGGCATCAACGCCAACGGCCACGGCAAGCTGAACGAGCTCGCGCGGAAGATGTCGGAGCTTCCCTTCGTGACCTCGGTCAGCATTGTAACCGGGCGCTATGATCTCATCGCCGAAGTCCTGTTCGAAGGCGATATGGACGAACTCTACAGGGTCACCAGCGAACTCCTGCCAGGCTTGGCCGAACCGGGCGTAATCCGCGGCAGCGAAACCTTCGTGGTGATGAAGTCACACAACAAATGGCTCAGCTTGCCGAAAGGCGTCTGGGACGACGAAATCAGTGGCGAGGATCTCGCCGCCGAATAGGGCCGGGAGTGACGGGCACCCTGAAGAGAAACCGCAAGCCGGGATAGGTCCGGCATCTAAACCAAAGGGAGAGAATGAATGAGCAAACTCAATGCGTTTGTTCTGACAGCGATGCTTGCTGTCATGACGCAAGCGGGTGGCGCGACTTCGGTCGACGCTGGCACGCTGGATGATATCATCGCGCGCGGCGAACTGCGTGTCGCCGTGCAAACTCAAGGACCTCCGTTCTCGTTCATGGACAAGAACGGTAGCCGGACTGGCAGCGCGATCGAGCTGACAACTCTGATGGCCGAAGAAATGGGCGTCAAAGTGGTGTATCTGGACTTTGACTGGGACGGCCTGCTGCCTGCACTGATGTCGGGCAAGGCGGATATTCTGGCCGCCGACATGACGCCGACGCTGGCACGCGCCACCAAGGTCGGCTTCACCAAGCCGTTTATGTACGTGGGCGCAGTTGCGTTTAGCAAAGGCGATTCCGCGTTCAAGACTGTTGATGATTGCAAGGCACCGGGAACCACGATTGCCGTCTTGCTTGGCTCGACGGGCGAAAAGCTTGCGGCGACTGTTTTCCCGCAAGGCGAAATCAAGTCCTACAAGGGCGCAGGCACGCTGCTTCTGGACGCAGTGGCCTCAGGTCAGGCAAATTGCGGCCTGAATGACAGTTCGGCCGTGGCCGCGCAGTCGTCCAACTATGAGGCCGGGACCTTCACCGTGTTCCCCGAAATGCTGTCGAAAGAGCCGCTGGCCTATGCAGTTCGCTATGACTCGATGGACCTTCTCAGCTGGGCCAACCTCTTCATCGACAACACCACGCTCGATGGCCGTCTTCAGACGAACCTTGATTACTGGGTGAACTCCAACAAGTGGAACGCTGACCACTAGTCCGACAGAAAAAATCACGGGCGGATTATCTGCCCGTGATTGCCCAAATTTCTTGTCCTGAACTGTGGTGGCCAATGCTAGGAAATCTGAACACGCGCGTGATGTTGGAATACCTGCCGGACATCTGGCAGGGCTTTCTGGCCACGCTTATGCTTTCGGCGGCAGGGTTCGCCGGGGCCATGATCATCGGCATCGTTGCCTGTGCCCTGAGCATTCAACCTCTGCGTTGGTTGCGCGGTCCTGCGGTGGTCTATGTCGACGCTATCCGCGCGACCCCCTTGCTGGCACAGCTCTATTTTCTATATTTCGGCCTGCCGCGCCTGGGCATTCTGGTGCCCGAAATGGTGATCGGCGTCATCGCCCTGTCGCTGAATTCTGGCGCCTATGTCGCCGAAATCATTCGCTCTGGGATCCTGTCGATCCCGCGTGGACAGGTAGAGGCGGGCAAAAGCACCGGAATGACTTACCTGCAACGCATGCGCCTGATCATTTTGCCTCAGGCAATCCGGCCCACGGTTTCACCGCTGATCGGACAAGCAATCGTCCTGATCAAGGATTCGTCGCTGCTATCGCTGATTTCGGTCGTGGAGTTGACCCGCGCGGGGCAGATGATCGCCATTGATCGCTTCATGCCAATTGAAGGTCTGGTCGCGACCGCCTTGGCTTATCTTGTGTTGTATTATCTGCTGAAACTGCTTGCTGGCGTGTGGGTTTACCAAAACCGCCTGCCGGGCCGAGCATAGGAGAGTGACAATGTTCTGGATGCAACTCGATCGCGTGATGGGGTATTGGCCAGTCTTGCTGAAGGGGATCAGCATGACGGTGTCGCTCTCGATCCTGTCGCTGATGATAGGCGTCATGCTGGGATTTGCCTTTGGCATGATACGCGCCGGACGTAACCGAATGCTTGCGCAAATCGTCGGGCTTTACGTCGATTTCTTCCGTGGCACCCCGTTTCTTTTGCAGGTTTTCATTGTCTTTTTCATCCTGCCCGAAATCGGCATTGAGCTGAGCGCTTTTGCATCAGGTGTTGTCGCTCTGTCCAATGTCGCAGCCTGCTTCATTGGGGAAATCGTGGCCTCTGGCATCAAGGCCGTTCCCTTGGGCCAATCCGAAGCGGCTGCATCTTCTGGCTTTACCAGGGTACAGCAGATGCGTCACATTGTTTTGCCGCAAGCCGTGCGCATCGTGACCCCGGCACTGGTCGGTCAATTTGTGTTGCTGATCAAGGACTCGTCGGTTGTTTCGGCCATTGGTCTTCTGGATCTGACACGATCCGGCTGGGTGATCGTGCAAAGCGTTCCTAACGGCTTACTGGTGTTTGGCATCATAGGATTTTCCTATTTCGTCATCTGCTATCCGCTGATCTACCTGTCGCGCCGCATGGAACGGCGCGGCCAAGCCACAATCCTTTAACCAGGTTGCCAATTCAAAGAATTGCCGTTCAGCAGCGCCAAGGAACACTGTCACATGATCGAATTCTCTTCCCTCAACAAATGGTTTGGCGCACTACATGTACTGAGCGACATCAGTCTTTCCGTCGCAAAAGGCGAGGTTGTAGTTGTCTGCGGCCCGTCAGGGTCAGGCAAGAGCACGCTCATCCGCTGCGTCAATGGGCTGGAGCCCTTCCAGAAGGGCAAGCTCATTGTCGACGGCACCGAGTTGGGCGGCAGTGAGGCCAGCCTGCGCGATTTGCGGATGGAGGTCGGTTTTGTTTTTCAGCAGTTCAACCTCTATCCGCACAAGACCGCACTTGAAAATGTAACCCTTGCGCCAGTCCATGTCCGCAAACTATCCAAAGCTGCAGCCGAAGAGCGCGGCCGTGCCCTTCTGGAAAAAGTGGGATTGGCCGACAAGATGGAAAATTACCCGCATCAATTGTCGGGTGGTCAACAGCAGCGCGTTGCCATTGCGCGTTCGCTTGCGATGCAGCCCAAGATCATGCTGTTCGATGAACCGACCTCTGCGCTTGACCCAGAGATGATCAACGAGGTTCTGGACGTCATGGTCAGTTTGGCAAACGAAGGTATGACGATGATGGTGGTGACGCATGAGATGGGCTTTGCCCGCAAGGTAGCGGATCGCGTCATGTTCATGGATCGCGGGGCAATTGTTGAAATAGCCGCACCTGAAACCTTCTTTACCACGCCCAAAAACGACCGCACCCGCGATTTCCTAAGCAAAGTTCTGCAACACTGACAGCGCTACGGCGCTGCAATTTCGAATGGAAAGTTTCCCATGCTTGAGCGTGTGAAGGATGGCGGGCCTTTGTCCATCGCTATTGTGGGGGCAGGCATTGTTGGGTGTGCGACGGCTCTCGCGTTGGCTATTGAAGGCCACAAAGTCACTGTATTTGACCCGGATGCGCCGGGCGCGGGCACGTCCTCGGGCAACGCTGGCGGCATCGTGACTGGATCGGTCACACCCACATCAACCCCCGACGTGCTACGCGCACTGCCATCCTATATCTTTGATTCAAAATCCCCTGCCGTATTGCGGCCCCGCCACGCGCTGCGGGTTTTGCCTTGGCTTGCGCGCTTTATCCGCGCCGGGATGCCTGCCGAAGTTGATCGCATCGCAGCAGCCCTGTACCCGATCGTAAGCCAAGCCCTGATCGCGCATCAGACCCTCGCGGCCCACTGCGGCGCCCAGACGATGATCACCCAAGAGGGCTGGCTGAAGATCTACGGTTCGCAGCAGGAATTCGATGCGACTGCGCTGGATCGCCGTCTGATGGATCGCTTCGGCGTGAATTACACGGTTTTGGACCGTAAAGCCGTCACCGATCTTGAGCCGAACTTGGACCCTGCACTCTGCCAGATCGGCATCTATCAACCCAAAAGTGGCTTTGTGCGCAATCCCAAAGCCTTGGCGGCAGCCTATTTCGAGGGTGCCGCCAAGCTTGGTGCAACGCACCTGCACCAACAGGTCAAAGGGGTTACGCGTCGTTCGGAAGGTGGCATCATCGTCCATGCACAAAGCGGCGCGCAGACTTTCGACCGGCTGATCGTCGCTGCGGGTGCGTGGTCGGCAAACTTGGTGCGGCAACTTGGCGACAAGGTCAGTCTCGACACAGAGCGCGGCTATCACATCGCCTTTGGGTCCGACACAAACCAGTTGATGCGCGGCCCCGTGGTTGTCCCCGCCCTGTCTTTGGTGCTTTCGCCCATGCATGACGGCATTCGGCTGGTCAGCGGCGATGAACTTGCCGGCCTAAATGCCTCGCCGAATTACAGCCGTATCCGCGCGCTGATGCCGGCAGCTCGGCGGGCCCTTCCTGCGTTAAGCGATATAAAGCCAGCAACCGAGTGGATGGGCTTTCGTCCCTCTACGCCAGACTCGTTGCCCGTGATCGGCCCCTCAACAAAGGGAAATGACGTGATCTATGCCTTTGGCCACGGCCATCTTGGCCTAACGCTGGCGGCGATTACGGCGCAGATGGTCGCAGCTTGTGTCGCGGGCCGTCCTTCGGACATCGCCCCCGTCCCCTATCTCGTTTCAAGGTTCTAAACCGTTTTGCAAAATTTCCCAATAACCTTGGCCTCACCGCCAGAACACTCTGGTCCTTTGCCCGATGCCGTAGACGTCACCGTCATCGGCGGCGGCATAATTGGACTTATGACCGCTTGGGAGCTTTCCCGCGGGGGACTGCGTGTTTTGCTCTGCGAAAAGGGCAAGCTCGCGGGGGAACAGTCAGGGCGCAACTGGGGCTGGATACGTCAGCAAGGCAGGGATTTTGCCGAGCTTCCAATCATGATGGAGGCGATGCGTCTCTGGCAGGATCTGCCCCAACGCATGCGCGATGCCATTGGTTTCAAGCAAACCGGCGTCACCTATCTTGCCCGCGATGCCTCCCGCATGGCTGCATTTGAACACTGGTTGGATCAAGCACGGCCCTATGGCATTGACACACGGATGCTATCCCGCAGCGCTGTCGAAGCGATGTTGCCAAATTCGGCCGGTTGGATCGGCGCGCTTCAGACGCCCTCCGACGCTCAGGCCGACCCCCTTGTCACTGTACCCGTCCTTGCGCGCGCAGCAGTCGCGGATGGCGTCATTATCCGAGAATGCTCTGCCGTTCTAGGGTTGGAGATGTCTGCGGGCAGCATCTCTGGCGTCGTCACCGAGACCGGAACCGTTCGCTGCACGCGTGTGGTTCTGGCGGGCGGAGCTTGGTCGTCGCTGTTTCTCGCTGCCCATGGGGTCAAACTACGGCAGTTGTCAGTTGTGTCTTCCGTCTTTACCACAACCAACCTACCTGCAGGCTTTGCCTGCGGAGCCTTCGCGGACGACCGTCTTGCGATCCGGGGCAAAGCAGCTGGTGGCCACAACCTGACCGCATGGTCATCGAACAAGTTTTTCATTGGACCGGATGCCGTCCGCAACTTTGGTGCCTTTTTACCGCATCTCATTTCCGACTTTCGAAGCACGAAGCTTCGGCCCGCAGCGCCCGAAGGCTATCCTGACGCTTGGGGAACGCCACGCCGTTGGAACAACACCGACCAATCCCCATTTGAAAGGTGCCGCATCCTCAATCCACACCCGGATATGGCGAGCATGGCACAATTGCAGAGCCAATTTGCCTCTGCTTTCCCAAGTATTGGAGCACCTGAGATCGTGGCCAGTTGGGCCGGGATGATCGACGTTACACCCGACACCCTTCCAGTTGTTGATCATGCCCCCATTCCTGGCCTTGTCATCGCCACAGGCATGAGCGGGCACGGTTTCGGGATTGCCCCAGCCATGGCCAAAATGGTGGCCGCCATCGTTGAAGCCCGCGCCCCACAACATGACTTATTGGCCTTTAGATACGGCAGGTTCTTCAACGGCTCGCCAAGACATGTTTCTTCAGCTATCTGATCTTCTTGGTACACTCCGAATGTGCATCGTCCGGCTTCCGGTCAAATTGACTAGCCTCCGTTGGTCCGCTCTGCGAGCACTGAAAATGGTAAGCTCGGAATTGCAAACCCATTCCTCTCACTTTCGCACAAGGAATTGTTCTTCGAATGTACAAAGACCCCCGCTTTTCAGGGGGGCTCTCGAAACGTTGACATGGCGTTGACACAAAATGCAAATGACAAAGTCTGACTGTTTAGGCCCTCTGGGATGACCTATGCGATCCTGCGCCCGGTGGCGTTGACCAACGACTCTCGCGGCGCGGATGTGATTTTGGTAATAACGTCGACAAATTCGCAGGCGCATCACGCGCGGATGTGGCCTATGTACTGGCACAGGCAGCCACCACCGGCCGTTTCGACGGCACGGCGCAGGATATGCAATCCGCCTGACATTGCGATCGTTTCAAATGACGGGACGTTTGCGCATTTGAATGAGTAACCAGCACCTTGGTTTTCCGGAAAGGAAACTGAACAATGACGCAATCCGACAGCCTGAACCGCAAGTTCATCCTCGCCAAGCGCCCCCGGGGCGAGCCGGATGACAGCACCCTTCGGCTTGAAACCGAAGATGTTGCGACCCCTGGCAAAGGTCAGATGCTGCTGCGCAACAAGTATCTGTCGCTTGACCCTTACATGCGCGGCCGGATGAGCGATGCACCGTCCTATGCCGCGCCGGTTGCGATCGGTGCTGTGATGGTTGGGGGAACTGTCGCGCAGGTCGTGTCGTCGAACGTTGCGGGTTTTGCGGCGGGCGACTGGGTTCAGGCTTTCGGCGGCTGGCAGGACTATGCGCTGTCTGACGGCATCGGTGTGATCAATATGGGGCCGTCGCCGGAAAATCCGTCTTGGGCGCTGGGTGTGCTGGGGATGCCGGGCCTGACCGCCTGGGCAGGCCTGACCCAGATCGGCCAACCGAAAGCTGGAGAAACGCTGGTCGTCGCTGGCGCCAGCGGTCCGGTCGGTGCAACCGTCGGTCAGATTGGCAAGATTCTCGGGCTGCATGTCGTCGGGATTGCGGGCGGGGCCGAGAAATGTTCCCATGTTGTTGATGTACTGGGGTTTGATGCCTGCATTGATTACAAGGCCGACGACTTTCCAAATGCGCTGAAAGCGGCGGTGCCTGAGGGGATCGACATCTATTTCGAAAATGTCGGCGGCGCTGTTTTCGATGCGGTTCTACCGCTGCTGAACCCCAAAGCCCGCATCCCGGTTTGCGGCCTGATCTCGCAATACAATGCCACCACGTTGCCAGACGGCCCCGACCGGATGAACCTGTTGCTTGGCGTGATCCTTCGCAAGCGGATGACCCTGCGCGGCTTCATCGTCTTTGATGACTTCGGCCACCTTTACCCAGAGTTCGCCCAGCAGATGGGCGCATGGGTTAAGGCAGGACAGGTCAAATATCACGAGGAAATGATCGATGGCCTGGAACTCGCCCCAGCGGCGTTCGTTGGGTTGCTGCGCGGCGAGGCGTTCGGCAAACGTGTCGTCAAGCTGACCGTCTGAAACACAGCCATTTTGAAAGGCCACTTCCCGATGAAAATTCTCATGGTTCTCACATCGCACGACAAACTCGGCGATACAGGCAAGAAAACCGGCTTCTGGCTTGAGGAGTTCGCCGCACCGTATTACGTGTTCAAGGATGCAGGGGCGGATGTAACGCTTGCTTCGCCCAAGGGCGGCCAGCCGCCGCTCGACCCCTCCAGCGACGCGGAGGGTGCACAGACCGCGGCGACCGAACGCTTCAAAGGCGACAAGGCCGCGCAAAGCGATCTGGCACATACGGTCGTGCTGTCCACGGTGCCCAACGAGGGGTTTGATGCGGTCTTCTATCCCGGCGGTCACGGCCCGCTGTGGGATCTGGCCGAAGACGCTGACAGCATCAAGCTGATAGAAACCTTTGCGCGCACCAACCGCCCCGTCGCCGCCGTCTGCCACGCCCCGGCGGTGTTCAAGCACACCAAAGGCGCGGATGGTAAACCGCTGGTGTCGGGCAAGACGGTGACCGGCTTCACCAACACCGAAGAAGAGGCGGCCGGCCTGACCAATGTTGTCCCCTTCCTGGTCGAGGACATGCTGAAAGCCAACGGCGGAAACTATGAAAAGGGTGCCGACTGGGCGGCTTTCGTGGTGACGGACGGCAAGCTGATCACCGGACAGAACCCGGCATCGTCTGAAGAGGCAGCGCGGAAACTGCTGGAAATGATTTGATAGGGCCATAAAGGCGAAATGCGATGAGACGCCGGACCGGCGCGCGACACCCGTTGGAAAATCCCGCGCACCGCCCTGGACGCCATCCTGATGTCATCATCGCAGGCATTGCTGATTTCCGATCGGCAGTCGCAGGCGGGGAACATTTTGAAAGGATATCCGATGAGTGAGACATTCGACAGCATCGTGATTGGGGCGGGCCAGGCTGGCCCGGGGATGGCGGCGAGGTTGGCTGCGTCCGGCGAACGGGTGGCGTTGATCGAACGCGACCAGATGGGCGGCACTTGCGTTAACACCGGTTGCACGCCGACCAAGACACTCGTCGCGTCGGCCCATGCGGCTTGGCTGGCGCGCGAGGGCGAACGGTATGGCATCATGACGGGTCCGGTGAGGGTGGATGCGGTCCGGGTGCGTGCGCGCAAGGATGCCGTCGTGCTGGCTTCGCGTGGCAACGTCACCCGCTGGATGGAAAACACCGCTGGCATCACCGTGATCCACGGGCACGCGCGGTTCACCGGACCACACACGGTGGCGGTCGACGACAGGCAGTTGCAGGCTGCGCGGATCTTTGTCAACGTGGGGGCCAAGGCCACGGTGCCGCCGGTGCCGGGGATCGAGACGGTTCCCTATCTGACCAATGCCGATGTGATGGACATGGACGTCGTGCCCGATCACCTTGTCATCTTGGGCGGCAGCTACATCAGCCTTGAATTCGCGCAGATCTATCGCCGCTTCGGGGCCGAGGTGACCATTCTCGAGGCCGCCCCCGAATTCCTTGGCCGCGAGGATGCCGACATTGCCGCACAGATTCACGGGATCCTGACCGGCGAGGGCATCCGGATCGAGGTGGGGATCACCGATCTGTCCTTTGCCAAGTCAGATGATGGCATCAGCGCGCATTTTCGCACCGCTGCGGGCAGAGATGTCGCAGTGACGGGCAGCCATCTGCTGGTCGCCACGGGGCGGCGGCCGAACACCGATGATCTGGGACTTGATGCGGCGGGACTGGCTGCCGACCGGCGCGGTGTCATCCCGGTGGACGAGACTTGCCGCAGCGCACAGCCGCATATCTGGGTCTTGGGCGACGCGAACGGCCGTGGGGCCTTCACCCACACCGCCTATAATGACTTTGAGATCGTCGCAGGCAACCTTCTGGACGGCGAGGACCGCAAGATCAGTGACCGCAAGCCGGTCTATGCGCTGTTCATCGACCCTCCCCTTGGCCGGATCGGCATGACCGAGGCCGAGGCACGCGCGGCGGGCCATCGGGTTCTGGTCGGCACCAGAACGATGGCGCGGGTCGGCCGTGCTGTCGAGGCCGGTGAGACGCGCGGAATGATGAAGATCATCTTCGACGCCGAAACCCGCCGCCTTCTGGGGGCCGCTGTCATCGGACTTCACGGTGACGAGGCGGTGCAGTTCCTGTTGCCCGCGCTGTATCAGGGTCTTACCGACCACGACATTCTTGCCATGACCGGGATCCATCCGACCGTAACCGAGCTGTTGCCCTATGCCATCGCCGACGTGAAGGAAGTTTGATGCATCACAGGGCCATGGCTGAATTGGGCGCGGGATCCGGCCGATGGTCACGCAGCCCGGCACGCTCAGCACAGGTGCGACCCGGTCGGTTGTGAAGGCAGGTAAGCAGACTATCTTCCTGTGATTTTAGTAAATTTCAGGAAAATTGTCTGTTTTTTGTTGAAAATACGGGCTGTTATAGAGAAAATATTCTCTGCCCAAGCGCTGCCGTGCTTGTTTTGCGATGCGGCTTGTTGTCGGTGCGGGCGGCAAGTATCTCATTAATCTGGACACAGGAGTATCCGATGCTGAAACTTGTATCACTTGCCACGCTGCTCGCGATGGCCGTTGTCCTGCCCGCCTCTGCAGACACCATTCGTGTCGGTATGTCTGGTGGGTATTTCCCCTTTACCTTTGTCCGGCAGGATAAGTTGCAAGGCTTTGAGGTTGATCTGATGACCGCCCTTGCGGAACGGACTGGCGATACGGTGGAGTTTTCCACCATGTCGTTCTCGGGTCTGATCGGCGCGCTGGAATCAGGTCGCATCGACACGGTTGCAAACCAAATCACCATCACGCCTGACCGCGCGGCAAAGTTCGCCTTCAGCCAGCCCTATGTTTACGACGGCGCGCAGGTGGTGGTCAAAAAGGGCCGCGAGACCGAAATCACCGGTGTGGACAGCCTGCGGGGCCGGACCGTTGCGGTCAACCTTGGCTCAAACTTCGAGCAGCTGTTGCGCGAACTGCCGTTCGTGGATGAGATTGACATCCGAACCTATGAGAGCAACATCGAGCAAGACACAGCTCTCGGCCGGGTCGATGCTTTTGTGATGGACCGGGTCTCCTCGGCGCAGGTCATCAAGCAAAGCCCGCTGCCGCTCGCACTGGCGGGGGCTGCGTTCAGCGAGATCCAGAATGCGCTGCCGTTCCGCAACGATGCCGAGGGTCAGGCCCTGCGCGACCGGTTGGACGCGGCACTGACCGAATTGAAGGCGGACGGCACGTTGAAGGCCATCTCTGAAAAGTGGCTCGATCTTGACGTGACAAAGCCTGCGGGCTGATCCCCATGCGCGCACTTGACCTTGACTACATGCTGGGTCTGGTGCCCGTCATCCTCGGCTATGTGCCGCTGACAATCGGCATGGCACTGGCCGCGATGGTGTGCGCGTTGGCGTTGGCCAGCCTGATGGCGGTCGAACGCGTGGTGCGCGTGCCGGTGCTGGACCAGTTCGTGCAACTGTTCATCAGCTTCTTTCGCGGCACGCCATTGTTAGTGCAGTTGTTTCTGTTCTATTACGGGCTTCCGCAGATCCTGCCAGTTCTGGCCGGGATCAACGGCGTGACGGCGGCGATCATCGGGCTGACACTGCATTTTTCGGCCTACATGGCTGAAAGCATCCGTGCCGCGATCCTCGGTGTTGACCGCAGTCAGTGGGAGGCAGCACAGGCCGTCGGCATGACGCAAGTCCAATCGATGCGCCGCATCATCCTGCCACAGGCGGCGCGCGTCGCCGCACCGACGCTGGTCAACTATTTTATCGACATGATCAAAAGCACCTCGCTGGCCTTCACCCTTGGCGTGACCGAAATGATGGGCGCGACGCAAAAGGAAGCTGCGGGAAGCTTTCTCTACTTCGAGGCGTTTCTTGTCGTGGCGATGCTTTACTGGGCGATCGTCGAGACGTTGTCCTTCCTGCAAAAGCGGCTCGAGCGCCGCCTGAACAAGGCGTTCGCCCGATGATCAGCATCCGCGGATTGACTAAACGCTACGGCACGAACACGGTGCTCGATGCTATCGACCTCGACATCGCAGAGGGTGAGCATGTGGCGATCATCGGCCCGTCTGGCACGGGAAAGTCGACCCTTCTGCGCTGCCTGAACTATCTCGACCGCCCCGATGGCGGCGTGATCCGGATCGGCGATATGACGATTGATGCGGCCACGGCGCGGCCCGCAGACATCCTCGCGCTGCGCCGCCGCACCGCGTTCGTGTTCCAGAGCTATGCCCTGTTCGCCAACAAGACCGCGCGCGAAAACATCACCGAAGCCCTGATCACCGTGCAGCGCAAACCCCGTGCCGAGGCCGAAGCACGGGCGAATGCGATCCTGGGCGAGATCGGGCTTTCGGACAAAGCCAGCGCCTATCCGGCAGCCCTGTCAGGCGGGCAACAACAGCGCATCGGCATTGGCCGCGCGATGGCGCAGGACGCAAGCTTGATGTTGTTCGACGAGCCGACATCGGCGCTTGACCCCGAATGGGTAGGCGAGGTGCTGGACCTGATGCGCCGCGTCGCCGAACGGCGGCAGACGATGCTGATCGTTACCCACGAGATGCAGTTCGCGCGCGAGATTGCCGACCGGGTGATCTTCATGGACGGCGGTCGTATTGTTGAACAGGGGCCGCCTGCGCAACTTTTCGATGCGCCGCGCGACGAACGCACGGAAAGCTTCTTGCGCCGCGTGACGAAGGCTTAACTGGGGCCGCTGCTGCTCTGGCGCAGGGGCGCTGATGCCGCGATGCGGCAGATCCGAACCTGTCATCTGTGTTTGCCACAGTCACCATGGAACGAATGTCTCTGTCATGCGTTGGAAGCTTGGGGTCAGAACGGCAGGGAACCGTCCTCAGGCGGCTTCGAACGACTCAGGCCACCAACATTCGCCAATTCACTCCCTGGGAACAGCCAGCGTGATCCGACATTTTCACCCGCGACCTGGCCTCCGGGTTCCCACCACCAAAGGAACAAGTGCTTCCGTATTTTACCGCCAGCCCACATCACTAGCATTAGGAATGAATTACATGCTGAAACGATACTTTCTTCCCGCAACTGTGGGGATGTTCATCGCGATGGCTTCAGCCGCGTCCGCAGACATTGTCGTGTCGTCTAAGATCGATACCGAAGGTGGATTGTTGGGGAATATCATCGCACAGGCACTGAAGTCGGCGGGGCTTCCGGTTGAACTGCGGTTGCAATTGGGCAGCACGCAAGTGGTGCGCGAGGCGTTGTTGGCCGATCAGATCGATATCTATCCTGAATATACCGGAAACGCGGCTTTCTTTTTCAACGAGGCTGATCAAGATATCTGGAACGATGCCGAAGCAGGTTATGCCCGTGCGGCTGAACTGGATGGCAAACAAAACGCCGTGGTCTGGCTAACGCCCGCGCCTGCCAACAACACCTGGGCCATTGCCGTGACCGGTCCCGTGGCTGAAGAAAATGGTTTGGTGACGATGTCCGATTTCGGGGCTTGGGTCTCTGGTGGGGGCGAGGTGAAGCTTGCCGCGTCGACTGAATTTGTGTCATCTCCCGCTGTTTTGCCCGCAATGCAGGATACCTATGGATTTGAACTGACTCCGGATCAGACAGTGGTGCTGTCGGGAGGTGACACGGCAGCGACCATTCAGGCAGCGGCACGCGGGACTTCTGGTGTCAACGCGGCCATGGTCTATGGCACCGATGGCGGCGTCGGGGCCACGGGGCTTGTTGTGATGGCAGACGACAAGGGCGTTCAGCCGGTCTATGCCCCGACGCCGATCATCCGGGCCGAGGTTCTGGCGCAGTATCCGGCGATTGCCGATGTGCTGAAACCGATTTTCGAGGGGCTGGACCTTGTTACGCTGCAAGAGCTGAACGGGCGCATTCAGGTGGGCGGCGAGCCTGCTGAAGCGGTCGCGCGTGACTATCTCAGCCGCGTGGCTGCTGATTGATCGCGGGACGATGACCCAAGCCCACCGGCGTTTGGCGTTTTCGGCGACGGGCGTTTTGTTCGCTATCCTGGGGCTGGGCGCTTTACTGGTTCCTTTCATGACGATCGCCGCCAACCGGATCGTTGAAGGCGACGGGATGAGGATCTGGAATATTGCCACCCCCTCTGCAACCTTGCCGGGTTTGGCGGCGGTGGTCGCGGGGCTGCTGCTTGGTCTGCCCGACAACATGACGCGGGCGCGGCTCGCGGGTGCGGTGATGGGTTTGGCGGGTTTAGTGTGGCTGCTGGTGCAGGGTGCCCCGGCGCTGTTGGAGGGTGCTGGCGCCTATGCCCGCGTATCGCCGGCGACAGGATTCTGGTGCCTGCTAGGTGTGTTCTTGTTGCTGGCCGCCGATGCGTTGGCGGGTATGGCGCCGGGCCCGGTAATGCGCGCTGAACTGCTGGCAACGGCGGTGGGGGTACTTGCGGCGGTCCTGTGGTCCGGAGCGTTGTCGGACCTGTCCATCATGCAGGAATACGCCAGCCGCCGGGATGCGTTTCTTGCCGCGACATGGCAGCATCTGGGTCTGGCTTTCGGGTCGCTGGCTGCAGCGGCAGCGTTAGGTTTTCCACTTGGTATCCTGTGTCACCACCAGATAAAATTGCGGAGCATGACAATGCCGGTGCTGAGTTTCTTGCAGACCATTCCGTCGCTTGCGATGTTTGGGTTGATGATCCCGGTCTTGGCCTGGGTAGGGGCGACGTTCCCGGGCGCACAGGCCTTGGGCATTGCAGGGATCGGGTTTGCCCCGGCATTTTTGGCACTGGTTCTGTATGCGCTGCTGCCCGTCGTGGGCAACACGGTCGCAGGGCTAGCCGCCGCGCCCCAGGCCGCACGCGACGCCGCCCTCGGCATGGGCATGACCCCGCGACAGCGCCTGTGGCGCGTAGAGCTGCCACTTGGCCTGCCGATCATCCTGACCGGGCTGCGCATCGTGCTGGTCCAAAACATCGGTCTGGCGGTCATCGCCGGGCTGATCGGCGGTGGCGGATACGGCACATTCGTCTTTCAGGGGCTGAACCAGACCGCGACCGATCTGATCCTGCTGGGCACTTTGCCCACGGTTGCCCTGGCGCTGACGGCGGCCATTTTCATGAACATTTTTGTTGATCTAACCCGCACCAGCACGGATGCCAGAAATGATTGAAATCAAAGGCCTCACCAAGATGTATGGCGACGTCAAAGCCGTCGATGACGTAACCATGACAGTGGAAACTGGCACGATCACCGTCATTGTGGGCACATCGGGGTCCGGCAAGACCACCCTTTTGCGCATGGTTAACCGGCTTGAAGAACCGACATCGGGCGAGGTGCGCATCAACGGCACGTCGACGCTGTCGGTGCAGCCGCACATCCTGCGACGGCGCATCGGTTACGCCATCCAGGGGCATGGGCTGTTCCCACATCACACCGTAGCGCGCAATATCGCCGCCGTGCCTAACCTGCTGAACTGGCCGCGTGACAAGATCGCCGCCCGCGTCGATGAACTGCTGGAGCTGTTTTCCATGGACCCAGTTCAGTTTCGGGATCGCTATCCCGCAGATTTATCCGGTGGGCAGCAACAACGCGTCGGCGTGGCCCGGGCGCTGGCGTCGCGACCCGACCTGATGCTGATGGATGAACCCTTTGGCGCGCTGGACCCGATCATCCGGGCCCGCGCGCAAGATGATCTGCGCCGCATCCATACAAAACTGGGGTCCACTATCATGCTGGTGACCCATGACATGGATGAGGCGATCCGGCTTGCCGACAAGATCGCGGTCATGGATGCTGGGCGGCTGGTTCAATACGGCACCCCCGCCGAGATCATCACCCATCCCGCAACCGATTTCGTAGCCGACATGGTGGGCGATGTGGAACGCCCGTTGCGGCTGTTGTCACTGATCCCGGTGTCGCAGATCATGGTCGATGGCCCTGCCGAAGGTGCCGCCATCGCGGCGGACGCAAGCCTACGCGACGCGTTGTCTGCTTGCCTGTGGACCGGTCGCACCGCCGTTCCGGTTGAACGCGGCGGCGGGCCAATCGGACATGTAACGCTGGACGCGATCCGTGCTTGCGCGGAGTTCCAGCCATGAGGGCTGCAAATGCCTTGCGTCTGACGGTGCTGGTTTTGCTCGTGGCATTGGTGATGCGCCCGAAGTGGTTCGAGGTTGCCTTTGCGCCCTTGGCGCCCGTGGGTGGGCCAGTGATGTATGAACGCACGTCACTTTTGTCGCTGTCGCTGAACCATCTGTATCTTGTGATCGCCGCATCGGGCGCGGCGACGCTGGTGGCCGTGGCACTGGCTATACTGGTTACGCGTCCGTTTGGGGTTGCCTTTCGACCATTGGCCCGCAGCATTGCCAATATGGGCCAGACCTTTCCCCCGGTTGCGGTGCTGGCACTGGCTGTGCCGAGCCTGGGCTTCGGGTCGGGTCCGACGCTGGTCGCGTTGTTCCTCTACGGCCTTTTGCCGATTCTGGAAAACGCCATCACCGGCCTGACCAACCTGCCGCCTGCCGCGATGGAGGCTGCACGCGGGATCGGCATGTCGCGCTGGCAAAGCCTGACGCGCGTCGAAATTCCCTTGGCACTGCCGGTCATCCTGACGGGCATCCGCCTGTCTGTCGTCATCGCCCTCGGGACAGCCACGATCGGATCAACTGTCGCCGCCCGAACGCTGGGCGAGGTGATCATCGCGGGGCTGTTGACCAACAACACGGCTTTTGTCCTGCAGGGCGGGCTGATTGTGGGTCTGTTTGCCGTCCTGATCTATGACGCGATGGTTCAAATCGAAGCGCGCCTTTTGCACGGCGCGCGCATCTGATGCGAACAGTATTCAAGCACGGTGGGTTCAGGACGATGGGCCGACCTGCCAAATGCTAATTCCTGATTGGCAACTGGTAGTGACGGCCGGTTGAAGCATGGTCTACAGAAGCCGCTTTGTTTGGCTTCCCCCTTCGTGGAACGCTATTTTCACTACCGCGAGTGAAAGCCGAGTATCCGCAGCGAACGTTGTCAATGTCCACGTCGCAGACGTGACAAGCCGATCTTCTCCGGCGCGGCCCGCTTGAACGAGAATTCGGTGGTGTGCTGCAGCACCAGGATCGGGCCGTCCGTCGCCCGTATCCGCAACCCCGAGGCCGCGAAGTGACCAGCCAAGACCTTGTCTTCGCTGACGTTTTCATTTGCGAAGAATCGATAGGCCGCTTTCGTGTTCGCCCAGCCCTGAAACGCAGTGAGCACCTGCCACGATACGCCGCCTTTCAAATCACACCATCACCCAAATTCCCGCATAGCTCCCGATGGTGGCTGAGAAGAGAGTCTCTGTCCGCCTTATGGCAGTCGGCGGACGGCTGGTGCGTGCGGGGCTGGAAGACATCGGCGACGCGGGCACGCGCGGGTTCGGGCGGCTGTCGTCGGAGATGGATTTGGCCAACGCTCGGCTGGGCAGTTTTGCCCGCACGCAAGGCCGGGATCGCGCCGGCGGCGTTGGACTGGGCTTAGGCCGGATGCATATTACGATCGAGTTGCACGCAGCGCGCAATCAGGCGCGCGCAACCAACGCCGTGTTCCGGGTAAACAAAAGCCCGCCCCCGTAGAATGGGGGCGGGCCAATGCAGAATGGACGGTCAGATTACATCGGCGGCAGGATGACGCTGTCGATGACGTGGATCACGCCGTTGGTTGCGACGATATCGGCTGCCGAAATCACGGCGCCGTTGACTTTGGCTCCGCCTTCAAGAGTGATTGTCACTTGGGCGCCGTTCACAGTTGTGGCCATCATGCCTTCGGTCAGGTCTGTCGACATCACAGCACCCGGAACGACGTGGTAGGTCAGGATGGCGATCAGCTTCTCTTTGTTCTCTGGCTTCAGCAGGTCTTCGACGGTGCCGGCAGGCAGTGCGGCGAAGGCGGCGTCGGTCGGTGCGAACACGGTGAACGGGCCTGCGCCCTTCAGCGTTTCAACCAGACCAGCTGCTTCGATTGCGGTGACGAGCGTTGTGAACGTGCCCGCTCCGATGGCGGTGTCAACAATGTCTTTATCATGACTGCCGGCAAACGCCGGGGCGGACATCAACGCGACCGAAGCGGTAAGGGCGAGGAAGGTTCTGCGGATCATGGGGTCACTCCTGGTGATCTATAGCCGGTATTGGCTAAGGGTATACGCCTCAGGGTTGCAATTGGATCCGTATGAAATTTGCGTGAGCTGGGCTTGCCTCACGCAAAGCGCGGGCTATGCGAGGGGTGCGCCGGATTTCCAAATACAATTGGTTTATGAGTTGTGAGCCGACATTCCCCAAATGGTCGACGGCTTGACAGATTGACGGCGACATCGCCTGAATTTTCCCGCCGATCAAGTGTTTTTCGTCTCGGGCGGTGTCGGCGGCAACGCTGACCGGCGGGTTGAACAGCCACACCTTCCTGTCAGGCAACTTGACCCTGCCGAGCATGTCTCTTGAGATCGGTGCCGATGCAGGTCGTCGAAGCATGAGGTGTGTGACGATACGAAAGCCCCTATTGAATGCGGCGCTCCGCTGCGCTGTCGAAGAAATCATCCGCCAATGTGACTGCTTGCGCCAAGACCGCCTGCAGTGCGTCGCGGCGATCAACTATGGCAACGGCGTCGCCTCTGCACATCTGATGGCAAAAGCTCTGGGGCCGGATGGGGGGGATATCGGTCTGGTCTTTCATGCCGCTGATTTCTTCGTGACCAAGCAGCGCTATGATGCTTTTAAAGCCACCATTGCCAGCGATTATCCGAACATCAAGATCGTGGACGAACAGGGCATCGGCGGACCGGATTTTTCAGGCGATGCGGAATGAATAGCCCCTAGATTTGTAGACGCCTTGCTTGGTGATTTTGGAAGCAAGGAGGACGAGATGTCCGCAAACAAATTCACAGACGAGTTCAAGCGCGATGCAGTGGCCCAAGTCGAGGATCGGGGCTATCCTGTGCGCGAGGTTGCCGAGAGGCTTGGGGTCAGCACCAAGTCGATCT
>NZ_JAUSBA010000002.1 GCF_030652235.1 Cypionkella sp.
CCGGCATCCCGCCTTCAGCCTGACGCAGGATCGCGAGGATCTGCGCCTCAGTGTATCTGCTTGTCTTCATTCGGAATCTCCTCGTTCATATTACCGAGAAAATTCTACTTATGCAGCCCCTTACTTTCGGGGGGGATTACCTTGGGGTCGCCGGAAAAACCAAAAAGGCCGCTCAGATGAGCGGCCTTTTGATACTGGAGCGGGCGATGAGATTCGAACTCACGACCCTAACCTTGGCAAGGTTATGCTCTACCCCTGAGCTACGCCCGCACTCCGTAAACGGGTGTTTAGCGAGGTGTGGGGGGCGGTGCAAGGGCTAATTCGGGGGAATTTTCACTCCGTTTTGCCAAACGGTATGCAGCGTCCAGTTTGGGGTGAACTGCACCAGATTGGCGGATTGGCCGACGTGAATGCTGCCAGCCTGCGCGCGGATCAGGCGGGCGGGGATGCGGGTGGCCATTGCCAGTGCGCGGGTGGGGGATTTGCCAAGTTGGGTGATCAGGAAGGCCACGGCTTGCGGCAGGCTAAGATCGGCTCCGGCGAGGGTGCCATCTGACAGCAGCAGGCGGCCATCTTTGCGCAGGATTTTGCGGCTGCCGAGGCTGAATTCGGTGAGAGTTGTGCCCGCGACGGCCATCGCGTCGGAGACGAGGAACAGGCCATCCGGGCGGGCGGCGAGGGCTGTGCGCAGGGTGGCGGGATGCACATGCAACCCGTCGGCGATGATCCCGGCGTGCAGGCTGCCGGAGAGGACGGCACCGACGAGGCCGGGTTCTCGGTTGCCGAGTTGCGACATGGCGTTGAACAGATGGGTGACGCAAGCCGCACCGGCTTGGGTGGCGGCATTGGCTTGGTCGTAGCTGGCTTCGGTGTGGCCGAGGGAGACGATGGCTCCGGCTTGGGTCAGTTTTGTGATTTGGGCGGGTGTGACAGAGGCCGGGGCGAGGGTCAGCATCATGGCGGGCAGGTGGGCGGCGGCATTGCAGAGTTCGGCGAGATCAACCTCGGTCATCGGGCGGATCAGGGCGGGGTCGTGCGCGCCCTGGCGTTTGGGGTCGAGATGCGGGCCTTCGAGATGCAGGCCGAGGAAGCCGGGGGTGCGGGAACGGGCGGCGGCGATGCCTGCTTTGATCACGGCAGTTGTGGCGGCAGGCGTGTCGGTGATCAGGGTGGGCAGGATGCCGGTGGCACCAAGCCGGGCATGGGCGGCGCAGATGGTGGCGATGCGTTCGAGCGTGGCGGTGCCGTCCAGCATGATCCCCGCGCCGCCGTTGACTTGCAGATCGATCAGGCCGGGAGCGAGGGTGCCGCTTAGATCTTGGCGCGGGCCGTCGGGGGCTTGGTCGCTGGGCAAGAGGGCGGTGATTTGGCCTGCCTCAATCACCACGGCGTGGTTGGGCAGCATCTTGGTGCCGTCGAACACTTGCGGGGCGGTGAGGATCAGGCGGGTCATAGCGTTTGCGTCACTTTGCGCAAATGCGGCGGGGTGTCGGGGTCGAAGCCGCGGCGGCGGGCGAGGTGTTCGACGAAGTGATAAAAGCTGACGCCGGTGACGAGAGGGGCGAGTAGCGGGTGCAGACCGGTGACGGCGGGCAGGGTGGTGCAGCCTTTGGCGGGTGCTCCGGTGATGAAAACATCGGCACCTTGGGCGGCGAGACGCTCGGCGGTGGCGGTGATTTGCGGCAGGGCGGCGTCTTCGACGGCAAGGGCGAGCACCGGGAAGCGTTCTTGCACGATGGCGGAGGGGCCGTGCAGCACTTCGGCTGCGGAATAGCCTTCGGCGTGCAAGCCGCAGGTTTCTTTGAATTTGAGCGCCACTTCGGCGGCGATGGCGAAGCCGGGGCCTCGGCCCAGCACGAAGGCTTGTTGCGCGCGGGAGAGGCGGTTGGAGAGAGGGGACCAGTCTTGTTTAAGCGCCTCGGCGAAGGCGCGGGGCAAATCAGCCACGGCGTTGCGCAGAGCGGTGTCGTCTTGCCATTCGGCCAGCAGGGCAAGGCCTGCGACCACGGAACTGACGAAGGTTTTGGTGGCGGCGACGCTTTTTTCCTCGCCTGCCGCCAAAGGCAGGCAGTGGGCGGCGGCTTGCGCCATCGGCGCGTCGGCAAAGTTGGTGATGGCGATGGTCAAGGCTCCGCCTGCGCGGGCGGCTTCGGTCATCGCCACGATATCAGGGCTTTTGCCGGATTGCGAAATACCGATGCAGGCGGCATTGGCCAAGTGCAGCGGGCGGCCGTAGATCGAGGCGATGGAGGGGCCGACTGAGGCGACCGGGATGCCTGCCAGCAGTTCCACCGCGTATTTGAGGTAGGTGGCGGCGTGATCCGAGGAGCCGCGTGCGACGGTGACGATCAGGTTGGGGTTGGCGTGGCGCATCGCCGCTGCGGCTGCGTGGATGTACGATGCCGATTGGGTAAGGAAGCGCTGGGCGGCTTCGGGGATTTCGGCCACTTCGCGGGCCATGTGGGTTTCAAGTTCAGTCATGCGCTTGGTCCTTCGTCTTCGGGGCCGATTTGAAGTTCGGCTGCAAAATCATAGGCATCGCCGCGATAGATCGAGCGGGTGAATTCCACTACGGCGCCAGAGGCGAGATAAGAAATCCGCTCGATGCGCAGGCCAGCCGCGCCCACCGGCACGTGCAGCAGATCGGCGTCGCGCTTGGCCAAATTGGCGGCGGAGATGCGTTGCACGGCGCGCACCGGGCGATGACCGCGCGCGGTGAGGGTGGCGTAGAGCGAACGCTCAACTGAGGTGGGATCTGGCAGGATGGAGGTCGAGAGCGAGGCGCGTTCAATCGCCATCGGCTGGCCGTCAATGGTGCGCACGCGCTCTAGCCGGGCGACGCGGTCTTGTGCTGCAAGACCAAGTGCCATGACTTCTTCGGGGGTGGGCAGGAACAAACCGCGTTCCAGCCAGCGGGATTCCGTGGTCAGGCCACGGCGGGCCATGTCTTCGGTGAAGGATGTCAGGCGCGACAGCGATTGCTGCACGCGGGATTGGCGGGGGGCGATGTAGCTGCCAAAGCCTTGTTTCTGCACGACCATGCCTTTGCCCGCCAGATCGGCAATCGCTTTGCGCACAGTGACGCGGGAGGTGTTGGTGAGCGCGGCTATTTCGCGTTCGGGCGGCAGCAGGGTGTCGGGGGCGAGAAAGCCGCTTTCGATGCCGCTTTCCAAGCGTTTGCGCAGCTGCACATATAAGGGGCCTGCGGTGGAGTTCAGCCAAAGAGCGGGGCTGAGGAATTCGGCGACATTCATCGTACGGCCCCCGCGTGGCGGGCGGCGAGGTCGAGCGCGCCGTCCAGCGCCGTGCCTTTTGCGGTGACGGTGGGCCGTTCTAACCAGCTTGCATAGGCGGGGCCAAGGCCACCGGTGAGGCAGAGTGCTTCGCTGGGTTTCCAGCCGACCACTTCGAGCGCGCGGCGGATATAGGCTGCGCCTTCCTGCATCAATCGCGCGCCCAAGGGGTCGCCTGCTTCGGCGGCGGCGACGACATCACGGGCGAGGCGGGCGTAATCGGAGGGTTGCGAGTTAAGCGAGAACATCACGATTTGGCCCGGATCATCGCCATGTTCTTTCAGGATGGCGCGGCTAAGGTCGGTGTGGGGCGCGAAGGCGTCCACCGCCAGCATGACCTCCTCAAGGCAGCGGCGCAGCAGCCATGCGCCCGAGGCTTGATCGCCGATGTAAAAGCCCCAGCCGCCGACGCCGCGGATTTTGCCTGCGACTTGCCTGCCGATGAAGGACCCGGTGCCGATGGCGGCGAGTGCGCCGTCGGCCTCACCTAAGGCTCCGGCGATGGTGGTGGGGCGGTCGTCGGTGACGCTGACATGCGCAAAGGGCAAGTGGGCTGCGACGCGGGTGGCGATGGCGGGGCTCATCACGCCGGCAAGGCCAAGATGGGCGGTGGCTGTGGAGAGGTCGGCCATGCGCAGGCCCGCGCGCTCGGCCAGTTGTGCCAAAGCGGCGTTGATGGTGGCAAGTGCTGCGTCAAAATCTGTGGAGACATTGGCAGGGCCGAGTACCACGTCATAGCGGGCCTTATCGGGGCCTGCCAAAAGCGTGGCGCGGCAGGAGGTGCCGCCGCCGTCGATGCCAATCAAGAAGGGGCCTGCCAAGGGGGGTTCTGTTTGTGCCATGCAGATACCATTATAATACCTTTAAAAAAATGCAACGGTTTTATTTTTCTAGAATCGATGGAAATAGCGGCGTATATGGCAGTTGAGCGATTTTTGAATATTTTATTGGACAAGAGGTATTGGATAGGTATCTGATGGCCTCATCAGGGGAGATTCGGATGACGCTGGCTGTAACGGAACTTCTGCATCCTGCCGCATCTGGCTTGGACACGCTACCCGCTGCGGCGGTGCTGGGGCATTTGTTGGCGGCTCAGGCGGCGGCTGTGCAGGTTGTCGGGCAGGCTTTGCCGCAGATTGAGGCGGCGGCGGTGTTGATGGCTGACGCTTTGCTGGGGGATGGACGGCTGGTTTATGCCGGGGCGGGATCGTCTGCGCTGATGGCCGTGGCGGATGGGTTGGAATTGGGCGGGACGTTTGGCGTCTCGGCGGATCGGGTGCTGCTGCTGATGGCGGGCGGTTTGCCTGTCGACGCGCGGATGCCGGGCGACACCGAGGATGATGCGGATGAGGGCACGCGGGCGGCGCAGGTTTTGCGGGCGGGCGATGTGGTGATTGCGGTGACGGCCTCGGGGCGGACGCCCTATGCTTTGGGGGTGGCCGAGGCGGCGCAAGCGCGAGGGGCGAAGGTGATCGGGATTGCCAATGCCGCTGCGGCCAAGCTGTTTGACCATGCCGATGTGGCGATTTGTTTGGCGACACCGCCGGAGGTGATTGCAGGCTCGACCCGGATGGGCGCTGCCACGGCGCAGAAAGTGGCGTTGAATATGATGTCCACGCTGATGGGAATTAAGCTAGGCCAAGTGCATGATGGCATGATGGTTGGGCTTGTGGCGGATAATGACAAACTGCGCCTGCGGGCGGCCATGATGGTGGCGCGGATTTCTTCGGTGGATGCGGGGGTGGCTGCGCGAGCGCTGGATCAGGCGCAGGGTGCAGTGAAACCCGCGGTGCTGATTGCATTGGGGCAGGCGCCGGAAGCGGCGCTGGGCTTGTTGAGCGAAACCAAAGGAAACCTGCGCGCGGCGATCGCGCGCAGCGATAAAAACGGCAGCTAAAGCCGGTGATTTTAACCAACAAAGGGAGATTCCCATGACCAAGACCAAACTGATCGGTGCTTTGATGGCCAGCACGTTGCTGGCATCTGCGGCCTATGCCGAGGATGTGACGCTGACCATCGAATCCTGGCGCAATGACGATGTGCTGATCTGGCAAGACACCATCATCCCGGCGTTTGAGGTGGCCAATCCCGGCATCAAGATCGTGTTCGCGCCGACCGCTCCGGCAGAATACAACGCAGTGCTGAACTCGAAGCTGGATGCAGGTTCGGCGGGCGATCTGGTGACCTGCCGTCCGTTCGATGCCTCGCTTGAGCTTTACAAGAAGGGCAATCTGGCCGACCTGACCAGCTTGGCCGCGATGGCGAACTTCTCTCCGGTGGCGAAATCTGCTTGGCAGACCGATGATGGCGCGGCCACGTTCTGCGTGCCGATGGCTTCGGTGATCCACGGCTTTATCTACAACAAAGACGCGTTTGATGCTTTGGGCATCGCGGTGCCGACCACGCGGGATGAGTTCTTTGCTGCACTCGACAAGATCAAGGCCGATGGCACCTATATTCCGCTGGCGATGGGCACCAACGACCAGTGGGAAGCGGCCACGATGGGCTATAACAACATCGGGCCGAACTATTGGAAGGGCGAGGAAGGCCGTCTGGCGCTGATCGCGGGCACGCAGAAGCTGACCGATGCCGATTGGGTGGCACCGTTCACAGAACTTGCGCGCTGGAAGGATTATCTTGGCGACGGCTTTGAAGCGCAGACTTATCCTGACAGTCAGAACCTGTTCACTTTGGGCCGCGCGGCGATCTATCCGGCAGGGTCGTGGGAAATCTCGGGCTTTAACAAGCAAGCGGGCTTCAAAATGGGGGCGTTCCCGCCGCCGGTGCAAGCAGCGGGCGACACCTGCTACATCTCGGATCACACCGACATTGCGCTGGGGATGAATGCGAAATCGGCTCATCCTGAGGAGACCAAGAAGTTCCTCGAATGGGTCGGATCGCCCGAGTTCGCGACGATGTATGCCAATGCGCTGCCGGGCTTCTTCAGCCTGAACTCGACCCCGGTTGCGATGGAAGATCCGCTGGCGCAGGAGTTTGTGTCATGGCGCGGCAAGTGCCAGTCGTCGATCCGCTCGACCTATCAGATCTTGTCGCGCGGCACGCCGAACCTTGAGAATGAGACCTGGAACGCCTCGGCCAATGTGATCAAGGCCACCGAGACGCCGGACGCCGCTGCGGCCCGTCTGCAAGAGGGCTTGGCCAGTTGGTACGCGCCGCAAAAGGCCAATTAAGCCTAGGCTTGATTGAAAACGCCGGGGGGATTTGAGCGCCCCCCGGACCCCTGCTTGGCGCTTTCCCTGCGAACCAAAGGCCGCATGCATGTCCGACCGCAAACCCTTCCGCTGGCATATTCTGGTGTTTTTGGCACCTGCCGTGCTGGTTTACACCGCGATTATGATCATCCCCCTGTTCGCTACGCTGAACCTGTCACTTTACACCAAGGTGGACCGGGTATCGCAATTCAACGGCTTGGGGAATTTCCGCACTCTGTTTGGCGACCCGCGTTGGTCGGCGAGTTTCTGGAATGCGCTGGGCAACAATACGTGGTTTTTCATCGTGCACATGCTGGTGCAGAACCCGATTGGGATTTTGCTGGCGGCGATCCTTTCCAACCCAAGGCTGCGCGGTGCAGCGTTCTACCGTACCGCGATTTTTATCCCGACGATCCTGAGTTTCGTGGTGGTGGGCTTTGTGTGGAAACTGATGCTGTCGCCGATCTGGGGGGTGGCCCCGGATTTGCTGAGCGCGGTGGGGCTGAAATCATGGTTCGCGCCGTGGCTGGGGAAAGAGGCCTATGCGCTGACGACGCTGGCACTGATCTCGGTCTGGCAGTTTGTTGGCATTCCGATGATGCTGATTTATGCGGCCCTGCTGAGCATTCCCGATGAGGTGATTGAGGCATCTGAGATGGACGGCATCACTGGGGCCTCGCAGTTCTGGAAGATCAAGCTGCCGCTGATCCTGCCCAGCATTGGGATTATCTCGATCCTGACGTTTGTCGGCAATTTCAACGCCTTCGATCTGATCTATTCGGCGCAAGGCGCGCTGGCGGGGCCGAACTTTGCCACCGATATCTTAGGCACCTTCCTCTATCGCACCTTCTTTGGCTTTCAGTTGCAACTGGGCGATCAGAATATGGGCGCGACGATTGCGACGGCGATGTTCTTCATCATCCTGATCGGCGTCTGCATCTATCTGTTTGCCATCCAGACGCGGCTGCGCCGCTATCAGTTTTAAGGGGGGATCATGTCCGTCTCACGCCATTCCCCCGCCCGCAGCGTGGCCGCCCATGCGGTGCTGCTGACCTATACGCTGATCGCGCTGTTCCCGGTTTTTGTCATTGTGATCAACGCGTTCAAATCCCGCAAGGCGATCTTTGCGCATCCGTTGGCTTTGCCCAATGCCGAGACTTTGGATTGGGTCGGTTTCAAAACCGTGCTGAAACAGGGCGATTTTTTTCAGTATTTTCTGAACTCGATGACCGTCACCGTGGGCAGCCTGTTCTTTGTGCTGCTGTTTGGCGCGATGGCGGCGTTTGCGCTGTCGGAGTATCGGTTCAAGGGCAACACGCTGGTGGGGCTGTATCTCGCGCTGGGCATCATGATCCCGATCCGGTTGGGCACGGTGGCGATTTTGCAGCTGATGGTGGCGAGTGGCTTGGTCAATACGCTGACCGCGCTGGTGCTGGTTTATACTGCGCAGGGGCTGCCGTTGGCGGTGTTCATCCTGTCGGAATTCATGCGGCAGGTGTCGGACGATTTGAAAAATGCCGGGCGGATTGATGGGCTTTCCGAGTATCGCATCTTCTTCCGGCTGGTGCTGCCGTTGATCCGGCCTGCGATGGCGACGGTGGCGGTGTTTACCATGATCCCGATCTGGAACGATCTGTGGTTCCCGCTGATTTTGGCCCCGGCTGAAAGCACCAAGACCATCACCTTGGGCAGTCAGGTCTTCATCGGGCAGTTTGTGACGGATTGGAACGCGGTGCTGGCGGCGCTGAGTTTGGCGATCCTGCCGGTGCTGGTGCTGTATCTGATCTTCTCGCGTCAACTTATTCGCGGCATCACCGCAGGAGCCGTTAAATGAGCATTAAAGTATTGGTGGCAGGCTTGGGCAATATGGGCCGCAGTCATGCTTTGGCCTATCACAACGATCCGGCGTTTGAGATTATCGGGCTGGTTAATCGTTCTAAGGTTGATCTGCCTGCGGAGTTGCAGGGCTATCCGCTGCTGACGGATTATGCGGCGGCTTTGGCCGCATTGAAGCCCGATCTGGTCTGTGTGGCGACCTATTCCGACAGCCACGCCGATTATGCCTGTGCCGCGATGGCGGCGGGGGCGGATGTGTTTGTCGAAAAACCCCTTGCCACTACGGTCGCCGACGCGCGCCGCGTGCAGGCGATGGCGGTCGCCAGCGGGCGCAAGGTGGTGGTGGGTTATATCCTGCGGCATCATCCGAGTTGGATACGGTTGATTGCCGAGGCGCGGGCACTGGGTGGGCCTTATGTGTTCCGGCTGAACCTCAACCAGCAGTCGAGCGGGCCGACATGGGAGGTGCATAAGGCGCTGATGCAGACCACGCCGCCGATTGTCGATTGCGGGGTGCATTATGTCGATGTGATGTGCCAGATCACCGATGCGCAACCCGTAGAGGTGCGCGGGATGGGGCTACGGCTGTCGCATGAAATCGCGCCCGATATGTATAACTACGGGCATTTTCAGGTGATTTTCGCCGACGGCAGCTTGGGCTGGTATGAAGCCGGCTGGGGGCCGATGATGTCGGACACCGCGTTTTTCGTCAAAGATGTGGTCAGCCCAAATGGCGCGGTTTCGATCAGGATGTCGGAGTCTGCGCGGTCAGACGATATCGACACCCACACCAAAACCTCGCTGCTGCGGGTGCATAAGGTGGCGACGGGCGATACCGATATTTCGATGGCGGATGAGCCGGGGCATCAGGAACTTTGTGACCGTGAGGCGGCTTATGTGGCGCGCGCGATCAATGAAAACCTCGATCTGACCCGGCATATGAATGATGCGGTGCAATCTTTGGCGATCTGCCTTGCAGCGGACGAAAGTGTGCGATCCGGCCAACCTGTCAAGCTAGGAGCCTGAAATGGGCAATCTGACCCTTTCCAACATCACCAAGAACTTCGGCACGGTTGAGGTGATCAAGGGCGTCAACCTGACGGTCGAAGACGGCGAATTCTGCGTGTTTGTCGGACCCTCAGGCTGCGGGAAATCCACTCTGCTGCGGATTATCGCCGGGCTGGAGGATGCCAGCGGTGGCGATATCAAGATCGACGGGGTGCCCGTCAACAACACCCCGCCCAGCAAGCGCGAAATCGCGATGGTGTTTCAATCCTACGCGCTTTACCCGCATCTGACGGTGCGCGACAACATGGGGCTGGGGCTGAAACAGGCGGGGTCGTCGGCAGCTCAAGTGGCGGAAAGTGTGGCGCGGGCCAGCGGTATGCTGTCGCTGGATGCGTTGCTGGATCGCCGCCCTGCGGAATTGTCTGGCGGCCAGCGGCAGCGCGTCGCCATTGGCCGGGCGATTGTTCGGACGCCGAAGCTGTTCCTGTTTGACGAGCCGTTGTCAAACTTGGATGCGGCTTTGCGAGTGAACACGCGGATCGAGATTGCGCGGCTGCACCGCGAGTTGAAGGCAACCATGGTCTATGTGACGCATGATCAGGTCGAGGCGATGACCTTGGCCGATAAGATCGTGGTGCTGAATGCGGGAAGGGTCGAACAAGTCGGGCGGCCGATGGATTTGTATAATGATCCTGACAATGCCTTTGTCGCAGGGTTTATTGGCAGCCCGAAGATGAACTTCCTGAAGGCGCAGGCGATGGATGGGCAGGGCGAGACGGTCGGGGTGCGGCCCGAACATCTGGCAATCTCACGCGATGCAGGCGTGATTGCAGGCCGGATCAGCCATGTTGAGAAGCTGGGCAGCGAGACGCTTATCTATGTGCGGGCCGAGCCCCATGGCCTGCTGACGGTGCGGCAGTTTGGCGAGCAAGATTTCGTGGTTGATGAGGCGGTGTATTTGACGCCTGACGCGCCACGCGCGTTTCGGTTTGATGCGGGCGGTCTCCGGATGCGGTAGGATTTGCTCCTTGCCGCCGTTGACTTGATCCGGTGCCTCGCGGCCGAAACAGGAGGCCCCGGATTAAGCCCGGGGCGGTATGGGAATAAACACAGCAAAAAGCGCCCCATGGGGCGCTTTTTTATGCAGTGATTTGTATTTCCGATGGAGCGGGCGATGAGATTCGAACTCACGACCCTAACCTTGGCAAGGTTATGCTCTACCCCTGAGCTACGCCCGCAACCGTCGGATTGCGGTGAGATAAGCGAGCGGCGGGGCGGCTGCAAGAGGAAAAACGCAGCCCCGCCGATGATTTATCGGATGGGGTCAGGCCGAGGCGATGGCGGCAGATTTCAGCGGAGCTTTCACTGTGGCGGCAGCATGGATCAGCGCCTCGGCGATGTAATCCAGTTCAGCCTCGGTCAGCCGGGTCGGCAGGCGCACATCGCAGGCGCGCATCAGCATGGCACGGGTCTGCGGCAGATCTGGGGCGGGGCCAAGGAATTCCCAATTCCAGAACGCGCGGGCGTTGCCTTCGGTGAGGCCGAAGATTTGCACCGAGACGCCGCGCTGTTTGGCGTGGGCTTGAAAGGCAAAAGCCTGCGCGTCGGTCCAATCCCCGCCTAGGTTGAACTGGATCGAGTCGGGCGCGCGTTGTTCCGGCGGCAGGGCGGGCGGCACGGTGATGTAGGGGCTGGTGTTCAGCTGGTCCGCGACGCGGTCATGGCCCGCGCGGCCCTTGGCGACGCGGCTGGCCACCTCGGGCAGTTGCGGGCGGATCACGGCGGCAGACAGGTTCTGCATTCGCATGTTGTAGAGTGGCAGCTTGTTTTGCCACAGCATATAGCTGTTTTGCATGCCGGGATGCTTCTTCCAGTTCTGCTCATACGCGCCCGACATGATCACGGAGCGGGCGGCGATTTCGGGATCATCGGTGATCAGGATGCCACCTTCGCCCGCGTTGACAAGCTTGTAGGATTGGAAGCTGAAGCAACCCACCTTGCCGATTGTACCGATGTTCTTGCCGTTCCATGTGGTGCCCAGGCTGTGGGCGGCGTCTTCGATGACGGGGATGCGCTTGGCATCACACAGCGCCATGATCGTGTCCATATCGCTGGTATGGCCACGCATGTGGCTGATCAGGACGGCGGCTGCGTCGTCAAGTTTGGCGGCAAAATCTACCAGATCGACGCGGTAGTTGTCGCCAACTTCAACCAGAACCGGGGTGCAATCGGCATGGACAACTGCGGAGGGCACCGCGGCGAAGGTGAAGGCGGGGATCAGGATGTTTGCACCGCGCGGCAGATCCAGCGCCTTGATGGCGAGGAACAAAGCAGCGGAACACGAGGCGACGGCGAGGGCGTATTTGGCTCCCAACAGGTCGGCAAATTCCTGCTCTAGCAGGGCCACGGGCGCGCCTTCGGCAGCAGTGTAGCGGAACAGATCGCCCGAACTGAGGAGGCGCTCAATTTCGGCGCGCGCGGCCTCGGGGATCGGTTCAGCGTCGTAGGTTTTGGGGGCGAGGCTTTGTCCGTCAGCAGCCATGATCACAGCTTTCCTTAAAGTCTTCTTTAGAAAAGCTTTAAACATAGGATTGGTGACAGGCTAGTGACAATCGCGGGCTTCGGGCGAAATCCGCCTATATATCAGGCAAATTTTGCTTTGCAGCAGCGGCTTGGCAACACCGCCCCGCTGGCGGGGGCGGTATTTGAAGATGAAATCGCCTTGAGCCGCTCTAAAGGCCAAGGCGGTCGCGCATGCCGTACCATGTCATCGCCAGCACCAGCATTGGCCAGCGCAAGGTGGCACCGCCGGGAAAGCGCGGCTGCGGCAGGCTGGCCATCAGATCGAAGCGTTCGGACTGCGCGGCAGTGGCTTCCGCAAGGATTTTGCCTGCGAGGGTGGCCATTGCAACGCCGTGACCGGAGTAGCCCGAGGCCGAAAGCGTGTTGACATAGGGCCGGGTGAAGCAAGGCATCCGGTTCATGGTGATCGCCAAGGTGCCGCCCCATGCGAAGTCGATCTTGGTGCCTTTCAGTTGCGGGTAGATCTGAAGCATCGGTTTTGAGACCGTTTTGATCAGATCAGGGAAGCGGTAGCCGTAGGATTCGCCGCCACCAAACAGCAGTCGGTTGTCTTCGGACAGACGCCAATAGTTGACGACGAATTTGGTGTCGGCGACGGCTAAGGGTTGCGACAGAATGTCTTTGGCGCGATCCCCAAGTGGTTCGGTGGCGAGGATGAAGTTGTTGATCGGCATGACTTTTGCGGCGACTTTCGGGGCGAGATTGCCGAGATAGCCGTTGCCCGCAAGGATCAACTGTTTGGCGTGGACGCGGCCTTGGGCGGTGTGGACGGTGGGCTGCGCGCCTTGATCGATCTGGGTGACTTCCGAGAGTTCGTGCAGCCGCGCGCCGGCTTTGGTGGCGGCGGTGGCGAGGCCAAGCGCGTAGTTCAGCGGGTGCAGGTGGCCCGCGTCGTGGTCGATCTCGCCGCCTTTGTAGACCTTGGAGCCGATCAGGGCTTGGATGCCTGCGCGGTCCAGCGGTTCGAGGTGGTTGTAGCCGTAGTCGCGGGAGAGTTTTTCTGCGTATTTGTGGCTGTGGCGGACCTGCACATCCGTCCAACAAGCGTGGGCGATGCCGGGGTGGAAGCTGACGGGCATGTTGTGAGATTGGATGAGGTTCTTCACCAAAGCTTTCGATTCTTCAGCCAAATCCCAGAGTTTGTGGGCGGTTTGCACCCCCACCGTTTTCTCGATCCAATCCTGATCTTGGCGCTGGCCGGAACCGACCTGCCCACCATTGCGGCCCGAGGCCCCGAAGCCGAGCTTATGGGCTTCCAGCAGCACCACATCATAGCCCTTTTCGGCCAGATGCAGGGCTGCTGAGAGGCCAGTATAGCCGCCGCCAACGATGCAGACATCGGCGCGAGTTTCACCTTGCAGGGCTGGGAAGGGTGCCAGCGGCGTGCGGGTGGCGGCATAGTAAGACGCAGGATAAGCCCCCGTCTGATCATTGGCGTGCAGCAGGTTCATCTTACACGTTCAACAGCAGATGTTCGCGTTCCCACGGGCTGATGACTTGCAGGAACTCTTTGTACTCATTGCGCTTTACCGAATCGTAGACAGCGACGAACTCTGGCCCCAAAACGTCGCACAAGGCTTGGTCTTCTTCCAAAAGATCCAGCGCATCGCCCATATTGGTGGGGATATCGTCTGAGTCGATATAGGCGGAGCCAGCAAATTCCGGGCGCGGGTCTTTCTTTTCCATCAGGCCAAGATAGCCGCAGGCCAAGGTCGCCGCGATGCCAAGGTAGGGGTTGCAATCCATCCCCGGCAGGCGGTTTTCCACCCGGCGGCCAGCAGGGCTGCTGATCGGGATGCGGATACCTGTGGTGCGGTTGTCGCGTCCCCATTCAAGGTTAATCGGGGCTGCAAAATCCGGCACATAGCGGCGGTAGCTGTTCACATAGGGCGCCAGCAAAGCGATGGCCCCGGTCAGATGGTTCTGCATCCCGGCGATAAAGTGCAGGAAATGTTCCGTCTCGCCGCCCTTTTTGTCGGAAAAGATGTTCTTTCCGGTTTTGCTATCGACGACCGAGGTGTGAATATGCATCGCTGAACCCGGCTCGCCTGCGATTGGTTTGGCCATGAAGGTGGCGAAGCAATCGTGGCGTAGGGCGGCTTCACGGATCAGGCGTTTGAAGAAAAACACATCGTCAGCCAAGCGAATGGGGTCACCGTGCGCGAGGTTCAGCTCAATCTGCCCAGCACCACCTTCTTGCAAGATACCATCAATTTCAAGGCCTTGCGCTTCGGCGAAGTCGTAGATGTCGTCGATCACCTTGCCGTATTCGTCAATCGCCGACAGGCTATAGGCTTGCTTGCCCGCAGCCCGCCTGCCCGAACGGCCCATGGGGGGGATCACGGGCTGGTTGGGGTCGATGTTGCGGGCGGTCAGGAAAAATTCCATCTCGGGTGCCACAACCGGGGTCCAGCCTTGCGCGGCATACAGATCCATGATCCGGCGCAGGACGTTGCGCGGGGCAAACGGCACCAGATTGCCGTCCTGATCCTTGGCGTCGTGGATGACTTGTAGCGTCACATCTGCGGTCCAGGGGGCGGCGGTCGCGGTGGTGAAATCGGGCTCCAGAATCATATCCGGCTCGGTGAAGGCATCAAACGGATTGTCGGCCCATTCGCCAGTGATGGTTTGCAGAAAGATCGAATTGGGCAGGAAGTAGTTGGTTTGATAGGCAAATTTCGCCGCTGGCATCGCTTTTCCGCGCGCCACGCCTGCGATGTCACCGATCACACATTCGACTTCATCCACCCGGCGATCACCGATGTAGTTGCGGGCTGCCTCTGGCAGTTGGTCGGTCCATTTGGACATTTTTCACACTGTTGGTTGTCGGGTTATTCCCCGGCGAGGCTGGGGACTTAGGGTCTTTTGGCCTTGAAGAAAGCGGCGATCTGCGCCGCCATGGTCTGGTCTTGGATCGGGTCTGACAGCCGGTTTGTGGCTGCCGCCATCACATCTTCGGGGACCAGACCTTTGCCCCGAGTCTGCATCAGGCCATCAATGAATTCGGGGCGAAATTCAGGATGGGCTTGCACGGTCAGCATCCGATCATCATAGATGAGTGCTGCGTTGGTGCAAAAATCGTTTGTTGCCAAAACCTTAGCATTGGCGGGCTTTTCGGTGACCTGGTCGCGATGCCACGCGTTCAGCGTGAGGTGCTGGCCGTTGAAATCGTAATCTGTGGCGCCGATGGCCCAACCTTTGGCGAAACGTTCAACCTTGCCGCCCATCGCTTGCGCGATGATCTGGTGGCCAAAGCAGATGCCAACCATCGGGATACGAGCAGTGTAGGCGTTGCGGATAAAATCCTCAAGCGGTGCAATCCATGGGTGATCTTCATAGGCACCATGACGCGATCCGGTGATCAGCCAGCCGTCACACTCTTGCACTGATGCCGGAAATTCACCCTCAACCACGCGGTAGGTGCGGAAGGTAAAGCCATTGCCAGCAAGCAGGCGCGCGAACATATCCGGGTAATCTCCCGAAGTCTCAATAAGCGAGTCGGGGGCAAGACCTGTTTGCAAGATGCCGATAAGCATGGGTTTTCCGGAGTTGCTGTGGGTTCAGATTGCGCTGCGTCCCCCCATTTGGTCAAGGGGGGACGCGACGGCGTTAGACGGTGTCGAGGTACAACTCGATCCGCTCGGCGTCGGTCAACTCACCAATATAGTGGTGCTCTTGCCGTTTGGTTGAGATCAGGTTCTTGATCAGTTCGGGGTGGATGAAGCGCGCGACGATTTCGGATTGCTCCATTGCGTCAATCGCGGCCTCCCAACTGGTCGGAATCTGCGGCAGACCTTCAACCGCATAAGCATTGCCGACCACCGGGCTGGAGGGTTCCATCTGTTTCTCAATGCCATCCAGTGCCGCACCCAAGATCGCGGCGAGCATCAGATAGGGGTTTACATCGCCACCCGCGACGCGGTGTTCGATGCGGCGTGCAGCGGGGTTGCCTGCCGGAATACGGATCGCGGCGGTGCGGTTTTCGTAGCCCCAGGCGATGGCGGTGGGGGCGTGTTTACCGGGCACCAGACGTTCGTAGCTGTTCTGGTGCGGCGCGAAAATCAGCGTGGAATCGTGCATCGCATTCAAACAACCCGCGACCGCGTTTTTCATCATCGCGGTGCCTTTCGGGCCGCCGGAGTCAAACACGTTGTCGCCCTTATCATCAATCACGCTGAAATGGGTGTGCAGGCCCGAGCCGGAATACTCCGGGTAGGGTTTCGCCATGAAGCTGGCCGCAAAGCCATGACGGCGTGCCAGACCCTTGACCAGCATCTTGAACAACCATGCATCATCGGCGGCGCGCAGGGCGTCGTCGCAGTGCATCAGGTTGACCTCGAACTGACCAAGCCCGGTTTCCGAGGTGGTGGTGTCGGCAGGTATATCCATCGCTTCACAGGCGTCGTAGAGATCGGTGAAGAAGGTATCGAACGCGTCTAGTGCCCGGATTGACAGGGTTTCTGCGGCTTTGCGCACCTTGCCGGAACGCGGGGAGGCCGGGGCTTGCAGGGTTTTGCCCGAGTCGTCGATCAGGAAGAATTCTAACTCGATCGCGCAAACCGGGGTCAGGCCACGGGCCTTGAAACGATCCACGACCGCGCGCAGGGCGTGGCGGGGATCGCCTTCATACGGCGTGCCGTTTTCGCGGAACATCCAGATCGGCAGCAAAGCGGTGGGGGCTTCCAGCCACGGCATCGGCATGAAGCCGCGCTCGGTCGGTTTCAGGATGCCGTCTTGGTCGCCCTGCTCAAATACCAGCGGGCTGTCGTCAATATCTTCGCCCCAGATGTCGAGGTTCAGCACAGAGAACGGGAACCTTGTGCCGTTCTTCACCACGTTATCGGCAAAGCGCGCAGGCACGCGTTTGCCTCGGGCTTGCCCGTTCAAATCCACCGCAGCGACACGAATCGTGCGCACGTCGGGATGCTTTCTCAGCCAGTCTTTCATCATTGCACATCAGGAAGGCATGGAACCGCCCACACTTGCCAAAATGGCCAGCAGGCAGATCGGATCATGCCCTTGATCCTATCCTTTTTTGTGATCCCGGCGGCTGCCACGATAGCAGTCCCGCAATTTGATCAAATGTAGGTTACTATCGGATCAGTTGAGGACGCAAGCGAATTCTGCTGCGGATGTTTTGCGGCAAATGGCGATTGAGGTGGCGGTTGATGCGGCCAAATAGCCCGATCACCGCCAAAGTCAGCAGGACGAAGTAGAAGGCGACGATGGGGTAGGGGATGAATGGGTTAAAAGTTTTGTCGGCGAAGTAATTGGCGTAATACAAAGCGTCGCCCTGCTGGCTGAGCGCCGGGAAGCCCGAGAAGAACACCAGGGTGGTGGATTGAAACAGGAAAATCGCCTCGTTGGTGTAGCTGGGCCATGCGAGGCGCAGCATGGTCGGCCATTGGATGCGGCGGAACTTAGCGAAACCGGTGATGCCGTAGGCCTCGGCGGCCTCTAGGTCGCCTTTCGGGATCGAGCGCAGGGCACCGTAGAAAATCTCGGCGGAATAGGCGGCGGTGTTCAGGAACAGCACGATCAGCGCGCCTGCCCAAGCTTTGGTCAGCCATGAAGACGTTAGCGTCAGGCCGAACAGCTCGATGCCCGTGCGGGGCAGCATGACAAGCAGTTCATAGGCGAGGAAGAACTGGATGAACAACGGCGAGCCGCGAAACACAAAGACAAACCATTCGGCGGGTTTACGCAGCCATGGGCTGTGGGCAATGCGGGCCAAGGCGAGGGCATTGGCGAGGACGAAGCCGAACAACAACGCCAAAGCGCCGAAATAGACGTTCCAGATCAGGCCGGAACCGATCAGGGTGAATTGTTGGCAAATGGTGAAATCGGTTTTCGGCAGCAGCTTTGCACCGATGCCGATCGAGCGCAGCGCGTAGTCGGTGAAGGTTTCCCAACAGCTCATATCGCGGCCTTTCGCATGGCTTCGCCTGCGGCGGTGGCTTGGCCTTTGGACAGCCGATTTGAGATGCGGGTCAGCACGATTTCCGAGAGTTTCGTCATCAACAGATAGAACACCAGCAAACCGAGAAAGTAATACAGTCGCCAATCCGGGTGGGGGTAGTCATAGGCTTGGGTCTTGGTGCCGCCCAACTCGCGGGCGTAGTAGACGATGTCTTTGACCGACAGCAGGAACAGCAGAGGTGTGGCTTTGATCAGGATCATCCACAGGTTGGTGAGGCCCGGCAGCGCATAGGTCCACATTTGCGGCACCAGAACGCGGCGAAAGACTTGGCCGTGGCTCATGCCGTAAGCCTCGGCGGTTTCCAGTTGGGCACGGGGGACGGCTTGCATCGCGCCATAGATCACGTTGGCGACAAAAGCACCGAACACGATGGCGAAGGTGATCACCGCAAGGCCAAAGCTGTAGGCTTGGAACATGAAAGGCGATGCGGTGGCGGGGGGGACTTTGGCTTCGGCGCAGACGTGGAATTCGAGGCCCCGGAACACCGGTTGCGAGAGGTCTTCGCAGACGCGCAGGTGGTTGAGGTATTCGATGCCTTGATCCAGCGCGATGACGAAGAACAGGAAATACACGATATCGGGCACGCCGCGCACCATGGCGGTGTAGGCTTTGCCGAACCAGCGCAGGGGCGCGATCTGGCTGCGCGCCGCCATCGCCCCACCAAAGCCCAAGGCCATGGCGACGGGCGCAGTGACGGCCAACAGCAGCAGCACGGTGACAAAGGACCCATAAAAATCAAGGTGCTTGCCCGAGGTCAGGTAGCACATGGCCCAAGTCAGGCCCTCGATCACTTTGGGGGTGGCGCAAGCTGCGAACATCAATATCGGTCCGATGGGGCAGAATAAGCCCCCCGATTTGCACCGGAGGGCATTTTGGTGATTAGAACTTCAGACCTTCCGGGCCGAAATACTTCTCAATCAACACGTTTAGCGAACCATCGGCTTTCATCGCTTTGATCGCGGTGTCCATTTTGCCTTTCAGCTCGGTATCCGACTGACGCATGCCCAGACCGACGCCGCCACCGATTGCGATGTCTTCGCCGGCGAACACCAAAGCGCCATTAGATTCCGCTGCAAAGGGGCGCAAGTAGTCTTTGTCGGCGAACACAGCCGCAGCCTCACCATTGCGCACGGCGGCAACGGTTTCATCCGGGGTGGGGAATTCGAGCAGGGTGGCGCCGGATTCAGCCACATAAGCGGCTTGGATGGTGCCGACTTGCGCCGAGACAATGCCGGTTTTCACATCGGCATCTGCGCTTGCGGCAAGATAGGCCGAAGCGGCTGGCGGATAGTAGTTGTCCGAGAAGGTGATGACCTTTGAGCGCTCATCAGTGATCGACATGCCCGCGATGATCACATCGAAGTTACCTGATTGCAGGTTGGGGATGATGCTGTCCCATTCATTGGTGGTCCAGGTGCATTCCAACGCGGCCCGCTTGCAGATCTCATCGCCGAACTCGCGCTCAAAGCCCGCGACTTCGCCCTTGTCGTTGATGAAGTTGAAGGGGGGGTAAGCGCCCTCGGTGGCCAAGCGCACCACGTCAGCCGAGGCAAAGCCTGCGGATAGGGCCATGAGGGCGGTGGCGAGAAGTAGTTTTTTCATTGTCGTCTCCCAGTTGGTTTTTGATTTGGTGTTTTTAGAGTGGTTTGCGTTTATCTTGAAACACAATTCGCGCCAAGAACTGCGCAAATTGTGATGCGTCTTGCGCCAGATAAAACGCAACCACTTTAATGCGCGCCTGCGGACAGGAACCCGCGCAGACGGTCGGTCTTGGGGTTGGCGAACAGTTCGGACGGCGGGCCTTGTTCTTCGATCTTGCCTAGGTGCAGGAAGATGACGTGATCGGACACGTCGGCGGCGAGTTTCATATCATGCGTGACAAGGATCATGGTGCGGCCTTCATCGGCCAGCGCCTTGATCACCTTGATCACCTCTTGCTCCAGTTCAGGGTCAAGCGCAGAAGTAGGCTCGTCAAACAGCAAGGCGCGCGGTTCCATGCACAACGCCCGCGCAATGGCGGCACGTTGTTGTTGGCCACCCGACAGCATCGCGGGCCAAGCATCGGCCTTATCTTCGATGCCAACTTTGGCGAGGTATTCGCGGGCTTTGGCTTCGACCTCTTTCGGGTCGCGCTTCATCACCGTCACCGGGGCTTCCATGACGTTTTGCAGGATCGTCATATGCGACCACAGGTTAAACTGCTGAAACACCATCGAAAGATTGGTCCGCATTCGGGTGACTTGCGCGCGGTCGGCGGGGTGGCGGCTAAGGCCGTGACCTTTCCAGCGCACCGGCTCACCTTCAAAGCGAATTTCACCCTGTTGGCTGTCTTCCAAGAGGTTGCAGCAGCGCAGCAGGGTGGATTTGCCCGACCCCGACGAGCCAATCAACGACACCACATGGCCGCGCGGGGCGGTCAGATCGACGCCTTTCAACACCTCAAGCGAGCCGTAGCTTTTGTGCAGATCATGGATCGCGATGACGGGTGTATCGGCAGATTCGGTCACTGTTGGGCCTTAGATGAGGTCAGGTGACTGAATAGGCCGCAGAATTGGTGGCATTGCAACGGGTTTTGCAGCGCAATTTGGCAGGTGCTTGGGCGTTTTGCCTAAAGATTATGCGCAATCTGGTCAGGTGAGGCCGGCGTGGGCACCGCAAGATAAGCGCTGGCCGGGATCGCGATCAGGCCTTGCAGGTGCAATGTGGCCTTATCTGCGGCGCTGAGGGCGGCAATCGCGGCTGCGGTGACGCGGAAAAAAACTGCCGCATCATCGGTTTTGGCGGTGATATAGGGCAGCACCGGGGTCGGCGGCTGGGTGCGAGCGATTTCTTTCAGGCGGGCGGCGACGGGCTCGTATTTGGTCAACAATTCCCATGTCAGCGCGTCAATTGCCGCCAGATCTGCCCGGGATTCTGCGACGGCGACGGCAGACAGACGGTGGCCGCCGGTTTGAAGGCTGGGCGGGAAATGCAACCCGTGCGCGTCGGCATGGTTTTGCGGTGCGGCCCAGCCGGATTGGCTAAGGTCTTCGTTGTAGGCGAAAGACGCGTGGGAGAAGTCTTCAAGGGCGCAGCGGGGATCATCGCGGCGGGCCACGAAGACGGAGTTGTAATGGCCGGGCGGGCAGCCAGGCAAGCCGTAATCGGGGGTGCCGATCAGGGTGACATGGTCGTGCAGTTTAGCACGAAACGGAAAGCCGCAGGTTTGCGAGAACACCAGATCGGACGATTGCCATGCGTCCCAATAGGCGTGCTTGCCTCGGGTCAAAGCGTCGGGGGCTTGGATGCCTTCGGCGCGCAAACCGTCGCGGATACCCGCCCAGAGCCGATCATTCGCAACGGCGGTTTCCGGGCGGTCATACATGCCAAGGCTCGCGATCATGTGCGGGTGGCTTTCTGGCGGGCTTGCGCGGATTCGACGTCGGAGAGGCCCAAAAGATTGGCGAGCAGGCGCATTTGCTGATCTTCCGATGCATCGCGTTGACCATCGGCAAGGGCAACCGACCACAAAGCCTCGACCAATCCGGCGCGATCTTCCAGCGGCACGGCGGCTTTCAGAGCGCGGGTGAAGCGCACGGTGTCGGGGGCCTGGGATTCGAAATCCTCGGCTTTGGCGCGCAGGGCGGCGGCCTCAAACGGGTCGAGATCATTGCGGGTCACCAGGATTTTCTCAATCCGTTCAACTTCTTCAGCGGCATAAAGCCCATCGGTCTTGGCCACCCTGACCAGCAAAGCGGCAAGGGCTAGCTGCGCGTCGGGGTCGGCCATGCGGGGCGGGGCGGGAGCCAGAAGGCTGCGGAGGATTTCTGCGAACATACCGGTAGGATAGGCGGGTGCTCTGGCCTTGCCAAGTGGCGTTGCTGGTCCTGAAGCGCACGAAGCGGTTACGGGCGGCGGATTTTCCCAGAACTGATCGGCACGGCGCTGCCTTTGATGCGGACGGCGATGAGGCCTTTTATGCTGGCCTCAATGGTCAGGCCGATGCTGGAGGGGCGACCCATCTCGACGCCTTGGCGTAGGGTCAAGCTTGTCCTGCCCAAGGGGATCACGCCGGTGCGCCAAAGCTGCGAGGCCAGAATAGCGCTGGCTGACCCGGTGGCGGGGTCTTCGGCGATACCTGCGGTGGGCGAGAACATCCGGGCTTGGTAATCGCAGGTCGCATCAGCGGCGGCGCCGGGCGTATAGAGATAGGCGCTGTCCACGTCCGCCAAGGCCATCAGCACGGACCAATGCGGCTCATGCGGTATGGCTTGGCCGAGGGTGCCGAGGGTGTCGATGGGGACATAAAGGAAGCGCGGACCACCTTGATGGGTGGCGGGGCGGTGGTTGGCAAAGCCGATCTGGGCGGGGGTGAGGCCAAGGCTGGCGGCGATCAGATCAACCGACAGGTCAGTTTTCACCGGGAAGGGCAGCACCGGGGCTACGAATTCGGCCTCAATATGGTTGCCGTGGCGGATGACGGTAACGGGGACGAGGCCTGCTTCTTCTTCAAGGGTGATCAGGGTTTCGAAATCGCCCGTGTGTCTGGCGCAGGCGAGATGGATGGCACAGCCGATCGTGGGATGGCCGGCAAAGGGGATCTCGTCGGTGGGAAAGAAGATACGGACGCGGGCGGTATGGGTCGGGTCTTGCGGGGCCCGCACGAAAATGGTCTCGGACAGGTTGAACTCGCGCGCGATGGTTTGCATTTGCTGGGTGGTCAGGGTGTCGGCATTTAGAACAACGGCGAGGGGATTGCCTGCGAAAGGGGTTTCGGTGAACACATCGAGGGTGTGAAATTCCAGCATTTAAAAGCTCCAGCTTTTGGGCGCCCTAAAATTATAGCGCCTTGAAATGCGCCTCAATCCGGGCGGCTTCTTCGGAGAGGCCGTAGGGCGGATTGACGATGAACATGCCCGAGCCTTCCATCCGGTGTCCCTCCCGCGCCGGGGGGAAGCGGACTTCCGAGCGCAGGGCATCCGGGAACTGCGCCTCTAGCGATTTCAACATCGGGCCATGCGGGCCGCCGGTCAGAAGCGGATACCAGAGGGCGATGATTCCAACGTTCCATTTGCGGTTGATGTTGGCGATATGCTTTGGGATGGCGTCGTAATCGGCCTTCACCTCGTAGCTGGGATCAATCAGCATCAGGCCGCGCCGGGGCGTCGGCGGCGTGATGGCGAGGGCAAGATCGAAGCCGTCTTTTGGGTAGATATGCGCGCTCCACGGGTTCAGGGCGTGGCGCAGGTGTTGGTGTTCTTGCGGGTGCAGTTCCGCAAGATGGATGGTGTCTTGGTCACGCAAAGACAGCGCGGCGATCAGGGGCGAGCCGGGATAGGCCATCGGCCCGTAGCTGGCGCGAACCTCGTTCAGGCGGTTGCGGTAGGGGTGCAGGGCGGGGAACCACGCCTCGGCGATGGCGATGCCTGCTGCGGCCTCGCCGGTTTTCAGCGCCTCATCGCTGCCCAGATCATAGAGACCCCGGCCCGCGTGGGTCTCGATATAGCTCAGCGGTTTGTCTTTTTGGATGAGGTAATCCAGCATGACGGCCAGCAGCGCGTGCTTCTGGACATCGGCGAGGTTTCCGGCGTGGAACAGGTGTTGATAGGACAGCATGCGGGTTTATAGGGCGGGATTTCGCGGGGGGGAAGGGGATTTGCGCAGGGTCTCAACTCGGGACCTTTTTTAGCTGTGGAATTTCAAGGGGATAGGGTGGTGGATTTAAGGTTTTGTTAAGGTTTTGGAGGGACGGTTAGGGATGATACGGAGTATTCGGTGATTGAGGGGATGGTCCCGGCCCGTGCCGCGGCGGGGGTGACGCAAGAGGCTTTGGCGGAGCGGAGGGGGACCACACAGTCGGCGATGGCGTGGCCGGAGGGCGGGTGTCGCCCTTTGTGGAGATCTTGCGGCGGTATGCGCAGGCGGTGGGGAAACGGTTGCGGGCGGGGATGGTGTGAGTGCGGGTTTGTATCCACCTTGGGTGGGGGTGGGTTGGAAACCCACCCTACGGTGCGGACGGGGTTGTCACAGGCGGAGTTTGCGCGATTCATCGGGGTGCAGGAGGCGACTTTGTTGAATTGGGAGCCGCGGTGGCGCAAACCAGACGGGCCAGTGCGGGTGTTGCTTGCATTGATCGCCAAGGAGCCGGGGAGTGTGCAGCAGGTTTTGGGGGAGGGATGCGTAGGGTGGGTTTTAGCCCGCCATGGTGAGACGTTTGAACGAATTTGGCGGGGTGAACCCCGCCCTACAGTCTAAAGTATGACTTATTTATCCAAGGTTTCCATTGTTGAATAAGTTCGGTTTAGACCGTCCATCGCTGCACTGGCCAAGGAAGCTGCATCACCAGTATTAAGTTTCACCTTAAATATTGAATCAGGAGGCGGGTATGTGCGGTTGTTTTTTTCTGGATTGCGTACCGCATGGAGATTGACCCGCGTTGGTATATTAGTGATAGGCGTGTTTATTCTGCCCTGAACATTTGAAATTTTCCCTTCTTTTACAGCTACTTCAAAGTTTCCAGTATTTGTACCGTTAACAAAATTATTCGAAAATATTATGTTTGAACTTCCACCGATTACTGTGAGGCAGCCGCCTATATTTACAGCTGCATCTATAAACTCAGCAAATGGGATGAGTCCGTGCTCAGCAACATTTCTTGCTTCTCTAAGGTAAACTAACCCAGCATCGTTAGCGTTATAGTCCGTCTTTAAACGGTAACCCCAAGTTTTAAGTTCAGTCGAAGCACTAGGCTCTGGACTCATTAAATCGCTTGCTCTCGGGGCAATCCATTGATTCATTGGCGGTACCAAGGGGGTGCTGCCATGACCGAAATGTTCCTGCTTTCCGAAGCCCAGATGGCGCGGATATCGCCGTTCTTTCCGCTCTCGCACGGCATCCCGAGGGTGGATGATCGCCGGGTGATCAGCGGCATCATCTTCGTGATCCGCAATGGGCTCAGGTGGCGTGACGTTCCTCCAAGCTACGGGCCACACAAGACAATCTACAACCGGTTCGTCCGCTGGAGCGAGATGGGTGTGTTCGGTCGCATCTTTGTCGAACTTGCCAAAGGCGGTGGCGACACCGAGGAAATCATGATCGACGCCACTCACCTCAAGGCCCACCGGACAGCCGCCAGCCTGCTCAAAAAGGGGCTCTTCCCCGGTTCATCGGACGCACGAAAGGCGGATTGAACTCCAAACTGCACGCGGTCTGCGACAGCGAGGGGCGGCCCCGCACCCTGTTTCTCACGGCAGGTCAGATCAGTGATTACACCGGGGCGGCGGCCTTGCTCTCAACGCTGCCCCCGGCGAAGGCGCTCTTGGCGGACAAGGGCTACGATGCCGACTGGTTCCGGGAAGCCCTTGCAGATCGTAACTATAAAGCCTGCATCCCATCGAAATCAAACAGGAAAATCCAGATACCCCATGACAAGGCGCTCTACCGCAAGCGCCACAAAATCGAGAACATGTTTGGCAAGCTGAAGGATTGGCGGCGCATCCACACCCGCTACGACCGCTGCGCCCACACCTTCATGTCAGCCATCGCCATCGCGGCCATCGTCATCTTCTGGATATGATCAATGAGTCCAGAGCCTAG
>NZ_JAUSBA010000004.1 GCF_030652235.1 Cypionkella sp.
AATATGAACGAGGAGATTCCGAATGAAGACAAGCAGATACACTGAGGCGCAGATCCTCGCGATCCTGCGTCAGGCTGAAGGCGGGATGCCGGTGGCCGAGTTGTGCCGCGCGCACGGCATGAGTAACGCGTCCTTTTACAAATGGCGGGCGAAGTATGGCGGCATGGATGCTTCGATGATCGCCCAGACGAAGGCCATTGAGGAAGAGAACCGGCGGCTGAAGAAGATGTTCGCCGAACTGAGCATGCAGAATGAACTGCTCAAGGAGGCTCTCGGAAAAAAATAGATCGGCCATCTCAACGCCGCGAGATGGCCGGGAATGCGGTGGCGCGACGCGGGGTCAGCATAGCCCTGGCCTGCCGGACCTTCGGGGTCAGCGAGACCTGCTATCGCTATGGTCCGAAGCTGCGGGCTGAGAACGAAGAGATCGCGGATCTGCTGGTCGGTTTGACCGACGCCCGCAAGACTTGGGGGTTCGGCCTGTGTTTCCTGCACCTGCGCAACGTGAAGGGCCATCCCTGGAACCACAAACGCGTCTACCGCATCTACTGCGAACTGGAACTGAACCTGCGGATCAAGCCGCGCAAGCGGTTAAAGCGTGACAAACCGGACGCCTTGGCCGTGCCAGATGCGCCGAACATGACATGGTCGATGGACTTCATGGCGGATCGCCTCGGTGATGGCCGTGCGTTTCGGCTGCTGAACGTGCTGGATGACTTCAATCGCGAAGGATTGGGCATCGAAGTTGACTTCTCCCTGCCTGCCGAACGGGTCATCCGAAGCCTTGACCGGATCATTGAATGGCGCGGCAAGCCAGGCACCATCCGGGTTGATAACGGCCCGGAATACATCAGTGGCAAGCTGCTGATCTGGGCTGAGAAACAGGGTATCACCATCCTGCACATCCAACCCGGGCAACCCCAACAGAACGCCTACATCGAGCGCTACAACCGCACGGTCCGGCATGAATGGCTGGATCAAAATATCATCGAAACCATCGACGAGGCCCAGGACTTCGCCACACAATGGCTATGGACTTACAACAACGACCGCCCGAACATGGGCATAGGCGGCATCACACCCGCCCAGAAACTGAAAACGGCCGCCTAAGTTCTACAAATGCACCCCGTCAAAAATGGGGGGATTACCGGCCCGGGCATCGGATTGAGGCTGCGGGTGAGCCAATCCAGCGCCTCGGCGATATCCTTGACCTGCCAAATTCAGAAGCCTGCGATCACCTCAGTGGTGGCGGCGAAGGGGCCGTCGATGATCGTGCGCCCGAGGCCGTCAAAACGGATACGCTTTCCGAGTGTGGCCGGTGTCACCCGCCCAGTGCGCGGGTGACACCGGCGGCTTCGAGTTCCTCGTTAAAGGCCTCCATCGCCTCCCAGGTCGCGGGTGAAGGCATCAGGCCGGTTTCACTGTCTGCGGTGGATTTGACGTTCACCATGCCGCGCATCTGACACCTCTTTGATGCGCGCGCATAGCGGACTTGCTGCGAAAAGCCGCCGCTAATGTGGGCTGGCGAGTTTCATCAGCACCAAGCCGCTGACGATCAAGGCGGCGGCGATCAGCCGCATCGGTGTGGCGGCTTCCCCCAAAAACACGATGCCCAAGATGAAGGCACCCACAGCCCCGATGCCGGTCCAGATCGTGTAAGCGGTGCCCAAAGGCAGGCTGCGCATGGCGAGTGCCAGAAGGCCAAAGCTGGCCGCCATCGCGACCAGCGTGATCAAGCTGGGGGTCAGCAGTGTGAAACCTTCGGATTTCTTCATGTAATAGGCCCAGACGACCTCAAGCAGTCCTGCGATCGTCAGATAAATCCAAGCCATATGGCCCTCATCAGCAAACCGGGCCGTCCCGAAGCGGTGCAGATGCCGCAGGCCGTCCTGCGCATGGGTCAACTATGCCGGGTCGGCGCGCGATGCAAGAGCTGGGGAAGTTGGCAAAACCGACATATTTTGTCGCGCCTTGGCAAGGTGCCGCGTCATTGCCCCGTTACAACCGCAAAGCCCGGTCGCTGCCCGGGACGCTGAGGGGCCGAAAATGCAAGACGCGGATTACATCATTGTGGGCTCTGGTTCGGCGGGGTCGGTGCTGGCCGAGCGTTTGACGCAATCGGGCAAGCATAAAGTTGTGGTGCTGGAAGCAGGCGGGACGGACCTTCGGTTTTTTGTCCATCTGCCATTGGGTTACGGCAAGCTGTTCTACGATCCGGCGGTGAATTGGATGTATCAGACCGAACCGGATCCGGGGCTGAACGGGCAACGTGATCATTGGCCGCGGGGCAAGCTGTTGGGCGGGTCTTCGTCGATCAATGCGATGGTTTATATTCGCGGCCATCGCGCGGATTACGCCGAATGGGGCGCGGAGAATCCGGGCTGGGGCTGGGATGAGTGTCTGAGCGCCTACAAGACGATGGAGGATACCGAGGCCGGGGCTGATGAATATCGCGGCAAGGGCGGGCCGTTGTTTATTTCGGAAAACCGCAAGGGGCTGCATTGGCTGGTCGAGGATTACATCAAGGCCTGTGGGCAGGGCGGGCTGGCGCATAACCGTGATTTCAACGGGGCCGAGCAGGAAGGTGCGGGCACCTATCAGATGACGATCAAAAATGCCCGGCGCAATTCAGCGGCGCGGGCATTTTTGCGGCCTGCGATGAAGCGCACGAATTTGCAGGTGATCACCGGCGCGCAGGTGACGCGGGTGCTGTTTGAGGGTAAGCGCGCGGTCGGTGTGGAATATCTGCGCGAGGGGGTGCGGTGCGAATTGCGCTGTAAGGCAGAGGTGATTTTGTCAGGCGGGGCGATCAATAGCCCACAACTGTTGCAGCTTTCTGGCGTCGGGCCGGGGGCGCTGCTGTCGGGGTTGAATATTCAGGTGCTGGTCGATAATCCGAACGTTGGCAATCACTTAAGCGACCATCAGGGCGTCAACTATACATGGCGGATGAAGGTTGCGACCTACAATGATTTGCTGCGGCCGTGGTGGGGGAAATTGTTTGCCGGCGCGCAGTATTTCCTGACCGGTGGCGGGCCTTTGGCGAAGTCGATCAACCATGCGGGTGGGTTTTTCAAGACCAGCGCCGATCTGGACCGGCCGAATATGCAGCTGTATTTGCAGGCGTTTTCAACCCTGCTGCCGAAGGCCGGAGAGCGGCCCTTGCTGACGCCTGATCCCTTCCCCGGCCTGTCGATTGGGCTTTCAAACTGCCGCCCAACCTCGCGCGGGCATATCCATATCAACTCAGCCGATCCCTTGGCGCATCCGGTGATCACCGCCAATGCGTTTTCAACCGAGCATGACGTGGCAGAAATGCTAGCGGCAGTGAAATACCTGCGCCATATCGCGGCCCAGCCTGCGTTGGCGAGCCTGATTGCGGAGGAACTGCGACCGGGGCCGGCGGTGCAAAACGACGCCGATCTGATCGCCGATTTCCGCCAACGCTCGGGCACAGTGTATCACCCAAGTTGCACGGCGCGGATGGGGCCGGATGCCAGCACATCGGTCGTGGACGCAGGGTTGCGGGTGCATGGGGTGCAGGGCTTGCGGGTGATTGACGCCAGCGCGTTTCCGAACCTGATCGCAGGCAACACCAACGCGCCCGCGATGCTGATGGGCTGGATGGGGGCAGAGCGGGTATTGGCCGACGCGTGTTGACCTGAACGGGGTGCCGCCTTGGGTGGCATCGAGCCACCACTCGGCGGCGCTGCCGGGGACTGACGATGGCCGTGGTGAGAGGGATAGGTTGGATGCCTCCCGCGGGAGTATTTGGGAAAGAGCAAATTCTTGGGGCGGCTTGACTGTGCTCTGTCGCATCGTGCATTTATGCAATGAAAGCTTTTCCCAGGTGGGAAGCAATTGTGTTTTCAGCCGAGTTTAGAGCTATTGTGCACAATATGTTGTGGTTTTGTCGGGTTCTTGCCAAATTTGCCATTGGCCTTGAACAGGAATTGCCCCCAAAATGGAACACTGAAATCCGCTTTGCATCCGGTAAACGGCGAACTGTCTTAAGCCGTTTCTCTTTTTGAAATACTCCCGCGCGGCGCGCTTCGAGCGTAAATACCGCGCTGTCGTGGCAGAGTAGAGCCAAACACCGCCGTGCGCCACGAATTTTGTCTTGCTTTGAAATTCGCCTTGCTTACTCCCCACGCGGGAAGCGTTTGTTGTCCTCCAGTACGTTCAGATCCATGTGGTTGCGCATGTAACGCTCGGAGGCCGCGCGCAGGGGTTGGTGATCCCAGGGATAGTAAGCGCCGTTGCGCAGGGCTTCGTAGACCACCCAGCGACGGGCCTGGCTTTGGCGGACTTCGGCATCGTAAGCGGGAAGATCCCAGCGGTCTTGCGTGACGGTTTGGAAATGCGCGAGGACTTCGGCAGCGCGCGGATCGGCGGCGAGGTTGTGGTTTTCTTCTGGGTCGGAGGCAAGGTCGTAGAGTTGGTCCGGGTCGGCGGCGCAGTGGATGTATTTCCATGCGCCAAGCCGCAGCGCGACCATCGGGGTGATGCTGCCTTCGGCTGCATATTCCATCGCCACCGGGGTGATGCGTGGGGTGCCTTTGGCGAGCGGCAGCAAGCTTTCGCCGTCGGTCCAGGGCATGATTTCCTCCATCGAGATGCCCGCAAGATCGCAGAGGGTTGGCGTCAGGTCGATGGTGGAAACCGCAGTGTCGATGCGTTTAGGCGCCAGACCGGGAGCGGAGATCATCAACGGGACGCGCGCGGCGCCTTCAAAGAAGTTCATCTTGAACCACAGACCTTTGCGGCCCAGCATTTCGCCATGGTCGGAGACGAAGATCACGATGGCTTCTTGGCGGGTGGCTTCAAGGGACTCAAAAATCTCGCCGATTTTGGCGTCGACGTAAGAGATATTGGCGAAATAGCCTTGGCGGGCGCGGCGGATATGGGCGGGGGTGACTTCGAGGCCACGCCAATCGCAGGCGTCCATCAGGCGTTGCGAATGGGGGTCCATGTCTTCATAGGCGCGCGGTTCTGGCGGTTCTAACTCGGGGGCGTCGTTATAGAGATCCCAGTATTTTTTGCGGGCGACGAAGGGGTCGTGCGGATGGGTAAAGCTGGCGGTGAGGCACCATGGGCGGGAATCAAGCCCGCGCGAGAGGTCGTAAATTTTCTGCACGGCCTGATGGCAGACGTCGTCGTCGTATTCGAGTTGGTTGGTGATTTCGGCCACGCCTGCACCTGTGACCGAGCCGAGGTTGTGATACCACCAGTCGATGCGCTCATTGGGTTTGCGGTAGTCTGGCGTCCAGCCGAAATCGGCGGGGTAGATGTCGGTGGTCAGACGGTCTTCGAAGCCGTGCATTTGGTCGGGGCCGACGAAGTGCATTTTGCCCGAGAGGCAGGTGTAATAGCCCGCGCGGCGCAGGTGGTGGGCGTAGGTGGGGATGTCTGAGGCGAATTCGGCGGCGTTGTCGTAGACGCGGGTGCGGCGCGGCAGAGCGCCTGACATGAAGGCAGCGCGGGCGGGGGCGCAGAGTGGCGAGGCGGTGTAGGCATTGGCAAAGCGCACCGAATGGTCAGCCAATCGGCGCAGGTTCGGGGCGTGCAGGAAGGCGGCGGGGCCATCGTCAAACAGGGTTCCGGTCAACTGATCCACCATAACAATCAGGATGTTCGGACGGGTGGTCATGGCGGTTCCTTTGCGGTTAGGCTTTGTGCAAAACTGTTGCCGCGCTTGGGGTTGCGTTGCAAGAGCGCATTTGACGTGAATGTGACATGAGGTCGCAAACGGGTTCTAAAGCGCCGCTTGAGGGACGGATTTCACAGGCTTCGCATCGCCTGATGTGCGCGGATTGAAAAGGGAACCCAAATGAAAATAGTCACCGAGTTTCCCTTTGCGATCACCGATGATCCTGACATCGGAATCGTGCTTTCCGACGGCTGTCGGTTGTCGGCTCGGGTGTGGCGGCCTGCAGGGACTGGCGCGGTGCCTGCGGTGTTGGAATATATCCCCTACCGTAAGCGCGATGGCACGTTGCCGCGCGATGAGATGATGCATGCCTATGTCGCGGGGCATGGCTATGCCTGCGTGCGGGTGGATATGCGCGGCAATGGCGACAGCGACGGGCTGATGACGGATGAATATACCATTCAGGAATTGGCCGATGCCTGCGAGGTGATTGAGTGGTTGGCCGCGCAGGAGTGGTGCTCGGGCGCGGTGGGCATGATGGGCAAAAGCTGGGGCGGGTTTAACTGCTTACAGACGGCGTTTTTGCAGCCCCCGGCGCTGAAGGCGGTGATATCTGCGTGTTCCACCACCGACCGTTTTGCCGATGACATTCACTACAAGGGCGGCTGTTTGCTGGGCGAGAATTTTGGCTGGGGGGCGGTGATGCTGTCTTATTCCAGCAGGCCCTCGGACCCGGTATTGCGCCCCGATTGGCGTGAGACGTGGTTGCAGCGGTTGGACGCAGAGCCGTGGCTCGCGCCGCGCTGGGCTGAGATGCAAGAGAAGAACGACTATTGGAAGCATGGCTCGGTGTCCGAGGATTACAGCCGGATGACGGTGCCTGTGCTGTCGTGGGGCGGCTGGGCGGACAATTACATGAACACCGTGGCGCATCTGGTTGAAAACGTGCCAGCGCCGGTGCAGGGCATTGTTGGGCCTTGGGTGCATCAATATCCGCACACAGCGGTGCCGGGGCCTGCGATTGGGTTTTTGCAGGTTGCACTGCGCTGGTGGGATCGCTGGTTGAAGGGCATTGAGAACGGCGCAGAGTCTGATCCGGCCTATCGCGCCTATATGATCCATTCTGAGGCACCGGATGCGTCGGCGAAGCATCGGGCCGGGCATTGGGTGGCCGAGGCAGCTTGGCCCAGCCCGCGGGTTTCTCGGGCCGTGTTGGCGCTTGGCGCTGGCACCGGGGAGAGCGGGACGCCCTCTCCAGACCCCTCCGGTGGCACTTTGGGCGGCATGGTTGGGCAGCAATTTTCGGTTGCGGTGAACACGCCACAGCAGTTGGGGATGCACACGGGCGAGTTTTTCCCGATGGGCCTGAATGCAGAAATGCCGGGGGATCAGGCGAGCGACGATGCGCTGTCGGTTTGCTTCGATGGCGCGGTGTTGGCGCAGCCATTGGACCTTTTGGGCGCGGCGCGGTTGTCGCTGACGCTTGCCAGCGATCAGCCTTTGGGCTTCGTGGTGGCTCGGTTGTGCGATGTCGCCCCGGATGGGTCGAGCGTGCGGATTGCGCATGGCATGTTGAACCTGTGCCATCGCGACAGCATGGAGCAGCCTGCGCCGATGCCTTTGGGGCAGGCGGTGGAACTGGCTTTCAACATCGACCAGATGGCGTATCGGCTGGCTGCGGGACATCATCTGCGGCTGGCGCTTTCGACGACCTATTGGCCGTTCCTGTGGCCCTCGCCGCAACCTGCGACCTTGACCTTGACGTCGGGCAGTCTTAATCTGCCAGTGCATCATGGCAGCGAGAATGAGTGGGAGCCGCCAAGCCCCGAGGCGGCAAAGCCATGGGCGCATAAGGTGCTGCGGGCGGGCAAGACCACCCGTAAAATCGAAACTGATTTACTTTCTGGCATCACCGCCTTGGTGATCAGCGATGATTTGGGCGATGTTGAAAATCTGTCACACGGGCTTTGCACTGGTGAGTCTATGACGGAACTGTGGGAAATCCATCCCGATGATCCCTTGTCGGCGCGCGCGGTTCATACTTGGGAGCAGCGGCTGTCTCGTGGTGATTGGTCAGTGAAAACAAACGCTTGGGCTGAGATGACCGCTACGGCCAGCCATCTGCATCTGAAAGCCAGCCTGACCGCTTGGGAAGGCGACACAAAGGTGTTTGAACGCCACTACGACGACAAGGTGCCACGCCGATTTGTTTGATCCAGCACTGGCAAGAATCGTTGCCAGAGCAGAAATGCTCGGGTTACTGATTGAACAATCAACAAAAAACGGCCCATAAAACCGGGGCCTTTCAGGGAGAATAAAATGTCGAATGAACTGAACTATCTGCTTGCCCGTGCCGCCAGGGGCCTGATGAGCCGCCGCGAATTTGTTGGCCGTGCGGGGGCTTTGGGGGTTTCTGCGGCTTTGGCCTCGACCTTGCTCGCGTCAGCGGCCCGCGCTGAAGAGCCGAAAAAGGGCGGGCTGTTGCGCGCAGGCATGCAGGGCGGCGAAAGCACCAACTCGCTGGACCCTGCGCTGGCCGCGTCGGAAGTGCCGTTCGCGGTGAACATGATCTGGGGCGAAATGCTGGTCGATGTGAACGCCAAGGGCGAGATCGACTACCGCATCGCCGAGGAAGTGTCCTCTAGCCCGGATGCGACGGAGTGGAAGTTCAAAATCCGCAAAGGTGTTGAATATCACGACGGCAAGACCGTAACTGCCGATGACGTGGTCGCCACTTTGAAGCGCCACACCGATGAGAAATCGCAGTCGGGCGCTTTGGGTATCGTCAAGGATATCATCGACATGAAAGCCGAGGGTGACATGGTCACGCTGAAGCTTGCGTCGGGCAATGCCGACTTGCCGTTCCTGATGGCCGATTATCACCTGATCATCCAACCCGGTGGTGGCATCGAAAACCCGACCGCTGGTATTGGTGCGGGCCCCTACAAGATCGTCGCCAACGAGCCGGGCGTGCGCCATACGTTTGAGAAACACGCCAACTACTTCGACAGCACGATTGGCCATGCCGACAATGTCGAGATCATCGTAATCAACGACAGCACCGCCCGCACCTCGGCCCTGCAAGCCGGCCAGATCCATATGATGAACCGGGTCGATCCGAAGATCGTCGGCCTGCTGAAAGGTGCCCCGGGGATTTCCATTCAAGCCGTTGCTGGCCGTGGCCACTACGTCTTTATCATGCATTGCGACAAGGCACCGTTTGACAACAACGACCTGCGGATGGCGATGAAGCTGTCGATCAACCGTCAGGAAATGGTCGACAAGATCCTTGGTGGTCTGGGCTCGCTCGGCAACGACTTCCCGATCAACGCGGCCTATCCGCTGTTTGACGACACCATTCCGCAGCGCGAATATGATGCGGCGGCGGCCGCCGAGGCTTATAAGAAATCCGGCCATGATGGATCGCCCATCGTATTGCAGGTTGCAGCAGGGGCCTTCCCCGGTGCGATTGAAGCGGCACAGCTGTTCCAGCAATCGGCCAATGCCGCCGGTATCCCACTGGAAATCAAGCGCGAGCCTGATGACGGCTATTGGAGCAACGTCTGGAACGTCGCCCCGTTCTGCGCAAGCTATTGGGGCGGCCGTCCGGTGCAGGATCAGATGTATTCCACGGCGTATCTGTCGACAGCCGACTGGAACGACACCAAGTTCAAGGATCCGAAGTTCGACGCCACTTTGATCGCGGCCCGCGCCGAGTTGGATCAAGTGAAGCGCAAAGCCGAGTATTCGGAACTGGCGAACAATCTGCGCGACAACGGTGGCTTGATCTGCCCGATGTTCAACGATTTCGTCGAAGCCAAGCGTGACGAAGTTGGCGGCTGGCAGGCCGATCCGAACGGTGAATTGATGAACGGCCGCGCACTTGCCAAGTGCTGGCTGAACACCTGATCGCCGGCATGCATCCGGTCGTAAAACTCGTGACCCAGCGTTTAGCGCTGGGTCTGTTGCTCATGTTGGCAGTGTCAGCCCTGATCTTTTTTGGGGTTGAGGCTTTGCCGGGTGATACCGCGCAAGCCATGCTGGGCCAATCGGCGACGCCCGAGGCGCTTGCCAACCTGCGCGAGAAAATGGGGCTGAATGAGCCTGTGCTTTGGCGCTATGGTCATTGGCTGTACGGCTTTTTGACCGGGGATATGGGGGTGGCGCTGACCAATGGCGAAGATATCGCCAAATCTGTTGGTGCTCGTCTGGGTAACACGCTGTTTCTGGCGTTCTGGGCGGCGCTGATTTCTGTGCCCTTGGCTATTCTGCTGGGTCTGTTGGCGGCGCGCTATAACGGGCGCTGGCCGGATCGGCTGATTTCTGGCGTGACTTTGGCGACGATCAGCCTGCCGGAGTTTGTGGCGGGCTATCTGGTGCTGTATTTCCTCGCCGTAAAGCTGCAATTACTCCCCGCGATGTCGATGGTGTTCCCCGGTATGGGGGTGTTCGAACGGTTGCAGGCCATCATGCTGCCCGTCATCGTTTTGGTGATGGTGGTGTTGGCGCACATGATGCGGATGACCCGCGCGGCCATTCTGAACGTAATGCAGTCAGATTATATTGAGACGGCGAAATTGAAGGGCCTGTCGCCTTTAACCGTGATCTGGCGTCACGCGTTTCCGAACGCCATCGCCCCCGTCGTCAACGTAGTGATGCTGAACCTCGCCTATCTGGTGGTCGGCGTCGTCGTGGTCGAGGTGGTGTTTGTCTATCCCGGCATGGGGCAATATCTGGTCGATCACGTGACCAAGCGCGATCTGCCGGTGGTGCAGGCCTGCGGGATGATCTTTGCCGCAGTTTACATTGGGCTGAACATCCTCGCGGATGTGGTGTCTATCCTTGCCAACCCAAGATTGAGGCACCCCAAATGAGGCGTATTCCGCTGTCCGCCCTACTCGGTCTGATCCTGACCGGGGGCTTTTTTTTCGTCGCCATCTTCGCGCAACTGATCGCACCCTACAAGATGGATGAGCTGGTTGGCGGGGTCTGGGACCCGATCTCGACAACGCATTGGCTGGGCACGGATTCGATTGGACGCGACCTGCTGACCCGAATGATCTACGGTGCGCAGGTGACGATTTTCGTCGCTACCTGCTCGACGATCCTGTCGTTTGTGACCGGATCGGTGCTGGGCTTTCTGGCGGCGACGGCGGGCGGTTGGGTCGATCAGGCTTTGTCGCGGTTCATTGATCTGATCATGGCGATTCCGACGTTGATCTTTTCGCTGGTGATCCTGACAGCGGTGGATGTGACCACGCTGAACCTGATACTGGTGATGGGGTTTCTGGATTCGACGCGGGTGTTCCGGCTGTCGCGCGCGGTGGCGGTGGATATTACCGTGATGGACTATGTTGAAGCTGCTCGGTTGCGCGGGGAAAAACAAGGCTGGATCATCTTCTCGGAAATCCTGCCCAACGCGCTGTCGCCCTTGGTGGCCGAACTTGGCCTGCGGTTCATCTTTGCGGTGTTGTTCATCTCGACCTTGTCCTTCCTTGGCCTTGGCGTGCAGCCGCCCTTGGCGGATTGGGGTGGCTTGGTGAAGGAAAACTCGGCGGGTCTGGTTTACGGCATCCCTGCAGCCTTAGCCCCGGCGATAGCTATTGCGGCACTGGCGATTTCGGTGAACTTGGTGGCGGATTGGGTGCTGTCGCGCACCACCAGCTTGAAAGGCGGTCGCGGTGCTTGATCAAGTGAAACCAAATCTGTTGGAAATCAAGAACCTGCGGATCGAGGCGACGTCTTATCCGCCCGGCGAGGCCCCGCGCAAAGTCGTGCTGGTGGATGATGTGTCGGTGTCAGTCGAGCAGGGCCGCGTGCTGGGCCTGATCGGGGAATCCGGCGCGGGCAAGTCTACCATCGGGCTGTCTGCTATGGGCTTTGCACGGGGTGGGGCCAGGCTGGCAGGCGGGCAAATCCTGCTGAACGGGCGCGATATTCGCAGTGGTGGACCGAGTGATCTGCGATCTTTGCGCGGTCGCGAAGTCACCTATGTCGCACAATCGGCTGCCGCTGCGTTCAACCCGGCCAAGCGGCTGATGGAGCAGGTGATCGAAGCCTCTCTGCACCACAAACTGATGACACGCGCCGAGGCAGAGGCCCTCGCGGTGGAATTGTTCCGCAAGCTGGGCCTGCCCAACCCAGAAACTTTTGGGTCGCGCTATCCGCACCAAGTCTCGGGCGGGCAGCTGCAACGCGCGATGACGGCAATGGCGCTTTGCCCGAAGCCTGATCTGGTGGTGTTTGACGAACCGACCACCGCGTTGGATGTCACCACCCAAATCGACGTGTTGGTGGCGATCAAAGCCGCGATCCGCGATACCGGGGTGGCGGCCCTGTACATCACCCATGACCTTGCCGTGGTGGCACAGGTCGCCGACGATATTATCGTGCTGCGCGGCGGCAAGAAGGTCGAATACGGCACAACCGATCAGATCATCAACGCGCCGCAACAGGCCTATACGCAGGCTTTGGTATCGGTGCGCTCGATTGACCACGTTGAGAAAGCTGACACCGCCTCGGTGCTGTCGGTTGCCAATATCACCGCGCGCTACAGAGGCACCAATTTCGACGTATTGAAGAATGTCACGGTTGACCTTTCGGCAGGGCAAACCCTTGCCGTGGTTGGCGAAAGCGGCTCTGGCAAATCGACCCTCGCCCGCGTGATCACCGGGCTTTTGCCCGCCGCCCAAGGCCGCATCACCTTTGCTGGCCGCGCGTTGTCGCCCGATCTGGCCAGCCGCTCAAAGGATGATCTGCGCGAATTGCAGATGATCTACCAAATGGCCGACACCGCGATGAACCCGCGCCAAACGGTTGGCACCATCATCGGCAGGCCGCTGGAGTTTTATTTCGGCCTGAAGGGCGAGGCCAAACGTAAACGTATTCAGGAATTGCTTGAAGAAATCGAAATGGGCGCGGGTTTTATTGACCGCTACCCGGCGGAACTATCCGGTGGCCAAAAGCAGCGCGTTTGTATTGCGCGGGCGCTGGCTGCCAAGCCGAAGTTGATCATCTGCGATGAGGTAACCTCGGCGCTTGATCCGTTGGTCGCTGATGGCATCCTGAAACTGCTGCTGTCTTTGCAAGCCCGCGAAGGTGTGGCCTATCTGTTCATCACCCATGACCTGGCCACCGTCAAAGCCATCGCCGACAAAATCGCGGTGATGTATCGCGGTCAAATCGTGCGCTATGGCAGCAAAACCGATGTGCTGACGCCGCCGTTCGACGATTACACCGATCTCTTGCTGTCCTCGGTGCCCGAGATGAAACTCGGCTGGCTGGAAGAGGTGCTCGCCTCGCGCAAAATGGAAAGCGGCGGCAACTAAAAACCCGAACCCAAGGCTTTCATACTGGTCTAAATATTCCTGCCGGAGGCTTCGACATCTCCGCCGGGTCGGAGTTATAAATGCGTAAACTGCTGCTGATCATCCTCGACGGCGTCCCCTACCGCAACTGGCGCCGGTTGTTTGGCAACCTCGAAGGCTGGGTCGCGCAAGGCGAGGCGCGGGTTTGGCGGATGCGTTCGGTGCTGCCGTCGACCTCTGGCTCTTGCTATGCCTCAATCCACACTGGCACGCCGCCGCAGGTGCATGGCATCTGGGGCAACGGCTTGCGTCGGCGGTTGGAACTGCCGGACGTGTTCTCGGAAATCTCCAAAGCGGGCGGCAAAACCGGGGCGGTCACCCACAGTTTCTGGTCGGAATTCTTCAACCGCTATCCGTTCGATCTGGTGCGCGACATCGAATATGACGAACCAGAAGGCCCGATCACCCACGGCCGTTTTCATACCATGACCGGGGATAGCGGCTACAACCAAATGACGCCTTCCGATGTTGATCTGTTCGCCACTTTGACCCGGCTGTGTCTGGTGAAGCGCATCGACTATGGCATCCTGCACACCTGTACACTCGACAGCCTTGGCCACCGTTTCTTTCATGATTGCGAGGAAATGGACGATGCCTGTTACCGGATGGACGAAATTTTGGCCAGTTTCCTGCATCAATGGCGCGCGGCGGGATATGAGGTGATCGTCACCGCCGACCACGGCCAAGACGAACGCGGCCACCACGGCGGCACGGGCGCGTTGCAGCAGGAATTCGCGTTCTACTACTTCGGCACATCCGAGATGCCCGGCCCCGATGTGGTGCTGGACCAGTTGGCGCTGGCCCCGTCGATTCTGACGCGGATGGGGGTTGCGGTTCCGCCGAGCATGAAAGCGAAACCGTTCTTCACCGCGTAACCGATTTTCGCGCGAATTCCGACCTTAGCTGGCGTAGTTTGCACCTTCGTCATCCAGCAATGCTTTGACCTCGCGCAGATGAGCCTCGGCATAGCCGGGGTAGCTGTCCCATTCGCCAGCGGTTTTCTCGGCCACTGCATCCGACAAAATCCGCAGCTCGCGCCCGGTTTGCAAAGCGCGGATATACGTCTCCGCCGCGCGCTCAAAATAGGTCAGGCGGTTGAAGGCATCGGCGACCGATTGACCGATGATCAGCACGCCGTGGTTGCCCATGATCATCGTGGTGATCTTCGGATCCGCCAAAAGCTGCACGCAGCGCGCGGCTTCTTCTTCAAACGCCATGCCACCGTAATCGGCATCCACCACTTGGTGGCCAAAGAACATCGCCGAGTTCTGGTCGATGGGGGGCAGATAGCTGTCCGCCAAACTTGCCAAAACCGTGGCATGGATCGAATGCACATGCATCACGCAGCGTGCATGCGGCAAAGCGCGGTGGATGCTGCCATGCAGGCCCCAAGCCGTCGGGTCCGGCGCATCGGGGCGGTTCATCGTGCTGGGATCATTGGCGTCGATCTCCAGCAGGCTTGACGCGGTGATCCGGCCAAAATGCCGCATGTTCGGGTTCATCAGGAACTTGCTGCCCTCGGGGTTCACCGCCAAACTGAAGTGGTTGGAGACCGCTTCATGCAGGTTCAGCTTGACGCTCCAGCGGAAGGCCGCGGCCATATCGACGCGCTCGGCCCAATGGGTGATATTGGCATGTGCGTTCATTTGATCTCTCCATAGGTCCAGTTGCCTTGCGCCAAGGCGCTGATGGCGTTGCAAACTTCAGTGAAGGAGGCCGCCGCCCGAGGCACCGTTCCCCGCGCGCGCAGATAGCCATGCACCATGCCCGGCGCGGTAAATGATACGGCGCGCCCACCAGCAGCCCGGATCGCAGTGGCATAATCATGTGCATCATCGGCGAGCGGATCACATTCGGCGGCAAATGCGACGGTCGGTGGCAGTTCAGCAAAATCGGTATCTTGCAACGGGGCGACGGTTGCATCGCCCAACACCTCAACCCCGCCATGCCGGATGCCCGCATAAAATTTCACATCCGCCAGCGTCAGCATCGGTGCCAAGGCGTGGGTTTGGTAGCTGCCTTTGCTGCGGTCGCCGCCCAAGCCCGGATAGATCAGTACCTGCCCCAAGATCCGCGCCGCGCCGCGCAGGGCATGACTGACCGCCGCCGCCAGATTGCCGCCTGCTGAATCCCCGACCAGCACCAGCGGCCCCGGCAAAGCCTGCACCACCGCCAGAGCATCCTCAAAAGCCGCTGGATGCAGATGTTCGGGCGACAAACGGTAATCAACAGCCACAACCTGCAAGCCCGTTGCCGCGCGAATATCGGCGCAAACGTCGTCATGGCTGTGCAAGCCGCCCACGACATAGCCGCCGCCGTGCAGGTAAACCACCGTCGGCCCGGCCCCGGTGTAAATCCGGCAGGGCACGCCCGCGACCAAGCGATTTTCCACCACCATCCCCGCTGGATAGCCGCGATGAAACTTGGCGCACATCGCATCATAAATCCGGCGTTGATCGGCAATCGTCAGGCTGGCGGTGTCGGGCGGATAGGACGCCTCGCTGTCGCGAATAAAGCGCCAAGTCGCGGCGTCGATAAGGCTTTGGTAATCTGGCGCTGGCATGATGAGCGAAATCCCGGTGCATACAGCCGGATCATGGTGGGCAAAGCCTGCGGGTTCAACGCCCAATCACCGCCACAATCCAATAAAGAATGCCCTATTGCCCGCCCAATTCCGCCGTAACCACCGCCTACAGTGAATTCAAGCAAATTGCAGACCACCTGCCATGTTTAGGGGAACAATCATGCAAGTCATTCGCTCACTAGAACAGCACAGCGCCTCACCGGTCGGGCTTGGCATCCGGGTGATATTGGTCAGCCAAAGCCTAAACAGCAGCCCACTGCCACACCGCCTGGCGGGGCTTGGCGGCAAGGTGGAAATTGCCGATGATCTGTTTGTGGGCTTGGAAGCGGTGATCGAAGATCCGGCGGGCTATGGGCTGTGCGTGATTGACTGTGATGCGTTTGGCGGGCTGGCGGCGGGTCGTCGTGCCCACGAGTTGCTGACCGACGTGGCGCGGCGTGTGCCGGTTATTCTGCTTTCAAAAGACTGCGCCGCGCAGGAATTTCCCGAGGAACGCGGTGAGGCGGTGGTGCTGCGCGCGCCCACCTCGGGCATCTCGCTTCGGGTGGGCTTTGAACATGCGCTGCGTGATCGACTGGCGATGCGCCTGATGTAAGTTTTCGATTAAAATAGTCCTGATCGTCGATGGCGATCAAACGGCTGATGCAATACAAAAGGGGGCGCATCTGGGATGCGCCCCTTTTAAATCTCGATCAGCCGTTAGGCGTTCGGTTCAGGCCAGCGCCAGATTGGTTGCCGATTCGCGGCCATCGCGGCCTGCTTCGATATCGAAAGTGACCGGCTGGCCATCTTTCAGCGAGCGCAGACCAGCACGCTCCAGCGCCGAGATGTGCACGAAAACGTCCTTCTTGCCGCCTTCCGGGGCGATAAAGCCGAAGCCTTTGGTTTCATTGAACCATTTCACGGTGCCCTTAGCCATCGTGATGTCTCCTTTAGCAGTGCCGCCCGCGAGATTGCGGCGGCTTGGCGCAGTCAGCCTTTGTCGAATGCTGTGGCCGAAATCGGAGACAGAGATCGCAGAGAGTCAACGTCGCAACATAATTTAGGGGCGACTCTGGCTACAGATCAAGAAAAAATTGCGCGTTAGGCGTGTTCTGTCCAGATCCTCTCGGCGCTTTTTCGGCGCGGCCACATCGCACATCCCAGCAGCAGGGCGGCGACAGCGCAGCCAATGCCGCTCCACAACCCTAGGGCGGTCATCCAACTGACATTCAATGCCACCAAACTGAACACAGCCGAGAAAAGCCCAAGCATTCCGCCTGCAATCATTGAAACAATGGCCATCACGCCCTCCGCTTACCGATCAGTTCAATTGGGAACCCGAATAAGGCGGCAATACGGCGAAAGCGCGGTATGGTTGTGAAACAGGCTTAAGCTTGGGCGCACAACGCGGTCAAAAGCTGCGCCGCGCCCGCAGCGCCGCGCCAATCGTGCCATCGTCGAGATAGTTCAACTCACCGCCAATCGGCACGCCCTGCGCCAGCGAGGTGATCTGCACGCCCAGTCCCGCCAGCGCATCGGCGATGTAATGCGCGGTCGTTTGGCCATCGACCGTGGCATTCAGCGCCAGAATAACCTCGGTCGCACCCGCCGCGCGCTCCACCAGCCGAGGGATGCCCAGTTCCTGCGGCCCAATCGCATCCAAAGCCGAAAGCGTACCGCCCAGCACATGATAGCGGCCCTTGAAAGCGCCACCACGTTCCATCGCCCAAAGGTCAGAGACATCCTCGACCACGCAAATCTCGCCATTGGCGCGGGCCTCGTCGCTGCAAATTGGGCACATTTCACTGGTGCCGATGTTGCCGCAAATGCTGCAATCCTTCGCCGTCAGCGCCACCGTCGCCATTGCCTGCGCCAGCGGAGCCATCAACGCGCCCCGTTTCTTCAACAGCGCCAACACCGCGCGTCGTGCCGACCGGGGCCCAAGCCCCGGCAGCCGCGCCATCAGTTCGATCAGCGTTTCAATGTCGCGCGATTGCTCCATTCAGGCAGGGTTCCCTCAGATTGGCAGCTTGAAATCCGCAGGCAGACCAAGCGCTTGCGTCATTTTCTGCATCTCAACCATGTTGCGGGCCTGCCCCTTGTTCTGCGCATCCTTGATCGCAGCAAGGATCAGATCTTCGACCACTTCCTTCTCGGATGCGATCAAAATCGAAGGGTCAATATCCAACCCCGTGATCTCGCCTTTGCAAGTCGCCCGCGCCTTGACCAGCCCTGCACCGGCTTCACCGATCACCACGGTGCGGGCCATTTGCTCTTGCAGTTCGGCCATCTTGCCCTGCATTTCCTGCGCGGTTTTCATCATATTGGCCATATCGCCAATGCCGCCCAAACCTTTTAGCATCGTTCCTCCTCAGTCGTCCTCAAACGGATCGAATTCATCTTCCACTTCCGGCAAAGCCTCGATCGCGGCACTCGCCGCCATCGCTTCTGCCGTCCTGATGTCGGTGATCTGCGCGCCCGGAAACGCCAGCATCACCGCTTGCACCAGCGGGTTTTCCATCGCCTCGGCCTTCGCCGCGTTGGAGGCCGCATCGCGATCTTCGGCTAGCGTCGGCGCACCCCCGGCGTTCACCACCGATACGCCCCAACGCGCGCCCGTCCAGCCTTGCAAGCGTTGGCTAAGCCGTGCCGCGAGATCGGGTTTCGCCCCCGGAGCCGGTTCAAACTCAATCCGCCCCGGCGCGTATTTCGCCAGCTTGACGCCTTCCTCAACCTCAACCAGCAACCGCATATCACGCTTTTCACGGATCAATTCAATCACTTGCGCGAAGCTGGCATAAACCACCAATTGGCTTTCCGCCACCGCGACCGCTTGCCCGCCCTGCATCACGGGCCCCCGCATCGGCGCAGACGTCGCCATCCGCAGCGCCCCATGCACGACACCACCGCCGCCGCCTGCTGGAGCCCCTCCCGTAGGACGTGCAGGCGCGCTTTGCGACATCAGCTTCTTCACCAAAGTCTCGGGGTCGGGCAGATCGGCGACATGGGTCAACCGGATCACCGCCATCTCGGCCGCCATCATCGCATTCGGCGCAAGCGCTACTTCTTCCAATGCTTTCAGCAGCATCTGCCACATCCGCGTCAGCACCCGCATCGGCAGAACAGCAGCCATGGCAAGGCCACGTTCACGCTCATCCTGCGGCGTGGTCGGGTCTTCGGCGGCCTCTGGCGTGATCTTGATCACCGAAACCCAATGCGTGATCTCGGCCAAATCGCGCAAAACCGCCATCGGATCAGCGCCATCGGCATATTGGCCGGAAAGTTCCGCCAAAGCCCCCGCTGCCTCACCCTTCATAATCAAATCAAACAGATCAAGCACCCGACCCCGGTCCGCCAGCCCGAGCATCGCCCGCACCTGATCTGCTGTCGTCTCCCCCGCCCCATTCGAAATCGCCTGATCCAGCAGTGAGGTGGCATCGCGTGCCGAACCTTCCGCCGCCCGCGCGATCAGCGCCAATGCGCCATCGGTGATCTTTGCCCCCTCGGCATTGGCGATCTTGCGCATCAGGGCCATCTGCACTTCTGGCTCGATCCGCTTCAGATCAAACCGCTGACAACGCGACAGAACCGTCACCGGAACCTTGCGAATTTCCGTGGTGGCAAAGATGAACTTCACATGTGCCGGAGGTTCCTCCAGCGTCTTGAGCAAAGCGTTGAACGCGGCGTTCGACAGCATATGCACTTCGTCGATGATATAGATCTTATAGCGCGCCGAGGCCGCCCGATAATGCACGGAATCAATGACTTCACGCATGTCATTGACGCCCGTGCGCGAGGCCGCATCCATCTCCATCACATCGACATGACGGCCCTCGGCAATCGCCACGCAAGGCTCGCAGACCCCGCAAGGTTCGGTCGTGGGTGCGCCCTTACCGTCGGGTCCGACGCAATTCAGCCCCTTGGCAATGATCCGTGCCGTGGTGGTTTTCCCCGTGCCCCTGATCCCGGTCATCATGAACGCATGCGCAATCCGGTCCGCTGCGAAAGCGTTCTTCAGCGTGCGCACCATCGCCTCTTGCCCGACCAGATCGGCAAAGGTCGCGGGGCGGTACTTGCGGGCCAAAACCTGATAGGTTTGCGGCGTGGTTTCGGTCATCATACCTCAGACAATATGCGGGCGGATTCGGGTGGCGCCAGACTACGGCGCGCACGGCCAAACGTAAACCAAAGAGGACCAGATGCGGCTGACAATCGCAGAGCTGCGCGTGGGGCAGGGGGTGTTTGGCATCAGCCCATGCCCCGGTCGTGCCGGGTTCTACGCGGCCGACCTGATCGCGATCCAGCATTGGCAGCCAGCGCTGGTGGTCAGCTTTCTCACCGCCGAGGAACTTTCGCGCACTGCGCCCGGCCTTGGCGCAGTGCTGTCGCAATTCGGCATCCAATATGCGCATTTGCCCACCGCCGACTACGACACTCCAAGCGCAGGCTGGGCCGAAATCTCGGCCCGCGCCCACGGCGAACTGGCAAAGGGCCATAAAATTCTGCTGCATTGCATGGGCGGCTGCGGCAGATCCGGCACCGCCGCGTTGCGCTTGATGATCGAGGCCGGAGAAGCCCCGGAACCAGCGCTGAATCGTCTGCGCCAAGCCCGCCCTTGTGCGGTGGAAACGCCCGAGCAATTTCTCTGGGCCAGTCAGCCCTCAAACCAACCAAGCCGATAGAATCCAACCAAGAATTGCATTCATACGGGCTCAAATATTCCGGGGGCTGGCCCCGATCAGCGTTAGCCCCCAGGCCGCCGCTTTGCCGCTGATTTCTTGGTATACTTCCCCGCCGCCCGCACCTTCGACACTTGCATCGCCGAGGAATTCGCCTTTTCCTCTGCCCCCAGTTTGCGCCAAGACTCCAATCGTCGCGCATCGACTATGCCCGCTTTGATCGCCGCCTGCACCGCGCAGCCGGGCTCGACCGAATGTTTGCAATCGCGAAACCGACAGCCCGCTGCCAGTTCAATCAGATCGGAAAACAGCATATCAATGCCATCCGCTACATCGGTCAGCTGCAACTCGCGCACCCCCGGCGTGTCGATCAGCCAACCGCCTGCCGGCAATGCCAAAAGATAGCGCGAGGTGGTGGTGTGCCGCCCCTTGGCATCATCTTCCCGCACCGGGCCAACCTCGAGCGCGCCGCCGGTCAAGCTGTTGGCGAGCGTGGATTTTCCGACGCCAGAAGACCCCAGTAAAACCACCGTCTGTCCTTCGCGACACCATGGGTCGAGTACGGACAAATCGCCGGATTTGGCGTTCAACGCCACCACCGCCATCCCCGCTGACAGGCCTTCCGCCCGCGTGATAAAAGGCCCGGCTTCGGCCATATCCGCCTTGGTCAGCACCACGACCGGGGTGATCCCGGCAGAATGGGCGAGCACCAGATAGCGCTCCAACCGGGCCTCGTTGAAATCGGCGTTGCAAGAGGTGACCACGAACATCGTATCGACATTCGCCGCAATCAACTGTGCCACCGTCCCGGTGCCCGCCGCGCGGCGTTGCAACAGGCTGATGCGGTCCAGCACCCGACCCACACGCGGCCCGTCCGCCAGCACCCAATCGCCCACCGCCATCCCCGCCACCGAAAGCGTCGGCGGGCACAGCAATTCGACCGCTCCCGAAGCCGTCAAAGCTTGCACCCTTGCGCGATGCAACGAACTTAACCGTGCAGGCACAAACCCCGCATCTTCCTCGGTCACCTGTTCAGAGAAATGGTCAGACCAGCCCAAGCTTGGCAGCGTAAAATCAGGCAAACGGCATCCTTTTCGGCCCCAACCGGGCAAGCCGCAGCTTACGCGCGCAGGGGCGTTGCGGCAAGCGGGGGCTTGCACCTGATCCGGCAAACCCGCACCCTGCGATCAAAAGGAGCCTGCCCCATGACCGCCCACATGCCCGCCAAAGCCGCCGCCCGCATCGCGATCCTGACCGTGTCAGACCGTGCGTCAAAAGGCGAATATCAAGACCGGGGTGGCCCGGCAGCCGAGGAATGGCTGCGCCGCATCATCACCACGCCCATCGAAATCCTGCGCCGCATCACCCCAGATGGCCGCGCCGCAGTGGCCCGCGAACTTAGTGATCTGGCGGATAACTGGCAGGCCGATCTGATCCTTGCCACCGGCGGCACTGGCCCCAGCCCGCGCGATCAGACGCCCGAGGCGATGGCCGATGTGATCAATATGGAATTGCCGGGCTTTGGCGAGGCGATGCGGACGGCCAATGGCCGGGTGGTTGCCACAGCTATCTTATCGCGCCAGTCGGCAGGCGTGCGCGGTAAGACCCTGATCATCACGCTGCCCGGCAGCCCCAACGCCATTGCCACCAGCCTAGAGGCGGTGTTCGCCGCCGTACCCTATTGCCTAGACCTGATCGGCGGGGCTTGGGTTGAAACCTACCCCGCGATCATCAAGGCGCATCGCCCGAAAACCTAAGGCCTATCCCTTCCCCGCGGGGAATGACTTGTGGTTGGAGCTGCAATTTCGCGGATTTTCCACAACATGTTGTGTTTCCGGGCGACTTCAGGCCCCCACACCCTGCTGCGGCAGCAACTGCACGGCGTTGATCTGCCAGCCCTCGGCCGTCTCGACCATCATATAATCCAGCAGATAGGTCCGCCCGCCGGCATCGGTGATCATCACCCGCTGCCACAGATTGCCCGCCACCGTGCGCAGTTCCAGCATCCGCACAGCGTCATGCCGCCAGACCATCGGATAGACCTTTTCGACCATCTCGCCAAACTGATCCGGCGTGCCGAAAATGCCTTTGATATTGGGCGAGGCATAGGTCCAAGCCTTGCCAATATCGCGGGCGTTGAAGGCATCAAGCTGCCGTTGAATGGTTTGTTGAATAGGCACTTCCTGCGCCATAGCGGGCAAGGCAAGCCCGGCTAAAGCGGCAACATATAGGTAAAGTCGCATCGCAACACCTCTTACCACCGTCCCCAATTTCAAAGGTAAACCAGCGCAAGGTTTCGTCAAATAGAAACCCCCGGCACACACGCTAGCGTTGAGCCGAGGGAGTTTTTTTCAGCAGATCAGGCGATAAGGTCGCCGTTCAAGCCGCGATCGAGCAGCGCAATCGTCTCCTCCACGCCATAAAGCGCGATAAAGCCGCCAAAGCGCGGGCCGTCCGAGGCGCCGAGCAAGACCTCATACAAAGCCTTGAACCAATCGCGCAAAGGCTCGAATGCATGGTCCTTGCCAACCGCGAAGACCATGCTTTGCAGCGCTTCGTCGTCCAAGCCGCCGTCCCACGCCACCAACCGCGCGCGCAGATCCAGCATCGCAGCGCGTTCCTGATCGGAAGGCAGGCGGAACACCCGTGTCGGTGCAATCCGGTCGGCGAAATAGCGCAGGGCATAGCCCGCCGCTGCATCCAGATCGGGGTTGCCTTCCGGCGAGGCATCCGGCGCATAGCGCTTGATAAAGCCCCAGAGGCCGCGCGCATCCTTTGCCCCCGACACCGATGCAAGGTTCAACAGCATCGAGAACGGCACCACCATTTTCGACGCAGGCGGGTTGCCCTTGTGGATGTGCCAGACCGGATTGTTGACCTGCTGATCCAGATCCTGCGCAGGGTAAGCCCGCAACTGCTGGTGATATTCATCCATCGCGCGCGGGATCACATCGAAATGCATCCGTTTCGCGGTTTTGGGCTTTTGATACATGAAATACGACAGGCTTTCCGACGAAGCATAGAGCAGCCATTCGTCAATCGTCAGGCCATTGCCTTTGGATTTGGAAATCTTCTGGCCCTGATCGTCGAGGAACAGCTCATAGCTCATATGGTTCGGCTTGCGGCCCCCCAACACTTCACAAATCCCGTCATAAATCGGGGTGTTGGTGGAATGGTCCTTGCCATACATCTCAAAATCGACATCCAGCGCCGCCCAGCGCGCGCCGAAATCGGGCTTCCATTGCAGTTTGACGCGGCCGCCGGTGACCGGAAGCGTCCATTCGCGCCCCGTTTCATCATCAAAGGTGATGGTGTGATTGACCGCATCGACGTTCTTCATCGGCACATACATCACCCGCCCGGTTTCGGGATGGATCGGCAGGAAGCAGGAATAGGTCTGCTGGCGTTCTTCGCGCAAGCTGGCCAGCATGATCTTCATGATCGCGTCATAGCGCTCGGTCGCCAGCTTTAGCGTATCGTCGAATTTGCCCGATTTATAGAATTCGGTGGCGCTGATGAACTCATATTCAAAACCAAAGGTATCGAGAAACCGCCGCAGCATAGCGTTGTTATGCGCGCCAAAGCTGTCAAACTCACCGTAAGGGTCCGGCACCGAGGTCAGTGGCCTCTGCATATGCTCGTGCAGCATATCCTGCTGCGGCACGTTTTCCGGCACCTTGCGCATCCCGTCGACGTCATCGGAAAAACAGATCAACCGCGTCGGAATGTCCGAGATCGTCTCAAACGCCCGCCGGATCATCGTCGTCCGCGCGACCTCGCCAAAGGTGCCGATATGCGGCAGACCCGACGGGCCATAACCGGTTTCAAACAGCACATAGCCCTTTTCCGGTGCCTTTTTCTCAAAGCGTTTCAGCAGCGCGCGGGCCTCTTCAAAGGGCCAAGCTTTCGATTTCATCCCAGCATCGCGCAAAGCGGACATCGCGGCATACTCCAACGCGTGACGACCCCATGTCATCACAAGCCCTTGTCCTCTATTGCCGCCAAGCCCGCAGGTCAATATTCTGCACCGCAACAATAGGAGAGCAGCCGTGCCCGATACCCCCCCCTCGCTGTCGCCCCAAGACGCATTGCTGGCCGTGATGATCGCTGTCTCGGCATCAGACGAGAACATGCGCACCGCCGAACTGGTGGCGATTCAACGCACCGTCAACCATATGCCGGTGTTCGCGAATTACGACGCCGATCGCATCCGGGTGGTGGCACAAACGGTGTTTGATCTGTTTGAGGAAGAAGATGGCCTTGAAGCGTTATTCGGCCTGATCCGCGATGCTTTGCCCGAACGGTTGAATGAAACCGCCTATGCGCTTGCCTGCGATGTCGCCACCGCGGATGGCAGCCTGCGCGAAGTCGAGTTGCGCATGCTGGAGGAGGTGCGCGAAGAGCTGAACATCGATCGCCTGCACGCCGCAGCCATCGAATGGGGCGCGCGGGTGCGGCATCTGCGGCCCTAAGGCAGCGCCCCGGTGTGGCCGATGCCCGCGATGCAAGCGCGTCAGATCTAAGTTGAATCGAAAATCGCGGCCTTTTGCATGCGCTTGAACGCGTTTTTCGATTAAAGATCTTTTAACCAAAACCTGACACGCTCTTGCGAATGCAGAGCGGGCATTTGGCAATCTGAAACGTGCCACTGATGGCAATCCACCCCGCAAAGCCCGTTGACCGATAGATGCGACTTGGCCAAACTCTGGCGCATGGGGGAGCCACCATGTTGATGTTTTCGCGCTTTATAGATCGAGGCACCGAGATGATCGGCAAGGCGGTTGGCTGGTTTGTTCTGGCCGCCATTCTGCTGAGTGCCGGCAATGCGGTGGTGCGCAAGCTGTTCAACAGTTCGTCCAACGCGCTGCTCGAGGCGCAATGGTATCTTTACGGCGCGGCATTTCTGCTGGCGGCGGCCTATACGCTGCGACAAAACGAGCATATCCGCATCGACATCGTCTATGGCGCGCTGTCGCGGCGCACCCAGCACTGGATTGATCTGCTGGGCCATCTGTTCTTCCTGATGCCCTTCGCGATCCTGATGGATGTGTATTTCACCTCATATGTGCTGCAATCCTACCATTCTGGCGAAACATCGAACAACGCGGGCGGTCTGACCCTGTGGCCTGCCAAGGCACTGCTGTTGATCGGGATGTTGCTTTTGACACTGCAAGGCGTTTCGGAAATCATCAAGAAAATCGCGGTGATGCGGGGCATCATCCCCGATCCTACCCCATTCGTATCCAGCCACGAGGCTGCCGCGTTGGAAGGTGCTGAATTGGCCGAAAAACTCGCGGCCATCCAAGCCGAAGCCGACAAGGAAGCCCGCAAATGATGGAACTTATCGCGCAGAACATGGCGCCGATCATGTTCGTCTCGCTGGTGGTGTTTCTGCTGGCGGGCTATCCGGTGGCATTTTCGCTTGCCGCCAATGGCCTGCTGTTCTTCGTCTTTGGCGTGTTTCTGGCCCCGTTGTCCGAAGGCACCATCACGCTGGATTGGCCGCTGCTGTATGCGCTGCCCGAACGGTTCTGGGGGGTGATGCAGAACGAAACGCTGTTGGCGATCCCGTTCTTTACCTTCATGGGCATCGTGCTGGAGCGATCCGGCATGGCCGAGGATCTCTTGGAAACCATCGGCCAATTGTTCGGCCCGGTGCGTGGGGGGCTTGCCTATGCGGTGATCATCGTCGGCGCATTGCTGGCAGCCACCACGGGCGTTGTCGCGGCTTCGGTCATTGCCATGGGTTTGATTTCGCTGCCGATCATGCTGCGCTATGGCTATGATCGTCGGATGGCCAGCGGGGTGATTGCGGCCTCGGGCACCTTGGCGCAGATCATTCCGCCCTCGCTGGTGCTGATCATTCTGGCCGACCAGTTGGGTCGCTCGGTCGGCGATATGTACAAGGGCGCGATGGTGCCGGGCCTGGTGCTGACCGGGCTGTATATGACGTATGTGTTCCTCGTCAGCATGTTTCGCCCCAACTGGGTCCCGGCGCTGCCGAAAGAGGCCCGCACCTTGGGCAATGGCGTCACTTCACTGGTGGTGTCACTGCTGATCGCGGCGGTAATGGGCTATCTGATCATCAAGGCCCTGCTGCCGCGCTATGGCGAAGGCGCTGATATCATTGGCGCTTCTGTCGCCATCATCGCGATCTATGTTGCAGCCCTGCTGGATCGGGCGCTGAAGATAAACCTGATGTCAAAGCTGTGCTCGCAAGTGATCGTCGTGCTGATCCCACCGCTGGCGCTGATCTTTCTGGTGCTGGGCACGATCTATCTTGGCATCGCCACCCCGACCGAGGGCGGCGCGATGGGGGCGGTCGGTTCATTGTTTCTTGCAGGGATCAAAGGCCGCTTGAACCTGTCAGTGATCCAACAAGCTCTTGCTTCCACGACCCGGCTGTCGTCCTTCGTGATGTTCATCCTGCTTGGTGCGCGGGTGTTCTCGCTGACGTTTTACGGCGTGCAAGGCCATCTTTGGGTTGAACACCTGCTGACCGCAATGCCGGGCGGCCAGTTGGGCTTCCTGATTGGGGTGTCTGTTCTGGTGTTCCTGCTGGCGTTCTTCCTCGATTTCTTCGAGTTGGCCTTCATCCTCGTGCCCTTGCTCGCCCCAGTGGCCGACAAACTGGGCATCGACCTGATCTGGTTCGGCGTCATCCTTGGCGTCAACATGCAAACCTCGTTCATGCACCCGCCGTTCGGCTTTTCGCTGTTCTACCTGCGCTCGGTCGCGCCGACAGAGCCGTTTATTGACAAGGTGACAGGCAAACTGACGGCTCCGGTCAAGACCAGCCAGATCTATTGGGGGGCGGTGCCGTTCGTGATCATCCAAGTGGTGATGATCGGTCTGGTGATCGGTTTCCCGCAGATGGTGATGCATTACAAAGGCGCTGTGGTCGACACCTCGCATGTCACTTTCACCGCGCCGAATTCCGGCCTGGGTGGGCTGGGGGGCTTGGGCGGCTTGGATGGCGGGCTTGGCACTGGCTTGGGGGGCAGCGCCACACCCGCCGCGCCCGCGCCGTCGGGCAATGACCTGCTGTCGCAACCGCCCAGCTTTGGCACCACAAAGCCAGCAGCCCCAGCACCATAACCCCATTGCGCTGAACGCACGAAAAAGCCCCCGCCGAGCAATCGACAGGGGCTTTTCTTAAAGCAATGCGCTTACAGTTTGCCGTCGCGCTGTTGGATCATCATGAAGGTGTCGTAGTTGTATTCCGCCACCTGCGTCCACTGATAGTAATCGTTGCGGAAGGCTTTGATCGACTCCCATATTTTCTTGAACGGCGCGTTGATGGCCTCCATTTCAGCATAGACCTCATTGGCTGCGGTGAACGAGGCTTGCAGAATTTCCGGGCTGAACGGCCGCAGTTGTACGCCCTGACCAACCAGAGATTTGATCGCCGTCGGGTTTTTGTAATCATACTTCTGCAGCATATCGGCATCCGCCGCACGGCACGCGGTGCGCAGCAAAGACTGATAGGTCGGGGTCAGCGCTTCGTACTGGCCCTTGTTGAAGAAGAAGTGAACCGTCGGGCCACCTTCCCACCAGCCGGGATAATAGTAGAACGGCGCCACCTTATAGAAGCCAAGTTTTTCGTCGTCATAGGGGCCAACCCATTCCGCCGCATCAATCGTGCCCTTTTCGAGCGCTGGGTAAATATCACCGCCCGGAATTTGCTGCGGCACCACGCCCAGTTTGGTCAGCACCTTGCCCGCAAAGCCGCCGACGCGGAATTTCAAGCCCTGAAGATCGGCCAAAGTGTTGATTTCCTTGCGGAACCAGCCGCCCATCTGCACCCCGGTGTTGCCGCCCGGCAGGCCAAAAATACCCTTGGTGGCCAAGAATTCATTATACAGATCAATGCCGCCGCCATGGTAATGCCACGCATTGATGCCGCGTGCAGACAGCGAGAACGGCACCGCCGCCGCCAGTGCAAAGGTCGGATCCTGCCCGAAGTTATAATAGCCAACGGTGTGGCACGCCTCGACCGTCCCCGCGCTGACCGCATCGGCCGCAGGCGCGCCACCGGGCACCAATTCCCCCGCCGCAAACACCTGAATCTGGAAATTGCCGTCGGTGGCGTCCGACAACATCTTTGAGAGAACCTCAGCCCCACCATAAATCGTATCCAGCGATTTCGGGAAAGACGAGGTCATCCGCCAAGTGATCTTCGGGCTTGTCTGCGCAATCATCGGCGAGGCCAGCATCGCGGCCCCCGCAGCACCGACGCCCCCGATGGAAGCTTTTGTCAAAAACGAACGACGATCCATGCAATCCTCCTGTTAATGCAATAGCGAAGTCCGGCTTGGGGTCATCCACCCTTCCCGAGACAGGGCAAGACTACACTCTGCGGTGGTTCTGTCTACGCGCTTGGAGCGCGGGCTTGCGCATTCAAACCAGAAATCCCCGCGTGTTTTCCCTGTGATGCAGCATGACGTGAAGGCAGCAAGCCAACAGGGCGGGTGGGTGTGCAGCGGCCTCATCGCAGTCCGGATGGTTGCTTAAAGCGATCCGCGTTTCTGGGTTAAACACGCTTCGTCTAAAGATAGGCCTGCCCCCAGCGGTTTAACAATTGGCCCTGCAAGCGATGTGCCCGCCGCACCCAAGCCTTGTCGCCCTCGGGTGATTCCCGGTTCCACACCGGCACAGCCGCGCGGCGCGGCAGATCAGCGGTGAAGATCGCAAAGGCCAGCGACCGCCCCCCCGGTGCATCGACATACCCCGACAGGTTAGAGACGAAATTCATCGTGCCACTTTTCGCCGAAACCCGCGCCGCGCTGCCCGGTTTGGCGGCTTTGGCCGCAGGCTTACCGTCCTGCTGCGGCAGATCGGCGGATTTCAGCAGATCGTGCAGCAGCGAAAGCCGCTTATCCTGCCGCGCCTTGATCATCACCTGCACCATCTCTGCCGGGCTGATCCGGGTTTTCGGCCCCAGCCCGGAATGATCGCCAAACACCGCTTGCACGCCAAACCGCCGCCGCGCCCAAGTGGTCATCACCGCCGCCGAGCCCTCCAGCGTGCCCGCGCCCGAGGCCGCAAGCCCCACCGCCTCGGCCGTCAGATTGGTTGAGAATTTCAGCATCTTGCGCAGCAGATCCGGCAAAGCCTCGGACTCGTGCCGCACAATCTCTGCCGACTTTGGCAAAGCATACACCACCTCGGCCTTAGGCAGCTTGATGCCCTGCGCCGCGCACAGGGTCTGGAACACTTCCGCCACATAGGTCGCCGCATGGCGCACCGGCAGCCAGCGCGAGCCCTCGCGCCCCAAAGCCCGTCGCGCCACTGACCAATTGTCCCGCGCCGCCCCCGCTTCATAGGCAAACACCGGCACGTCCCGATCCACCACCTGCATCGAGGCCATCATCACGGGCGGCACAAACCGCGCACCTTCGGCGTTCATCGCCAAAGAATAGCCGTCATTCACCGCTTTCCAGACGAAATTCACCCGGTTGAAATTCAGCATCAGCCCCGAAATCGCCGGATTATAGCCAACGAAATCCGGTTGATCGGTGGCAATCTCGGCCCGCTCTGGCAGCGCCCCGGCATAAGCGATGAATTTCCCCGTCACCTCGCGCAGACCCGAGGCCGCCAGTGCCGCCACCAGATCGCCCATCTTATCGGTGTCAAAGGTTGGATCACCGCCCCCCGCCAAGATCAAATCACCGTCGAGCCGCCCATTCGCCACCGCACCTGTCCGCATCACCCGCGTCACAAAGCGATGCTTAACCCCCAGCTTTTCCAGCGCAAACGCCGTCGTCACGGCTTTGGTCACACTTGCAGGCGGCATTTCCAACGCCTCACCGGAAGCTTCCAACACCTGACCCGAGGCCAGATCGACCACGCAATAGCCCACCGCCCCGGTCAGCTTGGCCGCCGCCACCAAAGCCGCAGCGCCCGCGTCCGCAGACGTGACCAGCGGGCGCGGACTTGGCCGCGCGCGGGGCCGCAGCGACACGGCAGGCGCTTGCGCCCATGTAGGCAGCGCAGCCCCCGCCAGCAGCCCGCCCAACACCCACCTGCGCCCTACCAGCATCGCGGACTCCTTTGGTCATTCTTTGCGTATAAGTATCCTCACCGAAGGCTTTGGTGCAATCGCATGCCACGCCTGATCAAAAGCAATTCACCGCTTCCACTCGCCCCGCGCCCGGATCGCACTGGAAGACGCGCCATTCATCGGGATGTTCACAAAACACCATGCCGGAGCTTTGCGTCCGCGCAAATTCTCGCCCCGGTCGACCTGATTGACCCGAAACGCCCGCGCGGCAACAGAGGTCCGCGCCGCCACTCCAGACCCCGGACGTGCCAAAACGCCCACAGGCACGCTGCGCAAAATATCCCGCCAGCGGTTCCAGCGGTGAAATTGCACCAGATTATCCGCCCCCATCAGCCAGACAAAATGCACGCCGGGATAAACACTGCGCAACTTGCGCAAAGTATCCGCCGTGGCCCGCGTGCCCAACCGCGCCTCTAGATCGGTAATCACCACGCGCGGATCGGGCATCACCGCCCGCGCCCGCGCCAACCGTTCCGCCATCGGGGCAGGCTGGCGCGCCTTCAGCGGATTGCCGGGGCTGACCAGCCACCACACCCGATCCAACCCCATCCGCTTGAGCGCTTCGCGGGTGATATGCACATGCCCTTCATGCGCCGGATCAAACGATCCGCCCAGAAGGCCGATGACCATGCCTTTGGTCGCAATGGGAAACCCTGTTCTCATGCCGCCATGTTTCTCTGAAGCCTTGCGGCTTTACAATCGCTTCCCGCATGACAAGCCCAAGACTGTGCCCGATCTGCGCCAACCCCTCTTGACGTCGCAAAATGCTTGACTAAGGTCAGGAAAAATACCTGACCGGGGCCAAACATGCTTGACGCCATCGCTCGCCTGCGCCGCTTTAACCGCGCCGTCACCCGTGAGGTGGGCGCGCTTGACCAATCCTACCTTGGGCGGGGTCGCCCGCTTGGCGCGGCCCGCGTCCTGCAACTGATCACCCCGCAAGGCACGGACATTGCAGAAATACGCGCCAAACTGGCGCTCGACTCTGGTCTGCTCAGCCGCTTGCTGCGCACGCTTGAAGCCGAAGCCCTGATCCAGCTTGCCAGCGATCCCGCCGACCGCCGCTGCCGCACAGCCCACCTTACCCCGGCGGGGCAGACCGAAATGGCGGCTTACGAGGCCATCGGTTATGCCCGCGCCGCCGAAACACTCGCCCGCGCAGGCAAGCAGCCGCAAGCTCTGATTGACGCGATGGATTTGATCGCCACCACGCTGCTGCGCGACCAGACCGAAATCCGCGACGCCGACCCGAATGACTGCGCGGCCCTCGCCTGCCTACAAAGCTATTACGACCTTCTGGTCGAAAAAATCCAAGGCATCACCCCTGGCATGCTCACCCTGCCGCTGGCGGACGCGCAGAACTACCGCCCGCCGCACGGCGCTTTCCTGATCGCGTGGAGCGATGATCTGCCGGTAGGCACGGTCTCGCTCCGCCCGCTGGATGCCACCACCGCCGAGGTCAAACGCCTTTGGGTCGATCGTTCTGCCCGGGGCCAAGGCATCGCCCGCCGTCTGATGCACGCCATCGAATCCCGCGCGAAATCGCTTGGCTATGCCCATCTGAAACTTGACACCAACGCGGCCCTCACCGAAGCCATCACCCTCTACCGCACCTGCGGCTGGTCTGACATCCCCGCCTACACCAGCGATCCCGCGACGCATTGGCTGGGCAAAACCCTCTAAAGCACAGCAATCAGCCCCACCCCCACGTTGCTCTTGCCCCCAACAATCGCTACATACCGCCTCAACAGCGCAGAGCGACTTTGTCCAGGAGCACCCCCAATGGCCTCGTATCAGTATGTCTACCACATGGAAGGCGTCTCCAAGACCTATCCCGGTGGCAAGAAGTGCTTTGAGAATATCCACCTGAACTTCCTGCCTGGCGTGAAGATCGGTGTGGTCGGCATCAACGGCTCGGGTAAATCGACGCTGCTCAAGATCATGGCGGGGATGGACACCGACTTTAAGGGCGAGGCTTGGGCCGCCAAGGGGGCCAAGGTCGGCTATCTGGCGCAGGAACCCTATCTTGACCCGTCCTTGGACGTGAAGGGCAACGTCATGCTTGGCGTCGCCAAGCAGACCGCCATTCTGGAACGCTACAACGAATTGGCGATGAACTATTCGGACGAAACCGCCGATGAAATGGCGCAACTGCAAGACGAGATCGACGCGGGCAACCTGTGGGAGCTTGAGGCTTCCGTCGGTGTCGCGATGGACGCCCTGCGCTGTCCGCCCGATGACGCCGATGTGGAATCGCTGTCAGGCGGAGAACGCCGCCGGGTGGCTTTGTGCAAGCTGCTGCTGGAAGCCCCGGACATGCTGCTGCTGGATGAGCCGACCAACCACCTTGACGCCGAATCCATCGCTTGGCTGCAAAAACACCTGATCGCCTATCGCGGCACCATCCTGATCGTCACCCACGACCGCTACTTCCTGGACGACATCACCTCGTGGATTCTGGAACTCGACCGTGGCCGGGGTATGCCTTACGAGGGCAACTACTCGGCTTGGCTGGAGCAAAAAGCCAAACGGATGAGCCAAGAGGCGCGCGAGGATAAGTCCAAGCAGAAGGCGCTGGAGAAAGAATTGGAATGGATCCGCTCGGGCGCCAAAGCCCGCCAATCCAAAGGCAAGGCCCGCTTGGCCCGCTACAACGAGATGGCTGGCCAGACCGTGCTGGAACGCGCGTCCTCGGCGCAGATCATCATCCCGAATGGCGAACGCTTGGGCAGCAAGGTGATCGAAGTCACCGGCCTGAAGAAACACATGGGCGACAAGCTGTTGATCGAGGATCTGACCTTCACCATCCCGCCGGGGGCTATCGTCGGCGTGATCGGCCCGAACGGTGCGGGTAAATCGACGTTGTTCCGCATGATCTCGGGTCAAGAACAACCCGACGAGGGCACGATTGTTCTGGGTAACACCGTGCAACTGTCCTATGTCGACCAAAGCCGCGATGCGCTGGACCCGAACAAGAACGTCTGGGAAGAAATCTCGGGCGGGTCTGAAGTCATCCAGCTTGGCGATATGTCGTTGAACAGCCGCGTCTACACCGGGGCGTTCAACTTCAAAGGCACCGACCAGCAGAAAAAGGTCGGTCTGCTGTCGGGTGGTGAGCGTAACCGCGTCCACATGGCGAAACTGCTGCGCTCGGGCGGCAACGTGCTGCTGCTCGATGAGCCGACCAACGACCTTGACGTCGAAACCCTGCAAGCCCTTGAATCTGCGATCGAAGATTTCGCCGGCTGCGCCATCATCATCAGCCACGACCGCTTCTTCCTCGACCGCCTGTGCACACATATGCTGGCGTTTGAAGGCGACGCGCATGTCGAATGGTTTGAGGGCAACTTCCAAGCCTATGAGGAAGACAAAGTGCGGCGCTTGGGGCCCGATGCTTTGGAGCCGAAACGGGCGAAGTATAAGCGGTTCAGCCGGTAAGTCTTAAAATCGCCTATCTGTTAGAAATGCCGGGGAAATGCCCGGCATTTTTTATGTCCTATTGTGTTGAAGTCTACATCCGCCCAGTCAGCAACAAGATCAGCACGACAATCGCCACGACCCCAATAACCCCAACGCCGCCGTGGCCGTAACCATAGCCATAGCCGCCAAATCGGCCACTAAAGCCGCCGAGCAGGAAGATCACCAAGATGATCAGCAAAATGGTTCCAAGTGACATCGGGTAACTCCATGATAAAAGGGAAGGGTACGGGTCAGCCAGACCGGAAAACCCGCCAAAATCTTGGGCTTACTTGCCCTTGATCACATCTCGCACGGTGTCTTTTGCGCTGCCGACAGCGTTTTGCACGCGGCCTTCCACTTGATCAGCCTTGCCTTCGGCCTGCATCTTGGCATCGCCAAGCGCCGAGCCAAGCGCTGCTTTCGCCTTACCTGCCACAACTTTGGCCGAGCCTGCGATCCGGTCTTTATCCATGATAACCTCCATTAACGTTTTGGCTTTACACAAACGTCACCTTAGCCTGATCATCAGATATCCCCTGATAAATCAAAGGCTTCAGTACCGCTGTTATGTGGAAGCAAACGCGTGAAACCGAAAATGGTTCCCAAGGCAGCACAAGGTACAATTCTGTAAACTTATCTCAATGCTGCACGCGGCGGCGGGAACCAAACCGCGCTATCGGGGTTTATTCCGCAGGTTCGACACCCCTATATAAGGAAAACGCCATGAAAGGCATCGTCGCTTACTTCCTCGGGATCCCGATTGTGATCATCATTCTGCTCTATGTGACAGGTATTTTCTGATCGCCCCAAAGCGCAGATACCGCCGTCCAAACAATGGCATTAAATCAAAGAGGCGAGGCGTTTGCCTCGCCTCTTTGTCATTCAGAGCAGGGCTCAGATCATTCCTTGATCACATGCCAGACACCGCCCAAGCCGTCGCCATTGGCATCACCCTTGGCTTTGTCGCCGGCGAAATAATACGTAGGCTTGCCGTCATAGGCCCATTGCTTGGTGCCGTCGGTACGGTCGACCAGCGTCCAGCCTTCGGTCAGGGCCGCATCAGCCGCGCCCAGATAAGGGGGCCATTTCACCGCGCAATCGTCGTAGCAGGCCGAAACCCCGCCTGCATCCTTGTCGAAAATATACAGGGTCATGCCCTTGGCATCGGCCAGCATCCCCGCCGCTTGCGCAGCAAGGCTCGAAGCCAGAATGAAAGCCGCACTCAGCGCGGTCAGGTGTTTGCTGTATTGCATCACAGATCTCCTTGCGGTCAGACGTTCCGCAGCAACGCCGCAGGATCAACCAAGGCAGCCCCGGTCCTGCGAGTCGCAGGGGTGGCGCACCGACACCCTGCGCTGTCGTTATAGCACAGCGCGGGCGCTGCAAGATCAGCCTTTGGTCTGATGAACGGCCCTGCTCGCGCGACTGTGAAGGCTTGGATTATTCTGCCGGAAGCGGGCGCGGCTTGCCGTCCTCATCAATGGCGACAAAGGTGAACAAGCCATGCGTGACCTTCTCGCGCCGCTCGTGCCGATTGCGCAGCACCCAAGCCTCAATCTGCAACCCCATCGAGGTTCGCCCAACCCGCGCAATGCTGACATAGATGCACAAAACATCGCCCACCTTCACCGGGCGAATGAACTGCATCGCGTCAATCGCCACCGTCGCCACCCGGCCCTGTGCGCGGGCCGAGGCCACAATTCCCGCCGCCATATCCATCTGGCTTAGCACCCAGCCGCCAAAAATATCGCCGTTATTGTTGACATCGCGCGGCATCGTCAGCGTGCGCAGGGTCAAGGCACCATGCGGCTGCTCGGGATCTGGCGGTTGCGGCATGGCCTATCCTTGAATAAGGGTTTGAGGGATTAAGAAACACTGAACGCGACAGGGTCAACCCATTGTTTTAAAATGACTATAAAAGGTCCCGAGTTGGGACCTCAGTTCAACATCCCACCATCGGAATCGTCCCCGGTTTCTTCCAGCAGACGGTCCAAATTCGGCACGATCACGTGCCGCTTGCCCTCCAACACGATCACGCCTTCGCGTTTCAGGGTCGAGATCTGGCGGCTGACCGTCTCTAACGTCAGCCCCAGATAATCCGCCATCTCCTCGCGCGTCAAAGGCAGATCAAACCGCACCCCGCCTTTGCTGGCGAGCTTCAAAGACGCATTCCGCCGCGCAATGATCGTGAGCAGCGAGGCAATCTTCTCGCGCGCCGTCTTGCGGCCCAGCAGCAGCATCCATTCGCGCGCGGCGTCCAGTTCATCCAGCGTCATCTCCAGCAACCGCTGCGCGATATGTGGGGTCGAGCCCATCAGTTCCTCAAACGGCTTCTTGCGAAAGCAGCACATCACCAGATCGGTGGTTGCGGTCACATCATAAGCCGCTGTCGCGCGACCGGGACGCCCGACGAAATCCGATGGCAGCAGCAATCCCACCATCTGCCGACGGCCATCCTCCATGGTCTGGGTCAGCGTCGCGATACCGGTGACGACCGAGGCCACAAATTCCATCCGGTCGCCCGACCAGATCACTGGTTGCCCGGCCTGAAAGCTGCGATAATATTTGATCGCTTCCAACTGATGCAGCTCGTCCGTCTCACAGCGCGCACAAACCGCCCGGTGCCGAATCGGACAGTCGCCGCAATTCAGATCGGCAATTTTAGGGTCATGATGCGACATATCCGGCCTTTCGGTTGATGGATTCGGGTCGATTGATCTGGGTCAAGGCATCCGATTGCCCTCGCCTCCAAACTACCCGCATGACAATCCATTCGCAACTGATGCAACACGGTCTCTTTGACGCCCGTGTGCCCCGCTATACCAGCTACCCCACCGCTCCGCAGTTCAGCGGTGCCGTGGGTCCGGCCGATTTTGCAAACTGGATCACCGCGATCCCGGCGCATACCGAGATTTCGCTCTATATTCACGTCCCATTCTGCCGCCGCCTGTGCTGGTTCTGCGCCTGCCGCACCCAAGGCACGCAATCCGACACTCCAGTGCGTGTCTACGCAAAAGTGCTGAAGGCCGAGATTGACCTTTTGCGCGCCCATCTCGCCCCCGGCATCCGGCTGGCCAAACTGCACTGGGGCGGCGGCACCCCCACCATGCTGGCTCCCGATCTGATCCACGACCTTGCCGCGCAGATTTTCGACGTGGTGCCGATGGCGAAAGATGGCACGTTTTCGGTTGAGATCGACCCGATGGAAATCGATGCGCCGCGCCTTGATGCTTTGGTTGCCGCCGGTATGAACCGCGCCTCGATCGGGGTGCAGGATTTTGATCCGCAAATCCAAGCCGCGATTGGCCGCGTGCAGCCTTTTGAGACCACCCTTGCCGTCGCCGAGATGATCCGCGCCCGTGGCGTTGCCAGCCTGAACGCCGATATTCTCTATGGCCTGCCGCATCAAACCCCAGCCCGCATCGCCGACTCGGTGCAGAAACTGCTGGCTTTGTCGCCTGACCGGGTCGCACTTTACGGTTACGCGCATGTGCCATGGATGAGCCGACGCCAGCAGATGATTCCCTCGGATGCGATGCCAACGCCCGAAGAACGGCTGGAGTTGTTCGAGACCGCGCGCGCTCTGTTTGTCGCCGATGGTTATGCCGAAATCGGCATCGACCACTTTGCCAAACCCAGCGACAGCATGGCACAAGCCGCCAAGGCTCACACCCTGCGGCGCAATTTCCAAGGCTATACCGACGATACCTCGCCGATTCTGATCGGGCTGGGGGCCTCGTCGATTTCCCGCTTCCCGCAAGGCTACGCGCAAAACGCCCCCGCCACCGCAGCCCACACCAAAGCCATCCGTGCGGGGCAGTTTTCAACCGAGCGCGGCCATGCCTTTGCCGGCGAAGACATTCTGCGCGGGCGTCTGATTGAGGCGTTGATGTGCGATTTCCACATCAACCGCGCCGAGATTCTGCGCGATTTCCCGGTTGCGCCCGAGCGGCTGGACACGCTGCTGTTGAATGCTGCGCAAGCGTTCCCGCAAATGCTGGTGCTGGATGCCACAGGCCTTTCGATCCCGGAACCCAGCCGCCCGCTGACCCGCATGGTGGCGCGGATGTTCGACGCCTACGATCAAAGCAAAGCGAAGCATTCGGCAGCTGTCTAGGCCGTCGGTGCGAAGCTTTCTACAAAACGCACCATCCGCGGCAGGCAATTTCCGCGCAGATCATAGCGCTCCAGCGCCACCTTTTGCGCCGCCGCCCGCATTTCGGTGAAGCGTTCGGGGTGTGCCAAACCTTCGATCATCGCCGCAGACCAACCCGGCACGTCGAAGAAATCGACCAAAGTGCCGGTCTTGCCATGTTCCAACGCCTCCATCACCGGGCGGGTGGCCGAACCTATGATATGGCATCCAGCCGCCATCGCCTCGATCATCGACCAAGACAAAACGAACGGATAGGTCAGATAGGCATGGGCGCGGCTGACCTTCATCAGCGCCACGAAACTGGGGTAGGGCACTTTGCCCATGAAATGCACGCGGGACATATCCAGGCGGTCGCGCACTTCGGACAGGAAGCGTTCTTTCCAACCCTTTTCCCCTTTCGGGGCCGCGCCATACGACACCTCGTCGCCGCCGACGATCACCACCTGCGCCTGCGGCCTTGCCGCCATCACAGCAGGCAGCGCGCGGATGAAGGTGTGATAGCCGCGATAGGGTTCCAGGTTGCGGTTCACAAAGGTCAGAACCTCATCCCCCGGTGTGGCCACGCGGCCATTCGGCAGGGTAAAGCGTGCCTGCGGATCGGGGGCCATGCCGCTGGTATCGACCCCGTCATGGATCACCGTAATCATTTTGCGCAACGGCTCGGGGTAGGTCGAGGCCTGCCATTCCGTCGGCGACAGCCCGGCGTCGGCATGCGCCAAGGCCTGCCCCAGATAGGTGGCGCGGCCTTGCGCGATCATCACCTGATCAAAATTTGCCGCACCAAATTCGGGGTCAAAGCCGACATCCGCGCCACGTCCGCGATAGTAGAATTCGGCATAGACGATCAGCTTGGCCTCGGGCCAGACCTCTTTCAGGAACAAAGTCTCGCCCCAGCCGGAATGGCCGAAAATCACATCCGGCAGATAGCCCTTCGCCCGCATTGCCAGCGCTGCGCGGGCCACGGTCACGCTGCGGTCGCTCATCGCGGTGTAGTTGCGCCCAAGACGTGTCGCGGCAGGGTCTACAGCCTGCGCCTCATGCTTGTACTTGGCCAGCGGGATCGGCGAGGGGCGGTTGTTGCTGAAATCCGTCAGTGCCAGACATTCATGGCCGCGCGCCGCGAGTTCTGGGGCCAAGTGCAGGAACTGACCGGGGAAATTCTGATGTACAAACAAGATCTTCATGGCCGCAGATTGTCTCCGAAAGCCGCCGCCATCAGGGCGCGGGTGTAGTCGGTTTTGGGGTTGTCGAACAGATCGACACCTAAGCCCGCCTCGACCACATCGCCGTTTTTCATCACCATCACCTTATGCGCAAGCGCGCGGATCACCCGCAGATCATGGCTGATGAACACATAAGCCAACCCCCATTTGCGCTGCAACTCACGCAGCAGATCGACGATCTGCACCTGCACCGTCATATCCAAGGCGCTGGTGGGTTCATCGAGCACCACCAGTTTCGGGCGCAAAATCATCGCGCGGGCAATCGCAATCCTTTGCCGCTGGCCACCGGAAAACTCGTGCGGATACCGCGCGGCCATTGCGGGGTTCAGGCCCACCTCTGCCATGATTTCAGCGACCATCTCGGCCCGGTTGCGCCCGGGCTCAAGCCCATGCACGCCTAAGCCCTCGGCGATAATCTCGGCGGCCGTCATGCGCGGCGAAAGGCTGCCAAACGGATCTTGAAACACGATCTGCATATCGCGGCGGTGCGCGCGCATGGCTTTGGTCTGTAAGCCTTGAATATCGTGTCCCAACACGGTGATGCGGCCCGTAGACTCGATCAACCGCAAAATCGCCAGCGCCATGGTGGTCTTGCCCGAGCCTGACTCGCCGACAATCCCCAAAGTCTCGCCCGCGCGCACCGACAGGCTGGCCTCATTCACCGCCTTCACATGGCCCACGACCTTGCGCATAAATCCCTGCTGGATCGGAAACCACACCCGCAGTTTCTCGGTCTCGACCACGACAGGCGCATCCACAGCCACCGGATCAGGCCGCCCCTGCGGTTCCGCCGCCAGCAGTTTTTGCGTATAGGGATGCTGTGGATTGGCAAAGATTTCCGCTGTCAGCCCTTGTTCAACAATCTCGCCGCCCTGCATCACACACACCCGGTCGGCGATGCGCCGCACGATGCCAAGATCATGCGTGATAAAGAGTAAAGAAAGTCCTTCGGTCTGCTTCAAATCCGCCAGCAGCGCCAAAATCTGCGCTTGAATTGTCACATCCAGCGCCGTGGTCGGTTCGTCCGCCACCAACAACTCCGGCCCATTCGCCAAAGCCATCGCGATCATCACCCGTTGCCTTTGCCCGCCAGACAACTGATGCGGATAGGCGGTCAGGCGGCTTTCGGCATCGCGGATACCCACCTTATCCAGCAACTCCAAACTGCGCACCCGTGCAGCCGCCCCGTTAAGCCCTTGATGCAGGCTAAGACTTTCCCCCAACTGCCGCTCAATCGTGTGCAGGGGGTTCAAGCTGGTCATCGGTTCTTGGAAAATAAAGCTGATGTCATTGCCGCGCACTTGCCGCAACTGCGCCTGGGTTGCGCCGACCATTTCCTGCCCAAGATACTTCACCGAACCTGTCACCTTGGCGCTATCCGGCAGCAGCCCTACCGTCGACAACGCCGTCACCGACTTGCCCGAGCCAGACTCGCCCACCAAAGCCACCGTCTCACCCTTACCCACGGTGAAGCTTACGCCCCGCACGGCGGAAAAATCCTGGCCATCTTGACGGAAGCCGATATTCAGGTTCGAGACCTCCAACACAGCGTTCATTGGAAGGTCTTTCTGGGGTCAAACGCATCGCGGACGCCTTCAAAGATGAAGACCAGCAGCGACAGCATGATGGCAAAGGTGAAAAACGCGGTAAACGCCAGCGAGGGCATCTGCAAATTCTGCTGCGCCTGCCGCGAAAGTTGGCCCAGCGACGGCAATGAGGCAGGCAGACCAAAGCCTAAGTAATCCAGCGCCGCCAGTGATCCGATCGCGCCCGAGACCACAAACGGCAGCATGGTCAGGGTCGCCACCATCGCATTCGGCAACACATGCCGCACCATGATCACCAAATCCGGCACGCCCAAGGCCTTGGCCGCCCTGACATATTCAAAATTCCGCGCCCGCAGGAATTCGGCCCGCACGATGCCGATCAGCCTTGTCCAGCCAAAGGCGATCATGAGCAGGATCAACACCCAAAAGCTGCGCTGCCAGACCGAAAACACGATGATGATCACATAAAGATCCGGCGTACCGCCCCAAATCTCTAGCACCCGCTGAAAGATCAGATCGACCTTGCCGCCAAAATAGCCCTGCACCGCCCCCGCGGCGATCCCCAAGGCCGAGGTCAACACGGTCACGATCAGCGCAAAGGCCACCGACAGCCGGAACCCATAAATCACCCGCGCCAGCACATCGCGGCTGGTATCATCGGTGCCCAACCAATGCGTCGCGTCGGGCGCAGATGGCGCCGACTTACCGCCCAAGTCATTGATTGTGTTGTAGGAAAATGGGACCAGCGGCCAGATGACACGGCCCTTTTCAAAGCCTTCGGCCTGATAAGAACCCGCGGCCACCGCCGCCAGAATTTCATCGGGTGTGTCAAAGCAATCCACCACGCCACCCGTGACGACTAAACATTGCACCTCGGGCGCTTTGTAATTCGCTTCGGTGCGGAAATCGCCACCATACTCGGTTTCGGCATAAAACTTCAGAAACGGCATCCGCCATTCGCCGCGATACTCGACCAATAGCGGACGATCATTCGCCAGAACTTCGGCAAACAACGACAACCCGAACAGTGCGGCAAACAAGAACAACGACCAATAGGCCCGCTTGTTTGCCTTGAAATTCCGCCACCGCCGTTGATTCAAAGGGGACAAAGCCATCAGCCCCTCCGCTCAAAATCAATTCGGGGGTCAACCCAGACATACATCAGATCCGAGATGATGCCGACAACCAGCCCCATCAGGCCAAAGGCAAACAAAGTGCCGAAAATCACCGGATAATCCCGCTCTACCGCCGATCTGAAGCCAAGCTGCCCCAAGCCGTCCAGTGAAAAGATGTTCTCGATGATCAGACTGCCGCCGAAAAACACCCCGATGAAAAGCGCGGGAAAGCCTGCGATCACGATCAACATCGCGTTGCGGAACACATGACCATAAAGCACCCGCCGCTCTGACAGCCCCTTGGCGCGCGCCGTCATCACGTATTGTTTTTTGATCTCATCCAGAAAGCTGTTCTTGGTCAGCAGGGTCAGCGTGGCAAAGGAAGAAATCGTGCTGGCGATCACCGGCAAGGTGATATGCCAAAGGTAATCGCCCACCTTGCCCAGCAGCGACAACTGATCGAAGTTATCCGAGGTCAGCCCCCGCAGCGGGAAAATCTTCCAATACGACCCGCCCGCGAACAACACCAGCAGCATCACCGCCACCAGCAGGCCCGGAATGGCATAGGCCGCGATGATCACGCCGCTGGTCCAACTGTCAAAGCGCGAGCCGTCGCTGACCGCTTTGCGGATGCCCAAAGGGATTGAGATGAGGTAAGCGAGCAGGGTGGACCACAGGCCGAGTGTGATCGACACGGGCAGCTTTTCGGCCACCAACCCCATCACGCTTTCGGAACGGAAATAGCTTTGCCCAAAGTCAAAGCGGATGAATTTCCCCATCATGATGAAAAACCGCTCGTAAGACGGGATCATTTCCTTCTGGCAGTCCTTGGCTTGCTGCAACAGCGTGCCCTCATAGCCTGCGGGGCAGATGAAGCGGGCAAAGCCGAATTCAACCTCCAGCTTGGCGCGAAATTCGGGCGGAAGGCCCCGCGCGCCGACATAGCCCTTGCCGCCTTCGGCATCAGTACCCGCATCTGCGCCCGCAGCGCCACTCACCGCGCCGATGGAATCGCCCGAGCCCTGCATCCGGGCCTCAATCTGGTCGAACGGGCCACCGGGGACGAATTGCGTCAGCGCAAAGTTGACCACCATGATGCCGAGCAGCGTCGGGATCACCAAAAGCAGCCGCCGAAGGATATAGGCCAGCATCTATTTCAACACGCCCGCAGCTTTCAGCTTATCCGCCTTGCCCTGATCGAACCACCAGAACGAAAGCTCGCCCAAAGCATAGGGTGGCAGCGTGGCGGGGTGGTCGTATTGGTCGTAATAGGCGACGAAATAACTGTCGTTGAACCAGCCCGGAATCCAGAACCTTTGCGCACGCAACACCCGGTCCAAAGCGCTGACCACAGTGTCTAATTCTTCGCGGGTTTTCGCGCCTTCGACCATATCCAGCAGCTTATCGACCGCCGGATTGGCAAAGCCCGCCCGATTGCGGGTAGAGTTGTTCGCCGTCACCGAGGAATAAGCCTGCTTCAACTCGCCGCCCGGCTCGTATCCACCATTCACCGCATTGCCCGAGATGATGTCGAAATCGAAATTCGGCGGATCGGTGCGCTGGCTCATCTGCGCGGGGTCGATCATGTTCAGCGACGCATCTACCCCCACCGCCCGCAGGTTTTCGACATAGGGGCTGATCACGCGCTCAAAGGCGGGGGTATCCTCAAGGAAATCGACCTTCAGCGTCTCGCCCTTGGCATTGCGTCGGATGCCGTCCGCACCGACTTCCCAGCCCGCCTCATCCAGCAGTGTCGAGGCTTTGCGCAAATTGCTCCGGTCCATACCTTTTGCTGAGCCGGATACCGACCCCATCACCGCATCATCGGTCAAGATCGACGCTGGCAGCAGGCCCTCATCGACCAAAGGCTGCAACAAGGCCTGCTCAGTCGGGCTGGGCCCGCCCTTGGCCGCCATTTGCGTGTTCTCCCAGATCGAATTGATCCGGCTGTAAAGCCCATAGAACAATGTCTGGTTTGACCATTCAAAGTTGAACATCAACCCGATCGCCTCACGCACTTTTGGGTCTTGGAACTTTTCCCGCCGTAGGTTCAGCAGAAACCCCTGACCCGAGGCGATATTGCCGTTCGGCAGTTCGGTCTTGATCACTGATCCATTGCTGAGATTGCTGAACTGATAGCCCGTTGCCCATTGCTTCGACGAATTCTCCTGCCGGAAGGTATAAATCCCGGTCTTGAACGCCTCAAACGCCGCTGTGTCATCGCCAAAATACTCATAGCGGATGCGGTCAAAGTTGTTTTGCCCGATGTTCAGCGGATGGTTCGCGCCCCAATACTGTGGGTTGCGCTTGTAAATAATCTGCTGGCCGGGTTTCAGACTGTCCAGCACATAGGGGCTGGTGCCCAGAAACGGCTTCAACGTGCTGTCTTCCAGATCGCGCTTGTTGCTCTCGTAATCGGCCTTGGACATCACCGTCAGGCTGCCCGCAATCGCGGGCATGTCGCGAAACGGCGTGCCGGGGGTGAAGGTGAATTTCACCGTATCATCGTCCAAAGCCTCCACCGACTGGAACTTCTGGTTGAACACCGAACGGTATTCCGCAATGCCCTTGTCGCGGAACATCTCGTAGCTGAACACCACATCGGCGGCTGTCATCGGGCTGCCATCCGAGAATTTCACATCAGGACGCAGATGAAAAATCACCCAAGAGCGATCTTCGGGATATTCCATCGTCTCGCACATCAGGCAATAGGCAGCCCCTATCTCATCGGCGGGGCTGACGAGGATGCTTTCGTAGAATATTGACGCAGCAACTGCCGAGACACCCTTCACCGAATAGGGGTTCACGCTGTCAAACGTACCGGGAGCCCATTCCGAAATCTCGCCACCCTTCGGCGCATCAGGGTTTACATAATCCAGATGCTTGAAGTCGTCAGGATATTTCAGCGTACCAAAGGTCGAAATGCCATGCGCGGTGATCACTTTGGTGTCTTGGCCCCAAGCGACCCCCCCGCCGAAAACCAGCGCCGCCAGCATAAAGCCCGTGTTGATCTGCCGCATCCCCGACCTCCTGCCATCCGCCGCTATGCTGCGGCCCTACTGCCGCATATGCTAAATCGGAACCCGCGCGCGCCACAAGGCGCGAATGTGTGATCAAGTCCGGCGCAGCCATCGCGCCCTTGTGAAAATGAAAAAGCCGCCCGAAAGAGCGGCCTTCCCAAACAATCTGCTGAAGATTTACTTAATCGTCTCAAGATAGGCGATCACATTGGCGCGGTCTTTGATGTCTGCAAGACCAGCAAAGCCCATTTTCGTGCCCTTCACATAGGATTTCGGATTTTTGATAAACAATTCCATGTGCTCTGTCGTCCACGGCGTTTGGTCCGACGCCATCGCCTCGGAATAGGCGAAGCCTTCTACCGAGCCACGCGCCCGCCCGATGATGCCGTTCAAATGCGGGCCGGTGCCATCGCCGCCGTCAAGCTTGTGGCAGGCAGCGCATTTCTTGAAAACATTTTCACCCGCTGAGGCATCAGCGGCTGCATAGACTTCGGCCCACGGCGGGCCTTCAACCACGGCACCACCCGCTGGGGCGGCATCTTCGACTGCGATTGAATAGGCTTGCGCCACTTCTTCGCCGTCGTGGCTTTCAGCGCCGCCGCCGTGGTAAATGCCTTCGCCTGCCCAAGAAATGAACAGATATACAAGAAGCGAGCCACAGACCGCGCCGGTCACCTTGGTCAAAGTCATCGTGTCGAACATGTCGCGCCTTCCTTCGGGTCGTGTGTAGGTGGGCTGCAAAGCCGAAACCTGATTTGAGGTTATGTACCCGCTTCCCCCGCCTTGTTTCAAGGTGTACTAGCGCGACCAATCGCCCCAATGCGGGGCTTTTTGCGGCGGAGTGGTCGAAATGTCAGGGCGTATCGCGTTTCAGGGTGAATTGGGGGCCTATTCGCATCAGGCATGCCAGCAGGCACGGCCCGATATGGAAGCATTTCCCTGCACAACCTTTGAAGATGTGGTCGAACTGACTCGCTCGGGCGAGGTCGAGTTGGGCATGTTGGCGGTGGAAAACTCTACCTATGGCCGGGTCGCCGATGTGCATTCCCTGTTGCCGCGCGCGGGCCTGCACATCGTCGATGAAGCCTTCGTGCGGGTGCATGTGAACCTGCTGGGCGTGCCGGGGGCGAAACTGGCGGATGTGAAAGAAGCCCACGGCCATGTGGTGATCTTGCCGCAATGCGCGGGGTTCCTGAAAGCCCACGGCATCAAGGGCCGCGTCAGTTCTGACAACGCCCGCGCCGCGCGCGAAGTGGCAGAAGGCCGTGATGTGACCAAAGCCGCACTGGCCAGCGAACTGGCCGCCGCAATCTATGGCCTTGATGTGCTGGCCCCGCATATCGAAGACCACGCCAACAACACCACGCGCTTTCTGGTGATGAGCCGAACGCCCGATCATTCCCGCCGCGCTGATGAGATGATCACCACCTTCACCTTCCGGGTGCGCAACATCCCGGCGGCTTTGTACAAAGCCATGGGCGGCTTTGCCACCAACGGCATCAACATGACCAAACTGGAAAGCTATATGGTTGGCGGGTCTTTCACCGCGACCGAGTTCTACGCCGACATCGAGGGCCATCCCGAAGATGCCCCGGTCAAACGCGCACTGGAAGAATTGCGTTATTTCTCAACGCAGGTCGATATTTTGGGCGTCTACCCCGCCGACCGCCGCCGTGACTGATCCTATTGGGTAGGGTGGGGTTTCACCCCACCGCCCGCGAACCGTCCAAACTGGGCCTCAATACTTCTTCACCGCCCGATAGCGCGCCTCAATCTCGCCTGCCAACTGCGCCGCGCGCTGGTCAAACTTGCGATCAATCCGCGCCCGCGCCAACCGCAAAGATTGCAGGAACAACCGCGCGGTCAGGCTGCGCGGTGAGATTTCTAACACCATATGCATCCGGGTGCGCTTGCCCCCCAACTCTATCAGATCAATCGAGGCAACCCCCTCAATCGCCTGCGAAATCCCAGCAAAACGCAGCAGGGTCGATGGCTCGATCTGGGTCAGCTCCAGCTCCATATTGCGCTGTTTGCTGCGATAGGAAAACCGCGCCGCCCAGCGCATCCCAGCCGCCACCGTCCGCAACTTGTCAATCCGCGACACTTCCGCGCCTCTGCGCATCGCCGCCCGCTCCCACGCCTCGAAATCCGAGATGATGCGAAACACATCGGCAATTGGCGCTTCAATATCCTGCTTTGTCGCAAACCGCATCGACAGTCCCCCAGCCTTGCTTGGTCTTGTTTTTATCTGCCGACAGGCGCAGCAAAATCGTCAACGCGCTAGGGATAGCGGTCAATCCAGCCGTTCTGCAAGGAAATTACCCATCAGAAACTGCGCAATCGCGCCTTTCCGCCCGGGTTTGATCTTTAGATGCTGCCCCGCCATCACCGCAACCAAGTCCTCACGGCTGACCCACACCGCATCTTCCAACTCGGCAGGGTCCAGCGTGATCTCATCGGACGTGGCCTCGGCAATGCAGCCGAACATCAACGAGGCCGGAAACGGCCAAGGCTGCGAGGCCAAATACCGCACCGCGCCGGTGGTGATCCCGGTTTCCTCAAATACTTCGCGCCGCACCGCTGCTTCCAGCGTCTCGCCGGGTTCGACAAATCCCGCCAACAGCGAATACATCCCCTCGGGCCAAGCAGCCGAGCGTCCCAACAACAGCTTGTTGCCGCGCACAACCAGCATGATCACCACTGGATCGGTGCGCGGAAAATGATGTGCGCCGCAAGCGGCACAGGATCGCTGCCATCCGGCATGGCTCATCACTGACGCCACCCCACAGCTAGAGCAAAACCGATGCGTGCTGTGCCATTGCAGCACCGCCTTCGCCGTTGCCGCCAGTTCCGCCTCGCGCGGGGTCAACAGCGCCATCACGCCGCGCAAATCCTCAAAGGCGTGATCATTGGGCAGGGCAGGGTGGCCCTGCCGATTGGCATCGACAAATCCCGCAGGCTGGCTGGCCTCCAGCACCTCGGGCTTCCAGCCCGAAATATCCTGTGCAAACCGCGCCACGCCCTCGTCCAGCCCCAGAAACACTGGCTCGCCGCCACACAAAACCACGCTCTCTGCCGCCACCCAGCCCAACCCGCTCTGTGCCACAATCAACGGCTTACCGCGCCAGATCGGCAACACCCGCCCGCCCGCCAACAGTGCCGCCACGCGCCCCGCATCGGCGCGCAACTCTGCCGCCCGATCCAGACCCGAGCCGCCAAAGGTCACCGTTTCCGCCAATCGCATCGCTGCACTCCCGCTTTGCGCCGTTCATCGCATGGAACACCGGATAGGGCAATTCGCAGCACCCTGTGTCAAACCCACCCCAGCCGATCAAATATGCAACTTGAAGGTGAAATTATTCAGCAGGCCGCGAATTTCACTTTCCTTTCGGCAGTTTAGGATGAAGCTTTAAACTATGGCGAGAAAAACCTGACGCAGATCAGACCTCCTGCTGCGACGGGGAATGGGAATTACGGTGCAATACAGCTTGGCGAATGATCGTGGTGCGGTATCAAGCACCGTTGGCGGCGCGGTGATTGATCTGCGCCTGCTCGCGACCTCGGATCTGCATGCCAATCTGCTGGCGTGGGATTACCACACCAGCCGTCCTTGCCCGCAACGCGGCCTCGCCCGCATCGCTTCCCTGATCCACAAAGCCCGATTTGAACGCCCGCAAAGCCTGCTGTTTGACAATGGTGACTTTCTGCACGGCACCGTGCTGGGCGATTTCATTGCCGAAACCACGCCGCTGCTGCGCTCGGGCCGCGCGCTGCATGCACATCCAATGATTACCGCGATGAATGCGCTGAATTACGATGCAGTCGCACTCGGCAACCACGAATTTGGCCATGGTCTGGGTTTTTTGCGCCGCTCGCTCGCCGCCGCCCGCTTTTTCGTTGTCTGTTCAAACCTTTATTTCAAACCGACCCGAGGCGCGCCGCTCGCCGCCCCTTATCTGTTGCTGCACCGTGATCTGCGTGACCGCCACGGCAAGCTGCACCGCGTGAAAATCGGCGTGCTGGGTTTCATTCCGCCACAAACCACGGTCTGGGAAAAGCGCTATCTGAAAAGCCGCGCCTCGGTGGATGACATCATAGCCTCGGCCCGCCATCTGGTGCCCGAATTGCGCGCGCGCGGCGCTGATCTGATCATCGCGCTGTCACATTCCGGCATTGGACAGGAACAGGCCGAGCCGGGGGCCGAGAATGCCAGCTCGGCTTTGGCCGAGATTGACGGCATTGATGTGGTGATCGCGGGCCACACCCATCTGACCTTTCCCACCGCCAGTCGTCACGATTTGGCCGGAAAACCTGCCGTCATGCCGGGGTTTTTCGGCTCGCATCTGGGGGTGATTGACCTCACCCTGCGCCACAGCGTCAAAGGTTGGCGGATTGCCGGCTTCGGGGCCGAACTCCGCCCGGTTTCAAAACGTGATCCGGTGACTGGGCTGGTCGAAGCATTGGTCGCAGAGGACGCCGCGATTGTCGAAATTGCGCGTCCGGCGCATGACGCTCTGCTGGCGCGCACCGATATCGAAATTGGCCACAGCCCGATCGCGCTGAACAGCCATTTCGCTTTGCTGACGCAAAGCCCGCCACTGGCGCTGGTGGCGGCGGCACAAGCCGATCACCTGGTGCGGGCGCTGGCGGGCACATCCCTTGCTGATCTGCCGCTGCTCTCCGCTGTGGCCCCGTTCAAGGCGGGCGGGCGCGGCGGGCCCGAAAATTACACCGACATTCCCGCAGGCCCTCTGCTGGCCCGCCATGTCAGCGATCTCTATATCCATCCCAACAGCCTGTCCTGCCTTCGCGTCAGCGGTCAAGACATCTCTGATTGGCTGGAACGTTCGGTCAGCCTTTACCGCCAGATCGCCCCCGGCAGCGTCGATGCCCCCCTGATCGACGGGGATTTCCCCAGCTTCAATTTTGATACGATTCATGGCCTTAGCTATCAGGTCGATCTGGCCACCGCCCCGCGCTTTGACACCTTTGGCCGCGTGATTGACGCCGAGGCCCGCCGCATCCGCGATCTGCGCTATCGGGGCCAGCCCGTGCGCTCCGAGCAGATGTTTGCCTTGGCCACCAACAGCTACCGCGCCGCAGGAGGTGTTGGCTTTCCTGGAACCGGCACCGCGCAAGTGGTCTATGATGGCGATGAGAGCAACCGCGAGGTCTTGGCCTGTTATCTGCGCAGCGGTGCCGTTCCCGCGCCCACCTGCCCCGATTGGGGCTTTGTGCCGATGCCCGGCAGTTCGGTCACCGTCGATCTAAGCCCCAATGCCGAAGCCCATCTGGCCGAGGTGCCGCATCTGCGGCTGGAACCACTCCCGCAGCTTGCCACCGGCTTTCGCCGCTTTCGCCTGCATCTGTGATCGGCTATGAGAGCGGCACATATAAGGGCGGCAGATCACTGAAGCCAACAACCGGGGCTTGCAATGTTTGACGCGATTTTCTTCGATCTTGACGGCACTTTGATCGACACCGAAAGCCTTGCCATGGCTGCCGGTCTCGCGGCCTTTGCCGAATTGGGCCATCCGGTGACCGAGGCGTTTCTGCATCAACTCGTTGGCGTCGATCTGCCCACAGGCGGCAAAATCATCAGCGCCGCGATGCCGGGGGTTGATCCCGAGGCGCTGCATCCGCTGTGGCAAGGCGGCTTTCGCGCCGCGATGGATCTGAATGGCCTTGCCCTTAAAGCCGGCGCGATGGATTTGCTGCAGGCCCGCCTGCTGCCGATGGCGCTTGTCACGTCCTCTGGCCGCCAAGAGGCGCATCACAAGCTGGCGGTTGCGGGCATCGCAAAGATGTTCGATCTGATCATCACTGTCGATGACGTGACTGCTCCCAAACCCAATCCTGCGCCCTATCTGCTTGCCGCTGCAAAGCTGGGAGTCTCGCCAGCGCGTTGCTTGGTGTTTGAAGACAGCGAAACCGGCGCCGAAGCCGCCCACCGTGCTGGCTGCTTCGTGGTGCAAGTCCCCGACGTGGTCCCCAGCACCGGCCGCTGGGCGCATCATCTGGCCGACGATCTGCTGGCCGGGGCACGCCACGCTGGCTTGCTGATCTAAGCCGCTCAAATTCCCTTACATTTATCAAGAATTGTCATTCTCAGCGCGCAAATATCCCTGCCGGAGACTTCTGCGGCTTCTCCCGGATGCCTCCGGCGGGAGTATTTCAAAAAGAGCAAATCCTGTGGGGCAGTCTCTTAACAAATCGTGAATGCCGACTTGTAAGCCATTGAAATCATATCAGAGCAACCTCTGTCCACGCGTGGACACGCGCCCCACTGAAACCGGAATACCTGCCAGCGCGCCGCCTGCATTCGTTAAATCGGCTCAGTTCGTCATCAAATAATAGCTGTTCCGGGACGCGCCATTATTCTGCACCGTCACATAAAAATACCCGTTCCAGCGCGGCACAAAGTCGCAATAAATCTTGTCAGACCAGCTTACATCATAGCAGATCGTGTTGCCATTCTCATCGGTGACCAGCACGTCCAGATTGGAATCGCCATCCCCGACCACCGCCAACTCGGCATAGCTGTCGCCATAAAACGACACCTCCCAAGTATCGGTCTGCCCCGCAGGCAGCCGCGACAGCGTCGATGACACACCGCCAACCCGGCCGCGGCCAGCCTCGACCATCGCATCCTCAACCAGACCCGCCAGCACCTCATCCTCGCCCGCCAGTTCCTTGGCCAAGGCCATCATGGTCGCCGCATCCACTGGCAAATCCTTGCCCTCATCTTCGCCAGCAAGCTCGGTCCCCTTGGTGTCTTTCTTGCGCTCGACCTGTTTCACTTCGACCGACCCCGCCAGCTTTGCCGCTGTCAAAACCGCCAGTGCATCTTTGTTGGCCATGCCCAGCGTGTACAAATCCTGCGCCATCGCCAAGGTTGCCACCGCCCCCTTGGTCCCCGTGGCGGACGATTTCACATTCGGCCCCTTCGCCGCAACCGGGGCTTCCGTCGTGGTGGTCTGCGCGAAGGCGGGCAGGCAAAACGCCACCAAAACAATGGTCGCAATGGCGGGGAAAAGCGCTTTCAATGTCATACTCTGTCCAATCGGTTGGCGCTTTTGCGCGCGATATGCGCTGAATTTGGCAGCAAGGCAGTCGTTTGGAAAGTGGGTTCCGGGTGACAAATCGTGTCACATCCGTCGTTGCCAGCCTTCCCCCTCTCGCGGCTTCGGGTTAGCTTGCCTGCAACAAAAAGGAGACCCGGATGCGCGCGATTTTGGAACAGTTGTTGAGATTTGACACGGTCAGTTCCAAGCCGAACATCGCGCTGATGGGCTATGTGCAAGACCTGCTGGCCAAGGCTGGTATCGACTCCACCCTGATCCCCGATCCATCAGGCGGCAAAGCCAATCTCTACGCCACCGTCGGGCCGCAGGGCGTGCCGGGGGTGATGTTGTCGGGTCATACCGATGTGGTTCCGGTGGAAGGTCAGGCTTGGACGGTGCCACCTTTCGCGCTGACCGAAAAAGATGCGCGCTACTATGGCCGGGGTGCCGCCGATATGAAGGGCTTCGCCGCTTGCGCGATTGAAGCGATGGTGTTGGCTGCCAAACGCCCGCTGAAAGTGCCGCTGCATCTGGCCTTGTCCTATGACGAGGAAATCGGCTGCATGGGGGTGCGCAGTCTGATTGAAATGCTGGAGACGGCCCCGATCCGGCCCCGGATGTGCATCGTGGGCGAGCCGACCGCGATGCAGGTGGCGACGGGCCATAAGGGCAAGATCGCGTTGCGGGCAACTTGTGTGGGGCGCGAGGGGCACTCGGCGCTGGCTCCGCTGGCCTTGAACGCGCTGCATCTGGCGGCGGATTTTGTCGGCGTGGTGCGGGGCTTGCAGGCGCGGGTGGCGGAGGCGGGGTTGCGGGATGGCGATTATGATGTGCCCTATTCGACGCTGCATGTTGGCAAGCTGAACGGCGGAGTGCAGGTCAATATCGTGCCGAATTCCGCGGTGATTGATTTTGAGATCCGCAGTTTGGCGGGGGAAGATACCGAGGCTTTGATCGCCGATCTGCGGGCGGGGGCGGAGGCGATCGTGGCGCCAATGAGGGCGGAGTTTCCCGAGGCTGAGATCAGGATTGAACGGCTGTGGGATTACCCCGGCTTGGGCACGCCTTCGGATGCCGGGGTGGTGAATTTTGTGAAATCACTGACCGGGGCGAATGGCACGATCAAGGTGGCATTCGGCACCGAGGGCGGGTTGTTTGCAGCCCGGCTGGGTATTCCGACGGTGATCTGCGGGCCGGGGTCGATGGCGCAGGGGCATAAGCCGGATGAGTTTGTGGCGGTCGAGCAGATCGCGCGGTGCCGCGCGATGTTGGCGGAATTGGTGGTGCGGTGTGAGTCGGGGTTTTGAGGGGCGGTCCCAACTCGGGACCTTTTTTATGTGTTTAGAATCAATGTGGTAACATGCCCGTTTTAAGGATTTGTTAACTTTTCATCCGACTCACCCCGCCCGAACAACCCCGCCAAGGCGCGGCTGGTGGTGGCGCTCGTCCCCGGTCGCGGCAGGGCCACGAAGGGCATCGGGCGCGACAATTCCATCGCGGCGAGGCCCACGCGGGCGGTCAAAGCGCCATTCACCACGCCTTCGCCAAAGCGCCGTGACAGTTTGGCGAGGATACCACCCGAGGCCACCGATCCGATCAGATCGTCGGCCAAGGCAATCGCGCCCGCGCCCAGCAGCGCTGAAAACACCCGCCGCATCAGCCGGAAACTGCCCATGCTGCCCGATCTGCCGCCGTAGATTTCAGACAGGCGGCGGATCAGTTTCAGGTTGGAATAGAGTGCAGTCGCCACATCGGCCAACGCCAGTGGCACGAAGGCGGTGACAATGGCGACTTGGCGCGCGGCGGCTTCAACCTCGGCCAAAGCGGCACGGTCCAAGGGAGCCATCAGTTCGACCTCGGCCAGCGACAGCAAAGCATCGGCGTCGAACACATCGGCTTCACGCTCGGCCAGACGGGCGCGACCCCAAGCGGTATCGGCGCGGTCGGCATAGAGGCTGACAAGGCTGGCGGTGACGGCGCGGGCGGCTTTCAGATCGGCGGTCAGGCGGGCTTCGGCTGCGGCGATGCGCAGCTGATCCAGCCGGGCCATGCGCGAGAACGCCAGCAGTTCCTGGCCCGCCAGCACCAGCACTACGAGCAGAGCGAGGATCAGCAGGGTAAAGGCGAACCAGCCCAGCGCGGTGTTGGCGCTGAAAAGTCCGGTGACGAAGTTCCATGCTGAGACCGACAGCACCAGCGTGAACAGGCTGCCGAACACCCAAAGCGCAAAGCGGGTGAAGCCGGAACCCCGGCGCTGGGCAAGGAAAGCCGCCGTGTGCAAAGCACGGGCGGCGCCGGCATCGGGCACCGCATCCGCCGCGCCGGGATCGGCGGCATCACCGTTATATTCCTGCATCAAGGGGCCGTGCAGGCGGGGCTGGTCGTTCAGATGCAGGCTCACAAGCGGTCTCCGATCAGGAATTCGGCGGCGCGGTCCAGCCGGATATGCGGCAGCCCTTCGCCGGGACGCAAAGTGGTGCGGGCGGGGGCAAATTCCATCAGGGCATAATCGGCGTCGAGCCATTTTTCGGCACCCTCACGGGCGGGCGACAGCAGGCGGGTGGGATCAGAGGGCAACTGACCCGGATACATCACCGCTTGCTTGCCATTGGACAGCAGGCGACCCCGTACGGCATCAAGGCTAACACCTTCACGCAGAACGGTTTCTTCCACGGTGCAGCGCAGGCTTGCCATCGAGATCGCTGCCGTCTGCGCGCCTGCGAAATCGGCACGGCTGACGGCTTCGCGCAGCATCGCCCGCATGATCCCGGTCAGGGCCGGGTGCTGATGGTGATGAAGATGGTCGGCCTTGGTGGCGGCGAACAGGATTTTCTCAACCCGTTTTCCGCCCAAGATACCCGTCAACCAGCCGTTGCGACCGGGGCGAAAGGCATCCAGCACTTCGGCCATGGTGCGGCGCAAATCTTCGACGGCTTGCGGGCCTTGGTGCAGCGCCGACAATACATCGACCAGCACGATCTGGCGGTCAATCTTGGCAAAATGCTCGCGGAAGAACGGTTGGATGACGCGGGTTCTATAGGCATCATAACGGCGCTGCATCTCGCGCCACAGGCTGTTGCGCGGGGTTTGCGCGGGCGCTGGCAGGGGCGCGAAGGTAAGGACGGGGGAGCCCGCCAGATCACCCGGCAGCAGGAAACGGCCCGGCGTGCAATCGGACCAGCCTGCGGCGCGGGCGGCTTTGAGGTAATCGGTGAAGCGGGCGGCGAGGGCTGCCGCCTTTGGTTCTTCCAGCCGTAAGCTGCCATCCTCGGCGCGGGCATGGGCCATGAAATCGGCAGCCTCGGGGCGTTTGGCGATGCGGTGCAGGGTGTCTTCCGACCATTCGCTGTAGGATTTTTCCAACAAGGCGAGGTCGAGCAGCCATTCGCCGGGGTAGTCGACGATATCAACATGCAGGGTGCGCGGGCCGGCAAAGCTGTTGATGAAACCACTGGGCCTTGTGCGGAACGACAGCCGCAGCTCGGATATCGCGCGGGTGGATTGCGGCCAGCGTGGGTCGTCTCCGGTCATCGCGGCGAGGTGATCCTCGAAGGCAAAGCGCGGCAGGGTGTCATCGGGCTGCGGTTGCAAATAGACGGCCTCGACGCGGTTTTGTGCTGCCGCCGCCAGTTGCGGCATCCGGGCGCGGTCGAGCAGGTTGGCGACAAGGCTGGTGATGAACACGGTTTTGCCCGCGCGCGACAAGCCTGTGACGCCGATGCGCAGGACGGGTTCATAGCCGGTCAGGGCCGAGGCTGCGGCCTCAATTTGCCGGGCAATGCCGTGGGTTAGGCCGGAAAACAACGGTGATCATCCTTCTGCTGGTATAACATAGGCGGCGTGGCCGGGTTTTGGAAGGCATGGCCCATTCTCAAAGCATGGACAGGAAGCTATTGGCGCGTTAACTCACCGATATGCCCAGATATGCCATGCTCATCGACTATGACGGAGGCCCGTTCAACGGCTGGCAACGCCAAGCGGCTGGGCAGTTGACTGTACAAGGTGCGATAGAGGCCGCGCTTGGTCGGCTGGAGCCGGGGCCGCATACCATAGCCGCCGCAGGGCGGACGGATTCCGGGGTGCATGCCACGGGGCAGGTGGCGCATTGCGATTTGGTCAAGGACTGGGACTGCTTTCGGCTCGCCTCGGCGCTGAACGCGCATCTGCGACCCTATCCGGTGGCGGTGCTGGCGGTGGTGCGGGTGGAGGAGGATTTCCACGCGCGGTTCTCGGCGCGCGAGCGGCGCTATCTGTTCCGGCTGGTGGCGCGCCGCGCGCCTGCGACACATGATAAGGGGCGGGTGTGGCGGGTGCATTCCCCGTTGGATGTGGAGGCAATGCGGGCAGGTGCCGCGCATCTGATTGGCAAGCATGATTTCACCACGTTCCGCTCAACCTATTGTCAGGCGGCCAGCCCGGTGAAAACGCTGGATGAGGTGTCGATTGCAACGATGCCCTATGCGGCGGGGGTGGAATACCGCTTTACCCTGCGGGCGCGGAGTTTCCTGCACAACCAGGTGCGCTCGATTGTCGGCACGCTGGAGCGGGTCGGTGCGGGGGCCTGGGCGCCGGATCAGGTAAAGGCGGCGCTGGAGGCGGGGGATCGCGCGGCTTGCGGGCCGGTGTCGCCGCCGGATGGGCTGTATATGACGGGTGTGGGCTATCCGGTGGACCCGTTCGCGGGGATTTGAGGCTGCGCCTTGCATGCACCAAGCCGGGGGCTGGCCCCCGGCTTGGCTGATGCAGCGCGCAGCGGCTGCTAGACCTACCCCGCCCCATCGCTTATCACTGTCAAAAGCATTGGAGCCCGCATGACCCTTCCCGATTTGTTGCTAAGCCAACTTTCTGACCCATTCCGCATCGGCCTGTTGATTGCGCTGTTCATCACCATGCTGCGCACGCGGACGGCTTCGGGCATCTGGGTGCCCTTGGCCGCAGGAGTGGTGTTTGTGGCGGTGATCTTGCCGACCACGATGCAGAACACGCTGGCCGCGCCTTTGTCGCAGGTGATTGGTGTGGGGGTGCTGGCGAATGTGGTGATCGTGGCGCTGATCATGGCGGCTTGGGAAGTGTATCAGCGCGTCCGGCGCTGAAGTCTTCGCGCAATTCTGCTGCGCTGTCCGTCTCGGGCCGCGTCAAAATGCAAATGGGCCGGGAGTTTCCTCCCGGCCCATTGCTTTTCTGTCAGACGCTTATTTGTTGTTGGCGTCCGAGAAGATGTCTTTCTTGTGGGTTCCGCTTGGCACGAAGATTGCGCCAATCACCACGGTCATCAAAGCCACGACAATCGCATACCACAGGCCAGCATAGATATTGCCAGACTGGGCCGAGATCGCGAAGGCGGTTGCTGGCAGCAAGCCACCGAACCAGCCGTTGCCGATGTGGTAGGGCAGCGACATCCCCGAGTAGCGGATACGGGTTGGGAACAGCTCGACCAGCATGGCCGCGATTGGGCCGTACACCATCGTCACAAGAATGATCAGATAGGTCAGGATCGCCACGATTTTCAACTTTTGCGCGGTGAAGATGTCGAGGAAGTGCTCGGCTTTGGCAACCGAGGTGTTGTCCGCTGCCACCATCGGATAACCTGCGGCCTTCAGCGCTTCGTTCACCGACTTCTCAAACCCTGCTTTCACAGCGCTTGCCGCGTCGACTGCTTTTTGTGCCGCGTCGATGGCAGCCTGATCGGTGCCAGCTTTTGCGGTTTCCAGTGCGGCTTTGGCATCAGCAATCGCTTTGCCGTTCGCAGCACCGTTATAGGACGCCACTTCGGTTTCGCCGATTTTCACCGAAGTGACCGTGCCCGCTGGTGCATCCACCGTGGTGGAGTTCACCGACAGTTTCGACAGTGCGGCTTTGGCAATATCGCAAGACGAGCTGAACTTGGCGGTACCGGTCGGGTTGAACTGGAACGAGCAGTCTTCCGGGTCAGCCGTTACCACAACCGAGGTTTCCTGTGCGCTCGCAAGCATCGGGTTTGCCGTATAGGTCAGCGCTTTGAACACCGGGAAATAGGTGAGTGCAGCGATCAGGCAACCTGCCAGAATGATCGGCTTGCGGCCGATGCGGTCAGACAGCGAGCCGAAGAACAAGAAGCCCCCAGTGCCCAAGATCAGCGACCAAGCCACCAGCACGTTCGAGGTAAAGCTGTCGACCTTCACCACGTTCTGGATGAAGAACAGCGCGTAGAACTGGCCCGAATACCAGACCACGGCTTGCCCAGCGGTCAGACCAAACAGCGCGATCAACGCGATTTTGGCGTTTTTCCACTGACCAAAAGCTTCGCGCAGCGGGGCTTTAGACGCAGCGCCTTCTTCCTTCATTTTTTTGAAGGCCGGGCTTTCGTTCATTTGGAGACGAATATAGAGCGAGATCGCCAGCAAGAAGATCGAGCCCAGGAACGGGATACGCCAGCCCCAAGCGTTGAAGGCCTTCATCATCGCAGGCGAGCCATCGGCGGCAGTGGTTGCCAGCCCGGCGGCGTCAAGGATCGGTTGGTCAGGGTAGGCGCCGTTGACGTAGCCCTGCACCACCAGAATGATCACCAGCGACAACAGCAAGCCAAGCGTGGCCGTGGTCTGGATGAAGGCGGTGAAATAGCCACGCTGGTTTTGCGGCGCATGTTCGGCGACATAGACCGCCGCCCCACCGTATTCGCCACCCAAAGCCAAGCCTTGCAGCATCCGCAACCCGACAAGGATGATCGGGGCGGCGATGCCCCAAGAATAGTAGCTGGGCAGCATACCGACGAGGAAGGTCGACAGGCCCATGATCACGATTGTCATCAGGAAGGTGTATTTCCGCCCGATCAAGTCACCAAGGCTGCCGAACACCAGCGCACCAAACGGCCGCACGATGAAGCCCGCAGCAAAAGCCAGCAGTGCGAACACGTTGCGGGTGGCTTCGGGGAACGGCGTGAAGAACTGCGCGCCGATGATCGCCGCGAGCGAGCCGTAGAGGTAGAAGTCATACCATTCGAAAATTGTGCCGGCGGACGAGGCCATGATGACCTTGCGTTCCTCCCGCGTCATGGGACGTGAGCGTACACTCGCGTCTGCTAAGCTTGCCATGTTGTGGCCTCCCTTGTTGTCCGGCGCTGGTCGCCGGTTCCCTATCCCAATCCAAAGCCGGGCAAACCTTCTGCGATCCCTGCCAAGGCAAGTTTCAGCCAAGGGCTGCTGATTCTGGTTCGTGTCGTCCCCGCAGCCGCTCCTCAACGGCGGCGGGGTATGCTTTAAGCCGCGATGGCGGCTATGATCTGGCCAAGGCTTTGGCGAATTTCGGCGATGGGGCCCATCGCGTCGATGCGCTCCAACACTCCTTTGGCCTCGTAATAGGCAATCAACGGCGCGGTCTGGGCGTGATAAGCGGTCAGCCTGTCGCGCACCGTTTCGGCATTGTCGTCGGCGCGGCGTTTGAAGGCGGTGCCGCCGCATTTGTCGCACACACCCGTGGTGTGGGGGCGTTTGAACGTGTCGTGGTAGCCTTCGCCGCAACTGGCGCAGGTGTGGCGGCCCGAGATCCGGCCCACCATCGCGGCATCATCGACCTCAAGGCTGATCGCGGCGGTGATTTTTTGCCCGCTTTCGGCGAGCAGCTGATCCAGCGCAGCGGCTTGCCCAGAGGTGCGTGGGAAGCCGTCCAGAATGATGCCGCGGGCCACGTCGGGTTGCGCCATGCGGTCTTTCAGGATCGCCAGCACGATCTCATCCGACACCAGCCCGCCTGCTGCCATCACGGCTTTGGCCGCTAAGCCCGCTGGAGTGCCCGCGCTGACAGCGGCACGCAACAGATCGCCGGTGGACAACTGGATCAGACCGAAGTCTTCCTGCAGCATCCGGGCTTGGGTGCCTTTGCCTGCGCCGGGGGGGCCAAGCAGGATCAGAACCGGGGCCATCCGCTTAAGCCTTGTTCATGCGGTTGGCGATCAGTTCTTCCACCACAGCCGGATCGGCGAGGGTGGAGATATCGCCCAATGCGCCGAAATCATTCTCGGCGATCTTGCGCAGGATGCGGCGCATGATCTTGCCGGAACGGGTTTTCGGCAGACCTGGGGCCCATTGGATCAGATCTGGCTTGGCAATCGGACCGATTTCGGTGCGCACCCAAGCTTCGAGTTCCTTGCGCAAGGCGTCCGAGGGTTCCTCGCCGCGCATCAGGGTGACATAGGCGTAGATGCCTTGGCCCTTGATGTCATGCGGATAGCCGACGACAGCGGCTTCGGCGACTTTCGGATGGGCGACAAGCGCGGATTCGACCTCTGCCGTGCCCATGCGGTGACCCGAAACGTTGATCACGTCATCGACGCGCCCAGTGATCCAGTAATAGCCATCCAGATCGCGCCTACAGCCGTCACCGGTGAAGTAATAGCCGGGGTATTGGCTGAAATAGGCTTCCTCAAACCGCGCATGATCGCCCCAAAGCGTGCGCATCATGCCCGGCCAGCTGTCGGCGATACACAGCACGCCATCGGTTTCGGTATCGGTTTGCACCTTGGCCGTCGCAGGGTCCAAGATTATCGGTTTGACGCCAAAGAACGGCAGGGTGGCGGAACCGGGTTTTTGCGCAATCGCCCCCGGCAATGGCGTGATCAGATGGCCGCCGGTTTCGGTCTGCCAGAATGTATCGACAATCGGGCAGCGGCCCTTGCCGACATGCTGGTTGTACCAGTGCCAAGCCTCGGGGTTGATCGGCTCGCCCACCGAACCCAAAAGCTTCAGGCTGGAAAGATCGTGCTTGGCGGGCCATTCAGGCCCCATGCCCATCAGCGAACGGATCGCGGTGGGCGCGGTGTAGAACTGCGACACCTTATGCTTGGCGCAAACCTCCCAGAACCGCCCGGCATCGGGGTAATTCGGCACACCTTCAAACATCACCGTGGTCGCGCCATTCGCCAGCGGGCCGTAGATGATATAGCTGTGGCCGGTGACCCAGCCCACATCGGCGGTACACCAGAACACATCGCCATCATGGTAATCGAAGGTGATCTGCTGCGTCATCGCCGCGTAAACCAGATAGCCGCCCGAGCTGTGCACAACACCCTTCGGCTTACCCGTGGAGCCAGAGGTATACAGGATGAACAGCGGATCTTCGGCCCCCATCTCGACATAAGCGCAATAGGGCTTGGCCATTGCCATCTCGGCCTTGACGTCAATATCGCGGCCATCGACCCAAGAGGTCTGATCGCCGGTATGTTTGACCACCAAGCATTTCACATGGTCGTTGCAGTGCAACAGCGCCGCGTCGGTGTTGTTCTTCAGCCCAGTTTTCTTGCCACCCCGTGGCGCAAAATCAGCGGTAATCACCACCTTGGCATCGGAATCATTGATCCGGTTCGCCAAAGCATCCGGCGAGAACCCGGCGAAAACGATCGAGTGAATAGCCCCGATCCGCGCACAAGCCAGCATCGCATAGGCGGCTTCCGGGATCATCGGCAGATAGATCACCACACGGTCGCCACGCGAAACCCCGTGCGATTTCAGCACATTCGCCATGCGTGAGGTGTTTTCCAGCAGTTGCGCATAGGTGATGTGCAGGGCGGGGGTTTTCGGATCATCCGGCTCCCAGATGATCGCCGTCTGGTTGGCGCGGGTCACCATATGGCGGTCGATGCAGTTGGCGGAAACGTTCAGCGTGCCGTCTTCGAACCATTTGATCGAGACTTTGCCCAAGCTGAAATTGGTGTCTTTGACGCGGGTGAAATCCTTGATCCAGTCAATGCGCTGACCTTCCTTGGCCCAAAACGCGCTCGGATCGGCGACAGATGCCGCATACATCGCCTCATATTCTGCGGCGTTCACATGCGCATGGGCGACAAATTCTTCTGAAGCCGCATATTTCTGCGCAGCAGTGTGATCCGACATAAACTTTCTCCCCAGTTCCCAGTCAGGCCTTACGACCCGTCCCAACGGCCTGCCGCATCGCGCAGGGCTCCCCCGTTTGTAGCCCGATCATAGATCAGTTGTAAAATATTTGGTAACTCTTTTTATTCATGCAACTTTCCTGTAAATAAATTGACAAGTTAGGCGGTGAACTTTGTCAATATTTAGAAAATTGGCAATGAAATGACGGTGCGTCACATTGGCAGCTTCGGGTTGAAAGGTGGTGGGGGGAAGGGGAGGGGGAAGCTCGGACAATTTGGCGGGCCGTGGGCGCGCGCTGGATCGTCGCAAGATAGCGCGGAGTGCCCCGTTCACAAAGGGGTGATTCGGATGGTAAGCGCAGGACAGCCGCCCTGCAGCCAAGTCCTGCCACCAAAGGCCGCTCTCCGGTTTCAAAGGCCCGATATGACCCAAAATCGCCCAGATCCCATAGCTGTCGCCGATGCAGACGCCCGTGCCTTGGCGCTGTCCTTGATGCAGGCGCATCACGCCGCTTTGGCGTGGAACGATGCCGAAACCCAGACGCCCGGCATCAGCCGGATCGCTTTCGGTTTAGACCCTTCGGGTGTGCCTGTGGCGCTGATCTCGGGTCTTGCCCCTCATACGGCGGCTTTGCGCGCCAACCCCGCCTGTGCGCTGATGCTGGGCGAGCCGGGGGAAAAGGGCGATCCGCTGACCCATCCGCGCCTGATGATCCGGGCGCGGGCCCGCTTCATTGCGCCCGATGATCCCAACCGCCCCGCCCTGCGCGCGCATTGGTTAAAGGGCCACCCGAAGGCGACCCTTTACATTGACCTGCCCGATTTCGCCTTTGTGCGGCTGGAGCCGCTATCGGCCTTGCTGAATGGGGGCTTTGGCAAGGCGTTCCGGTTTAGCGCCGAAGACCTGTGCCCATAACCCGACGCCGCCCCGGATCAAGTCCGGTGCCTTTGCGCCACCCATGGGGCCCCCGATCACGGCTGGGGCGGCGTTGAGCGTGTCTCAAACAGGATTATCCACGCGCAGCGTCACTTGCACCCGGCCCTTCACCGGGCTGGGCCATTTCAGATTGGCAAATTGCCCGCCCACGCCCTGTTCGACCTGCGCATAGGGTGCCACGAACTGTGCCGCCCCCACAGCATTGGTGATCGCGCCTTCGGCCACCACCGCCGTCACATTGCGCGCGCGCCCGCCAAACGGCAGCAGGTTGTTGCTGTTCACCGCCCAAGTGTCTGACACGGTGTTCTGCGTATGCTCGATCAGCATCGGGCTGACCGCGCGCTGCGTGACGCCGTTGAAGGTATTCTGATCAAAGCTGATGTTGCGGAACGAGTTGAACTCCAGCGTCGCATAGCTGGTGTCAATCGACTCCACCCGGTCAATATCACCAGAACGCGCGTAAAACACATTGCCGGTGACCGAAAGCCCTGAGATGAAATGCCCCGGCCCGCGCGGTGTCAGTACGATCCAACTGAACCAAGGTGCCACGTTTTGCGCGGTGAACACGTTGCCTGTCACGCTGAGACCGCCAAAAGAATATTCGTTGGCATATTGCGGCTCTGCATCATGTTCGTTTGACAGCTCAATATAGCTGTTGTCGATGTAGTTGCCGGTGATGAAGGTTTTGGCATTGGTTTGTGTCAGCACCAGTCCCGCGCGCCGCACCCCGTTCAGGCTGTCATCGCCGCCGAAAAAGTGGTTGCCCAAAAACACTCCGCCCGAGCCTGCTACCACGCCAAAATGCCCAAACCGCGACGCCCGGTTGTTGCGGATCTTGATGTCATTCGAATTGGTGTTGAAGGCAATCGACGTGCGGTTCTGCGCCAGCTCGTTCTGATCGTTCGAATAGAACTGACAGTTTTCTATGTGCAGATCCTGACACCCCTCTCCGGTCGACGTAAGGGCGCGGTCTTTCACCAGATGAAAGCCGCAGTCAAACACCTCAAAGGTGGCGCCCGACAGCGCAAGATTGATCGCACTGGCATTGCCGCCGCAGGTGAATTCAACCTCAGAGATTTGAAAACGCTTCAACTCGGTAAATCCTGAGAAATCAAGCATGTAGGCATAGCGTGTGAAGGTGAAGGCGCGGGTCCCTGCGGCTGCCCACAGGGCCCTGCTTAGGGTGATTGTGTTCGTGCCGAGATTTTTTGCGGTAACATAAACCTCGCGCCCAACCCCGGTGCCGCTGACGCGCGCGCCTATTGGAATGGCTGCGATATTGGCTATGCCTGTCAGCGTGTACGGATTGGCCACCGCATAGGTGGCAACAGCACTCACCACCTGTGTATTCCAGCCTGCACCCGCCACCGCCACCAGATTGCCATTCACCAAACTGCGCCGCGTGCCAAAACTGGTAAGGCCGCTGAGGGCCTGTACGTCGATCGGAGCTGTCAACTCCACCCGCCGCCCGTTCAGATCCAGCGACACATGGTCGGTGAAATAGAACAACGCCTGTAACGCTTTCTTAAAGCCGGCAAGTTCGTTGCCAAACGCCGCTGTATAGGTATCAAGGTTATAGTTGCGGGTGCAGGCCAAGCGCTGGGCATCCGGCATCACCAGCGTGCCCTCAAACTGCACCGGGTTCTCAAACGTCAGGTGCGATCCGATGTAATACACCCCAGGCGAGACCACCACGGTCTTGCCCGCCGCCGCCGTATCTGCCGCATCAAATGCTGCGCGGTCGTCAGTGATACCATCGCCCACCGCGCCATAGTCGCGTACATCCACCCAATCGAACATCTCGGAATGGAACACATCCGTCACATCTTCGATGGTGATGTCGTCAATCCGCACCACGCCGCCCGTCGGCCCGGTCAGATCAAGCCCAAAATGCCCAAACGCAGGTGCCGTGCCCCAGACCATATCCACGCCCGGGCGGTTGCCCGAGCCAATGATCGCCGTTACCGTCTTGACCGAGCCATAGCCCGTCAGCGCCACATCCGGCCCCTGTTGATCGGCGCTGGTCACATTGCTACCCGAACCTGAGCCCGCCCAACCCGCAATCCGCACGGTCGGCAGCGCGCCACTGATCGCCTTCACCCGCGCCGTCACCCGCAAATACAGCCCTGGCTGACAGGGAATCGACTGAAAGCAACGCAGCTTTTGCACGGCGCTGGTCTTTTGCAACTCCAGACAGCCGGCGAAATCCTGATCGGCAGGCACATAGGCCGCATTGACCTGCCCAAAATACGAGCCCTGGCCGCTGAGCCCATCCTCGCGCGACCACAGCGCCAGTCCTGCCGAAAACGGCGGCGGCATCAGCACCAGACCTTGGGTAATTGCCTTGTTCATCGCGTCACCTTGCCTCGTTTTGCCCCAAAGCCGCACACGCTGCGGCCCCATGCTGAAAATTGAAGGCTGGGCGGGGCGTAAGGCCGAAGTGCTACAGACAAAGCGTTAACCGCCGCCAACAGCGGCGCGCGCCATTCTGGCCGTCGCATCGGCGCATCTTTCGGATGCGTCGGCAAGTCAGCGCCTAAAAAAACATCGGAAGTCGAATCTTTTTACTTAAGATGCTATCTTATTTCAAAATTAGTATACTAAAGATCATTAAACTGTGGATTCTGGCCAAGTGCGCGCAGCAATTCATGCCTTTGGTTGACTGAGGAACCCCAGATGAACCGCTATGTATTTCGGCTGCTATCGATGAGCCGAGGCAAAAAGCGGGTCCTACAGGTCGCGGTTGATTTGCTGCTGCTGCCAATGATGTTCATCCTTGCGATGTGGCTCAAGCTGGATGGGTTTGGCTTTCTGCGCGATCCGCAGATCTGGCTGGTGCTGATTCCGGTGTTGCCTGTAACGATTTTCGCCTTTGTGCGGCTGGGGTTTTACCGTGCCGTGTTGCGCTATATCGCTGGGCGGGCGCTGATCACCATCCTGGTGGGCTCGATGATCTCTGCGGTAACGATGACGGTTGTGGTGCAAATGGCCGATCTGCCGGTGCCGGGCGCTGTGCCGCTGATCTACATGCTGCTGACCTTCCTCAGCATCGGTGGCGTGCGCTTTGGCTTCCGTGAACTGGTGAACTACGCGCAAAACCGCCGCAAGGAACGCGTGGCGATCTATGGCGCGGGGGCGGCGGGGCGGCAGCTGTTGCAAGTGCTGCATCAGCGCAGCGACTATGTTCCGGTGGTGTTCATCGACGACTCGCCGCAAGCGCAGGGCACCCATGTCGGCGGCTTGATGGTCTATTCTCCGTTGCAGATCGAATCGCTGATCCGCAACAACGGCATCAATGTCGTGCTGCTGGCGATTCCTTCGGCCAGCAAATCCCGCCGCAACGAAATCCTGAAGTCGCTGGAAAGCCATCCGCTGCTGATTCAGACAGTGCCAGGTCTCGATGATATCATGACGGGTAAGGCCAGTATTGATCAGATCAATGACATCAGCATCGAAGACCTGCTGGGCCGCGATCCGGTGCCGCCGCAACGTGAGCTGCTGGGGGCCAATATCACCGGCAAGGTTGTGATGGTGACCGGGGCAGGCGGATCGATTGGCTCGGAGTTGTGCCGTCAAATTCTGCGGCTGAAGCCGAAACGGCTGGTGCTATATGAAATTTCAGAACTGGCACTTTACACCATCGAGCAAGAACTGACGACGATGCAGGCGGTGCTGCGCGCGAACGTGGCGCTTTCGCCGGTGCTGGGATGTATCAAGTCGGCGCGGCTGGTCGATCGCACCCTGCGGCACTTCGAGGTTGAGACGGTCTATCACGCCGCCGCCTACAAACATGTGCCTTTGGTCGAGCATAACATCGCAGAAGGTGTGCGCAACATCGTGTTCGGCACCGCCACTTTGGCCGAAGCCGCGATTGCCGCCGGGGTGAAATCGTTCATCCTGATCTCATCGGATAAATCGGTGCGTCCGACCAATATCATGGGGGCTTCAAAACGGTTGGCCGAACTGGTCTGCCAGTCGCTGGCCGATGCGCCGCGCAACCCCGGCACCACGATTTCCATGGTGCGCTTCGGCAATGTGCTGGGCTCCTCTGGTTCAGTCATCCCGCTGTTTCGCCGCCAGATTGAAGCCGGGGGCCCGATCACTGTGACCCATCCCAAGATCACCCGATTCTTCATGACCATCCCCGAAGCCGCCCAACTGGTGATCCAAGCGGGCGCTATGGCGCAGGGTGGCGAGGTCTTTGTGCTGGATATGGGTGATCCGGTGCTGATCACCGAACTCGCCGCGAAAATGGCGCGTTTGCATGGACTTAAGCCGATCATTTTCACCGATCCGGTGGCGGAAAAACCCGGCAAGGGCGAGATTGGCATCGTGTTCACCAAATTGCGCCCTGGAGAAAAGCTGCATGAGGAATTGCTGATCGGCAACGATCCAAAACCCACCAGCCATCCCCGCATCATGTCGGCCACCGAGTGCCGCCAGCCGCTCGATGAATTGTCCGCCGCCCTTATGCAACTGGCACTGGCCTGCGACTGCAATGATGTCGAGCGCATCCGTAAGATCATGATTGATCAGCAAACCGCTTACCAGCCGACCAGCGAAATCTTTGATCAATTCTGGACCGGCGAAGACGAGCTTGATGTCACTGCTGAGAAGGCCCGCGATCAACGCCGCCTGACTTTGGTGCGTGGCTGAGCAGCCTGCGCCCGGCGGTGCTTGGGTTTGCGCATCGCCGGGCGGATTGTCAGCGCAACAGCCGTGGAAAGTGTGACCAAACGGCAACGGCATCTACACCACATTGGCGGTATTTTACAGTCGCATTGGTGGCATTTGAGAAAAACTTCGCCTATCAATAAGCTAAGGTGCTTCAGCTACAGGGCGCACAGGGAGGGGTTGGCAGGCATGACGCGATTGAAATACCTGGTTTTGTGCGGGCTCTGCGGTGTTTTTGCTTTGCCTGCACAAGCCGAAATGCGCCCCAGCCTTAGCTTTTCCGGCGTCACTGGCCTGATCGATATGCCCTCGGGCGACAGTCAGAGCGACGGCACTTTGTCGGTGGTCAAATCGCAATTCGGCCCGATTGGCCGCACCACTTTGTCGTTCCAGATCACCCCCCGGCTGTCCGGCAGCTTTCGCTATTCTTCGGTGAAAGACTGGTTCAACCCACCGGAAGACGGCATCACCACCTATTCCGACCGCAGCTTTGATCTGCGCTATCAGTTGACCTCGGAAGGCCGCTATGTCCCGGCGATCACGGTCGGTCTGCAAGACATCATCGGCACCGGGGTGCAATCGGGCGAGTATATCGCCGCCACCAAAACCTTCGGCGACCGCGTGAAAGTCACCGCTGGTCTGGGCTGGGGTCGCTATGGCAGCTACGGCAGCATCGGCGCGCCGTTCGGCGACCGCCCGACGGTCGATTTCGGCAAGGGTGGCAACCTGCGCACAGGGCAATGGTTCCGCGGTGAGATGGCGCCTTTCGCCGGGGTTGAGTGGAAGGTGAACGAGCAATGGTCGCTCAAGGCCGAATATTCCTCTGACGCCTATATCGAAGAGGCCGAGAACCGCGCCACGTTTGAGCGCAACTCGCCATTCAACTTTGGCGTCGAATACACCACCAAAACCAACATGCGATTGGGCCTCTATTCGCTTTACGGCTCGAAGATCGGCTTCTCGGTGCAACTGGCGCTCGACCCAAAGAAAAACCCGCGTGGTGGCCCGCGTGGCCCCGGCCCGCTGCCTGTCACCGCAAGTGCTGCCGCCAAAAGCTGGGGGCCAAACTGGGTCAATGATCGTGGCAACCAAACCGCGATGCGCGATCAGACCCAAGCTATCCTGTCGCGTGATGGCATCGTCATCGAAAGCATGGCGATCAGCGCCAACCGCGTGCATCTGCGCATCCGCAACACCCGGCTGGATAACGCGCCGCAAGCCATTGGCCGTACTGCCCGTGCGCTGGCGGCCACCATGCCCTCCTCAGTTTCCAGCTTTGAGATCGTGGCCATGGCGCAAGGCGTGCCTTTGTCAAACGTCGTCATTCGCCGCGCCGATCTTGAAGAGCTGGAATTTGCCCCCGGTGCAGACCTCGCGATGGATCAACGCGTGCAGGTGCTACCCGTGGCTGCAGCCCTGCCGGAGGGCGCCATCCGAACCGATGGCCTCTATCCGCGCTTCAAATGGGGCCTGACCCCCTATATCGCCACCAGCCTGTTTGATCCCGGCCAGCCGTTGCAGGCCAATGTCGGTGTGCGTCTGACTGCCCGCTATGACATTGCCCCCGGATGGGTGATTTCGACCTCTATCGCCAAGCCGATTTACAAAGGGATTGAGCGGTCGACCTTCCCGTCCGACAGCGAACTGCCGCATGTGCGCAGCGACGCCAATCTTTACACGCTTGAGGGTGACCCCGCCGTCGAGCGGCTTACCCTGGCTTGGTATGCCAAGCCCGCCCCTGAACTTTATAGCCGTGTCACCGTTGGCTATCTGGAGCGGATGTATGGCGGCATCTCGGGCGAGTTGCTGTGGCAGAAGCCCGACAAACCCTATGCGCTGGGGGCTGAGATCAACTATGTCCAACAGCGCGACTATGATCAGTTGTTCGGCTTTAGGGATTACAGCATCGTCACCGGCCATATCTCGGGCTATTACAGCCTCGGCGGCGGTTATCACGCCCAGTTGGACGTCGGTCGCTACCTTGCCGGGGATTATGGCGCGACGCTTGCGCTCGACCGCGAATTTGCCAACGGCATCAAAGTTGGCGCTTTCGCCACGCTGACCGATGTGCCGTTCGACACCTTTGGCGAAGGCTCGTTTGACAAAGGCATCCGCATCTCGCTGCCGATGGCCTTCTTCACCGGGGCGCAGACGCAAAAGGTCTCAAAAGTGACGCTGCGGCCATTGCTGCGCGATGGCGGCGCACGATTGGATGTTGAGGGCCGGCTGTATGACACGGTCCGGCCGTATCAGGAAACCGACCTTGACGCCGCCTGGGGGCGGTTCTGGAGATGATCTTGCGCCGCAGCCTGTTGACCTTAGCCGCTGTCTTCTCGCTTGCCGCCTGCGATGCGGCGGCGGTAAAAACCGCAGCCAGCAAGTTGCTTGGCCCCGCTCCGTCGCCTGCGGTCAAACCCGCTGCGGGCGCGCCGCAGATCTGGCTGACGCTGGTGTCACGCGGCATCAAATTCCCGATGTCGCAGATCAGCCAGCGCGATGGCGTCACGATCTATGCCTCGAAGGACGGCACGCAAGTGTTTTTGCGCAAGGGCATTTTGATCGGAACGCGTGGCCTTGGCCGCGATCTGATGTCTGCCGATGCGCCCAGCCCTGCCGCTTTGCGCGCGGGCAGCCCGCATCAACGCAGCTATTACGACATCGACGGCACAGACACGACGATTCGCCATGTTTTCACCTGCACGGTTGAGCGGGATACCGCCGCAGGCAACGCCATCGCCGAGGCCTGCACCGCTGATATTGGCACGATTCGCAATCAATATTGGTTCGATTCTGCTGGTTCTGTAAGCAAATCGCGGCAATGGGTGTCGCAGGGTGTCGGATATGCCGCGGTTGAAAGAAAAGATGGCTGATTTTGCTTGTGTCAGACTTTTCTTTTACCGCTGCGCGCTGTATGGTTTCGTAGACAATTAATCCATCCAATCGGAGTATTTCAAATGAAAAAAATCACCTCCTTCGCGCTCGTTTCCTCGCTCGTTCTGGCTTCGTCCGCAGCTTTCGCTGGCGGCATGGTTGAGCCGACTGTAGAGCCGGTTCCGGTCGTCGTAGAAGATAACGGTTCGTCCTCGGCGTTGCCGCTCTGGGCTATCATCGCTGGCGTCGTGGTTGTTGGTGCGGTCCTGTCGAACGACAGCGGCTCCAACTCGAACACCAACTCAGCACCATAAGAAGTACGGTCTACCGCCTTGCCGGGTGGTTGTGTGGAATCCCAAACGCTCAAGCTTTGCTTGGGCGTTTTGTTTTTTTGGCAGAACAGCCATGCTGGCGATTTGCAGATTTCGATATAAGGCAGTCATATGAACTGCCGCCACAACCGACAGCGGCTCAGGTTTTCTCAAAAGCAGAAGTATCGGAAGTTGGTTTGGGGCAAGCGACAGTCAGCGCTTTCCGTTTCAGCGCAATGTGGCCCCGCTCAAGCTTCAATGTACGCCAACGCCCCGATGGATGCTGTTCCAGCTGCCTCACTCCCTCCCGCAACCGCAAAGCCGGTGCCGCCGCGCCGATCTTGACGATGCTGCGCTGTAGCGCCTCCAGATCCAGCAGCGGACAGGGCGTCTGCGCCCCCGCTTCCCGGAATGTCATAGCCCAGCTTTAAACCACTGAAATCCATTGGTCATCGTTTTGCTGACCCGCGCGCAGACCGACCCAAAACCCAAACCATAACCCGTCGCGCATGCGTCGAAAGTTTTTTTCAGCCCTACAATTCATGCTACGCTGAACATGTATCCTGTGTTCATCCCGGCCCGCTGCGGTGCCGCGTAAAAGGGCCGTCCCATGTCGAACCCACCCCGCCTGCGCGGCCGCCCAAGATCCACCACTGACAAGACCGAGCAGAACACCGTCCAAGCCCTCGATCGTGCGCTTGGTCTGCTGAAACTGCTGGCGGACAGCACCGGCATGACCCTGTCAGAACTCGCTGAACGCAGCGCCCTTCCCGTCGCCACCGTGTTCCGCGCCCTTGTGACCCTGCAAGGTCACGGCATGGTAGAGGCTGAAGACCCCGGCCAAGTCTGGCACATCGGCCCTGGCACCTTCCGCGCCGGATCGGCCTTTCTGAAACGCACCAAAATCACCGAACGCGCCCGTACCCCGATGGAGGCGTTGCGCGACGCCACCGGCGAAACCGTCAGCCTTGGGATCGAGGCAGCGGGTGAGGTTTTGTTTCTGTCTCAAGTTGAGGCCACCGCCGATCTGCGCGCCTTCTTTCCCCCCGGCAGCACCGGGCTGATGCATCTCTGCGCCCCCGGCAAGGCGCTGCTGGCGTGGTATCCAACGGAAAAGACAGAAGAAATCCTGAACCGCAGGGGCATGACCCGCGCCACCACCCTCTCGCTCTCCAGTCCCGAAAGCCTCAGCCGCGACCTGGCCCGCACCCGCGAGCGTGGCTTTGCGATTGACGACCAAGAACGCGCCGAGGGCATGCGCGGCGTTGCCGCCCCGATCTTCAACGCCTTCGCCGAACCGGTCGCCGCCATCAGCATCGCAGGCCCGACCTTCCGCATGGGCCTATCCGACGCCACCCGCTTCGGCAGCCTCGTGCGCGCCAGCGCTGACCAGATCACCGAAGCCACGGGCGGCCAACGCCCCTAGCCTTTGCTCTTTTTGAAATACTCCCGCGCGGAGCGCTCCCCCGCCGCCCTGTGCGCGCCAATTTTTTGATCAAAACCCCGTCGTCCCCATTGATCGACGCCCGATCCCGTGATTTGACTTGGCCCAATCGTCAGAAAGGGCAAGCCCATGAACCTGTTCATCAATGGCTTTGGTCGCATTGGCCGCTCGGTCTTGCGGGCGGCGCTGAAGGGGGCAGCTCCGGGCGCAAAGATTGTCGGCATCAACGACATCGCAGCGCCTGAGATGTGCGCCTATTTGTTTGAATTCGACTCGGTTTTCGGGCCTTGGCCGGGGCAGGTCAGCCTTGATGGCGCCGTTTTGGTGATCGACGGTCTATCGATCCCGCTGCACCGCACGCCGGATGTTTCCAGCCTTGCGTTGAAGGGCGTCGATGTGGTGCTGGAATGTACAGGCCGCGCCGATGCGCGCGAGATGGCCACGCGCGGCCTGCGCGGGGGTGCCCGTAAAGTGCTGATCTCTGGCCCGTCAAAAGCCGCTGATCTGACCGTGGTTTTGGGCGCGAATGATGCGCAACTTAGCACCCAGCAGATCGTGTCCAACGCCTCTTGCACCACCAACGCTTTGGCGCCCTTGGCCCGGTTGATCCACGAAAACTGGGGCGTGGTGACGGGTTCGATGACCACGATTCACTGCTATACCGGCAGCCAGCCCACCGTTGACGCCCCCGCCGCCGATTTCGCCCGCTCGCGCGCTGCCGCTTTATCAATGGTGCCGACCACGACTTCGGCGCAGCGCCTGCTGGATCAGGTCTTGCCACAGATCGCGGGCCGGATTGAAGGCTCGGCAGTCCGTGTGCCAACCGCTTCGGTGTCCGCCGTCGATCTGGCGGTGATGACCGAACGCGCAACCACGGTGGCCGAGGTCAACGCGGCGCTAAGCGGAGCAGGCGGGGTAATCGGATCAACCCTGAAAGCCCTGGTGTCAACCGACCTGCGCGCCCGCCCGGAAAGCATTGTGATGGCCTTGCCGGAAACCCGCGTCACACGCGGCGGCATGTTGCGGGTGTTCGGCTGGTATGACAATGAATGGGGTTTTTCCAACCGAATGCTGGATATCGCAACCCGGATGGCGCAATGCTGAAAGACTTTTTCACTATCGGGCCGACCGATGACGGCGATGTGGTGACGGGGCATTATTACGAAGTCGCAAGCCCCGATCCCGCCCGCGCGCAAGTCTGGGTCTATAGCTCCGCACTGTCCTACAGCCCCGGCGAAACCCTTGTTCTGCACGCGATGTCCAGCGCACCCGAAGCGCAACTGACCATCGCTCGAGACGGTCTCACCCCCGAAAATCTGCTGCAAACCACCCTCGCCACGACCTTCGCCACCACCCCGTTTGACGCCTCAGAAAACGGCTGCCACTGGCCAGAAGTTCTCCGCCTGCAAATCCCGCAAGATTGGCAAAGCGGCGTTTACATCCTAACAGTCACCATTCCTGGTCATTCCTCGCAAGGCTTGTTCGTCCTCAAACCCCTGAAATCCCGCGCAAAAATCCTGATGCTGCTGACGACGGGCACATGGTGCGCCTATAACGACTGGGGCGGATCGAACCACTACCAAGGCCTGACTGGCCCGGCCATGGGTGACTTCGCCCCGCATGTCAGCACCCAACGTCCGTGGGCGAAGGGCTTCGCCGCTTGGCCCGATGACGCCCCACGCATCCCGCACGCATCGGCCTTGCTCACCAAGCCGCGCTACCCGCATATGGACTACGCCCGCGCCCGTGGCATCTCAAAGAAATACGCATCTTCCGGCTGGGCCGCGTTTGAGCGCCCCTTTGGCTTGTGGTGCGAAACCCAAGGTATCCCGCTGGATTACACCACCCAACACGACCTGCACCGCGATCCCGAAGCGCTGAATGGCTACGACCGCGTGTTGATCGCAGGCCATGACGAATACTGGACTTGGGAGATGCGCGATCACCTTGACGCATGGGTTGAAAAAGGCGGCCGTCTCGCCCGTTTCGCCGGGAATTTTTTCTGGCAAACCCGGCTTTCCGACGACCTCACCACCCAAACCTGCTTCAAAACCACCGCTGAAGCCGCCGATCCCTTGGCCCAGACCAACCGCCTCACCAGCTACTGGGACCACCCGCAGATCCAACGTCCCGCCAGTGCCACCATGGGCCTGACCGGATCGGCAGGCGTCTATGCCGGATGGAGCCGCTGCGCTGCCCACGGCGCGGGTGGTTTCGCGATCTACCGCCCCGAACACTGGGCGCTGGCGGGGACGGGCCTCGGCTATGGTGACGTGCTGGGCGCGGCATCAAAAATCTTCGCTTATGAGGTCGACGGCATCGACTATACCATGCGCCACGGCCTGCCATTTGCCGCCGAAAACACCGGCCTGCAAGGTGATCTTACCATCGTCGGCCTCTCTCCCGCGACAACGCTGTCGCATTCCACCGGCCCGCACGACCGCGACCGCTTCATCGGCACAGGCGACGCAGAAGACCTTGCCCTGCGGCTTTACGGCGGCATCACCCCGGAAAACACCGCCCGCGCCGCGCGTGGCAATGGCTGCATGGCCGAATACCGCAGGGGCAGGGGGGCGGTGTTCAATGCCGCATCCTGCGAGTGGGTCGCAGGCCTGATCGCCCGTGAACGCCCGGTCGAACAGGTCACCCGCAATGTCCTGCTGGGCGATTGGGCATGATCTATCTCTGCCGCCACGGCCAGACCGAATTCAATGCCATCGGCCGCCGCCAAGGTCAGGTCGACAGCAACCTTACCGCAATGGGGCAAGCGCAGGCCACGGCCATGGGCCGCCGCCTTGCTAGCCTGAACTTGGCAGATTTTCGCATCTACGCCAGCCCCTTGGGTCGCGCCCACCACTCCGCCCGCCTGATCGCAGCCGAACTCGACAACCCGGACATCACCCTTGACCCCCGCCTGATGGAAATCGGCATGGGGTCATGGGATGGCAAAACCGATCTTGAGATCGACACTGCCCACCCCGGCCTACGCGCCTCTGTGCCACCCGAGGCGTGGTGGTTCCACTCCCCCGATGGCGAAACCTACGCGGTCTTCGCCGCCCGCCTTGCCACCGCGCTGCAGGATATCCAATCCGGCCCCACCCCAGTGAAAATCATCGTCGCCCACGCCGTCGTCAGCCGGGTGATTCGCGCGCACTGGGCAGGTCTGACCGAGGCCGACAGCCACAGGCTCCCTGTCCCACAAGACGCCTTCTTTGCCCTGACCGAAGGCAATACAATCACCGAAATCCCCGCATTGGGGCCCGCTTAGGTCATCCTCTCTGCTCAAATATCCTCGCCGGAGGCCTCTGCAGTTTCGGCCAGTGCGCCCTACCAAGCCTTAAGCACCGCCTCTAAGTTATCCCCCAACTCGGGGCATAAATATCCGCCCTCTTGCACGATCACCACAGCCAGCCCCATCGCCGCCACTGCCTGCCCAATCGCCGCAAAACCCGGCGTGGTCACCGACAGCCCGGCAAACGGATCGCCCTCGAACGCATCCAAGCCCAGCGCCAGCACTAGGGTATCTGCGCCCCAAGCCTGCACCCTTTCAATGCCCTGCGCCAGCGCGCCCAAGAACCCCGCATCCCCAGTGCCCCGCGTCAAAGGCAGGTTCAGGTTGGCACCCACGCCCGCACCCGCGCCAAACTCCTCGGCATAACCCCAGAAGAACGGATAAAATCGTTCTGGATGCGCGTGCAGCGACACCGTCAACACATCGCCCCGCGCATAAAACATGCCCTGCGTGCCGTTGCCGTGGTGCAGATCGACGTCCAAAATCGCCACCCGCCGCCCGGCATCGGTCAAGCGTTGTGCTGCAATCCCCGAGTTGTTCAGATAGCAAAACCCGCCCGCAAGTTCAGCAAAAGCATGATGCCCCGGCGGGCGGCACAACGCGTAAGCCGAACGCTCGCCGCCCAACACCAAATCGGCCGCATGCACCGCTGTTTGCGCCGAAGCATAGGCGGCCCCCCAAGTTTGCGCCGAAATCGGACACGAGGTATCGGTCATGTGAAACCCAGCCTGACCCACCGCTGACAGCGGATAGCCATCCAATCGGCTGGCCGGATGCACATTCGGAATGACCTCAGCCGAAGCGCCCTCAATCCGCGTCCACCGCGCGTATATCCCCTGCAAGAACGTCACATACCGCTGCGGATGCACCGCCAAAATCGGCGCCAACCCGGCATCCGGGGCCTGAACCACAGCCCCCTCCATCCGCCGCACAGCCCCCAGCAAAGCATCCACCCGCGCGGATTGTTCCGGGCAGGGCTTGCGCGCGCCGGAGGACAGGAAAAACTGCGGATCGTGCGCGCGCTGCGCGTCGTCAAACACCGTGATCATGGCTGCATCAGGGCTGTCAGGCCCTCTCCCTCAAGAATATATGGGTCCGAGGCATCGCGCAGCGCAAAGCCCAGGGTTTGATAAAATCCTATCGCCAAGATATTGCTGCGCTTCACCATCAACGCCATGAACGCGGGCTGCCAATCTTGTGCTTCAGCCAAAGCCGCGGCCAACAAGCCGCGCCCCAGTCCCTTACCGCGCGCGGCGTGATTGAGGTAAATATCCTGCACAAACAGCCCCACCGCCCCGCGCCAACTGGAATATTCCGGCAGGAATAGACAGAAACCCAGAGCGATCCCGCGCTCCTCGACCAGCACCACGCGAAATCGCGGGTTGGCACCAAAGCCATGCTGCACCAGCGCCTCTACGCCGCCGCCAATCGCGCCACCCTCGGCCACTGCCATCTGGGACAGCATCGCATGGACCAGGCCCGCATCACCCGCCACCGCCAACCGATACGAGATCAAAACCCCACCTCGCTTGCACCCTTCAACCCCAGCATCACCCGTGACTCATCGGGTGAGGCAACAACCCGGCCCAGCCCCTCAACAATCCCCCGGATCTGTCGCACCTGCGCGGCGTTTGACCGCGCCAACACGTCTTTTGACAGGTAAAGATTGTCCTCCAGCCCCACCCTGACATGCCCGCCCATCGCCGCCGCCATCGCCGCCATCGGGATCTGATTGCGCCCGGCCGCCAGCACCGAAAACTGATAGCTGTCGCCAAACAACCGATCCGCCGTGCGCTTCATCAGCATCAGCATATCGGGGTCCGCCGCCATGCCACCCAGCACGCCAAACACAAATTGGACGAACAACGGCGCCACAACAGCCCCGCGATCCACAAAATGCTTCAGCATGTAAAGGTGGCTGACATCATAGCATTCAAACTCAAACCGCGCGCCGCGCTGCGTACCCATCTCATTCAAAACAAAGGCAATATCGCGCGGGGTGTTCTTGAACACCAGATCGTCCGAGCCTTCCAGAAACGGCTTTTCCCAATCATATTTCCACGCGGTGATCTTCGCCGCCATCGGATACAGCGCGAAATTCATCGACCCCATGTTCAGGCTGCACATCTCGGGCCGAAACTGCATCGGAGCCGCCAGCCGCTGCGCCAACGTCATCACCGCTGACCCACCCGTGGTCATGTTCACCACACCGTTGCAGCCCGCCTTGATCGCCTCTAGAAACCCCGCCCAATGCGCCGGATCGCTGGACGGTCGCCCGGTTTCCGGCACCCGCGCGTGCAGGTGCAAAATCGCAGCCCCCGCCTCGGATGCCTCAATCGCCTGCGCCGAAATCTGCGCCGCCGTTACGGGCAGAAATTCCGACATCGACGGCGTGTGGATCGACCCGGTGATCGCACAGGAAATGATGATTATTGACATGAAGCCCCTCCGCAGCCGCTACCCTGCCACGAAGCCAATCCCTTTGCCAGAGCGTGGTCGCGGCAGAAAATTCCCGCCGCGACCGATCCGTCAACTGAACGCCCGCTTCACCCTTGGCACGTTCTGCAACACCAGAAAATCGAGCAACACCACCGCCACCAGCGTCAGCCCCAGCATTGGAAACGCCACGGAAAGCACCAGTGCAATCACCGCCACGCCGCGCAACGGCACGCCCGCAGGCATCGGAGGTGCTGCCAATCGCAGCACACCGCTCGGGCGGCGCTTCCACCACATCACCACGCCACTGACACAGACAAACACCACGACCCCGCAAAACCCGATGTTCGCCACCACATTCCACAGCCCCAACTGCCCCTCATGCAGCGCGATGCCCACCGCCATCGACTTTGCCGCCAATCCGTAATCGGCGAACCCCACGCTGGCCAAAATCTTGCCGGTGTACTGATCAATATGCACGGTGCGATCCGTCGTCGGGTCCGGCCCATCATAGCTGTTGGAATCCTGACTTAACGTCCAAACTCCGGCCTCATCGGCTGGCAAAGCCACCTGAAAGCGACCCTGAAATCCAATCGTCCGCCCCAAAGCCACGATGTTTTCCAAGCTGACAGGAACCCCCATCGCCAGGCCCGTCACCCCGGCCTCCGATCCTGACATAGGCATCGGAGTCTGCTCCAACCCCCAAGGCACGGTGTCATCGGCGGTCATGTTCATGTCCTTGTGCCGCTTATCCGACAGCGGCACATTGTCCCATTTCGCCGCCGGAAAGGTGGACCAAGCCTGCACATAGCGCTCGCCCCAAATCCCGGTCCAAGCGAGGCCCGAGATCAGGAAGAACACCAGACCCAGCGAAATCCAGAACCCCAGCACGCCATGCAAAGACTTCCACCAAGCCCGCCCCTTGGCGCGCAAATCCGGTAGCAGAAGGCTGCGCAAACTTGCGCCATTGCGCGGCCAGACCAGATACAGCCCGGTGATCACCAAAAGCAGCCCCAGCGAGGCCGCAATCTCGACCAACCGATCACCCAGATCGCCAATCAACAGCGTGCCGTGGATGTCATTGGCCAAAGTGTACCATGTCGCGCCGTTCTCGGTGTCACGCAGCACCACGCCTGTATAGGGGTCCACAGCGATCATCCGCTGGCCATCCGCCAGATCCACCCGGTAAATCGCCGGGGTCGCCGCATCATGTGGCGCGATGTATTGGCCGATCTTGCCCTCGGGATGCCTCGCCAGCGCAACGCTGGCCTGATCGGTCACGCTGAGGGTTTGCGCCTGCGGCGCAACCGCCAGCCGCTCGCCATATTCCGGGGCGATGGCAGTAAACCAGACCATCACAATCCCAGTGATCGCCAGCATGATCAGAAAAGGGATCACATAGAGTCCGGCGTAAAAGTGCCAGCGCCAGACCGCGAAGTAGAGTTTATTCACGCCCGAAGGCGCAGTCGAAGTGTCAGACATAAGGGATCATCCCAGAAAAAAGCCAAGAAAACGGGCAGAGCCCGCAGGTTGCGCTTAGATCAGGAAGTTCGGTGGCCCCCGCGCAGGTGGCACGCGGGGTTGGTGGGCGCTGGCATCCGCCAAGGCCACATCTGGCCAAACCACGGCGACGGGTTCCAGTTGCTCCGAGGGCAGGGCGACGACGGGCGGCAGTTCCACCGCCGCAATGATCCGACAGGCAGGGCAGGGCGGTTGCTCTTTCGCGCCGTGATCCGCCGCACTGCCATCATGGCACAACTCTGGCAATGTGCCGTCCGGCATCGCATAGGCGCTGAGATCGACCGGATCGTGCAGCGCCATGCGGTGGCCAAAGCCCAACACACCCAAGGCGACTGCCAAAAGCAGCACTATCACATTTTGGGTAAATTGGCGGGCAAAGCGGCTCATGCGTTGTGGCTAACCGATCACAGGGCCGAAGATCAAGCCGCCCAACGCTGCGATAGCGGGCTTTCTTTCCGCCCCGCGCCGCCTAAGCTGCGGGCAAAACAGGAGGCCCGCTATGTTCTTCACCGAAACCCCGGAATGGTCGGCACTCGGGGCCAGCATCACCTCGGCTCTGGTCAATCGGCACGCAGCACAAGGGCTTGATCCTGAAAGCTTCGGCCTTGTGCTGATCACCCAAGGCGCGGAGGGCCCGGAAGGCTTTGCCCATCGCGGCGATATTGCGGTCTACCCCTGTTCCTTGGTGAAAACCTTCCACCTGATCCATGCCCTCGCGCTGTTGGAGGACGCCCGCATCGCCCCGCATGGCGAGATGGACCGCGCCTTGCGCGATATGATCCGCTGGTCGTCGAATGGTGCCACCAACTACGCCATCGACTTGATCACCGGCACCACCGGAGACACCTTGTTACACGGCGCGGAATATCTTGATTGGGTGAACAAGCGCGAACGCCTCAACCGTTTCTTCTGGGTGCTGGGCTGGGAGGAATGGCAGGGCTGCAGCATCGCGCAAAAACTGATGGACGACACCCGCTATGGCCGCGAGGCGCAGTTTGCCGGAGCCGACGGCGCGCATCTCAACCGCCTCACCCCGCTCGCCGCCGCACGGCTGCTGTGGGAGTTGTTTGACGGCACCCTGCCGGTGTCGCCGCCCTCAAAGGCCCGCGCGCAAGCGATCTTGCAGCGCGACAAAGCCAGCCCAGATGCCACAAACCTGGCTTATCAACTGGCGGAATATCTTGGCGGCGATTTGCCAGAGCAGGTGCAGATATGGTCGAAAGCCGGGCACAATCTATGGACGGGGGATGCCAAAACCAGTTGGTTCAAACATGATATGATCCGCTTGCAGGCAGAGGGTCGCAAGCCCTTGATCATCGTGCTGACCACGCAGGGGCAGGGCATGGCGCAAAGCCATCCGCAAAGTTTCCCCCAGATCGGGCGGTTGATCTGGGAGATGACCGAGGACATCATTCGGCTTTGATCTCTCACTTAGCCGCCCCGGACTTGATCCAGGGCCTCTTGCTGGTCTCCATCGTGTCGAGGCCCCGGATCAAGTCCGGGGCGGCTGTGTGCAGGTGGGCGATGACCGCAATAGTCTTCAGCCAATCACCCGTGCCAACAAGCCCTGCCAGTTGCCCCACGTCAGTCTCTCGGTCAGCGACGCGCCATAACTGGCCTCAAGCGCTGCGGTCAATTTCGGCAGTCCGCTCGCATCGCTGATAAAACTCGGAATCATTGTACCGTCGAAATCCGATCCCAGTGCTACACCGTCCTCGCCCAAGCGCGCCAGCAGGTGATCAAGGTGGCGCAGCATGTCTTCGGGGCCTGTCGCCGGATTTTTGATCCCGTCCGGGCGCAGGAAAGCGCAGCCAAAGTTCAACCCCACCAGCCCGCCACTGGCCTTGATCGCCGCCAACTGCTTGTCGGTCAGATTGCGGGTGGATGCTGTCACCGCGTGCGCATTGGAATGGGTGGCAACCAGCGGCTTGGCTGAAACCCGCGCCACATCCCAAAACCCGGCTTCATTCAGATGCGACAGGTCCAGCAGCACCCCCAAGGCGTCACATTCCTGCACCAGCCTGATCCCGGCCTCGGTCAGTCCCGGTCCGGTATCTGGGCTGGCAGGGAAATTGAACGGCACGCCATGGCCGAAAATGTTCGGGCGGCTCCACACCGGACCAAGGCTGCGCAAGCCCGCCGCATAGAAAACATGCAAAGCGTCCAGATTTTCGGCAATCCCCTCAACGCCCTCAATATGCAAGATCGCTGCAATCGCCCCCGCGGCACGCGCGCTGGCGATCTCGGCCACCGTGCGACACAGCCGGATCGCATCTGGCCGCGCGCGCTGCATGCGCAGCAGAATTGCGATCTGCTCCAGCGTTTGCCGCTCTGCCCGCGCCGGATCTATCGCCGGGAATTCCCGGTAAGTCGCCATCGGATCAGGCCCGGTTCCCGGTTCTCCGCCCACCCAAACCGCGAAAAAGCCACCTGCAAAGCCCCCCGCACGGCATTTCGCCAGATCAAGGTCGCCGTCGCGTCCGCGAAAGAATGCCTCACCCGAGAAGGATTTTTCTGCCCATAGGCAGGACAGCAGATCATTGTGCCCGTCGAAGATTGAAAAGTCTGACATTTTGCCATTTCTGTTGTGAAACTGCCCAGTGTCGCCAGTTTCGCGCTGCAAGGCGCTGTTGACAAGCCCGCATGAAAGTTGCCCAATCGGTCAGGAAATACCCCGAGGCTCAGCGAGACTCAGGGACGGCAATGAAAAAACGATGATAAAACAGGGAGTCTGTCATGCTACTTGAACCGACGCTGCGCCGCGTGGGCGCTGTTGCGATTGCTGCTTTGATGCTGGGCACAGCCCCCGCTGCGCTGATGGCCGAAACCCCAGCCGATACGCTGGTGCTGGCAGGGGCCATCGACGATATCGTGTCGCTGGACCCGCACGAAGCCTATGAATTCTCCGGCCTCGACGTGGTCAACAACACCTATGACGGTCTGGTTGAGATCAACCCGGCAACGCTGCAAACCGAACCGGGTCTGGCCGAAAGCTGGTCGGTGGCCGAGGATGGCCTGACCTACACCTTCAAGATGAAGGCTGGTGTGACCTTCAGTTCCGGCAATCCGGTGACAGCAGAAGCCGCCGCCTATTCGCTGCAACGCGCGGTCAAGCTGAACAAAACCCCGGCGTTCATCCTGAACCAGTTCGGTTGGACGGCGGAAACCGTCGATGCGATGATCACCGGCGCGGGCGACACCCTGACCATCAAGGTTGACAAGCCCTATGCGCCGACTTTCCTGTATAACTGCCTGACCGCAGGTGTGGCCTCGATCGTCGATGCCGATGTGGTCAAAGCCAACGAAGTCGTCACCGATGGCGTCTCGGATCTCGGCAATGAATACCTGAAAACTCATTCGGCAGGCACCGGTGCTTTCACGCTGAGAAGCTTCAAGCCGAATGAAGGCTATGTTCTGGAAATGCGCCCCGGCTACTGGCGCGGCGATGCCAAGATGGCCAAGATTTTCATGACCCATGTGCCAGAAGCCGCGACCGAGCGTTTGCAGCTTGAAAAAGGCGATATTGATGTCGCCCGCACCCTGACCCCGATTGATGTCGCTGGGATGGCTGGCAATGCTGATGTCGCCATTCAAGAAGACGTGGGCGGCCAGATCTATTACCTGTCGTTCAACCAGAAGAACGAAAACTACAAGAACGCCAAATTCCTTGACGCGATGCGCTATGCTGTTGATTATCAAGGCATGGCCGACACATTCATGAAGGGCGCCGCCGTCGTTCACCAAAACTTCCTGCCATCTGGCTATCTGGGCGCGCTGGATGACAATCCTTATTCGCTCGACATTGAGAAAGCCAAGGCGCTGGTAGCGGAATCTGGTATCACAGACCCCACGATCAAACTGTCGGTGCGCAACGCCGCCGACCGGATGGATGTGGCGCAGTCGATCCAGAACACCTTCGGCCAAGCGGGTATCAAGGTGGAACTTAGCGTTGGAGAAGGTGCTGAACAGCTGAAAGAATACCGCGCCCGTCAGCATGATGGCACGCTGCAAACCTGGGGCCCAGATTATCCTGATCCGAACACCAACTCCTCGACCTTCGCCGAGAACCCCGACAACTCGGATGCTGCCAACAACACCGGCTATCTGGCTTGGCGCAACGCCTATGATCCCGGCGAGATGACCGCGGAATCGAAGGCCGCCGTGCTAGAGCAAGATCCGGCGAAACGCGTTGAAATGTATGCCGCTTTGCAGAAGAAATTCCGCGAAACCGCACCGTTCATCGTGATGTTCCAGCAAGCCCGCCAGACCGGCGTGCGCGCCAACGTCAAGGGCTTCTACACGGGCGGCGCGGTTGACTCGACCGCCTATTGGCTTGTGACCAAGTAAGGCATGGGGCGGCCCTGCAAGGGGCCGCCCGTTTTCCATGACCAGCACCCCCGCTCCGCCTTCGCGCCTGATCCCGTTGCTTCGCCAAATCGGCGGCACGGTTGTCACGCTGTTTGTCACCTTTCTTGGCCTGTTGATGGTGACCTTCTTCATCTCCAACGTGATCCCGGTTGATCCGGTGCTCTCGATCCTTGGCGAGCGCGCCACCGAAGCGCAGATGGAAGAAGCCCGCGAGCGGTTGGGCCTGAATGAACCGCTGTGGAAGCAATTCGGCATCTATGTCGGCAACACGCTGCAAGGCGATCTCGGCACCTCTATCCGCACCCGCGAGCCTGTGCTGCAAGAAGTCAGCCAACGCTTCCCCGCCACGCTGGAACTCGCCACCCTCGCCACCATTCTGGGGGTGCTTCTGGGCGTGCCTGCTGGCGTTATCGCCGCCACCAAACCCGGCAGCTTTTTCGACCAATCCACCCGCCTGATCGGCCTGATGGGTTATTCGATGCCGGTTTTCTGGCTTGGCCTGATGGGGCTGCTGCTGTTCTACGGCCAACTCGGCTGGGTCGGCGGCCCCGGACGTCTCGATGCAGGCTATCAAATGTCACTCGACTTTGAACTCACGCAATACACCGGCATGATCCTGCTCGACACCGCCCTGAACAACCGCTGGGACATGTTCGCCAACGCGTTTTCCCACATCATTCTGCCCGCAGGCATCCTCGCCTATATCTCAATGGCTTATATCAGCAGAATGACCCGCAGCTTCATGATGAACGAACTCGGCCAGGAATACATCACCACCGCCCGCGTCAAGGGCATGCCCGAGCGTCGGGTGATCTGGGTCCACGCGCTGAAAAACGTCATGGTGCCGCTGATCACGGTGATCGCGCTAAGCTACGCCTACCTGCTGGAAGGCGCCGTGCTGACCGAAACCATCTTCGCATGGCCGGGACTTGGCAGCTACATCACCGATGCCCTGATGGTCGCCGACATGCCCGCCGTTCTGGGGGGAACCGTCGTTGTCGGCATCGCCTATATCGGGCTCAACATGCTGTCAGACCTGCTCTACCGCCTCGTCGATCCGAGGGCACGGGTATGAGCACACTCACCACATGGCTGCGCGACCCCAACCCCGCCTCGCGGATGCAATCGCGTTTGGGCCAAAGCTACCTCAGCTGGCTGCGCCTGCGCCGCAACCCGCTCGCGATGATCGGTCTGCTGATCACCGCCGCCCTGCTGTTCGTGGCGATCTTCGCGCCGGTCCTTGCCCCGCATGACCCAATCACCCAAGAGCTTGGCCGCCGTCTGCTGCCTCCCGGCACCCCCGGCAACATCCTTGGCACCGACGATTTCGGCCGCGATATCCTCAGCCGCATCCTCTACGGCAGCCGCATCACCCTCTATATCGTGCTGCTGGTGATCCTGACCGCCCCGGTGGTCGGCCTGATCATCGGCACCGTCGCGGGCTATTTCGGCGGCTGGGTCGACACCATCCTGATGCGGATTACCGACATCTTCCTCGCCTTCCCCAAGCTGATCCTCGCCCTTGCCTTAGTCGCCGTCCTCGGCCCCGGCATGGAAAACGCCGTCCTCGCCATCGCGCTGACAAGCTGGCCACCCTACGCCCGCGTATCCCGCGCCGAGACGCTCACGGTCCGTAATTCCGACTACATCGCCGCCGTTAAACTGCAAGGCGCCGGACCCATCCGTATCATCTGGGGCCATGTCATCCCGATGTGCCTGCCTTCCGTCATCATCCGGGTCACCCTCGACATGGCAGGCGTCATCCTCACCGCCGCTGGCCTCGGCTTCCTCGGCCTTGGTGTGCAACCGCCGCTGCCAGAATGGGGCCTGATGATCTCCGCAGGCCGCAAATTCTTGTTTGAGCAATGGTGGGTCGCCACCATGCCCGGCCTTGCCATCTTCATCGTCTCTCTGGGCTTCAACCTGCTGGGTGACGGCCTCCGCGACGTTCTCGATCCGAAAAGCGCCAGCAAATGAGCCTTCTTTCCGTCAAAAACCTCCGCGTCACCTTTGACACCGAAGCAGGCCGGGTCGAGGCCGTCCGCGGCGTCTCGTTCAACCTTGACCGCGAACGCCTCGGCATCGTCGGCGAATCCGGTTCCGGCAAAACCATGACAGGCCGCTCCGTCCTCCGCCTGATCCGCCCACCAGGCAAGATCGAAGCCGATGAGATGACCTTCGACGGCATCGACCTGATGAAAGCCTCTGAAACCCAAATGCGCGCCCTTCGCGGCCCCCGCATCGCCATGGTGATGCAAGACCCGAAATACTCCCTGAACCCGGTGATGAAAATCGGCGCGCAGCTGACCGAAGGCCTGCGCCAACGCGACAAAGTCTCCAAAGCCGAAGCCTATGCAAAGGCTGTCGACGCGCTGAACGCCGTGCAAATCCGTGACCCGCAGCGCGTGATGGAAGCTTACCCGCACGAACTTTCCGGCGGCATGGGCCAGCGCGTGATGATCGCGATGATGCTGATCCCCAACCCCGACCTGCTGATTGCCGATGAACCCACCAGCGCCCTCGACGTCACCGTCCAAGCCGAAGTCCTCTCCATCCTCGACAACCTCGTGAAAACCCGCGGCATGGGCCTGATCTTCATCTCCCACGATCTCCGCCTCGTCGCCCGTTTCTGCGACCGGGTTTTGGTGATGTACAAAGGCAAAGTCGTCGAAGAACTTGCCGCCAAGGATCTCATGCACGCCAAACACCCCTACACCCAAGGCCTGCTCAACTGCCTACCCCGCATCGGCGGCAGCCGAGAACCGCTGCCAAGCCTAGACCGCGACGCAAGTTGGGCGCTGTAAAATGCTGATAGAAATCGAAAACCTCTCTGTCACCTTCACCGCCCAAGGCCGCCTCGTCCGCGCAGTCGAAAATGTATCCCTCAACGTCAAAGCTCAGGAATCCTACGGCCTCGTCGGCGAATCCGGTTCCGGAAAATCCACCATCCTGCGCGCCATCTGTGGTCTCGCCCCGATCTCGGGCGGCACCATCCGCATCAACGGCAAACCGATCACCCACGACCGCGCCTTCTCGCGCAAAGTCCAAATGGTGTTCCAAGACCCCTACGCCTCGCTCCACCCCCGCCACACCATTGACCGCACCCTCAGCGAACCCCTCGCCATCCACGGCCTGCCGCTGACCGATGCTGCGATCACAAAGGCGCTCACCGATGTCGGCCTGCCGCCCAACTTTCGCTTTCGCTACCCGCACCAACTCTCCGGCGGCCAACGCCAACGCGTCGCCATTGCCCGCGCTTTGATGCTGCAACCCGAAATCCTGCTGCTGGACGAGCCGACCTCCGCCCTCGACGCCTCCGTCCAAGCCGAAACCCTCAACCTGCTCAGCCGCCTGCGAACCGAACGCGGCCTCACCTTCCTGATGGTCTCCCACGACCTCGCCGTGATCGACCACATGTGCGACCGCATCCTTGTGATGCAACATGGCAAAGCCGTCGAAGAGCTGACGCGCGACGCCCTTGCCACCGCGCAAATGACCACAACCTACGCCCGCAGCCTGTTCGCCGCCTCCGCCGACCGGATGCTCGAAGGCTAACCCAGCCCGGCTTTCATACTGGTTCAAATACTCCACGGGGGTCCGGGTGTGTGACCCCCCCCCCCGGCGCTTCTCACGAAAACAAAGGCTTCAAAAATGTTCCCCACCTTCGATGGCCACAACGACCTGCTGCTGCGCCTGCACAACCACCCAGAAAACCGCGAAGCGATCTGGCTGACCGGTGAAGGCAAGGGCCACCTCGACCTGCCCCGGATGCAAAAGGGCGGCTTCAAGGCTGGCTTTTTCGCCATTTACATCCCGTCGCCCGCCGCGCACGACGCCCCCGACTACATGGCGCAGATGGAAAACCCACCCTTCAGCCTCCCGCTCGGCACCCTGATCACCGAGCCCGAAGCCCTTCCTATCGCCATGTCGATGGCCCGCCAATTCCTGTGGATGGAGCGCAGCTCCCAAGGCCAGTTCAAACTCTGCACCACCACCGCCGAAATCCGCGACTGCCTTGCCACCAACACCATCGCAGGCATCCTGCATATGGAGGGTGCCGAAGCCATCGATGCCAACCTCGACAACCTCTACGCCTTCCACGCCATGGGCCTGCGCTCCTTAGGCCCGGTCTGGTCGCGCCCCACCATCTTCGGCCACGGCGTCCCGTTCGCCTTCCCCTCCGGCCCAGATACGGGCGAGGGCCTGACCGAGGCCGGAAAACGCCTGATCCGCGCCTGCAATGATCTGCAAATCATGATCGACCTCTCCCATATCAACGAAGCAGGTTTCAACGATGTCGCCCGCCTGTCGGACGCGCCCCTCGTCGCCACCCATTCCAACGCCCACGCCATCACCCCCAGCAGTCGCAACCTCACCGACCGCCAACTCCAGATGATCGCTGAGTCCAAAGGCATGGTCGGCCTGAACTTTGCCACTTCCTTCCTGCGCCGCGATGGCAAACAATCGGGCGATATGGGCTGGGAAGACGTGCTGGCTCATCTTGACCATCTGCTGGAACACTTGGGCGAAAACCACCTTGGCCTCGGCTCCGATTTCGATGGCGCGACCCTTCCGAACGGCATCGGCGACGTCACCGGCCTGCCCGCCCTGCAACAAGCCATGCTCGACCACGGCTATGGCGAGGCCTTGATGCAAAAGCTTTGCTACGACAACTGGCTCGCCCTGCTGGACCGCACTTGGGGCGCATAATGTGGGGTGGGGTTCCACCCCACCGAACCCCGGCATAAGTTGGGGTAAAACCCCACCCTACCCAAAAGGCCCGCCGATGTCCAAACTCGCTCTTGTCACCGCAGGCCCCTCAGCCATCGGCCATGCCCTTGTCACGGCGCTTGCAAACGCGGGCTATGACATAGGCTTCACCCACCTAAACCAACCCGAAGCCGCCCAAACCCTGATCACTGCCGTCGAAGCCGCAGGCCAACGCGCCCACGCATGGGAATGCGATGCAGGTGACCAAATTCAAACCACCCGCTTCCACACCGAGGCCGCCCTGTGGGCCGATACCGCCCCAAGCGTCATGGTTAACAACGCAGGCGTCCAAACGTGGTCCAGCCTCCTCGACCTCAACCCCGAGGATTGGGACCGCACCATCGCCACCAATCTGCGCGGCACCTTCCTCAACACCCAGGCCGCCGCGAAAGCCATGATCAAAGCAGGCCAACCCGGCGCGATCATCACCCTTGGTTCAGGCTGCAACAAACTCGCCTTCCCGAAACTGGTTGATTACACCACCTCAAAGGGCGGCATCGAGCAATTCACCAAGGTCGCAGCGGTAGAACTCGGGCCCCACAACATCCGCGTCAACTGTATCGCCCCCGGAGCCATCGCCACCGCCCGCACCGCCGCCGAGGCCCCGGATTACGACGCCACTTGGGCCCGGGTCACACCCTTGCGCCGCGTCGGCACCCCGCAAGACCTCGCCGGGCCGCTGCTGTTCCTGATCTCCGATGCCGCCGCTTTCGTCACGGGTCAAACCCTCTGGGTCGACGGCGGAGCGTTCAGCCAAGCCAACTGGCCCTATGAGACCTAATCCGCTAAATTTATCTAAAATTTGCTTTCAAATAGGCCCAAATACTTCCGCCGGAGGCGCACCTTTCAACTAGAACGCCCCTCAATCGCCCCGCGCACCGCATCGCGCACATGCGCCGCCATGAAATCGGTGAACAGCTTCACCTTCGGGTCTTTCAACCGCCGATGCTGTGACAGGCTCGACAGCTGCGTCGGCAACGGCGGCGTCGCCACCGCCACAGGCACCAGCGCGCCCGAGCGCAAATGATCCGCCACCTCAAACACCGGCTTCATCACAATGCCGCGCCCATCCAGCGCCCAGCCGGTCAGCACATCGCCATCGTCACTCTCAAACGGCCCGGTGATCTCATAGCGCCGCACGCCGTCAGCCGTCTGCAACGCCCACTGAAATTCCTTCGCGCCGGGAAACCGCAGGTTCAGACATTCGTGCTTGTCGCCCACCAAAGCCGCGCCATCCAAAGGCATCCCCCTCCGCGCGATATAGGCCGGGGCAGCGCACAAAACCCGCGGGCAATCGGCAATCAGCCGCACCTTCAGCGTCGAATCCTCCAAAATCCCCAGATGAAACGCCACATCCAGCCCCTCAGCCGTCACATCAATGATCCGGTCCGACAGCCGCAGCCGCACATCAATCTGCGGATAGATGTCCTTAAAAACAGGCACATGCGGCGCAATAAACCGTCGCCCCACCCCCAGCGGAGCCGACACAAAGATCGTCCCCCTCGGGTTTTGTGTGACATCCATCACCGCAGCTTCGGCCTCGTCAATCGCCTCTAGCACCTTCTTGGCACCCTCAAAGAAAATCCGCCCATTCTCGGTCGGCTGCAAACTGCGGGTGGTGCGCGAAAACAGCCTTACCCCCAGATGCTTTTCCAACTCGGATATCCGCGCCGAAGCCACCGCAGGCGAGGTGCGCTGATCCCGCGCCGCCGCCGACATGCTGCCCAACTCATACACCCGCACAAACATCTTGATCGTGTTGACATAGGACATTTTCGCGCCAATCTTGAAAGTATTCCCCGGTTTTTCAGGATTAACAGATCAATACCGCCCGGTATACCCTGCCGAAAACCAAGATAGCCGAGCACAAACAGGAGACTGCCGATGTATGACTGGGTTGTGCTGTGGGAATGGGTCGAACTCGCGGCGCGCTGGCTGCATGTCACCACCGCGATGGCGTGGATCGGCTCATCCTTCTACTTCATCGCCCTCGACCTTGGCCTGCGCAAAACCCCAAGCTTGCCCCCCTTGGCCCATGGTGAGGAATGGCAAGTCCACGGCGGCGGCTTTTACCACATCCAGAAATACCTCGTCGCACCTCAGATGCTGCCCGAACACCTCACCTGGTTCAAATGGGAAAGCTACACCACATGGCTGTCCGGTTTCGCTATGCTGTTTCTGGTCTACTATCTCGGCGCCAACCTCTACATGATCGACCCCGCCATTGCCGACCTCAGCCAAACCCAAGCCATCGCGATATCTCTGGGCTCGCTTGCTTTCGGCTGGATCGCCTATGACCTGATCTGCAAAAGCCGCTTTGGCGACGACAACACCCGCCTGATGATCGGCCTTTACATCATCCTCGTCGGCATGGCTTGGGGCTACACGCAGGTCTTCTCGGGCCGCGCGGCCTTGCTTCACCTTGGCGCGTTTACCGCCACCATCATGTCCGCCAACGTCTTCATGATCATCATGCCGAACCAACGTATCGTGGTCGCAGACCTGAAAGCAGGCCGCACGCCAGACCCAAAATACGGCAAAATCGCCAAACAGCGCAGCACCCACAACAACTACCTTACTCTCCCGGTATTGTTCCTGATGCTGTCCAACCACTACCCTTTGGTCTTCGCCACCGAATACAACTGGCTGATTGCTTCCCTTGTGTTCCTGATGGGCGTCACCATCCGCCATTGGTTCAACACCAAACACGCCCGCAAAGGCAACCCACACTGGACTTGGTTCGTCACGGTCGTGATCTTCCTGATCATCGCATGGCTCTCCACCGCGCCGATGCGCCACCGCCCCGAGGAAGCTGCCCTCAACGGCCCCGCCCTCATTTACGCCTCAGCCAAAGACTTCGATCAAATCGTCTCCATCGTGCAAGGCCGCTGCTCGATGTGCCACGCCGCCGAGCCGGTGTATGAGGGCATCTACTGGCCCCCGAAAGGCGTTGTCCTTGAAACCCCCGCTCAAATCGCAGCGGAAGCCAAGCGCATCTATCTGCAAGCCGGCATCACCCACGCTATGCCCCCCGCCAACCTCAGCTATATGGAAGACCCCGAGCGCGACACCATCCGCCGCTGGTTCCAATCCGCAGGCCAGGGCGGCCAAGACAGCTAATCGCGCGATAAGTAAAGGTCGCCCAAACCAAAGGGCGGCCTCTAAGCCGTCAGACCACCCAGGTCAGGCATCTGAACTCCTGCTAAAGCCATTCAACAGCAAGTAAAAACGCCCCTGCAGCCCGACGTGATTGCCAGACTATTGCTAAGGTCACTGTCACCGCGTAATAAATGAGTGAACCTGCTATGTTTGGAACATAAAATTTCACAAACTGAGTTCACATATTCATTTGTTCTCTTGACCTATAATCAAGCTGAAACGGTACGCGAAGCGGTTTTGGGGGCTCTTGCACAAAACTGCATGCCGTTGGAGATACTAATCTCGGATGACTGCTCTGCCGATGCGACGTTCGACGTTATCCAAGAAACTGTTGCCTCGTACGCAGGGCCGCATCGTGTTATTCTGAACAGGAATGACCGAAACTTAGGTTTGGCTGGCCATATCGACCGCATTCATGACTTAAGTCATGGTGATGTTATAATTGTGGCGGCCGGGGATGATATTTCATTGCCACAGCGAAGCGCCAGAATTATTGAGACCTTTGAAGCGAAGCAGCCGCTTCTGGTGTGTTCTTTGGCAAATGAAATAGATTTGTCAGGACAAAGGATATCAACGAAATATCGTACCGCGACGCTTTACAATTCTATAGATCCATCAGACGTTGCGGGATCGAGGGCGCTATATCTCGGGGCAACCGGTGCATGGCGCAGGACCTTGTACCAGAAATACGGAGCCATAATTCCTGGAGCTTATGAAGATCTAGTCATGGGTTTCCGTGCCGCCCTTGAAGGGAAAATAGCGGTCATTGATGAGGCCCTAGTAATTTACCGCGTCGGCGGCGGCATGGTGTCTTCAAGCATGGTAAGTGTTGATTTTTCTGGTTTATGCTCGGCCCAAATCCGAAAACTTTCGACATGGAAGGCCGTATTGCGACAGCGTGTCAAGGATGCGCAAACTTTTGGACTAACTCCGTCCTCACCAATCTGGGCAATACTCAGAACAGCCGAGAGTAGGGCTAATCTTGATTGGGCTTATTACCAGAACGATTTCGGCATTTTTCTGAAGCTAGCGTTTCGTAACCCCATATTGGCGATTCGCACATTGTGGACTGAGCGACGGCGCAAGCGTAAATTATCGAAAAAATTACGGAAGTAGGCTCTCAGGGCAATCAATTCAGAGAGATGTCGAGGAACTTTATGCCAAAAATTTCAGTCATAATCCCAATTTTTAATGGCGAAGCTTTCCTGTCGCAGACTCTTGAATCCCTTATAAATCAACAGTTCGCAGACTTTGAAGTGCTTTGCGTCGATGATTGCTCAACTGACAGAAGTCCTAATATTACTGGCCAATTTTCAGTGCGCGATGCGCGGTTTAGATATCTGCGAACGCCAACAAATCTGGGGATTGTCCCCAAGGTCATGAATTTCGCAGCCGCTTATGCGCAGGGTGACTACTTTGTTTATAGTTCGCAGGATGATATATTTTCGAATGATTGGCTGCAAAAGATGTATCAAGCCGCGGTAGAGACAGGCGCAGATGCCACTATACCCGACGTAGAGTTTTATTATGCTGGTGCCACAAAAAATCAACGAATAGTAGGAATAAGGGGGGATCGCTCTGTTCAGATAAGTGGTCGTGATGCATTTGTATATTCATTAAATTGGACAATACCCGGAAATGCGCTCTGGCGTATGGAATTCCTAAAAAAGACAGGTTTTTTTGATTTTGGAATGTTTGCGGATGAATATACAGTTCGGCAATACTTTTTGCTATGTAGAAAAGTTGTTTTTTGTGATGGCGTTTTTTTTTACCGACAGGATAATCCGGACGCGATCACAAAGAAAATCAGTCCGAAGCTTTTGGATGCCACTTATAATAATTTGATGCTTTGGCGGCTAACTATTGAAAATGGGTTTGATAAAGAGATTCACGCTGCCCAAGCGATTGCGACCATACGTTCATTGAAAAGGTCAAAAAAAATACTTTCCAAGTTGCCCGAAATTAGTAGATATTTGAGTGCAATTGATGTGTGTTTTGGTGATCTTGAGTCATTGTCTTTTAAGAAATCACTCAAGGCTGGGTTAGACAGCAACGCCAATTTTTCAAAAAGATTAATGTACCTACATTTTTGGCGTTCCAAACGTATGTTTTGTTTTGCCTTGTGGTTGTCGGTAAAACTGGTAGCGATTAAAGATATGCTGCGCAGACCCAAGGCAGTTTGACTCTGCATTGATCGCGGCTTATTCACCAAAATCTGGCCGTTGTGATTGCCTGAAAGTGCTTTAGATTCAGGCTATTAGATGAAAGCCACCGGCAGCATCAGACGCACGTACGGATAAAATATTAGAGGTAAGTGTCCGGTCTGACCGCTATCCGTTCCACCGCCACGGCAGCAGGTCATCGAGTTCACGCTGAACACCCCCCCACCGTTGATTTTGCGTTGAAACATTGTAGTTTTTCTCGCCATGGCCTGCAGGGTTTGTATAATTTTGGCTGAAACCCTGCAATTTCGGTTCTGCCATGAAGCATCGCCCACGCCTTCCGGAACAGGATGATCTGCTGCGT
>NZ_JAUSBA010000014.1 GCF_030652235.1 Cypionkella sp.
AATCTCACTGCGTCGGCCACCCGCCAGACGCCGCAGGCAGGTGCTCGTGCGCGCCACCATTCCCGCGAGCAGCAGACCCCCCTTTTTGCCAGGCGCTCGTCTCCGAAATCGCCCAGCCCCCAGCTTTCCGAAGTCATCACCCGCCGCCCTCCATTCAAGGTAGAGCAACCGAATCATGCAACATGAAACCCGTCAAGCGCACCAGGAAAGCCAAACCTGACGATGTGTGCATCCCCTAGCGTTAGAAATGGGGGGATTTTTTTGCATTTTGGGGGGGTCCGCAATGCCCTCAACTGACGGTGCCCTCGAACGCTTCAGTGACTATGCCCTCTGCCAGTTGGACCTCATCATCGGTAAGTTTTGCGAACTCCCGGTCCCGACGACTCCGCCCTAGCTTGCCCTCATTTTGCCGAATGAACGTGATCAGGCTCGCTGCAAGCCGGTCTGGCATCTCGATGGCATTCATGATTGCACGCATGGCGGCGTCATGCGCCTTCAGGTGCTCAATCTCTCTGGGCAGGTCCTCTTCGACGGTCCGTTTAACGCATTCGTACAGAAATTCTGCGGCTGCCGTGCAATCGAAGAAACGGTAAAGGTCGCTCGTGTCGTTCGTCACTTCGACATTGCCATTTGGAAGTGCGCGCCAGTCGATTGCATCCATGAGCGGCCCGGTGTGCGCCTGCAACGTTTTGCGGTAGTCGTCGATCCGTTCGAACATCACCGTCGATACCGGAAATACCATCCCGGGTGGGGTGAACTTTCGCTCGGCCAGCACGTGATGGGTCAGGCACCGGTGGAGGCGGCCATTTCCGTCCGTCATCGGGTGGATATAGACGAAACCGAAAGCAATGGTCGCTGCCTGCAGCACCGGATCGACATCTGATGTTCGCAACCGATTGTTGCATAGATTTAGCCCGGTCATCAGGTCGGGTACGTCCTGGGGGCGGGCGCCGATGAACTCGGGCAATGGCTCATTGTTGTGGTCTCGCTCTCCGATGAACACGCCATCCTCGCGGTAACCGATTGGGGTAAAGCGATCATCACCGATCAAAATTCGGTGCAACCGGTAAATCTCGGTCTGGTTGAGTGGCCGCTTGCCCGCCTCAAGGACGGCTTTGCCCCAACGTTCCAGACGATTGGCCGCAGGGCGTTCACCCTCAATCTCAAAGCTGGCGCGACTGTCGGCTAGCAGCATGAAGCTGGCTGCCCGCGCGATGATCTGCGTGCCGGTTTGACCAATAATTTCCTGCGCCCGTGCAGATAGATCATCGGCGATGAAGGCTTCCAATTTGGCTGTTCTGCGGATGATGGGGCAGAACGCGCCGGTTCCCAACAGGTTGTCGCGTATCCGGTGGCGTGCCGACAAGCGCCCCCTATCAGCGGAATCCCGGAACCAGGTGATGTATTGAGCGGGGTCGAGGGCGTCGACAGCCGTGATTGCGGGTGCGTCCGGCAAGTCCAGTCGGTTCCCGGTAAGCGTTTCGTAGAAAAACCAGATACGCCGCGCGATGGCGCCGGTGGGAGCAGCCTGCACGATGTCGATCAGCGCCGATTGCGATGCAGCCTCGAGAACACGTTTCAGGATCAGAAGGTCCATGCTCTCGTGGCGCAGCGCAAAGGTCAAATGGCCCAGTAGCGTCGGTTCTGGCCGATAGCGCTTGTCGAACAATTCCCAAGGGCCCTCCGACCGCCTGTTGCCGCCTACATGTTTGCCAGAGACACACGCAAACTGCCGAACAGGGGCCCTCACACCGAAGAAATCAACCAGAGCAGCCCAGCCCACAAGCTCTGCAGCTTCTGGCAGCGGCTCGCTTTGGAAGAATGCCGGTGTCTGTATCGGGATATCCATTTGTCGAAAAACTCTCATCCTAGACGAAAAATGCAGCAGGTACGGCTTCTGCGTCGAAAGTCAATATGCATCGGGAGGGTCGAAAAGCAAGTGTTGGCGTCGATAGAGGCACTGTCTTGCGATATACAGTCGAAAACTGCCTCAACGCTGGCATGCGCGTGAAAATTGGGTTACGCGTGCCACTCGAGAACAGTGATCGTCACACCTTAACTTGCGTGGCCCTACCTATGGCCATGAGGAAGTGCACTACTAACCCACTCGCCCATCGGCCCTGAACCAGACCGGAAGCCAAGCACCATAAACAGAAGCGACGCCAGACCTTAGGTCCAACGCCACGTTGATTTCTTTTGGGACAAAGGGCATCCAGAAACGAATTTCTGCCAACGATCACCTTCGAACAGCAGCACAAACTGCAGCGGCAAGGCATCTTGGAAACTCAGGGTTATTCATTGGCCCACACGGGCGCAAAATGAAACCGCGCGCCCCCTTCCTCAGGAGGCGCGCGGCGTTCAGGGCGGTGTTTAGGCTGCCTGACGGTACAGGCGAGGGCTGACCAAACCAGAGCGGGACAGATCCCGGCCCGACTTGGCTGCAGCGAGGACGGCAAGGTCGACCAAGGGTTCGATCAGCACGACCATCATATAGGCCACACCGAATTGCGCGACGGCGCCGGTTGCGGCAAAACCCTGACCATAGAAGACCCAAAAGGCCACCCATGACACGATCCCGGCTTGGTAGGCAGTTGAGAGCATCAGGGTTTGCTTATAGGTGATGTCCACATAGGCCGTATTCGGCGCGATGAAACGGTCGGCGATGTAGCGCAGGCCGTACAGCGGCACCAGCAATGTGGTCACGTTCATCGCATATTGGGGCAGATCAAACGGAGCAACGAAGATCCCCTGCAACAACAGACCAAAGGCCAGACCAAAGGCGGCCGGACCGGCCCCCAAGATCAGGAACAAGGTCGAGCCAAGGATAAAGTGCACCTCGGAAACACCCACCTGAAAGTGCGGAAACACTTGGAAAAAGACGAAAACCGCGACGGTCGCGATCAGCCCGCGCAGGGCAAGCGAGGCTACGCCACCCACGCCGATTTCTGCCAGCGTCGATTTGACCGCCCAGAAACTGACGCCAGCGGCTGTTGCATAGCTGAGCAACAATTTGGCACCGTCAACGATGCCCGGATTGATATGCATTATTTACTCCTCTTTCCTGTTGGGTTGCTGACGTCAGACACAATCAGTGCCCGAACGGTCAGTCACTACGCGATGCAGACGGGTTCGCGGTTGGGTTCGTGTTCGTGATGCGCGGGGTGGTGCCGGAGATGATCGTGCCGGTCATTCAACTCGCTGGAAGTCAGAAGCCCCTTGCGGGCCATCATCTTTTCCAAAGCGATCAGCCATGCGTCATAGTATTCGACATGATCGCCGGGATGCGCCGCCGCTTCTGCGGCGGCGATCTCGGTTGAATAGCATTTGACCCATTCTGACCAAGTAAAGTGGCCATCCTGGTTCAACTTCACGGCGATCGCAAAGGCAGACGCTTCCCAAGGTGCCTCGAAAACCGGGCCTTCACTGTCCTGTGGAAGGTTTGACAGCTCATTCAGGTTGGGGTGCATGACCTATCCCTCAACCGGTATAAGGTAATCTTCGTACATCGAGATATAGAGAGTATCGATCGGGTTGGCATCGGGTCCCCAAAGCTCCTGAGCTTCGAAAGCCAGGTTGTACAGGTGCTGCGGGTTTTCTCCCTGATCATGCGCAACCGTATCGGGGAACATAAAGGCACCGAAATTCTGCACGACCGTGCCAACCTTGTCGCGCGCATATTGTGGCACACGGGTGTGCCCGGACGGGTGGTTATTGACCGTCCTGACGCGGTCACCGATCTTGAACTTCGGCTGCGCTTGCACTGTGGTATGTGCACTGCCGCCCGTGCGGATCAGTTCATCCACACCTTCCAAAGCAAATTTGCTGACCATCAGGCGGCTTCCTTCTTCAGTTCGGCAACCTTGGCGTCAAGTTCCCCTGGGGCAAGGACGCCGTGCTCCTCGGCGAATTGTTCCAAGGCATGCAGCCAGTGTTCATAGTAGGGCGAGGTCAGATAATGCACCGGGTCCATGTTTTCGACCGCAAACCGAAACTTGTCGACGTTGAAAAAGCCGCCGGCAAAGGTCAGGATGAACATGGCGAACATCCGGCGTTCCCATTCCGCGCGGAAGATCGGTTCGTCTTGCAGGATGTTTATCTTGCCAAAGCCTTGCTTACCGCCAAGATCGTGAATTCCATTCATTTCTTGTCCCCCTTAAGCCGCAGACGCGACGGTTGCGGGAAATCCCACACCAATCATGGAATCGCGCGTGACAAGATCTGCCAACTGCTCTTCGCTCATGCCTTCGGTGCCGGCCGGGCGCATGGGCAGAACCATATAGCGCAGATCGGCATTGCTGTCCCAAACCCGAACTTCGACGCCCGATGGAATGCTGACGCCAAACTCTTTCAGCACCCCACGCGGATCAATCACAACGCGCGACCGATACGGCGCCTCTTTGTACCAGTTCGGAGGAAGCCCCAGCGTCGGCCAAGGATAGCAAGAGCACAGGGTGCACACGAGAACGTTGTGCACCGTTGCCGTGTTTTCAACCACGACCATGTCCTCGCCCTGCACTCCGGAATATCCCAAGGATGCAATGGCCTTGGTGCCGTCTTCCAAGAGCCACTTCTTGTAGGTCGGATCCGTCCATGCCTTGGCAACCACACGCGCGCCGTTGCGCGGGCCGATCTTGTTTTCGTAAAGATCGACGATCCTTTCGATGGCCTTGGGGTCCAGCAGGTTCTTTTCGATCAGCAGACTCTCGATTGCCTTGACCCGAAGGGCCGTGTCGGTGGTGTACCGACCCTCGGCGTGATGATCGCTCATACATAGGCTCCCTTTGTTGATGACAGGGTCTGTTTGCCCGTCGCGTTTCTATGAAGATGTGTTTCCAGTCTAAGCTTGCTGGAAAATTCGTCTTGTCTTTCCCGGCCAATCCGGGTTGATCCTGAGCGCCAATCCATTCCGGTCCGCATCACGCTTTCCGCCAGTCTCCCAGCGTTTCAAATGCCGCCGATGCCGCTATCAGGGTTGCATCCTCGAACGCCCGTCCGGTCAGCATAAGCCCGACTGGCAATCCGTCAATCATGCCGCATGGAATGCTGATCGACGGATGCCCGGTCACGTTTGCCACGCAGGTGTTGCGCAGCATGTCAAGTGACGGGGCCACAAAGTCGACAATGGAGCTTCTGCTGCGATCCACATGCTTGGTCGCCGTGAAGGGCGTGGTTGGCATGGCGATGATATCGTACTGCTCGAAGGCCTTGTTGTAGGCATTAGTCACCAGGTGACGCAGGTTTTGCGCCTTCCAGTAGTAACGGCCACCATATTCCTCTTGCAGGTATTCACTGGCAAGCAAGGAACTGATCGCGGCATGGGGCAGGTCGTTCGGCCTCGCCTTCATGCCGCGCGCAAAGGCCTCTCCAAGCGAGGTGTTGTAGTGGCCCTTCCAGTTGGACCCGAGACCCGACCCTTTCAGCATGAACTCGGCTGAACCCAGCGTGATGATAAGGCTCCAGATGAAATAGCCTTGCAAGTGTTCCGGCATGGAAATTTCTTCCACCTCGGCACCCAGCTTTTCAAAGGCGTGGATGGCGGCCTTGACCTTTTCGTCAACACGCGGATCGGCGGCGGGGAAACCGCTGTCCTTGCCGTCCTGACCAAAGCCTTCGCGCAGGATGGCGATCTTCTTGCCTTTGATCCCATCGCCCAGACGCGACAGATAGTCAAAGTCGTGGTTTGCAGGGATGAGGCCACGCTGGCGCGGGTCTTCGGGGTCGGTCCCCGCAATGGCCTGCAGCAGCCGCGCAATGCCGTCTGTCGTGTTGGCCATCGGACCCGCGTGATCCAGCGTGCCTTCGATCATCGCGCAGCCGGTATAGGGCACCAGCCCATAGGTCGGCTTCAAGCCGCAGACACCGGTCCACGAGGCCGGAAGCCGGATGGAACCGCCCTGATCGCCGCCGATGGTCAGATCGACATCACCCGCCACCAGCACGGCCGCACTGCCGCTGGACGAGGCCCCGGTGCTGCGTTCATGGTCATGGGGATTTTTCACCGGGCCTTGGCTTGACGTATACCCGGCCCCCGAAAAGCAAAGATCCTCGCAATTGGTCTTGCCCGTGATGACCCCGCCCGCATCCAGAATGCGGGTCACCAGCGTTGCGTCCACATCGGGGATAAAGCCTTCAAGGATACGTGATCCATTGCGCATCGGAATGCCTGCCACGCAGACCGCATCCTTGATGCCGACCGTATACCCCTTAAGCGGCCCGCTGTCGGCCCCCTTGATGTCGCAACGCCAGGACCAGCCATTCAGCGGGTTCTCGGCCGATGTCGGCTTTTGACCGACGGTGCGGGGGTATTTGACCGGCAGGGTCTGCTCGACAAATTGTTCGACATAGCGGCACGCATTGATCGTACCCGCGACAAGCGTGCTGTATTCTCTAAGCATCGTCGCATCCAACGCCAACCCATAGCGATCCGCGATGGCTTGGAGTTTTGCTTGCGTCGGCATCTCTGGCCCGATCGGCATCTTTGACTCTCCTTTGGATATGCTCTGGTCAGCCGGACCAGGCTGGAATGTGTTTGCTTGGAGGGCAGGGCCCCGAACACCGTTCGGGACCCCAGTTGCGTGATGGGCTTGCGCCTCGGCCAATATCAGTTGGCGTCGAACGGCTTCACGAACGTTAGGGCGAAGGCATCCGCCGGAAGTTCGCAGTCGTCGCAGTTGATGCCGGGAAGCGACTGTGCTTCGGGGAACAACTCGCCTGCGGGCAAGGGCTGGATGGTCGCACCCGGGGTCGGCTCGCCCGTCAACGCGGCGCTCAGCGAAATCTCGGGCGCATAGGCCGGGTTGAAAGCCTCAGAGATGAACGAATCCGGCACCTTGTCGGCGGGGAAGGTGTTGCAGCCGTTTTCGATGATGTCGCCGGTGCACAGCACAATCTGGTCGGCAGGAACCCAAGGCAGGGTATATGCCATATTGTGGTTCGGGATATCCCGATCCGTAAGGATCCGCTCCATCATCATTTTGAAAGCAATCGCCGCCACGACAGGCGAATCCCCCGAGGAGATCCCGGTCAGGCCACGCTCTTTCAGGGCCGGGTCGATCAGCGCGCGGCGGAAGCCCGCAGAGTTCTCGCCCGAGATCGGAATCAGATCCTGCCGACCGGTGGCAAGCAATGCCTGAAGGGCACCGTATTCACCGGCTTGCGACCAGATGCCCTGCACATCGGGATGCGCAGCCAAAGCTTTGGTCGTTTCGGTCTGCGTCGTCTGGTCGTCCCACATGCCATAGTATTCGGCGACAACCTCGATCTCCGGATACTTGCTGAACACGCTCATCGCGCCGTCATAGTGACGCACGTCCACTGCGCTGCCCGGAACGCCGCGGATCATGAAGATCTTGCCCTTGCCTTCCATCTCGTTGGCCAGCCACTGAGCGGTGTTTTCGCCAAAGCCAGAGCCGATATAGGCAAGGCTGTGCGCGCAGGGTTCGGTGACGTGGTTGGCGAACATGAACATTTCAACGCCGGCTTCGCAGCCTTGCTTGATAGCACGGTTCAGACCGGTCGACGAGATCGGGAACGAGATGATCCCCTTGGCGCCATCCGCGATCATGCTTTCATAGGCCGAAATCTGGGCCTGCACGTCCACCCCGGAAATGACATCGATCAGTTCAACCTGCGTGTCATAGGGCGGCGTTTTGGCCAAAGCCTTGATCACGTTGGCGGCTTCGGTCATCCAGGAATTGCCGGTGTAGCTGAGGCTGAGGTAGACTTTCACCTTTTCATCCTGAGCATAGCTCGGTCCGGCCAGCAGCCCAAGTGCCGTCGTTACCGCAAGGGCACCCCGTATGAGGGGACTTTTGAAGCGTAGGGTCATTTCACTTTCTCCATGTTGTCAGGTTGATTGTTGTTTCTTGTTCCCCCGCAAGAGCGGGAGCAGTCGCCACGTCAACGGCGTCGTGCCGTCACGCATTGCCAGGATTGCGATCAAGACGACCGCGCCGTAGAGGATCGTCCGCCATCCTTCCTCGATCTGGATCGAAGAGATGACGGTGGTGAAGGTTGTGATCAGCAGCGCGGCCGCCAGAACCGACAGAAAGCTGCCCCGCCCGCCCGTGATCGCGGTGCCGCCGACGACAACGGCAGCGATGGACGGCAGCAGATAGCTTTGTCCCATCGTGAGCGTCGCGCCGCCGGAAAAGCCGACCAGCAGCAACCCGCACAGGCCAGCAGCGGCACCGCTGCACGCATAGGTGGCCACAGTCATCCGCCGCACGGGCAGCCCGGCGATATAGGCGGCTTGCCGATTGGTGCCCGTTGCATACAGGAAACGGCCAAAGGTCGTGCGCGATTGCAGAAGAATCGCCAAGGCTGCCAGAACCGCTACCAGCAGGATGATCAGCGGAATACCAAGGAAGCGTCCGGAAAACAGCGCCTCGATCGTCTCAGAGCCCTGACCTCGCGGTGTGCCGCGGGTCGCCCCAAGGCAGGCGCTGTAGATGATGATCCCCATGGAAAGCGTCATGATGAAAGGCGGGATCGCCAGCAAAGTGACGCCCAAACCCGAGATCATCCCGACAGCTCCGGTCACGGCCATCACAGCCAAAGCCACCAGAAGCAACTCTCCCACCCCATGCGGGGTCCAGGCAAAGGCCAGCAGACCACCCAGAGTGATCATCGACGGGATCGACAGATCCAACCCCCCGATAAGGACAACCATTTGCTGACCGAAGGCGACGACTATCAGGAAGGAGGACAGGACCAAGACGGCAGAGATCTGGTTCAGGCCACCCAGACTCGGGCTGACCAATCGCCCGGCGAACAGCATCAGCAGGGCCAGAGCGATCAGCACCACGGACTTACCCAGGTCCGTCGAAAGGAAGGACGGGGTACTCTCACGGGCGGTTGCCGGGGCTTCGGCGGGCGATAACTTGCGGTCACTGCACACGGGGATGCCGCCTTTCATGTGTTGTTGGACTTGGCGATATGGGCCGAGAATGCCCCGACAAGAACGGCGGCGATCATCAGGACGCCTTGGCCGATTCCAGTGTAAAAGCTGGATACACCCAGCGAAAACAGCAGCTTTTGCACCAGCATAAGGACAAGCGCCCCCAGTATCGTGCCAACGACACCACCGCGCCCCCCGGCAAAGCTGGTGCCGCCAATCGCTATGGCTGCGAACACCTGCAGAAGGAAACTGTTCCCCGCTGTCGGATCGCCAGACACGGTGATCGAGCTGAGCGCAAGCCCCGCCAGCCCGTAAAACATGCCAGCAACGCAATAGGCGCGCACCTTGACACTTGCGGTTGCGATGCCTGCCAGACGGGACGCAGTCTCATCCGCGCCAACCGCATAAAGACCCACACCCCAGTCGGTCCGTCTGATCACTGCCCACAGAAGAATGACCACCCCAACCGTGATCATCGGCATCGAGAGCGGACCAAAGCGCTCAAACAGCAGGTTGCCGATGGCCGAGGGAACATTCCCGCCCGGGGCATCCATGATCAGCAACGCAATCCCGCTGGTGATGATCATGGTGGCAAGAGTGCAGGCGATGGGCTGAAGTCGCAGATAGGCAATCAGGATGCCGTTCACCGCGCCGACGACAAGGCCCACTGCGCAGACCATCAAGGCCGCCAGCAAGATCCCGGTCGTCCCCTTCATCGAATAGGTTGCCACCAGCACATTCGCCAATGACACGACACCCGCAACTGAAAGATCAAAGCCGCGTGTCAACACCACAAAGGTTCCACCCACCGCCGCAAGCGCCAAGGGCAGGCTGTTGGCAAGCTGATCCTGAAAGTGCGAATAACTGCGCGCACCGGGCAGCAGGGCCAGATACAGAACGAACATCACCAGATAGAGGATGGCGGCAATCACCGCCCCACTTCCGAAAATGGCGCGGATGGCACCAATCGATGAGGGAAGCGTGCGGGGCTGCGCTGAGATTGCGGAATCCTGTGGCATATCAATGCTCTCCATGCCCAGTAACCGCTGCAACCAGCCGTTCTTCCTGAATCTCGTGACCGTCATAAACCGCTGCAACCCGCCCGCCGTAAAGCACCACGCAGCGGTCACACAGCTGGACGAGTTCGGCCAGTTCGGTGGAATAAACCAGCGCGCAGCCGCCGTTTTCGACAAAGCGTCGGATGTTGGCATAGATCGTCTGCTTGGTGCCAACGTCTACGCCGCGTGTCGGATCATAGAGCACCAGATGGCGCGCCCCGGAAACCATGACCCGCGCCAGCAACGCTTTTTGCTGATTTCCACCCGAAAGCGCCTCGATCGCGCGATTCTGGAACCGCACCGGCAGGTCCAACTGGGCAGCGATATCGGCGACGGCGCGGCGTTCGCTTTGGGTGCCGATGAAGCCCAGTTTCGAAATCTTGCCAGCGATTGCGATAGAGATGTTCGATGCGGTTCTTAGGCCTGCAAAGATACCTTCCGTTTTGCGCTCTTCGGGCAGAAAGCCTATCCCTGCCCTCAGCGCCTCTTTCGGGTTGGCAAGCTTGGCGGGCGTCCCGGAGGTTGTAACCTGCCCGTCCTCCAACTTCTCCAATCCCGCCAGAATCCGGAACAGTTCACGCTGCCCTTGGCCTTCCAATGCCGCGACGCCAAGGATTTCGCCGTCATGGACCGTCAGCGAAACGTCCCTGACGTTTCTACCAGACACGTTCTGCAACTGAAGCGACGGCTTGGCTTGTTTTGCCGCCACGGTCGACCGGGCAGTGTTGCGCTGCGAAAGACCTACCATCATCTCAAAGATCTTGCTGTCGGCAACATCGCGCAGCGGCACCGTGCCGATTGAGCAACCATTGCGCAGCACAGTTCCCCTGCTGCACAGGCGCCGCACTTCCGACAGCCGGTGCGAGATATAGATGACGGCGGTGCGTCTCGCCGTCACACGTTCCAGCAGGCCGAACAGCCACTCGGGTTCGGCCAAGGCCGCTGTCGGCTCGTCCAGCACAAGAAGGCGCGGCCTTTGCGCCAAGGCCCGGACGATTTCAATTCGTTGACGGCTGGCCAGCGGCAGATTGGCGACGAGGCTGCGTGGGTCGACATCGGTCACGCCGAACTCGGTCAGCAGCGCTTCGGCCGCCTCAAGGTTCTGCCTTTCGGAGATCATGCCAAAACGGCCCTTCTTGGCATGCGGCAGCATCAGGTTGCTGGATACCGTCAAATTTGGCAGAAGACTCAGTTCCTGAAAAGCTGTCGAGACACCGTGCTGGCGCGCAACGCTGATCGAATGTGGGTGATATGGCGCTTCGCCAAGGTGCATAGTGCCTTGATCTGGTTGAACAATGCCGTTCAATAATTTGACGATTGTAGATTTTCCGGCACCATTCTCGCCTAGGAGGGCGTGGATTTCGCCGGGCGCAATATCAAAGCTGACATCCTCCAGCGCGACGGTTGGCCCATAGCTTTTCCGCAAGGACTGCACACGCAGCAGTAGCTCTGCAGGTGCGCTTTCGTCGCGCACCAGATCGGCCGGCTCACCCTGCATGGCCACTCCCGGAGGTGTTGGTCACCAGTTGAAATCGCTGCCCAAAGGCCAGGTTAGCGCGGACACGTGTGCCTTCGCGACATATCATTTTCGTCATTTTTATTCCCCGTTGCGTGCTCGGATCTTCGCCGCGAGTCACTGCCAATCATTATGGATGAGACACCCCTTTGGACTCTGCTGGCTTGGCTGTGAGGGTCAATCGGCTTGCTTGCAGCGGCCAACTTTCCCGTGGCCAGGGCTGGTTTGAGGGGGAGGGCAGTGGGTTGCAACCTGGACATGCGAAGTCGCGGGAAACTGCTGTCCACGTGAGACAGCAGGGTGGGTTCGGTCACATGAAGGCAACATCCAGTGTGCCAGGTCCCAAGATGTGCCGGTTCAAGGCACGACGCCCGAGAAGTCTCCCATCGCCGTCGAATCTGTCAGTTGCGACACGCTCAATTCCGACACGATAGTGCCTCTTTGGATAAGCAACACGCGATCCGAAAGGCCGCGGATAAAGTCGATGTTCTGTTCGACCAACAGCACTGTCAGGTTCCGGCGGTTGCGCAGGTGATTCAGCAAGTCGATGATCTCATCTATAATCGACGGCTGGATCCCTTCGGTCGGCTCATCCAGCAGAACGATCCGGGGCTTCTGAATAAGCGTCCGGGCCAACGCAAGCAACTGCTGCTCACCCCCGCTCAGCGCGCCACCGGGCCGGGCCAGCAGGTTTTTCAGCCGTGGAAAGTCGGCAAGCACCTCGTCCAGTTGATCCGCTGGTTTCTTGAGAGCCGCTGCGGCGAACAGCAGATTGTCGCGCACCGTAAGGCCGGGAAGAATACCGCGCCCCTGTGGGACATAGCCGACGCCAAGACGGGCACGCCGGTGCGGCGGTGCCATCGTGATGTCAGCCCCATCAAAGCTGATCTGCCCCGATGTTGTCGGAAGCAACCCGATCAGGGTTTTCAGAAGCGTGCTTTTTCCCATGCCGTTGTGGCCAAGAATTCCAACGAATTCCCCGGCCTTTACGGTCAGCGACAGCCGGTTCAAAACACGGATCGGCCCATAGCCGGAACAAAGATCAGTCACCGCTAGCATCTGTCACACTCCTGCACGGCCAAGGTAAACCTCGCGCACTGTCGGGTCCGCGACAACAGCGTCAAAAAGGCCCTCCAGCAGGATGCGTCCCTGATGGAATACCGTCACGGTCTGGGCAATCTGGCGGATAAAGGGCATATCGTGTTCGACAACGATGATCGTCGTATCCTTGTTGATCTCGCGGATCAGCTCTGCCGTGCGGGCGGTTTCTTCGTCACTCATCCCCGCGGCAGGTTCGTCCAGCAGAACGATCTTCGGCTCGCCGACGATCACCATTGCGATTTCCACCCATTGCCGCTGCCCATGCGCCAATTCTCCAACCAAGCGGTTCAGAATTCCGGTCAGGAACAACCGCTCGGCAACCTTTTCGACGGCGCGCCTCGCTTGCGCGCCCCGAAAGCGCTGACTGGCCGCAAGCCAGAGATTTTCGCTGACCGAAAGGCCGTTCATCACGTCAGGTATCTGATTTTTTATGCCAACACCCAAAGCCGCGATTTCATTCGCGCGCGCGCGGGTGACGTCCTGCCCGCAAATCATCAGCGCACCCGCCGTAGGTTTCATCTGCCCAGTCAGCAGCCTGAAAAAGGTACTCTTGCCCGCGCCATTCGGCCCGATCAGACAGCGCAACTCTCCTTCACGCAAGGTGAAATCGACCCCGGCGACAGCCCGCACGCCGCCAAAGCGCTTTTCCAGTTGTGTGGTTTGAAGCATCACAGCAAGGCCCGTCATTTGCCGCGCCCCTTCCTGTCTTTTGCCGACCAAAGGGCGGCAATCGCCGCACCGAGTGTCGGCAACAGACCGCGTGGGAAAACCAGAACAAAGATCATCAGGATGGCGCCAAGCACCACCGTCACTTGTCCTACTCCTACGGTTCCAAGCCAGTTGCTCAGGTATTGGATCACACCCGTCCCCACAACGGGGCCGATCAACGTAGACCTGCCTCCCACGATAACCCAAATCACTACCTGGGCCGCCTGATTGAGGTTGAACATTTCAGGCGCAACGAAATTACCCCAGATCGCGTAAAGCACGCCGGACAGCGATGCAATCAGGGCGGCCAGCATGAAGGCCAACAGCTTGTACCAGCGCGCGTCATAGCCCAAAAGCTCCATGCGACGTTCATTCTCGCGGATGCCGACGATGACGCGGCCGAACCGGGTGGTCAGGATCATCCGCAACCCGACATAAACGCAAAGAACAAGGCCGCCACTCAGATAAAATACGCCTGCAATAGACAGGGGTGCATCGCCGATCCAAGGCAGTACTAGACCCGGCACTCCCGGAATTCCGTTCTGGCCATTCAGCCGGACGGTGCCGATCACATACTCTGGACCTGAGGTGGACCGCATCGACTTTTCAAAGATAAGCGTCACGACAAGTGTGATGACGCTTAGGTAAATATCGCTGATTTGGCCGTAAATCATGAAGTAGCCAAGCACGGCTGCGAAAACCACAGGCAAAAGAACCGCCATCAGAAACGGCAGACCAGTCGTGCCCATGTTCATCGCCAGGATCGTATAGGCATAGCCGCCAAGGCCGAAAAAGATTGTCTGACCAAAACTCAGGATGCCCGCATAGCCCCACAGGAAACCCATGCTCATCGCCAGCAGCATGAAGACAAACAGGATGGACAGATCCAGTTGCAGGGATATGTCGGTCATTGTCGGCACGATGCCGAGGATGACCGCAGCTGCTGCCACAGCACCCCACCACCAAAGCTTTGGCTGCTTGGCCGCATCAGAAGCGAACTCTGTTGCCATTACAACCCGCTCCTCATCTTGCCGGTAATGCCCGAGGGCAACAGCCGCAACAGCATCACCGCCGCGACTAGGGTGCTGACCTCGCCTACAATCGAGCTCCAGAAATACGAGACCGATCCGTCGATGACCCCAAACAGGCCCGATGCCGAAATCGTCCCGGTCAGGGGCAGTTGTCCGCCCACAATCACCGTGACGAAAGCCTTGGAAATAAAGAACTGTCCCATGTTCGGCGATGCGCCGGTCATCGGTGCCAACACCGCTCCGGCAAGGCCTGCCAAGGCTGCGCCGTAACCGAAGGTTGTCATGTAAACCATGTTCCGGTTGACACCCAGTGCGCTGGCCATATCTGCGCGCTGCATGGTGCCCCGCACGATCAGGCCGAATGTGGTGTATCGCAGGATCGCCCAAGTGACGGCGATCATCAAAGCCGCAACCGCCATCAGCACGAAGTTATAGCTGGAAAACGACATTCCCCCCATCTGAACATTGCCGAAGCTTAACGGTACGCTCCGCGCCTGCGGTCCGAACACTGTTGTGATGATGCCGACCATAAAAAGCGAAAGCCCCCATGTCGCCAGAAGCGTGTCGATAATCCGGCCATACAGGAACCTGATAAGGAGCCTCTCGACCACGATGCCGAACAGACCAACACCGACAAAGGCAGCCAGGAATGCCAGCCAAAGCGGCAGCCCGGCATCTGTACACAGAACGCAGACATAGGCGCCCAGCATGATGAATTCGCCATGCGCCAAGTTTATCACCTTCATCAGGCCGAAAATCACAGCGAGTCCCAGACTGATCAGCGTCAGCAGGGCAATCGAATACATGACCAGGTAGATTATTGTGACAATCATGCTCGCGAATTTCCCACTGTGCGGCCCGACCCAGCCGATCACCTTCAAACATTGCCCCCGGCACGGTTTGCCGTGCCGGGGGCAATCGAACTGCACTGCGGCGTTACAGTTCAGGCTCGTATTGCTTGGTGTCGTCCGGATTGGCATTCAGGTCGCACACCGCTTGGGTGTCCGACGGCGGTTGCTGCGAGAAGGACTTGACCAGATCAAATCCGCCCGTGCGATTGCCAACCGCAACGTGCACATCCATCGTGGTGTGGTTGGTTTGGCCGTCGATGGTATAAGTGCCACCGGCGCCTTCAAAAGTAGTGCCGCCAAGTGCCTTGATCACGTCGTCAGGGTTGGGGCTGCCAGCTTTGCGAACCGCTACGGCCCACAGCATGACCCCGCGATAGCCATATTCGCCATATTCGCTGACATAGTCATCCTCGCCAGAGAACGCCTTGAAGCGCTTGAGGAAATCTGCCGCAGCCTCCGAGGGCAGGCTGTCGATGAACGAGGTCGAAATCACCACGCCATCGTTCTCGTCGGCGCTCAGCGTAGCGTTCTCCCGACCCAAACCGTAGGTCGTCGAGGCAAGCGGAATAGTCTTTTTGCCGATTGTCGCCTCATATTGCCGATAAAAGCCCATTTGCGCGTCACCAACCAAAGCGGACCAGACCACATCGGGCTTGGTTTCCTGAATGCGGCTCAGAACTGGGGCAAAGTTAGTGGCATCCAGCGGAAAGAACTCAATGCCGACATCTTCGCCGCCATTGGCGCGGATAAACTTCTGCATCCATTTTGCGATGATCTGGCCATAGTTGTAGTCGGCAGCCAGAATATAGCCGCGCTTCAGGCCTTTTTCCTTGACGATGTATTCAACCAGCGGGGCAACCTGCTGGCCGGGAACTAGGCCAGTGCAGACATGACGACGGTCACAGACGCCACCTTCGTAGACCGAGTTGTAGAAGTAGAGGCCCCGGAACTTTTGCATGACAGGCCGCATGACTTCGCGCGACGAACTCGTGATCCCGCCCATCACGACATGAACCTTATCCTTGACAAGGGCTTGGGTCGCATATTGCGAGTTCAGTTGGTTGTTGGATTGGCTGTCATAAAACACCAGTTCGATCGGGCGGCCCAAAAGTCCGCCGGACTGGTTCAATTCTTCAACCGCCATCGCCGTGGACTTGATCTGCTTCAAGCTATAGCTGTTCAGCCCGCCTGTTGCGTCAAGGATACTGGCGATACGAATGGGTTCCGCCTGAGCCAAGCCCGCACGCGTCAGGGCCGCCGTCGAGCTGACGAAAGCCAACGCACCGCTGGCCGTCCGGATAAAGTTGCGCCGTGTGAGTTTCATTGTTCCCCCTTGCTGTTCATGTTCATGGCCGCACGTTGATCATATTCCCCCCCCAGTTGCGGTCACTGAGGGGCTAGGATTGCTTAGGCGCTACAAGCGGGCCGCCAAACGCAGCCCGCTTACAAATCCTGAAACGCGGTTCCCGACCAAGCATTGCGCCCGTGCTACGAACTACTCTTGACGGTAGGGTGCTTTCTCGCAGGGTGCTTGCTTGGGGCTGCCAGAGCTGTGGCTTCGCAGGGCCAGTCTTTCCCCTGGCGTTGACAAGCCTCTGATCCGCCCTTGCCCGCAAAATGAGAACTGGCAGGCCGTTTGCCACGGCCTAAACCGCAGCGCTTTCGGCCGTCGCCTGCTTGCGAAGATCCGTCTTCAATATTTTCCCGTAGCTGTTTTTCGGAAGCTCTTTCACGAAATGATAGCGCTTCGGCTTCTTGAACGACGCGAGCTCCGAGCGGCAGAGCTTCTCCAACTCGATCTGTGTGCAGGTGGCACCTTCACGCAGGACCACAAAGGCAACAACGTCTTCGCCCCATTCCGGTTCAGGCACGCCAATCACAGCAACCTCGAACACCTCGGCATGGCGCAACAGCACTTCTTCAACCTCTCGGGGATAGATGTTCGTGCCACCGGAAATGATCACATCTTTCGAGCGGTCGGTCAGCGTCAGGAAGCCATCCGGATCAAAGTGGCCAAGATCGCCCGTCATCAACCAGCCATCTACGACTGTTGCTGCCGTTGCCTCGGCGTTGTTCCAGTATCCCTTCATGACCGTGGGGCCACGTACGACGATTTCCCCGGTGTTTCCCGCAGGCAATTCCTGCATATCGGGCCCCACAACGCGAACTTCGACGCAGGATTGCGCCACCCCGACCGAATTTCTGCGGGCAATCCAGTTCGGATGGGTCTTGTCCGCCAAAAGCTCGCGCGACATGGCTGTGATCGTCATGGGGCTTTCACCCTGACCATAGATATGAACGAAACGCGGTCCGAAAAGATCAAGCGCGGCATCCAGATCGGCCGCATACATCGGCCCGCCGCCATAAACGATCGTGCTGATGCCTTCGCCCCGAAACCCGGTCTGTTCGGCGCGCTGCACCAGACGTTTGACCATGGTCGGCGCCGCAAACATGCACAGGTTTCCATAGCGACCCGCCAGGTCCATGATCTCGTCCGGATCAAAACCGCGCGACTTCGGCACAAGATGCGCCGCGGCGGCGCGGATCAGCCCCAGTGCGTAAAGCCCGGCCCCATGTGACATGGGTGCGGCATACACCGACACCTGATCAGGAAATACCCGGTCCACGTCAGAACCATAGCAAAGCCCCATATGGATCAGATTGTCATGCGTCAGCATGACGCCCTTGGGGCGTCCCGTCGTGCCCGAGGTATAGAACAGCCACGCTATGTCATCCGGGTTAGTCGCCGCTGGTGGCGCGATACCCTGCTGCCCGGCAACTGCAGCGCGATAATCTGGACCGGACACTGAAAGCTCAAGGCAGGCGGCGAGTTTCCCTTCGAAAGTGGTTCCGTTCCCGGTGAAGACCAGTCGAGCACCGGAGTTTTCGATAATCCACTCGGATTCGCGCGGGTGCAGCTTGTAGTTGACCGGCACCACGACAGCCCCCAACCACCAGACCGCATGCAGGATTTCCAGATACTCCGGGCAGTTCTGCACGAATACGGCAATCCGGTCACCGCGCTTGATGCCCTGGGCCTCGCCAAGCCACCGTGCAAGGGCGACGGTACGCTGCCCAAGACCCTTGTAGGTGGCGAACAGGTCGTTGCCATCATGCAGGGCAGGGCGGTTGGGCCAGGACAGGACCGACTGATACAGCCAATGTGCAATGTTCATCTGCCAGCCCCCTTCAAACCCGATCCGCCACAAGGACGGTGGCATAATTGGCCACGGCGGCCCCGCCCATATTGAAGACCAGCCCAACTTCCGCGCCGTTGCGCTGAATATCCCCGGCTTGGCCTGTCAACTGCCGGAAGCCCATCGCATGCATCGAAACGCCGGTCGCACCAACCGGATGACCCTTTGCCTTCAACCCGCCGCTCAGATTGACCGGAGTCTGGCCGCCCTTGAATACCGTGCCGTCTGCCAGCGCCTCGGCCCCACGTCCTTGCGGCGCAAGCCCCATTGCCTCGTAGGACAGCAATTCGGCAATGGTAAAGCAGTCATGCACCTCGGCAAAATCGACATCCGACACACGGATACCGGCCTTTTCATAGGCAGACTGGATCGCACGGCGCGGGCCTTCGAAGGCCACGAAATCGCGCATCGACATGGGCAGATAGTCGCTAACATGTTCGGCCGCAGCAATCCTGACCCGGCGCTGAAACCCATCGGCAGCGCTTGCGCCAGACAGAACGACCGCCGCTGCTCCATCACTGATCAACGAGCAATCCGACAGACGCAGAGGCGGTGCGATCAGCGGGTTCTTTTCCCAAACCTTCATGCAATCCTCGACCGATAAGGGACGGTGCATCTGCGCCAAAGGGTTGCCCATCGCGTTGCCATGGTTCTTTGACGCGATCTGCGCCATTGCGTGCAAGGGGTCGCCATAGCGGCTGGCATAGGTTTCCGCCGCAACGGCGAAAACCTGCGGAAAGCTCAGCGCCGCTTCGGCAGGGCTATTCTGATATCCGGCACCGGCCAGTGCTGTCGTCACGTCTTGGGTGGTGCGGTGAGTCATCTTTTCCGCACCAACCACCAGGACATTGCGTGCAGCACCGGCCCTGATCGCATTCAGGCCCGCATAAATCGCCGCAGATCCCGAGGCGCAGGCGTTTTCGCAGCGCGTCGCGGGCTTGTAGCGCAAACCCGGATGGGCAAGATGGATCAGGGATGACGCAAAGCCATCCGGCACCAGCCCCGAATTGAAATGGCCCAAGAAAACGGCGTCAATCTCTGCGGGATCAATCGCTGCTTCCGCAATCGCCTCGCGTGCCGCCGCCACGATCAGCTCTTCAAGGGTTTCCGTGAGGCGACCAAAACGAGTGTGGCCGCTGCCTACGATATAGATGCTATCTGCGCGCATGAATCTGATCTCCTCTGACCAGATATTTTCACCCTGCAGGCCTCGCCGCTATTCGTAGTTCCACGTATCCCATTACCTAAGAAAAACACGTATGCTGCTACGTGCAACACAGTAAAGGTGCAGCTCATGACCCCCGCAACCATGCCTTTGTCGGATCTGATTGCGATCGGATTTCTCGAGTCACCTCTGGCGCTTTTGGTGATGTCCAACCGCCGGATACTGACCTGCAGCCGCGCTGTCGTGGATGTGTTCGGATGGACGCATGAGGATCTTGCCGGGCAGTCTGTGCGGGTGCTCTATCCCACCGCTATCGACTACGAAGCGACTGGCAAGCGCTGGCTGCAATGGCTGAAGGGACAAAACCGCTACCAGGATGAACGTTTCATGCAAGCCAAATCAGGAGAGGTGTTCTGGGCGCGCGCCACGGGGGTGACCCTGACACCCAGTGATCCCTTTAACCTGATGATCTGGTCCTTTGAACGTCTGATCGACGCCAGTCCGACCGCAGGGCTGACGGCCCGCGAAAGAGAGGTGGCGCAGCATATTGTGAACGGGCGGACAAGCAAGGAGGCCGCGCGGCTGATGGGCATCTCTTATCGTACGGTTGAGGTTCACCGGGCGTCGATCATGCGAAAGCTGGGATCAAAAACTGTCGCAGAGCTGGTCTCGAAGGTCATCGTCATCCGGTGAGTGTCGTTGCCGTCAGTCCCCAATCCGGCGCAAGGACGGCGCAGGGTTGCTGCCCATGGCGACAAGTGTCGGCGGTGGGCATTCAAGCCGTACTTGGGCAAAGGCATGGCTTGGCGTCACACCGAACATCTTCTTGAAGCTGCGGCTGAAGTGGCTCAATTCCGTGAAGCCATATTTGAACGCGGCTTCGGTCACTGAATTCACGTTCCTTTCCGTCAGGGCACGATGCGTCGCCCGCAGACGCTCGGTCCAGATCCAGCGCATCGGGGTGGTGCCAAGGGTGCCAAACAAACGGTTCAATGTCCGCACTGACATGCCACCGACACCCGCAAGCACCTCCGGTGAAAGGTCTTCGCTTTCCAGATTGGCGCGCGCATAGCGCAAGATTTTCTCAAGCTGGGGGGCCGTTCCATTTCGCGGCATGTTTTCCAGAAACAGGTCGCACATCGACACCAGAACATCGACGATGGAATTCGCGATCCGCGAGCCGACGACGGAATCTGCCTGTTTCGTAAGATCAAGCGAGGAGGCCGTCGTGACCAGCCCCGCCAGAATGGGTTTGAGCGGGGAGTTGTCGGAAAACCTGACCGCCACAAGATCGCGCGGCTTGGTGATCCGCGCATCAACGATATGTCTGGGGATCTTTACCAATTTCAAATGCGCGGAAAAATTGTAATCGAACGGCGCAGAGGAGTCGTACAGAACCAAATCGCCAACGCCCTGTACAACGCGCCGCCCATATTGGTCCAACTCTCCCGCCCCGCCCTCCATCAAGCTCAGGATGTAGACATCCTGATCGTCACGGCGGACATGTTGCGGGCTGCGTGTCCAGAAATGCATCGGGGCATTCAGATCGCTGAGCAACAGCGGCCCCAGCCGACTGGTCGCAAGCGAGGCGTTGAATGCACCTTCACCGCGCGGCACAGTGGCACTGGCCGAGACAAATTTGCTGCACACCACGTCTTGCCAGAAGTCGAACTGATCCGATGGCTTCACGTCGGCTGTGTCAAGGCGCTCCATGTTGATCTCCTCGGCTGAACTCTTCCAACGCCACTTTGCGCGAATGTGGGCTGATGTTTGTCCAAGCCATGATGCGCCGCGACTCGATGCGTATCTTGCGCCCCAAGAACTGCAACGCAAAGAACTTTGTGATGTTCACATTGCGTTCCTTCCGGATGACCCCCAATTGCTCGTTTACTGTGCAGTCCATGCGCCATCGATCGGAATCGCGGCACCCGTTACATTATGCGCGATCGGGTCACACAACCACAAAGCCAGCGCACCGATTTCCGAGGGGTTCGACATACGCTGCGATGGCTGCTTTTCCGAAAGGAGCGAGGCCACTCCGGCGGCCTCATCTTTTCCGATCAGCCGTGCCCGCTCCTGCACCTGCGGCACCACAAGCGGAGTATCGGTGAAACCCGGGCATATGCAGTTCACGGTCACGCCGCCTTTCTTGGCGTCGCTGGATGACGCATATTCCAGCGCCACAACCTTGGACAGCCCGATCAGCCCATGCTTTGATGCAACATAAGGGGCTTTGAATTTCGACCCGACAATGCCTTGAACGCTGGCAATATTGATGACTCGGCCATAGCCACGCGCCGCCATGCCGGGAACTGCTGCCTGCATCGTATAGAACGCGGCCGACAGGTTGACTGCGATAATCGCATCCCAAATATCTTGGGTCACATCGGGCAGCGCCGCAGTTTTCTGGATGCCAGCATTATTGACAAGAATATCCAAGGGATGCCAGCCATTGACCGCTTCGATCAAGGTTTGGATCTGCGTGGGGTCGCGCAGATCACCTGGAAAGAACCGAGCCTCTTCGGCGCCGGAAGCGATAAGCTGCCGACAAGCATCCTTTTGTTGCTCGTCCGTTGCGATACCATGCACCGCAATCCGCGCGCCCGCTTCGGCCAGCGCTGTGGCAATGGCCAGACCGATGCCCTGAACCGATCCAGTGATCAGTGCTGTCCTGCCCACAAGTTTCATGCGTAGTCTCCCATTTTTTCTCCTTTGAAGACGGCACTTGCGGACTCGAGTGCCCGCACATTCCGCAAAGTCCCACTGGCACACTCGAAAACGGGGGCAAGCGGAGTGGGGACTACAACAGAGTGGGCCCCGCGACGTACTTGCTTCCATCCACGAAACCGAGCGAAGACATCACTGCGGTTGGGAGGCATTAGACTTTCGTTTGGCAGAATAAAACATTCGTAGAACTACGTAGATCTCTATGCGTCATTGGCATTCGCTGGATCTGCTTGTTGGTTTGCACTCAGAACCGAGCCGCGTTTTTCATCGAGAATTGAGCCACCTCTGACTGTGGATTTTGGGTAATCGCTGGGTCACGGGTGGGTTTGCCTCTTTCGCTTTCTTGGCGTCGCATGCGGCAACCCACCTTCCATTGGCACAGAAACTGTCGTTTCCAGTTTTAAGGATGTGACAGCGGTGGGTGAGGCAATCGAACAAGGCTCTCGTCATCTTTGCATCACCTCGGGCCGTTTCCCATTCAATGAGGCTTCGATTGGTGGTGGTCACGACGCTGGTCCGTTCGCAGAGCTTGCTCAGAAAATGGGACAGCAGCGAACGCCAGAGGCGCTGAAGGGCAGAAAGGGGCCACCGTTCAACTTGCGGGTGGCGTGTTCTTCTGCGGCATAGTTTGCACTGAGGTCAGGCCAGTGCCGTTGGATTGAATGCCTTCATCCAAGCGAAACTCGGAGGTCGGCAAGGGCTTCAAGCTGTGCGCGGACATGGGCATCCAGAACTCTCTGCATTGTCGTGGCATCGATAACCATCGATTTGCCCGATGCCTTTTCCACCTCTGCCGCCACTTCGGCCGCCATCAGCGCCGCCACCCGGGCAGGCCATGTCACCCAGACATCGCGTTCCTGTCGGGCCAGGCGGAAGACCAGCGCCTCTACCCGCGCCCGATCCACCAAAGTGCCCTTCTTCCTCTGGATCGCGAGCTGGCGTTCCTGTGCCTGGTAGACGGTCAGCGCGGTCCGAGCTTTGAGATAGCTTTCGGTTCCGCCGCCGCCGGTGGGTAGGGCTGCATCGCCGCCAAGCGAGCGACGCTGTTGGTCGGGGTCGGTCATGTCTGCCCGGCGCACGTCTGACGCCGCAGCGTTGATGGAACCGTCGGCATAAAACACTAGCCTACCGCCGCGTTTGGCATTCTGGACAGCGCCCCGTGACAGGCCGGAATGGGTGGAATATTCGCGCTCGCTCATGCCGTTCATTGCAGCCCCATTTTCTAATCAAAGTATCCGTTTTGATCAAGCCGTTTTCGGCACCCATTCGCGGTCGTGATGGACAAGCGTATTTGCAAGTTCCAGTAGCTTTCTCATGAGCGCCGTCAGTGCAACTTTTGCAGGTTTTCCGGCCTCGGTAAGGGCTCTATACTTTTGACTTAAGTCTGGATTGAATCGTATTGAGACAATAGCGGGCATGTACAGTGCGTCGCGAAGGAACTTTCGCCCCCCCTGAATAAGCGCCCGACCTCTCCATTGACCCGATTGTTGCGTCATTGGTGCAAGGCCAGCGAGGCTCGCAATCTGCTTTCTATTCAGAGTTCCGATTTCCGGACATTCCACAATAATCGCCATGGCTGTCACTCGACCTATTCCTGGTATTGAGCAAAGAATATCGAACGCACGTTTGCGCCTCGGGCTTGCTGTCAAAAGAGACATTAGTGCCTTTTCAATCTCGGCAAGTTCGCGTTTGATTTGTTCAAGTCGCCCGTTGGAGAGCCGCTTCACGAGGGCCAGAGTCTGTGTTTTCTGACGGTTCAGCACGCGCGTGCGTTCCTTGATCAGTGCCATACGTGCGACCTGCAACTCTCTGAGAGCATGTCGGTTTTCTTCGATTGGCGCATCCGGGGAGAGATCGAGCGCAGCTCCCATGCTGGCCAATATCCTGGCATCAACTGCATCTGTCTTGGCTCTTTTACCGCGGGCCTGCGCGAAACGCCGCGCTTGAAGCGGGTTGACTTTTACCAGCGGCAAAATCCCGGAAAGGCTGCGCTCAAGGGCGGCATGATAGGCTCCAGTCGCTTCATATACGACCAAGTCGGGCTTCTGCATTCCAATCCATTTGTGCAGAGAACGTAGCCCTGCTGCCGAATTGGGGAATTGCGCGACTTCCGCTGTTTTCAGCCTGAAGGCGTCGATCGTTGCTTTCGATATATCGAGTCCAATGCTGTCTTTCATTTGTCTTCGCGTGTCCTTTGCTTGTCATAGAGGGCTGCATGCCTCTGTGTACCCGTTCAGGCCCTGAGCGAAGACGGCGGCTGATCCTACTTTAATACGGTCCTCAAAGACCTAGGCTCTGGACTCATTAAATCGCTTGCTCTCGGGGCAATCCATTGATTCATTGGCGGTACCAAGGGGGTGCTGCCATGACCGAAATGTTCCTGCTTTCCGAAGCCCAGATGGCGCGGATATCGCCGTTCTTTCCGCT
>NZ_JAUSBA010000016.1 GCF_030652235.1 Cypionkella sp.
CACAAAATAACCAGATCGCCCGAACTTCGGGCGTCTTGCCGTCGTGTATCCAAATTCTGTTACGAGCGTCTCATCTCGCTTCCGTCCGCGTCCCGTCTGCATCGCTGCGTCTGTTTCGCTTCGGTAAGGCGGTGTTTAGGGTTAGTCGCCGAAACCCGCAAGAGGAAAAATGCACAGCTTCGTCATTTTCTTGTCACGCTCAATGTTTACAGGGGTTTTCCATACACGCTGCCGCCGCGCCAGGCAGAAGCGGCAAAGGCAGCCGCTTTTGGCGACAAGGCCTTGATAAGATCTGAACCGAACCGATTTTGCCGATCTGTGCTGACCTTGGTTGTCCGACCCCAAACGGCCGAAATCCAGATCCGCATCGCACTGATGAACCGGTTCTTGGCCCTCGGAACGGCCGAAATCGTTCGCTTGGCCTGACCCCAAAGGGAAAGAGCCCATCATGCCTCAGACGTAAGTTACGCATCAACGCCGTTTAGAAGGCCCGTTTGCGAGACCGGGCTGATCTGAGTCAAGGTGACGCAGCAGAACTGTTGTAGGCTTGGGCAAAATTCCGTTTCGGGGACCAGATGAGCCAGGATCCGTATGCAGCCCTTGGACTGAACAAATCCGCCACGGCGGCAGAGATCAAGACGGCTTACCGCAAGCTGGTGCGCAGCGCGCACCCTGATCTGCATCCCGATGATGCCGGGGCCGAGGCGCGATTCAAGGTGATCACCGCGGCGCATGATTTGCTGAAAGACCCAGAACTGCGCGCGCGGTTTGATGCGGGCGAGATTGACGCGACCGGGGCTGAACGCCCGCCTCGCACCTATTACCGCGATCATGCCGATGCTGGAGGACAAGGTTTTGGTCAAAAGTCAGGACCAACTTCGGGCTTCGGCGATTTCGGCGATCCCTCTGATATCTTCGCCCATATTCTGCGGCAGCGCGCGCGGGGTGGCGAGGGCGGTTACCCGCAACCGGGCCCGGATCTGCGCTATACGCTAGAGGTGGGGTTTCTGGATGCGGTGCGCGGCAGCAAGACTCGGATCAGCCTGCCCGACGGCGGCAATCTTGAGGTGCAGATCCCCAAAGGCATGCAAGACGGCCAAAGCCTGCGGCTGCGGGGGCGCGGCGGCGCGGGCTATGACGGCGGCCCTGCGGGAGACGCGCTTGTCACCGTGCAAATCCGCCCGCATCCGGTGTTCCGGCGGGAGGGCGATGACATTCTGATCACCCTGCCGATCACCATAGATGAGGCTGTCTTGGGCGGTAAAGTCACCGCGCCGACCATCGAAGGGCCCGTCAGTGTGAACATTCCCAAGGGGGCGAACAGCGGGCGTATCTTGCGCCTGCGCGGGCGCGGTGTCGCGCGCGCGCGTGGTCCTGCGGGCGACGCGCTGATCGAATTGCGCATCGTGATGCCGCACGCCATTGACGCCGCCCTTTCCGACTTCTTGGCTGAATGGCGCAAAAGCCATGCCGATGATCCGCGCAAGGCAATGATGCACGAGGCAGCAGAATGACTGAATATTTTAGCGAAACGCAGTATTTTAGTGAAATTCAGACCCTTGCCGCAGTGCCAAGCCTGTCCCGCGCGCAACTGGGCGTGTTTCTGGCAGAGGGCCTTATTGCCGCCCACCCCTCACCCGAAGGCGCAGTGTTTCGCGCCGTCGATGTGGCGCGTCTTGCGCTGCTCTGTGATCTTGCCGAGCATTTCGATCTGCAGGGCGATGCTTTGGCTGTGGTGATCGCGTTGATCGACCAGTTGCACATCACCCGCCAGCACCTGCGTGCCATGGCGCAGGCACTAGAGGTCGAACCACAAGATCTGCGTGCGCGTGTCGGCGCGCGATTTATCGGTTTGCTAGCTGTTTAAGGGCAGGCGCCGCTAGCGTCGGCGCACCGAATTGCCGCCAGCAAGGATGCCATCGATCAACTCGGCGACGGCCGCGTGCAATGCAGCGCTGTCAGTCTCGCCTTTTGGCGCGTGATGATGTGCCGCCGCCGCGTCTTCTAGAATCCCGATAATCTCGGATTCCGGCAGGATGTAGCGGTCATTCAGCGCCAGCAACAGGGATTCACATATGGCAAGCGCGGCGGTGCCGGAAACATCGTTCGGTTGGGCCATCTGAGATTATCTTTCCATTTGCTCTGCTAACCCGGACGGGGACGCCAAGGCTGCGGGCACTTCCTTCAATCTGACAGAGTTAAGGCGTGACGGACTGATCAAGATCAGCTTTGCCCTGAGATTCACCCGTCAAAAGGGCCTTCGCGGCAAACAATTAGGCGGGCGCGTGGCCTTTGCTGATGTCGACAAGGCCTGTCTCGACCATGACGGGGTGCGCTTGCGCTAGGCCGACAGCCCGCCTGGCGCAGTTCGGAAAGATCACCTTCAGCGCCTATGGTCGCGGCAACATTGCCAAAGGTAGCATAGGCCTTTGGGATATCCCGCAGTTTGAAATGGGGGGGATCAACAGGGTGGGGTCGATCTTTTTAGCCGCAACCGTTTTGAACAATACGCGGATTACTGGGGTACTGCGTGCTTGGCGCTTGCGCGGGTTGTCGCTGCGGCTGCGGTGATCTGGGTGCCAGCCCGGCCCTCCAGAATGGCGCGGGCATCCTGCAGGGTGCCGATCCCAGCCATCGCGCCGCCCGCGCGCACAAACGCACTGGCAGCGGCAATTTTGGGGCCCATCGAGCCTGCCGCAAAGCTGATTTTGTCCAGCGCGTCGGCGGTGATCGTGCGAATTGCAGCCTCGGCAGGGCCGCCCCAATCACGCATCACCGCCGCCACATCCGTCAGCATCAGCAGCGCATCGGCGTCAAGTTCCTGCGCCAACAAAGCCGCAGTGCGGTCTTTGTCGATCACCGCCTCGACGCCTTCCATGCCGCCCGTGTCATTGCGGATCACCGGAATACCGCCACCGCCTGCGCAGATCACGCAGACGCCCGCTTCGACCAGCAGCTTGATCGCCGCCAGCCCCAGAATCCGCTGCGGTAGCGGCGAGGGCACGACACGACGCAACCCGCCTTTGGGGTCTGTCACCATCGACCAAAGATGTTCCGCTTTGATCAGCTTGCCTTCTGCCGCCGAATAGATCGGCCCAATGGGTTTGGTCGGCTGATCAAAGGCGGGGTCACTGCGGTTCACTTCGACCCGAGTGAGCAAAGTCGCACATTCCACGCCCGCAGGCAGCGCGTTCATCAGTTCCTGCTCGATCAGATAGCCGATCATGCCTTCGGTTTCCGCCCCCAGCACATCCAGCGGCCACAGGGCTTGCGGCGCGTAAGAGGCGGCTTGCAACGCCAGCAGGCCCACTTGCGGCCCGTTGCCATGCGCCACGATGATCTGGTGATCGCGGGCCAGATCCGCCAAAGCCAGTGCCGCGATCCGCACATTGGTGCGCTGCGCCTGATAGGTCATCGGCTCGCCATGTTTCAGCAGGGCATTGCCGCCAAGGGCTACAACGATGCGCATTTTTCAGGCTCCTTCCAATCATATCGGGCCAATCTTACTACCCCAACGTGGCGACAAGCACCGCCTTGATCGTATGCATCCGGTTTTCCGCCTGATCGAACACCACCGAAGCCCGCGAGCAGAACACCTCGTCCGTCACTTCCATGCAGTCGATGCCATGGGCTTGGAACATGGCCTCACCCACCTCGGTATCGCGGTTGTGGAAGGCGGGCAGGCAATGCATGAACTTGGTATGTGGATTACCCGAGGCGCCCATTACGGCGGACGTGACCCGGTAAGGTGTCAGCAGTTTGATCCGCTCGGCCCAAACCGTATCCGGCTCGCCCATCGAAACCCAGACATCGGTATAGATGAAATCGCAATCCGCGACAGCCTGCGCCACATCCTTGGTCAAAGTGATTTGGCCACCGTTGGTTTTGGCGATGGCTTCACAATGTTGCAGCAAGATCTGATCGGGTGACAAGCCTTGCGGGCCACAGAGCCGGATATCCATCCCGATCAGCGCAGCCCCCACCATCAGCGAAGCTGCCATATTGCCACCAATATCGCCCATGAAGCAAAAACTAATATCCGACAGATGCTTATGGGTGAATTCGTGCATCGTCATCAGATCGGCCAGCACTTGGGTCGGATGGAAATCGTCGGTCAAACCGTTGTAGACCGGAACACCCGAAAACGCGGCCAGCGTCTCGGCATCCTTTTGCGCGAAACCGCGATATTCGATACCATCATAGAACCGCCCCAGCACGCGGGCGGTGTCCTTCATACTTTCCTTATGGCCAATATGGCTACCAGCGGGGCCAATGTAGGTGACATGTGCGCCCTGATCATAGGCCGCCACCTCAAAGCCCGACCGGGTGCGGGTGCTGTCTTTCTCAAAGATCAGCGCGATGTTTTTGCCGCGCAGCCTTGGCTGTTCAGTGCCCGCCGCCTTGTCCGCCTTGAGACTGGCAGCAAGCTGCAACAGGTGGCGGACCTCACTGGGGGTAAAGTCCAGCAGCTTCAGAAAGCTGCGACCATGCAGATTTTCGGGCATGTTTTCCTCCTATACCGCGTCGCGGATCAGCGGGCAGGTCATGCAATGCGCGCCTCCCCTGCCCCGACCCAATTCAGCCCCCGGAATGGTGATCACTTCGACCCCCGCTTTGCGCAGCAGGGTGTTGGAATGGGTGTTGCGTTCATAGCCAACCACCACGCCGGGGCTGATGCACAACAGGTTGTTGGCATCATCCCATTGTTCGCGCTGCGACTCATATGCATCCCCGCCAGTCGGCACCGTGCGCAGGGTTTTCAGGCCCAAAGCCTCGGCCACCACGGCCAGAAACGGCTGGGTCTCCTCGGTGACGTCAATCTTGCCCGCCTTGCCGGGACGCAGGGAATAGCTTTGGATCGCATCGGTGACTTCGGCAAACACCGTCACCAGATCGCGGTCGCAGAAGGTGAACACGGTATCCAAGTGCATGGCCGCGCGGCTGCGCGGAAACTGGCAGGCAATGACCCGCGTTGCCGCACCCTGCGCAAACAAGGCCCGCGCCACCTGCCCCACTGCCTGCGGCGTGCTGCGTTCGCCCATGCCAATCAGCACCACGCCATTGCCAACGGGCATCACATCGCCGCCTTCCAGCGTGGCCGGGCCGTGATCCAGCAGCGGATCGCCCCACCAGATCGGAAAGCCTGCGTCCTTGAAATCGGGGTGGAACCTGTAGATCGCGGCAAGGTTCAACGTCTCCAGCCGCCGTGCCGCCCAGTGCATCGGGTTCAGCGTGACGCCGCCGTAAATCCAACAGGTGGTGTCGCGGGTGAAGATATGGTTGGGCAGCGGGGCCAGCACGAAATCCTGCGGCCGCAGCATCGGGATCAACACGCCAGCACGCGGGATCGGCAATTCAGCCCGGTTGATGCCGCCGATCAGGATAGACGACAGCGCATCCGCCTCCATCTCCATCAGGCAGGCGAACAGATCCTCCGACAGACCGACGCCCACCGTATTGTCACTGATCCGCGCGGACAGCAGCCATCTGCGCGCCTCGGTATCGCGCAGGGTTTCGGTCAGCAGGGCCCGCAGAAAGACCACCTCGACGCCGCGCTCGCGCAGCACATCGCAGAAGGTCATATGTTCGACCCGCGCCTGTTTCACCCAGATCACATCGTCGAACAGCAGTTCTTCGCGGTTTTCCGGCGTCAGCCGCGCCATCTCGGTGCCCGGACGATGCACCATGACGCGGCGCAACAAGCCTGCTTCGGAATGAACGCCATAGGTAAGTGCCATTCGGTTTCCTATGCTAAGACGACGGCTGCGCTGAGTGTCGCCATAATGATCAAGGTCAGGGCTGCCAGCAGCGGTGCGATGAAGCGCAGCCAGCGTTCATACGGCACCCGGCCGATGGCGAGGCCGCCCATAACAACGGCGGATGTGGGGGTGATCAGGTTGACGATGCCGCTGCCGGTGGCAAAGGCGGTGACGACCAGTTCACGCTGCACCCCGGCGAAATCGGCGACCGGGGCAAGGATCGGCATCGACAACACCGCAAGGCCCGAAGTCGAGGGCACAAGGAACGACATGCCGACCTCGATCCAGTAAATCACATTGATGAAGGCGACCTTTGGCAACCCGGCCACCGTGGTTTCCGCCGCGTGCAAAATGGTGTCGGTGATATGGCCTGCGTCCATCACCACCACGATGCCGCGCGCCAGACCGATGATCAGCGCCACCCCCAGCAGATCCCGCGCGCCGGTCAGAAACGCCTCAACCAGCCGGGCTTCGCCAAGGCGGGCGATCAAGCCGATCAGAATGGCACCGATCAGGAACAGTCCTGACATCTGCGCCATCCACCAGCCTTGGCTTGAGACGCCCCAGATCATCACGGCGAATGTCAGACCGAACAGGATCAGAACAATCTGATGCAGCCCGGTAAACGTGCCTCCCGCTGCGGCCTTGCCACCCAGAAAATGCGCTTCGTTCGCGGCTTTTTTGTCAAAGACAAATGACTTAGACGGGTCCGCCTTCACCCGTGCAGCATAGCGCATCACGAAGGCCACCGTGACAAGCCAGCACAGCCCCAGAATGATCAGCCGCAGGGCCAGCCCATCGGCAAACGTCACCCCCGCTGCATCCGACGCGATCACCGTGGAAAAGGCATTGATGGTAGAGCCCAGCACGCCAACCCCCGCCCCCAGCAAGATCACCGCCACCGCCACCACCGCGTCATAGCCCGCCGCAATCATCACCGGGATCAGCAGAACGTAAAATGCCAGCGTCTCCTCGGCCATACCGTAAGTAGTGCCGCCCAGCGCGAACAGCGCCATCAGGAACGGGATCATCCAGTTCTCGCGGCCCTGCAGCTTGACCATGGCGCGCGCAATCCCGGCATCTATCGCGCCAGTCGCCGTCACCACCCCGATAAAGCCCCCGATGATCAGCACGAACAGCGACACGTCGATGGCATTGGCAGCATAGCTGTCGGGGTCGTAAAACCCGGCGATCGGGGCGAGTATCACATCAAGCACGCCCTGCGGATTGGCATCAGTCAGCGCATAAGTGCCAGCAACCGGCACATCCTTACCCAGAGCCTCCGAGGCGACGCGGGCATATTGCCCCGCCGGGATGATCCAAGTCAGCACCGCCACCAGAACGATCAGCGCGAACAGGATGGTGAAGGCAGACGGAAAGCGCAAGCCCATGGCGGGCGGCGCTGGAACGGGTACAGGATCAGTTGTCTGTGGCATGAACTCGCCCCTTTACGTGCGCAGTGCAGGCCAACCGGCCCGTCTCGACGCTGCTTTAAGCCATAGCGCCACTGACCCCGGCCCGCTCTGATGCAGATCAAGGCGTGGTCTGCAAAAAACCCGCATCGCTCGCCGCGATGCCGCCTATGTCCGACGCGTCGGTGGCCGTTCTTCGCGGAGACGATCTATGGACAGCGCCCAGCCGAATCCCGCGACTTTGCCAAACCCAGCTGGTTTACCGGGGCTTTGCCCTGCTCAGGCCGCAAGCCGCCTGTCCGCCGATGGCCCCAACGCCCTGCCGCGCGCCAAACGCCGCGCGCCGTTGCGCATCGTGCTGAATGTGCTGCGCGAGCCGATGCTGGCGCTGCTGCTCGGCGGTGGCGTGGTTTATCTGTTGCTGGGCAGCCGGGCCGAGGCGCTGATCCTGCTGGCCTTTGCCTGCCTGTCGATCACCATCACCGCCGTGCAAGAGGCGCGCACGGAACGTGTGCTTGATGCGCTGCGCGATCTGACCAGCCCGCGCGCGCTGGTGATACGCGGTGGCGAACGGCTGCGCATCGCGGGCACCGAGGTGGTGCGCGGCGATCTGATCGTGTTGGCCGAGGGCGACCGCGTGCCCGCCGATGCGCGGCTGTTGCAGGCAGCAGACCTGTCGGCGGACGAATCCCTGCTGACAGGCGAGGCGGTGCCGGTGCGCAAGGCGGTGGGCGCGGCGGGGGCCACGGCCCGTCCGGGGGGCGAGGATCAACCGCTGGTGTTTTCGGGCACGCTGATCGTGCGCGGTCAGGGGCTGGCTGAAGTCATGGCAACCGGTGCAAACAGTGAAATCGGCAAGATCGGCACGTCGCTGAACCAATTGGAAACCGGCACGCCGCATTTGCAACGCCAGATGCGCAAGCTGGTGCTGGCCTTTGCGCTGATCGGCGGGACGGTGGCGCTGTTGGTCGTGGCGCTGCACGGCTGGCAGCGCGGCGACTGGCTGGACGGGGTGCTGGCAGGAATTGCAGTGGGCATGGCGATGCTGCCGGAAGAATTTCCGATGGTGCTGGCGGTGTTCATGGCGATGGGGGCGTGGCGGATTTCCAAGGCGCGGGTGCTGACGCGCCGGGCCTCGGCGATTGAATCGCTTGGGGCCGCCTCGGTGCTGTGCACCGACAAGACCGGCACGCTGACCGAAAACCGCATGACGCTTGCGGCACTGCATCTGCCGGAAGGCCAAGCGTTTCTGATCGGGCCTGACCCGGTGCCAGATGCCTTTCGCGAACTGGCGGCGGCGGGGGTGATGGCCTCGGCACCGCAGCCGCATGACCCGATGGAAAAGGCGTTTCACAGCCTCGCAGCAAGCGATCTGCGCAAGGGCGAGACTCTGCCCGGCGAGGGCCGCACGCTGATCCGATCCTATCCGCTGTCGGCCAAACTGCTGGCAATGTCGCAAGTGTGGGACCGTGCTGATGGCAACGGCAGCCACATGGTCGCCGCCAAGGGCGCGCCCGAGGCGATTGCTGATCTCTGCCATCTGTCGGACCTGACGCGGCAAGCGATGATGCAGGCCGTGAACAGCATGGCCGCCAAAGGCCTGCGCATCCTTGGCGTGGCCGAGGCGGCCTTTGCAGGCCCAAACCTGCCCGCCGATCAGCATGATTTCAACTTTCGCTTTCTGGGGCTTGTCGGGCTTGCCGACCCGCTGCGGGCCTCGGCCCCCGCAGCCGTTGCGCAATGCAGATCAGCAGGGATCAAAGTGATCATGATCACCGGGGATTATCCGGCCACTGCACTGGCGATTGCGAAAACTGCGGGGATTGGGGGGGATACGGTGATTGACGGCACAGCCTTGGCCGCGATGACCGACGCCGATCTGGCCCTGGCCATACAGACCGCCACCGTTTTCGCCCGCATCCAGCCAGAGCAAAAGCTGCGCATTGTGCGGGCGTTGCAGACCAGCGGCGCGATCGTGGCGATGACGGGTGACGGGGTGAATGATGCGCCCTCGCTGAAAGCCGCCGATATTGGCGTCGCGATGGGCGGGCGCGGCACCGATGTCGCGCGCGAGGCCGCAGCGATTGTGCTGCTTGACGATGATTTCGGCGCTATTGTCACCACGGTGCGGCTGGGGCGGCGCATCTATGACAACCTGCGCAAGGCGATGGCGTTCATTCTGGCGGTGCATGTGCCGATTGCGGGCCTTGCGCTGATCCCGCTGGCGTTTGGGATGCCGCTGCTGTTCGGCCCGGTGCATATCGCGTTTCTGGAAATGGTCATCGACCCGGTGTGTTCCTTGGTGTTCGAGGCGGAAACCGAAGAAGACAACGTGATGACGCGCCCACCGCGTCCGGTGTCCGAGCCGCTATTTTCGCCGCCGACGATCCTTTGGGGCCTGCTGCAAGGCACGTTGGTGCTGGTGATTGTCACCACGATCCTGTTTCTTGCCCCAGATTATGGCTTTGACCCCGATCAGGTCCGCGCCTTGAGCTTTCACGCGCTGGTGCTTTGCGTGGTGGCGCTGATCTTCGTGAACCGCTCGATTTCCTCCTCCATTATCACTGCGATCACCCGACCCAACCGCGCGTTGGCGGTGGCTTTGCCGATTGTGGCGGTGCTGCTGGCGGTGACGGTGTTCTGGGCCCCTGCCCGCGATCTGTTCAGCTTTGGCGCGCTAAAGCCGCAGTGGCTTGTGGTGCCTTTGGGTGCCGGGGTGCTGGTTTTGCTGATCTTGGAAATACTGAAGCCGCTCTGGCGGCACGCGGCGCGGCCGGGCGCTGCGGCGCGCAGGGCACCGCAGCTTTCTGCGGATCGCCCCGCTGCCTGATCTTGATCAACGCACTGGTGCAGGTCATCGCAACACGGCAAAGGAGGCCCGTCCATGCTAAACCCGTCCATGCTGAAGCGGCGCAATCTGCTGATCGCGGGCGAAGCGACCCTGATTGCAAAAGCACGTGCTGCCGGGTTTGGCCTGCGTCAGATCGGCTCGATGCCGGATTATACCGCGCGCGTGGCCGCCCAGCGCGCGCCGCCGCCACGTGCGGGATGCCGGGCGAGGTTCTGTTTGATCAAGGTGCTAGCGGTGCCTTCCGCTTTTCGCACGCGGGTGAAGCGACGACGGAAATCCAACAGCGCTTTTGCCCAGTCAGGGTGTGGTCTGGCAGGCGGTGGATGACAGCTCTGCCCGCGCCACGATCAAAGATGGCGGGGTCAGCCTGACCCTGCTGTTTCGGTTTGGCGCGGATGGGCTGGTGGCCGAGGTGCACGCTGACGCGCGCTGCGGCATGCTGGGCAACACCGTGGTGATGATGCCGTGGTTCTGCCGGATGTCGCAGTATCGGCGGCAACACGGTATGCTAGTGCCTGTCATGGGCGAGGTGTTCTGACAGACCCCGCACGGCGAGCGGTCGTATCATCGCGGCAGGATCACGCGGTTGGCCTACAGCTTCGCACCGTGAACAACAGGTGGACTCTAATGACGCAACACACTGGCCCTCATCCTGTCACCACGCCCTCGCCCACCACGATCTGCCGCCGACACGTCGCCGCGATCTTCTCATCATGCGTCGAGATCAGAAAGGTCGTGCCTTCATCGCGGTTGATCTGGCCGATCAACTTCATCACCTGAATCGCCGAGGCGCGGTCGAGGTTGCCAGTGGGCTCGTCCGCCAGCACCAACTCGGGGGAGTTCATCAGCGCGCGCGCAACGGCGACACGTTGTTTCTGGCCGCCTGACAGGTTGGTCGATGGAAAATCCACCCGGTCGGCCAGCCCCATCCGGCCCAGCAAATCGCGCCCCCGCGCCCGCGCCGCAGCGGTTTCGCGGCCCTCGCGCACGGCAGTGGGAAAGATCACGTTCTCCAGCGCAGTAAAGTCGGGCAGCAAGTTGTGAAACTGAAACACAAAGCCGATGTGGCGGTTGCGAAAATCGGTCAGCGCGCGGTCATTGGCCGTGGTCAGATCCACCCCCAGCATGGTGTGGCGGCCCGATGTCGGCTGCATCAGCGTGCCCAGAATGGTCAACAGCGTGCTTTTGCCCGAGCCGGACGGCCCCAGCAGCGCCGACAACTCGCCCTTGTCCATCCGCAGCGACAACCCGCGCAGCACGCGGGTTTCGGCTTCACCCGAGCCAAAAGTTTTCACCAAATCGCTGACCTGCAACAAAGCCTCGGTCATTGTCCGATGGCCGTGACAGGGTCCACCCGCGCCGCAGCACGCGCAGGCAGGATTGCGGCCAAGGTGGCGATGGTGACGGTCAACAGCACCGCCAACCCGAACGCGCCTTCGTGGATATCAATCGGCATCACAGAAGGGTGCGCCGCATCGCGCGGCGGAAACGCCTGTAGCACGATATAGCTCAACCCCGCACCCAACAGCCCACCCAGCAAGCCCACCAACGCGCCCTGACTGACGAACACGAACACCACGAAGCGACGACTGGCCCCCATCGCCCGCATGATGCCAATCTCGGCCTTGCGGCGGTAGGTCGACAGCAACAGTGACGACGCGATGCCGATCACGATCGACACCATGGCAAATGTCTTCAACAGCAGCCCGGTCTGGCCCTGCGCCTGCAGCGCTGACATCACCTGCGCACCTTGCTCGGTCCAAGACTTTGCCTTCAGCCCAGTGATCGCGCTGATCCGCAGCGCCGTGGCATCCGCCGTCATCAGATCGGCAAGCTTGATCTCGATCCGCGTCACCCCCTGCGGCAGTGCCATCAGGGTGCGGGCGGTATCAAGACTGACATAGGCAGTCGCGCGATCAAAGCCGCCCTGCCCGATCTTGTAGATGCCCGATACCGTCAGCAAAGCGTCGATGCCTTGGGCTGAATCAAGCCGGATGGTATCGCCCACCGTCAGATCAAGATCATCGGCCAGCGTTTGCCCGATGATGGTAAGCCCGGTGCCCAGCCGGACAGAGCCTGCGGTGATGTAGCTGTCCAGTTGCACAATCGCCGATTCCTTGCCCGGCTCGACGCCGTTGATCGCCACCTGCGCCACTTGGCCGCCGCGGGTGATGAACCCACTTCCGGTGATCTGCGGCGATACCGCCACCACGCCCGGCAAGGCGGCAATCATCGGCGCATAAATTGCCGCGTCGCGCAGAAAGGCTTGCCGCACTGCCGATTTTTCCTGTGCAAGCAGGATTTGCCCTGCATTTGGATCCAACAACAGCGCGGGGTCTTCGACCTCGGCGACAATGCTGACATGGCTCAGATCGCCCGCGATGCTGGCCAGGATGAAGTTCGCCAGACCGCCGATCAGCGCGCTCATAAAGATAAAGATGAACACGCCCAAGGCGACTCCCAGCACCAACAGCGCGGTCTGTGCCTTGCTGGACAGCAAATAGCGAAAGGCGATTTTAAGCGCGTACAGCATCAGGGGTCGGCCTTGGCGGCGGCGGGCACGCTGACGGCCAACCCGTCCGCCAGCCCAGTCGCATCGGTGATCACCAGCTCGCCCGCCGCAAGCCCCGAAGTCACTTGCACCCGGTCTGCCGGCCAATCCACCACGCTGACGTCCCGTCGAACGGCATGACCTGCCACCGCGACGAACACCGCCGCACCTGTGGCATCGGTGACCACTGCGGCACGCGGCACCGAGATTGCGGCCGCTTGGCGCCCGACAATGATGTTTGCCGTCACCGTCAGACCCACCGGAGCTGTGACCGGATCATCAAAGGCGATCTTCACCGCCAACCCGCCGGTGGCCGCATCAACCTGTGCTGCCACAAAGCTGACGCGGCCATCCCGCTTGGCGCTCTCGCCCTTCAATTGCAAGACGGCGGGCAACCCTAAAGTCATCCGCGCGGCATAGCCTTCATCCACATCAGTCTCGACCACCAGCTTTCCAAGGTCAGCGATGGCAAACAACGCGGTTGCGATGTCAACGACTTGCCCGACTTCGGCGTTTCGGTTTAACACTTTGCCCGCCACCGGGGCCGCAATCGTGTATTTTGCAAGGCCGATCTGCGCCTGATCCAGCAAGGCAGTCAGGCGGGCCACCTCTTGCACAGCGGTCTGCTGCGCAGTCCTGGCATCGCCCAGCGCCGTGCGGGTGATGTTACCGCCCAAAGCCGCCGCCCGTGCAAGATTTGCCTCGGCTTGCTCTTGCGCGGCCAAGCCTGCATCCAGCCCCGCTTTGAACTGACGCACCTGCGCCTGCTGTCCCGAGGCATCGATCTGCGCCAGAATCTCGCCTTGCCGAACCACCGCGCCCGCCTCGACGGGCACCGCTGTCACTGTGCCGGCAACCGTGGGTTTTACCGCAACCAGATGCTGCGGGGCCAATCGCCCGTTCACCGCCAGCACCAAGATCAGCGGCGCAGGCGTGGCCGTCTCAACCGTGACAGCCAGCCCCTTGCTCGCCCAAGGCTGAACATACCAAAGCGCCGCCGCACCAAGAACAAGTGCCACCAGACCCGCCCAGATCCACCCGTTGAAGCTTTGCCTCGGGCTAAGCGTCGGCGTCGGCGGTGGCGGCACCGTCAACTGACCGCCGATGTTGGGTGTCATAAGCTCGCCACCCGTGCGCAGGGCTGCGCTGTTGGGTGTTTTGGCATCAGACATGCGCCCACCACTGCGACACCGCAACATGCGCCACCGCGACCATCCGCACGACAGACGAGCAAAGCCGAAATGACAGCTGACTGGGTTTCAAGTGATCTGTCCTGCAGACAAAAGTTGCGCTTTGAACACCATAGCGAAGCCGAAGCTGAAGCGCGTTGATCTGGATCAGCGCGCCACCGCAACACCGAAGGTACGGCCATTGCAGGATGCCAAGGCCCATGCGTTGCCGCTGGCTGATTCAGTTTGCACAACGACCACAAGCACAAAAAATATTTGTCCTGCGGTTAAATACTAATCTGAAGCAGTGCCGAGACAACGCATCTGCGCGATGATGAACCACGACTTGCCAACGCATGTCTGTCCCCAGACGCGTTGGCACAAGACCCGCCCGGTGCGCCCACTCCTCCCTCGTTATAGTACCGGGCGGGCAACCTTGTTTATTGGGCTGTTCACGGCACGGCCTTTTGTCGGAATGAACAGGTCATATGCGCGATCTGATGCTGCGGGAACGCGGCGCATCTCTTTCATTCAGCAGATAGCTTATGTGAATTTTCCGCGATTTTCGCAGATTTCCCTGTGTGTTTGCGGTAACAATCGCCTTTCATAGCCTTAATTCTCGATTTCCTTTCCCCGTCCTCGGCGATTTGGGATGACGACGCCCTGCAGCTCTGACACATTCGCTGTGATGATGCAGTGCGCGGTGGGGCTGTCGTCTTTGTCACCAGCGGATGTGGGTGGATCAAACCCTTGCCGTCTCGGTGGATCGGGCTTTGCGCCAGGGTCACGCAACAAAGGCAAGGCCCGCATGACTTCCCCTGATATTCTGATCATCGGCTCTGGCATGGGCGGGGCAACACTGGCGGCGGCTTTGGCCCCTTCGGGGAAGCGGATTGTGATCTTGGAGCGCGGCGATTGGTTGAAAGACAGCCCGCAAACCCGCGAGCCGGGCGCAGTCTTTGGCGGCCATTTCAGCCCGGGCGAGACGTGGTATGATGCCAACGGCGGCACCTTCACGCCGAACAACTACTACCACCCCGGCGGCAATTCGAAATTCTACGGCGCGGTGCTGATGCGCTACCGGGCGGAAGATTTTCGGCCTTTAAAGCACATGGGCGGCACCGCCCCCGGCTGGCCGATGCCGTATGAGGCGTTCGAGTCGGATTATCAGGCCGCCGAAGAGATGTATCAGGTGCGCGGCGCTTTAGGCGAAGACCCGACCGAGCCACATCATTCGCGCCCCTACCCTTTCCCCCCCGTGCCGCACGAGCCGGATATGGTGGACCTTTGCAACCGGCTGAAAGCACAGGGCCTACATCCGGGAGCGCTGCCCTTGGGCGTTGATATTGACCTCTGGCTGAAGGGCGGGCCGCTGACCTTTGACGGCTTCCCAAACACCCGTGGCGGCAAGATGGATGCCGAAACCATAGGGCTTGCCGCCGCGCTGAAGCACCCGAATGTGACGCTGATCACCAAGGCCAAGGTGACACGGTTGATCGCTGAAGCTGGCCGCATTTCGACGGTAGAATATGACCAAGACGGCGCAACGCTGCGGATTTCGGCGAACCTTGTCTGCCTCTGCGCGGGTGCGGTGAAATCCGCCTGTTTGCTGTTGGCGTCCGCGGATGTCGATCACCCCACGGGCCTTGCCAATACCTCCGATCAGGTTGGCCGCAACTTTATGAACCACAACATCACCGCCGTGCTGGGGGTCAGCCCGTTCCGCCGCAACCGCTCGGTCTATGAAAAGACCATCCAGATGAACGACTGGTACTTGACCGGGGGGCCAAACGGCGAACCCTTGGGCAATGTGCAAATGCTGGGGCGGATCACTGGCGAGATCATGGCGGCGGAATCCGGCCTGCCTTTGCCCGTCTCGCGCTGGCTGGCGGATCATTCGGTGCATCTGATGACCATGTCAGAAGACCTGCCGAACCCCGAAAGCCGGGTGTTCTTGCGCGATGGTCAAATCGTGCTGAAATGGCAACGCTCCAACTGGCAGGCCCATGCGGCGCTGAACGCCAAGCTGAAAGCCACGCTGAAAAAGGCGGGCTGGCCACTGGTGCTGACCAAGACCTTCGAGAAACGCACCCCAAGCCATCAATGTGGCACGGCCCGGATGGGGGTGGACCCGGCCAGCAGCGTGGTCAACCCGTTCTGCCGCAGCCATGATCTGGCGAACCTGTTCATCGTCGATGCCTCGGTGCTGCCGACGTCTGCCGCGGCCAATCCGTCACTGACCGTGGCGGCTTTGGCTTTGCGCACGGCACGGCATATCTTGCAGGACGGTGTCTGAGTAAGGCGCCTCCGCTAACCCCTACGTCATCGCCACGACCAAAGCCGCCACTTCATCTTGCGACTGATCGCGCGGGGGGCCACGAACGGCGCGGTCAGCGTCACTAAACCATACACGGCGGCAAAAACACTCAGCACGCGTTGGCGCAACGCCGCCCCCAGCCGCGCCAAAATGCGCGCGTTCACCTGCAGGATCAACCAATCCAGATCCTCAAACGCGGTATACATCGCGCCCAAAGCACACCCCGCATCCGCCGTCACATTGCGCGCCTTTGCGCCCCGATGCGGCATCAGTTTTGCAATGCCTGAAGGCCCGCGCAGCATAAGCCGCTTTGCCCTAATCCCACCAATAACCACAACATATTGTGCTTTCTTCGCTAAAATCCGCCCGATTACACAATTCACTCCCAGCTGGGAACGCGTTCAAGGCCGAAAGCCTGGGCACGGCAGATAAAATCAACGCGCGACAATCGCAACCAAACCCAAGGATTATCAAAATGAACGACGTGCTCGCCGCCAAACCCGCGTCCGAGTGGGTCATGTTGGTCCTGGCGCGATTTGGTGCTGCTCCTTTGACACCGGCGAACACACCAGCCAGATCTTTGAACCGCTAGAGACGGAAATCGTTTATCGCGGCCAGTTCAATGCAAAGAACGGCGGCACGATCAAGAACGCGCCCGAGAATTGTATCGTTAAGCCCCCCGGTTTTGTCGTCGGTTTCGGCATCAATATGGTCGAAGGCGTCACTCTGCCCGATGCCGGTGCGGCCAGCTTCAACGTCTCGGTTCCGGTGCAACGGCTGGATTGAAGGCCACGGCTTGGGCAACAAGGGAATGGGGTAAACCTAAGACTTATCTAAAACTGTCATCCTCTGCGCGCAGATATCCCGCGGGGGAGAGCGCCGCGAGAGGGGCCTGAAGCCTCTCTACCCGGCCAGCCCATAGACGCGTCGCGCGTTTTTATGGCCGATCATCGCCTGCTCGTCCGCTGACAACCCGGCCAGCAACGCCCGGCTAAGGTCAATCCATGCAGGCAAGCCCACGGCCAAATCCACCACCGGCCAATCGCCGCCCCAGATCATCCGCGCCGGACCAAACAACTCCAGCATCGCATCGGTGTAACGTTGCAACAGCATCACGGATGCCGTCCCCGGCGCGCAATTCACGGCAATCCCAGAGAATTTCAGCCAGACATGCGGCAGCGCCGCCATTTCCTGCATCCCGGCAAACCAAGCCTCAAAGCCATCCCCCGACACATCCGGGTTGCCGCAATGGTCCAGCACCAACACCTGATCCGGGCAAGCCCGCGCCAAATCCGCAGCAATGCGCAACTGGCGGGCATGAAACACCATGTCATAAGTGTAACCCGCCGCCCCGATCTTGCGGATATTGTGGCGAAAACCGTCCGTTTGGCTCATCGCATCGTCAACGACATGCAAAAGCCGCCGGAACCCCACCACCGACAACCCGCGACATTCATCCAGCCAACCGTCAAACCCCAAATCCAGCTCAGGCCGACACGAAGCGATCTGCGCCAGCATCCCGCCCTTGCCCACCAGCCCCGCGATCAGTCGCGCCTCGGCCTGATAGTCGGCGTCATCCACCCCGGTTTCCATGAAAATCGTGCCGATCACGCCTTTGCCCGCCACCAGCCGCGCATAGTCCGCAGGGGTGAAATCGCCCTGCAAGGCGGGCATGCCTGTCGTCCAAGCATAGCCCAATTTAGCGCGCAAAATCAGATGCTGATGGGTGTCGATCAGATCCATTTCACCCCTCCCCAAAGGCAAAAGACCCGACGTTGCCGCCGGGCCCTATACTCAATCCGCGATCACGTCTTGCCGCTGCTGGCCCAAACCTTCGATCCCCAACTCCACCACATCCCCGGCTTTCAGGTATTTCGGCGGCTTCATCCCCAAGCCGACACCTGGAGGCGTCCCAGTCGAAATCACATCGCCCGGATGCAGGGTCATGAACTGGCTGAGGTAGCTGACCAGATATTTCACCCCATAGACCATGGTTTTGGTGCTGCCATTTTGCATCTTGGTGCCATTAACGGTCAACCACATGCCCAAATTCTGCGGATCGGCCACTTCATCCCGCGTCACCAAATATGGCCCGATCTGACCGAAGTTGTCGCAGGATTTGCCCTTGGTCCATTGGCCCGAACGCTCGGTCTGGAACGCGCGCTCCGAGACATCATTGGTCACCGCATAGCCCGCAACGTAGTCCATCGCCTCGGCTTCCGAGACATACTTGGCCTTTTTGCCGATGATCACCGCCAGTTCCACCTCCCAATCGGTCTTTTCCGAAGTGCGGGGAATGATGATGGGATCGTTCGGGCCACAAATCGCACTGGTAGCCTTCATAAATATGATCGGCTCGGGCGGCACAGTCGCGCCGGTTTCGGCGGCATGATCAGAGTAATTCAGCCCGATGCAGATGAATTTGCCGGTGCCCGCCACGCAAGGCCCCAGCCGCGCCCCCTGCACAATCGGCAGCCGCGCCGGGTCTGCCGCGCGAATTTTGGCGATGCCGGCATCCGACAAAACGTCGCCGCCAATGTCCGACACAATGGCCGACAGATCGCGCACCGTGCCATCGCTGTGCAAAATACCGGGTTTTTCAGCGCCCGAAGGCCCATGACGAAGCAGTTTCATAATTATTCCTTATGCATTGGCCCAACCGCCGTCGATCACATGCGCGACGCCGGTGGTATAGGTGGATTCGTCGGAAGCGAGATAGGTCACCAAAGCCGCAATTTCCTCGGCGCGGCCAATCCGGCCAATCGGTTGCCGGGCGATGAATGCAGCCTTCGCAGCCGCGTAATCACCGGTGTCGCGCAGGCGCTGTTCCAGCGAGGGGCTTTCCACCGTGCCGGGGCAGATCGCGTTGCAGCGGATGCCCTTGGCGATGAAATCCACCGCGATGGACTTGGTCAGGCCGATCACACCGGCTTTGGTCGCCCCATAAACAAAGCGGTTGGGTGCCGCGATCACGCTTGAGGCCACCGAGGCCATATTGATGATCGACCCGCCGCCGTTTTCAATCATTCCTGGCAGAAACGCCTTACACATCCGGTACATAGCCGTCATGTTTAGATCCAGTGAGAACGCCCATTGATCCTCATCACAATCCAGAATCGAGCCCGCCGCCACAAACCCCGCGCAGTTGAACAGCACCTCAAACGGCCCCAGCGCCGCCGCTGCCGCAATGGAACCCGGATCGCGCACGTTCAAAACCCGCGTCTCGATGCCCTCTGCTGCCAGTTCCGCCAAAGCCTTTTCGTTCACATCGGTGGCGAGAACCTTCGCCCCCTCGCGCGCCATCATCACTGCCGAGGCCCGCCCGATGCCCTGCCCCGCCGCCGTGACCAGTGCACGTTTGCCTTGAAGCCGTCCCATATAATCCTCCGGTTTGCCCGCACCCCGATTTTTTGCACCATGCCCCGCTCAGGCGGGCAGGTCCATCATCTTGGTGAAAATTTCCTGCCGCACGTCGAGCAAAACTTCCTCAACGTCGCGCGCCTGCGGCCCACACATCCATGCCATCACCGATGCCGGAACCGCCGGGCGTACCAGCTTATCCTGCGGGATTTTGGAAACAGGGTTAAACCCCGCATCACGAATAGCCCCCTGCATCGCGGTATCGGTCGGCGGAATGCCGACGAAAAACGTTTTTACATCTGGCGCCAGTTCCATAGCCATCATTTGGCTCAGCATCCGCATCCCGGCTTTAGTGGCGCAATACACCGTCCAGCCCTCCATCGGTGTGGTGGCCGCCCCGGTGCCTGCGTTGACGATAACTCCCTTTGAGGCCCGCAGCATCGGCAGCGCCGCAATCGCCATCCGATGCACCCCGATCACATTGACCGCAAACGCCGGAGCCAGCGCATCGCTCGCCAATTCCGCCAGCGGCCCAATCGGCGTGATCATGCCCGCATTGTTCACCAGCACATCCAGCCGCCCCGATTCGGCGGCAATGCATGCCATCGCGGCATCTACATCCGCCTGTTTGGTCACATCCAGTGCCAGCACGGTGGCCGCCGCAGGCAGGTTTTCGACGCTTTCGCCCGAGAACACTCCAGCGAACACCTTTGCCCCGTTAGCCACCAGAATTCTTACCAATTCCGCACCAATCCCCTTGCCCGCACCTGTCACTAAGACGGTGCGGCCACTCAGATCTGGCACGGGAACAGGGCTCAGGTTGAACATTTTTCTTGACCTCAGATTGCTAAACATTGCTAATTGGCCTTACCAATTATCGAAGTATCGCGATCTGGTGGCCAAGTCAAAGATAAAGCCAAACGCGGTGAGGGGGGAATATGACGAAAATAGCGCGGATCGAGCCGATCCCGATTGAGTACCCCGATCCGAACGATTTCGGCACGATCAGACGTACGGTTTTGGTGCGGGTTGAAACGGATGACGGTATTGTCGGCTGGGGCGAAAGCATCGCCATGTGGCCCGAGGCTTGTAAGGCGACCGCGCTGGTGATCCGCGAAGGCTTGACGCCGATCTTGCTGGGTGAAGCGATTGATATCGAAACACTTTGGCTCAAGATGCGCCGTCATGTTTGGTGGTATGGCGAGGGCGGCGTGGCCTCCTTGGCGATCTCGGGCGTCGATATGGCTTTGTGGGATATTCGCGGCAAACTGGAAGGCAAGCCACTGTATGAGTTGTTCGGCGGCTTGAAGCATGATCGCCTTCTCGCCAACGCCTCGAGCCATGTCAACAAAAAGGGCGAGGCCGCTTGCGTTGCCGATGTGGAAGGCTTTTTCGCTAATGGATTCCGCTCCACCAAGCTGGGCTTTGCGAAAAAGGGCGAAAGCAATATCGGCGGCGACCCGGATGTGGATGTCTCCTTCATCCGCGCTCTACGCTCTGCGCTTGGCCCCGATGCGGGAATTTTGGTCGATATCGGCAACGGCGTGCGCTGGGATGTGGATACAGCCATCAGCGTCGCCAACCGGATGCACGATCTTGGCATCGGCTGGTACGAAGAGCCGCTCTATGTCACCGATGATGCGGGCTACCGCAAACTTCGCGCCAATACCAAAGTCCGGTTGGCCTCAGGCGAGCGCGAATTCACCGAAGCAGGCTACCGCCGCCAGATGGAATTCGTGCAAGCGGTGGACGTCTACGGCATAGACCCTGCCCGCGTTGAAGGGATCACAGGATTCCGCCGCGTCGATGCTTTGGCGTCGCAATACGGCAAAACCGTCAATGCCCATGCTTGGTCTACCGGCATCACAACGGCAGCGTCTTTGCATCTTTCCTTGGCATCCCCCAACACCGAAGTGTTTGAATTCAAGCCCTTCCCGGTGATCGTGCAAGACGAGCTTTTAGCCCAGAAAATCTGGCACAAAGACGGCTGGGCCTATCCAATCCACGCCCCCGGCCTTGGCATCGAAGTGCAGGAAGACGTCGTGCGCCGGATTGCGATGCAATGACTTTAACGCCCCCCACTGAGGACGATATCCGCAAAGGCGGCTTTTCCACCCCGTGGGATGCGCCGATGATTCCGCCGTTTCCGTTTCGGTTTCGCAATGCGGAAATCCTAACGGTGTATTGGCGCACAGACCCAGCCGCGATGGCTTTCCTTTTGCCGCCGCCGCTGTGCCCAGAAGGCGATATCGCCTGCTGCCATATCTATAAGATGAACGACACCGATTGGCTTGGCCCCTATGCCGAGGCCAATGTGATGTTCGGCGCGTCTTTTGGCGCTCGGCAGGGCGCCTATTCGCCCTATCTGGTGCTCTCGTCTGATGTTGGCGTGACCCATGGCCGCGAGATCCATGGCCAACCAAAAAAGCTGGGGAAACCCACGCTTGATGTACGCGGCGATCTGTTTGTCGGCACCGTTGAACGCAACGGCATCGACGTGCTTACCGCAACCCTGCCCTACAAACAGCGGCCCTGCGACCCGGCCCGTCTGAAGCCCTATTTCGACTTCGCCACCAACCTGAACCTCAAGGCCATCGACCATATTGACGGTACCCCGGCGATCCGACAACTCACCTCGCGTAAGCTGTCAGACGTGGTGGTGCATGAATGTTGGCAAGGCCCCTGCACGGTGGAGCTGCGCGCCAATGCACAGATGCCGATCTTCCGCCTGCCCGTGCGGGAGCCTTTGCAAGGGTTCTACTGGCGCGCCGATTTCACCCTCGTCCCCGGCGAGATCATTCACGACTACCTAAAGGTTTCACCATGAAAGTCGTCGTTACCGACTACACCTTCCCCGCGCTGGAGCAGGAAACCGCCGCTGCCCGCGCCGCTGGAGCCGCGATTGCGTCCTATCAATGCAAATCCGCCGAGGAAGTCGCCGCAGCCGTTGCCGGGGCCGATGTCGTCGTCGTGCAATTTTCCAGCTTCGGCCCCGCCGCCGCTGCCGCCGTCAATCCCGGCGCCACGGTGATCCGCTACGGCGTCGGCTATAACAACATCGACCTCGCCGCCTGCGCACAGCATGGCCTGAAGGTCGGCTACGTCCCCGACTACTGCGCTGACGAGGTCGCCGACCACACCGCCGCCGCCGCTTTGACCTTGCTGCGCAAACTGGTGGCGATGGACAATTCGGTGCGGGTGGGCGAATGGGCCGCAGTTAAAATCGCCAAGCCAATGAAACCCTTCAACAAAACAAACTTCGGTTTCTTCGGTCTGGGCAACATTGGCCGCGCCGTTCACACCCGCTTGAAAGGCTTTGGCTTTCAATTTCTCGCCGCCGATCCCGGCCTGACCGAAGCGCAAGCGGCAGAACTGGGCGTCCGTAAAGTCACCCCCGACGCCCTGTTGCGCGAGGCCGATATCATCAGCCTGCACGCCCCGGCCACCGTCGAGACTACCGGGTATTTCAACGCCACCCGGCTGAAAACCATGCAACCGCATGCGATGCTGGTAAACTCTGCCCGGGGTCAGTTGATCAACGAGACCGATTTGGCGCAGGCGCTGACCGCAGGCACCATCGCAGCCGCCGCACTCGACGTATTCCATGTCGAGCCGCTGCCCGCCGACAGCCCGCTGCGCGCGGCCCCCAATCTGCTGCTGACCCCGCACGCCGCTTGGTATTCCGAAGCTGCGATCCATCAGCTGCAGCACCTTGTTGCAGGCGACATTGCCCGTGCGCTTGCAGGCCACGACCCGCGCAAACCAGTTCCACACTAACCTGCGGGAAACCAAGGGAAATAACCCGGCACGGGGTTCGTGCCACCAAATCTGGGAGGATTACAATGAAACACGTTCTACTTGGTGCAGCAGCCGCGATGATGCTGACCACCGCCAATTTCGCCTATGCCGACACCATCAAACTCGAGCCCGGCAAAGAAACCAACATGGTTTTGCTGCCGAAATTCCTTGGTATTCTGGTGTTCGATCAGGCCAATGAGGGCGCGCAGGAAGCCCATAAAGAACTCGGCAACCCCGGCAAGCTGGAATTCACCGGCCCAACCCCGGAAAACTCCACCGCTGGCCAGATTGAGATCATGACCACTGCTGGCACCCAAAAACAGGGCGCAGTGATGCTGTCGAACAACGCGGGCGACCAGATCGTGCCCGCCGCCGAAGCCGCGCAAGCCGCTGGCACCAAGGTTGTGACATGGGACAGCCCGATCCCGGGTGGCAAGGGCGAAAGCGTGTTCGTGGCTCAGGTCGATTTCGGCTCGATCGGCACCGTGATGGCCGATATGGCGCTGAACATCCTTGGCGGCAAAGGCCAGATGGCTGTGCTGTCGGCCACGCCGGATGCCTCGAACCAGAACGCTTGGATCGAGTCGATGAAGGCCGCTCTCGCCGCCGATCCGAAGTATAAAGACATTGAACTGGTCGACGTGGTATATGGCGATGACCAAGCGGAAGTGTCCTACAACCGCGCGCTGGCTTTGGTCGATAAATACCCCGATCTTGGCCTGATCATGTCGCCGACCACCGTCGGCATTCAAGCTTCGGCAAAAGCCATGCAGGACGAGGGGTTGTGCGACAAAGTTAAAGTGTCTGGCCTTGGGTTGCCGTCCGAAATGGTCAGCTACACGATGAACGGTTGCGCGCCAGAATTCGCTTTGTGGGACTTCCGCGATCTGGGATATTTGACCTATTTCACCGCCTATGGCCTCGCAACTGGGCAGCTCAAGGGCGAAATCGGCGAGACGTTCACCGCTGGCCGCATGGGCGACTACGCGATTGAGGCCGATCCGGGCCGCGAAGGGGCCAAGCGCATCCTGATGGGGCCATTCACCGTCTATAACAAAGACAACGTCGAAGCCGCTGCAAAGTAAGGCTTTTTCACGCGGCCGGGGTCCCTCCGGCCGCGTCCTTCCCTGTGGATTGACCCTATGACCTTAGCCCCCACGCTCGCGCTGCGCGGCATCTCGAAGAATTTCGGGATGACCGCCGCCTTGACCGACATGACGCTGGAACTGTTTCCCGGCGAAGTTCATGCCATTGCCGGCGAAAACGGTGCGGGCAAATCCACCATGATCAAGATCATGACCGGGATTCATCAACCTTCGTCTGGTGTGCTGGACGTTGATGGCGAGCCCGTTGTGCTGAACGGCTCAAAAGCTGCCCGAATGCGCGGGATTGCGGCGATTTACCAAGAGCCGATGGTGTTTCCCGATCTTGATGTCACCGAAAACATCTTCATTTCGGCCACTTCCGGCCTGTTCCTCAACCGCCCCGCCATGCGCCGCGCCGCGAAGGAGTTAATCGCCCGCATCGGTATGACGCTAGATGTCGACCGTATCGCCTCGGGTCTGTCCTTGGCCGAACAGCAGGCCGTGGAAATCGCCCGCGCCCTCAGCCAAGACGTGCGCGTGCTGATCATGGATGAGCCCACCGCCAGCCTTTCAGCGCATGAGGCCTCTGAGTTGCGCCGCATCGCCCGCGCTTTGGCCGATGATGGGGTGTCTGTGGTCTATATCTCGCACCGGTTGGAGGAAGTCTTTCAACTCGCCAACCGGGTCTCGGTGATCCGCGACGGCAAGCACATCTCGACCAAATTGATCACCGAAACCGATCCGCAAACCCTGATCGCCGAGATGGTGGGTCGCGAGGTTGGCAATTATTTCACCAAGATGCCCTCCACCGCCACCTCGGAAACTCTGCTGTCCGTGCAGAGCCTCAGCGTCGACGGTGTGTTTGAAGACATCTCCTTCGACATCAAACGCGGCGAGATCCTTGCCATGGCCGGTCTGATCGGCGCGCGCCGGACTGATGTTGCCCTCGCGCTGTTTGGCATGCTGAAAACCAGCGCCGGGGCCGTCACTTACAAAGGCCAACCGCTGAAAGTCACCTCCTCGCGGCAAGCGATTGATGCTGGCATCGCCTATGTCTCGGAAGACCGCCGCAAGCTGGGTCTTGCCATGGCGCTACCGATCCGCTGGAATATCAGCCTTGCGACTTTGCAGAAATACCTCACGCCCCTAGGACTGATCAACACCAGTGCCGAGATCGCAACCGCTTGGGATTACAAGAAAAAGCTGAACATCCGCACCCCGAACACCGATATTGCCGTCGGCAATCTTTCGGGCGGCAATCAGCAAAAGGTGATGCTGGCGAAATGGCTGAATATGGCGCCTGACCTGCTGATTGTCGATGAACCCACCCGTGGCATCGATGTCGGTGCGAAAGCCGAGGTCCACGCCCTGATCCGCGCCTTCACAGCCGCGGGTGGCACCGCTTTGGTGATTTCTTCAGATTTGCCCGAAGTCCTCGCCCTTGGCGACCGCATTCTGGTGATGCGCGAAGGCCGCCAAATGGCGATCCTTAATCACGCCGATGCCTCTCAAGAATCCATCATGGCGCTTGCCACCGGACAAAAGGACGCCGCCTGATGGGCCTACTTTCCCGCCTTTCCCCGGCCGCTTTGCGGATCCTCGCGCTGCTGGTAGTGCTTGCCATCGTCATACTGTTCTTCGCCTCCCAGATCGAAGGCTACCTGAACGGCCGCCTGTTCAACCGGATTTCATCCTCGGTCGCGATCATGGCACTGATCGCGACCGGCCAAACACTGGTGATCCTGACCCGCAATATCGACCTGTCAGTCGGCTCTGTCGTGGGCTTTTCTGCCTTCGCCACAGGCTCCATCATCACAAACCATCCCGATCTTAACCCCTTGCTGTTGTTGCTTTACGCTGCCCTTGTCGGCACCGGCTTTGGCATCATCAACGGCCTTTTGGTCGCCTACGCCCGCGTGCCGTCGATCATCGTCACCCTCGCCACCATGGCGCTGTTCCGCTCGTTCCTTGTCGAATATTCCAACGCCAAATCCATCACCTCCGACAGCCTGCCGGCATGGCTCACCGATTTTCCCAACCTTCCGGTGTTCTCGATCGGAGCGCTGGAATTCCGCGCCGGCTTCACCGCCAGCCTATTGGTGGTGATCCTCGTCCACCTCTGCCTCACACGCCTGCGCCCCGCCCGTGCTTTGTTCGCAGTCGGCTCCAATCCCGAAGCCGCGGACATGGCAGGCATTGACGCCAAGCGCGTGGTGTTTGCCGCTTTCGCTTTGTCGGGACTGATGGCGGGCCTTGCGGGCTTCATGTTCCTCGCCCGTTTCGGCAATATCACCGTCGTCGCGGGCCTCGGGTTTGAGTTGAAATCCGTGGCCTCCAGCGTCGTTGGCGGCGTCAATATCTTCGGCGGTTCCGGCTCGGTGATCGGCGCATTCCTCGGCGCAATCTTGGTTGACCTCTTGGAAACCTCCCTCGTTCGCTGGGCCGTCGTCTCTGAATTCTGGCGCGAAGCCATCCTTGGTGCGCTGATCCTGCTCGCCGTCGCCACCGACACCATCCTGTCGCGCCGCCTCACCAAACTCCGCACCAAGAAATCCAAGGAGGCTGCGCAATGAGCCGTCTGTTCAGCTGGGAAGGCTTCCTGTTCGTCTGCCTTTTGGGGGTCTTCACCTTCAATGCCATCGCCGTCCCAGATTTTCTTGGCATCTCCAATCAAATCAACCTGTTCCAGCTTTCCATCGAGAAAATCATCCTCGCTCTTGTGATGACCTTCGTGATCATCAATGCCGAGATTGATCTCTCGGTTGGCTCGATGATGGGCCTTTCCGCCTGCACTTTCGGCTATCTTTTCCAAATGGGCGTCCCTGCGCCCTTGATCATCCTGATCTGCCTGACTATCGGCATTGCGGGCGGCCTGTTCAACGGCTGGTTCGTCGCCCGCCTAGGCCTGCCCAGCCTCGTCGTCACCCTCGCCACCCTGATCGGCTTTCGCGGCCTCGCCCGCGTCATGCTGGAAGATCGCGGCATCGGCAGCTTCCCCGATTGGTTCGCCGCTTTGGGTCAAAAGGGCCTGATCGGCCCGGTGCCCTTCGCGCTGATCGCTTTCTTGGTGCTGTTCGCCGTGCTCTATATCCTGCTCGAACGCTCCGGTTTCGGCCGCAAAACCTATGTCATCGGCTCGAACCGAGACGTCGCCGACTTTGCTGGCATCGACACCGCCCGCCACAAGATCATCATCTTCACCATGTCCGGGGTATGCGCCGCCTTCGCAGGCCTGCTCTACGCCGCCCGCGTCGGGGCCGTGCGCGGTGATGTGGCTTCTGGCTTTGAGCTTGACGTGATCACCATCGTTTTGCTCGGCGGCGTCAGCATTTTCGGCGGCAAAGGCACCTTGGTCGGCACCCTGCTTTCAATCCTGATCGTTCTAAACCTGCGCAACGGCATGGCGCTGCTTAGCATCACTGGCCATATCCAAACCGGGGTGATTGGCCTATTGCTGATCGCATCGGTAGTGATCCCGCGCATCAAACTCCCTACCCCTAGGTCACTCAAGCCCGAGGTTGCAACATGACCGACCCGATCCGCATCGAATTTGAAACCCCGATCCAGCGCGAATCCGTCGCCGAAATGGTGGTCCGCCGCATCCTTGACATGGTGAAATCCGGCGTTCTGAAAGCCGGAGACGCCCTGCCGCCCGAGCGTGATCTGGCGCTATCGCTGGACGTTTCGCGCCCCTCGGTGCGCGAGGCGATGCGGGGTTTGGCGGTGCTCGGTGTGGTGAAATCGCGCCAAGGCGGAGGCGCCTATATCTCTGATCTTGGCCCCGATGCGCTGCTTGGCCCGATCCAGTTCTATCTGTCACTCGAACAAATGAACATCCGCGAGCTTTATGACGCCCGCAGCTTGATCGAATCCGATGTCGCCCGCCGCGCCGCCGTCAACATCACCGATGCGGATCTGGCGCGGCTGGAATTGGTTCTGACAGCCCAGCACGACACCATCGGCGACGCGCTGGCCTTCCGAAAATCCGATTTTGAGTTCCACGAAATCATCTGGATCGGTTCCGGCAATGCCTTTCTGAAGCGCATCGGCGAAACCCTGAACGTGATCGGGTTAGAGTTCCGCAAACGCGCCTCGGAACGCCCCGGCGTGCTGGATCAATCGCTGCAAGACCACCGCCGCCTGCTGGAAGCGCTAAAGGCCCGCGACCCCGCCGCAGCCGCAAGCGCAGCCGAGGCGCATATGCAAAACGTCTACCAATCCACCATCCAATCCACCGTTGCGCAGGAAAATTAACATGGCCAAAATCGGAATAGTCGGCATCGGCTGGTGGGCCTGCTTCAATCACATACCAGCCTTGCAAGCCTTGGGAGACGTTGATAAAATCGCCATATGTGATCTTGATCCAGCGCGCCTCGTCCAAGTCGGCGACCAATTCGGCATCACCGCCCGCTACAGCGATGTGGCCGAAATGATCAAAACCGAAGCCCTCGACGGCGTGATCATTTCCACTCCCCACATCGCCCACACCCGCCCCGCCCTCGCCGCGCTGCAAGCGGGCGCGCATGTGCTGGTCGAAAAACCGATGGCCACCACTGCCGCCGACGGTCGCGCGATAGCCGCCGCTGGTATCGCTGCGGGCCGCGAAGTGCTGATCGCCACCGGCCTCAACTACACAAACTTCACCGCGCAAGCCGCCGCGTGGGTGCGCAGCGGCAGAATCGGCCAGATCCGCCACGCCGCCTGTCAAATGGGCAGCGCTTTGGATGATCTGATGGCCGGCGAGCCGATGTTAGAGACCGCAAACCACCTGTTCCGTCCGCCAGCATCGACATGGTCCGATCCGGCGAAAGCCGGCGGCTATGCCTGGGGCCAGATGAGCCATTCTCTGGCGTGGCTCTGTCATGTCGCGGATGTGAAGTTCCAGTCGATCTACTGTCTTGATGGCAAGTCAAAAACCGGAGTCGATTACTACGACGCCGCCGTCGGCCGTTGCACCAATGGCGCAACCGTCGCACTTTCCGGTGCCTCCACCGTGCCAAAACAGCGCGGCATGCATACCGATATCCGCCTTTACGGCACCGAAGGCGTGATCTGGTTTGATTGCGAATCCGGTCGCGCCCGACTGGAACTGTCGCGTCTCGACGGCAGCAATGAAACCTATGCAATGGCGCCCGGAGAGGCCAATTATGACGGTACACTCCCCGTCACGCATTTTGCCGCTCTCTGCGCCGGAAAACCCGTCGGCAACCCCGCCAACGGCGAAAACGGCGCCCGCGTCACCGAAGCCATCGCCGCGATGTATGCTTCTGCGACCACAGGCGCTGCCATACAGATCGAAGCTTAAGATGAAACTGTCCCTTACATCATGGTCTTTCCCCGCCTGTAACTTGCAAGAATGTGCCGCCATCAGCCGCGCTTTGGGCATCGGCGCGTTGGACGTCGGTTTATTTTACCGCTCAGGTCTTAACAAATCGGAAATTCTCGCTGATCCGAAGGCTGCGGCAGAGCCGCTGCGCAGCCTCGGCGTCAGCATCCCGAACTATTACCATCTGTTTGGCGCAGGCGTTAGCGGCCAAAACCTATCTCTGCCTGGCACAATCTCTCAAAATATCAAAGACATCGACTCCGTCCTGACCTTCGCCGATGCCGCCAACATCGCCTCGGTTTTCATCCTGCCCGGCATCATCAATCCCGGCCAATCTCGCGATCAAGCAGCCCAGCAAGCCACCGAATCGCTCAAAGCCCTGCTGGAAGTCGCCACCCACCACCGCGCCCGCCTTTGCATTGAACCGCATGTGCAAAGCTGGGCCGAAAGCCCCGCCCTGACCCAACTTTTGATCGACCAAACCGGCATCGGATTGGCGTTAGATTACAGCCACTTCACCTGCCTTGGCTACCGTCAGGATGAGATCGACCCGCTGGCCAAACACGCCACCCACATCCATCTGCGCCAAACCAAAATGGGCGCGCTGCAGACCAAATTCGCCCATGGCACGCTGAATTTCCCCGCGTTGTTCGCCACCCTGCGCGATGTGGGCTATTATGGCCATCTGGCGCTTGAGGCCGTGCATCAAGATTACATGAACACCCTCACCGAAGACGTTCTGACGGAAACCATCCTGCTGCGCGATTGTTTCCAAAACTGGAAAGGTTAACTATGCCCGGATACGCTTGGGTGCTGGAAGTCCGCCCCGGATACGAGGTTGAATACCTCAAACGCCATGATGAAATCTGGCCCGAAATGCTGGAGGCGCTGCGCGCAGCCGGCATCCGCAACTACAATATTTTCCGCCACGGACTGACCCTGTTCGGCTTCTTTGAAACCGATGACCTAGACGCCACCAAGGCCTATCTACGGACATCGCCCGTCGATAAACGCTGGGGCGAATGGATGGCACCGATCATGAAAATCGAAATCGACGCCACCACAAACTACCCATATTTGCTGCCAAAACAGTTCTTTATGGCGTGAATGCCTGTCACTTCATGAAATGCTGTTTTAAAAATACTCCCGCCGGAGGCTTCTGCCACAACCTGCCAAGCCTCCGGTTCCAGCTTACGCCTTAATCCGTGCGCCCGTCGGATCATAGAGCGCGCCCAGATGCAGTTTGGCCGCGACCCGCTCTGACGCCACCTCCAGCTCATAGCTGCCGCTCGTCATGAACGCCGCATCCACCGCCTCGCGCCGGACATAGCCATAGCCAATCGGCTGGTTAATAGTGTGGCCAAACCCGCCAGATGACAGCCAGCCAACCCGCTCGCCATTGCGGTAGATTGTTTCCCGCCCAAGCAAAATCACCGAAGGATCATCCACGGTAAACGCCGCCAACCGCTTCTTCACGCCGCCCAAAAGTTGCGCCTGAAGCGCTGCACGGCCCAGGAAATCCACCCCGGATTTCATCTTGCAGGCCCAAAGCAAGCCTGACTCAACCGGCGTATGATCCGGCCCAATATCTGCGCCCCAAGCCCGATACCCCTTCTCCAACCGCAGGGTTTCAATCGCGCGGTAGCCTGCGTTCACCACATCGCCGCCCGCCATCAGCGCCTCATACACCGTCACCGCCACATCGGTCGGCATGTGCAATTCCCAGCCAAGCTCGCCCACATAGGTCACCCGCAACGCCAGAACCGGGCAACCCGCGACCGAAATCCGCCGCGCGGTACCAAATTTGAACCCCTCATTCGACAAGTCATCCGAGCAAACCCGCGCCAAAATGCGGCGCGCCTCCGGCCCCATCAGCGACAGCACCGCCGAGCCTGAGGTCACATCAACCAACTGGCAATTCCCGGTCAGATTGCGTGAAATCCAGTCGAAATCATGCGTCGCAAAACCGGTGCCGGTGACAATGTAAAACTCATCCCAAGCCGTCCGAGCCACAGTTACATCCGCCTCAATCCCGCCGCGCGCGTTCAACATCTGCGTATAGGTCAGTGCCCCCACCGCCCGATCTACATTCCCCGCCGCAACATAATTCAACGCCTTAGCCGCATCCGGCCCCTTCAGCACAAACTTAGCAAACGACGACTGATCAATCAGCACCGCCGCTTCCCGACACGCCAAATGCTCGCGTCGCACCTGATCCCACCAGCCGGGGCGCTGGTAGGAGTAGCGATCAACCGCGACTTCCCCAACTGACAAATCGGCGAACCAGTTCGGGCGCTCCCAGCCCAATTTCTCGCCAAAACACGCCCCCGCCGCCTGCAAATGCCCATACAAAGCCGAGCGCCGGGTCGGTCGCGCCGAGGTCATCTCCTCTGACGGCCAAGCAATCGTGTAATGTTTGCCATAAGCCTCCAGTGTCCGCGTCCGCACCCAATCGGTCGACTGATGCACGCGGCCAAAGCGGCGAATATCCACCGGCCATAGATCATAAGGCGCCTCGCCCTTCGCCGCCCATTCCGCCAAAGCCATGCCCGCACCACCAGCGCTGGCGATGCCAAAGGCGTTAAACCCAGCGCCCACATAGAAATTCTTCAACTCTGGTGCTTCGCCCAAGATGAAATTGCCATCCGGCGTGAAGCTTTCTGGCCCGTTCAAAAGCTGCTTCACCCCCGCCGTTGCCAGCGCAGGCACCCGCGCAATCGCATCCTCCATAAACTGGCTGTAGTGGTCAAAATCCGATGTCAGCAAATCGAAATGAAACCCCTCCGGTATGCCTTTCACCGCCCAAGGCTTCGGGTTTGGCTCATAGCCACCCCAAACCAAACCGCCGACATCTTCCTTCCAATAGGTCAGCCGATCCGGGTCGCGCAGAGTTGGCAGACCCGGTGTAACCCCTTCAATACGCTCGGTAATCATATACTGATGCTCGACCGAGACCAGCGGCACATTCACCCCCACTGATGCCGCCAGCACCCGCGTCCACTGCCCCGCACAGCAGATTACCTTCTCACATTCAATCGTCCCGAACGGCGTTTCCACCCCGCGAATCCGGCCACCTTCGACGATCACCCGCGTCACCGGGGTGTCTTCAAAAATCTTCACCCCCGCCATCCGCGCGCCTTTCGCGAGGCTTTGGGTGATATCTGAGGGGTTCGCCTGCCCATCGGTCGGCAGGTAAGCTGCCCCCACAAGGTCATCGATCGTCATCAACGGCCATAAATCTTGCGCCTCTTGCGGCGTCAAAAGGTGCATCTCAAGCCCGAAGGATTTCGCCGTCGTCGCCTGCCGTTTCACCTCGGTCCAGCGCGCCTCATTACAGGCCAAACGCAAGCCACCGTTCATTTTCCAACCGGTTTGCAAGCCAGTCTCGGCTTCAAGACGTTTGTACAACTCTACCGAGTAGCCGAGTAACTGAGTGATGTTAGCCGAGGTTCTAAGTTGCCCCACCAACCCCGCGGCATGAAACGTTGTCCCCGACGTCAGCTTTTTCCGCTCCAGCAAAACCGTGTCGGTCCAGCCCAATTTCCCCATGTGATAGGCGGTGGAGCAGCCAATAATCCCGCCGCCAATGATGACAGTGCGCGCGGTCGTGGGTAGATCAACCATGATATCCTCAGGAGTTTTCAAAGGCGGCAAACGCCGCCCGATAGGTGGAAAGATTTTGCGCAGTGTAGGTGGCATAGTCGAAATCAATCTCGGAATAGATCTCCGATACCATGCTCCAGAGCGTCTCGCGCAGCGCCGCTGCAGCCTTCATCGCCTTGTATTTGTGCCATAAATCGCCTTCTGGTGCCCTATCAAAATAGGCCCCCAGCATCCGCGTCTCTTGGCGCTCGCTCAGCCCCGTGTTCGCGGCCAAGCCGCCCAGATCAAACAGCGGTGAGTTGAAACCTGCGTAATCCCAGTCAATCAACCACATCCGCGTGCCATCATGCAGAAAATTCGCCGCAAGCAGGTCGTTATGGCCAAACACCAAGTCAATCTGCCCCACCGCCGCCTCTAGCAGCACGGCCTGCGCCAGCAATTCTGGCAGCGCCGAGCTATACCCCGATCCCGCATCCCGCAGCGTTCCGGCATAGTCGCGAAGCACATGAAACACCCAGAACACCAGCGCGGGCCCCCGTAAATGCTGCGGAATTTCGCGATGCGCCCGCGCCACCAAGTCCAGTGCCTGATCCAGCACCGCATCCTCGGCAAAATCCGCAGGCGTCATGGTGCGGCCCTGAATATAGGTTATCACCAAGGCCCCCGGCGCGTGGTAAATCACCGCGGGCGACACCCCTGCCGCATGGGCCGCACGGCTGGCCGACAATTCATTAAATCGCAAGATCTGGTGCAGCGGAATGTCATCGCCGATCCGCACCACCACCTTTTGTGCATCATCTTCCACAACAAAATTCACATTGGTGATGCCGCCGCCGAGGGGTTTAATCCGCGCCGCGCCCTGCCAGATCGGCAGATTTTGCACCTTTTGCAGCGGACTCATCGCACCTCCTAGCGTTTTCCGTAGAACAAGCCTACCACATGCTCGGCTTGTGCAAAGAACAACCAGCGGGCCGTCAAAGCGCCGATCAGATGGCATATTGCAGCCAAAGCAAAGGTCCAAACCTCGCCCGAAATCACCAGCAACGCCGCCGGAATCACCGCCGCCAGTGCCAATGCAATCGCCCGCAGCTTTTGCGCATGTTTGCGCCCCACCACGAAAATCATCTCACGCAGCAGGTAATTTCCCGCCGTATGCGCCTGCTCAAACACCGTTACCTCGCCGATCCGATCAAGCCCGGTCGCGGTGCCCAAAGTCTGTGCCCGACGCGCAAACTGTCCATCACCGACCTGCCATATCGCCAGCAAGACCGCCGCTAAGGCCGAAAGCAACACTGCAGCAAAGCTTTGCCCCGCCAACACCGCGCCCCCTGCCAGCGCAAAGCTTAAAAACATCACAGGTGTTAACCAATGGTGCCAGCGCGGCACCGCTTTGATCTGGGCATAGATCATCGAAGTAGTGAACACGGTGACCAGCGCCAACGCCGCACCAAGCCAGCCGAACGGGCGCGGCAGACCCAAATCCAACCAATCCGACAGCGCCATCGGAGCCAACAAAACCAAGGCCGCTACCGAAGCCCAAGCCTCACGCGAAAGCCAGCTTGTCTGCCATTGCGTGAACGCCCGCCATGCCCGCTTAGGATTTCCCAAATGGAAGGTCGAGGCCAAAAGCCCAATCACCGCAAGACCATAGCCCAAGCCCCACCATAGAAAGGCCACCAGCCCGGACGGATGTACAAATCCCAGACCAAGAAAAAACAGCAGGCCAAACCCCGCGCCAGACAGCACCGAAAACACAATAACCGAAGGTGCCGGATGCATCAGATCTTCCCCAACACGCGGTCAAGCCATCCGGCGAAACCACTGGCCTTGATGTCCAACAGGGGTGCCAAAATGCTGGCATCCTGCCGCACATCTTTCTTGCGCGGCGGCAGATAGCGGTTAACCGGCTTGGTTCCCAGATCGGGCATCAGGGCATAACCACTGCGCTCGGCACTCAAACGGCTTACCTTGCTATCTGGGTCGGCAAAATCGCCAAAATGCCGCGCGCCTGTCGGGCAACCGCGCACGCAGGCGGGCTCTCGGTCTTCTTCGGGCAGGTTTTCGTTATAGATCCGATCCACACAGAGCGTGCATTTCTTCATCACCCCGGCCTCCGCATCCATCTCGCGCGCGCCGTAAGGGCAGGCCCAAGCGCAAAGACCGCAGCCAATACAGGCATCCTCGTTGACCAAAACAATGCCATCCTCACTGCGCTTATAGCTTGCACCCGTAGGGCAAACCGTGACGCAAGGCGCATCTTCGCAATGGAGACAGGAGCGAGGGAAATTGATCGTTTGTGCCTCACCTTCAATGGGTTGCACGGCATAGCTGTGAACTCGGTTTAAGAACACCCCGGAAGGCTCTGCCCCATATGGGTTTTGGTCGGACAACGGTACGCCGTAGCCTTGATCATTCCAACCCTTACACGCCGTCACGCAAGCCTGACAACCAACGCAAGTGTCCAGATCAATCGCCAGACCTAGCCGCTTTTCCGTGGAAACTGGTAAACAGGTCATGCGCGCTCCCCCCCTTGCGGCACCACGCGCGGGATCGGAGCAAAGGCAGGTTCAGACTGCGCCTTTGCCCCCACCCGCTCAATCCGCACCCGCAGATCAAACCACGCCGCCTGCCCTGTCACCGGATCAGAGTTCGACAGCCGCGCGCCATCGCCCTTGTCTGGCAGCAGTTCCGAGATCAGGTGGTTCAGCAAGAACCCCGTTGTCGCCTCCGACGCGCCATCGTCAAGCGCCCAAGCCCCCTTGCGTTTGCCAATCGCATTCCACGTCCAAACCGTATTTTCGTTCAGCGCCGCCATATGCGCGACGGGCACGGTGATGCCGCCATTGGGCGAGATTACGCGGGCATAGTCGCCCTCGCTAAAACCATGTTCCGCCCATATTTTTGTTGGTAAATACAAATAGTTAGTCCCACGAATTTGCCGCAACCACGCGTTCTGACTGCCCCAGGAGTGATACATGTCCATCGGCCGCTGGGTGATCGCGTGGACAGGATAGCCCCAACCCGTCGCCTCCAGATCGCCAAACGGCGGATACCAGATCGGCAGCGGATCCATCGCCTGTTTCAACCGCGCGCGCAGATGATCGGGCGGCTGGATCGGCCCCAGCCCTTCGGCGGCCATCTGGAATTTGCGCATAGGCTCCGACCAGATCGAGAACAGATATGGCTGCGGGCTCTCATAGAACGAGGTTTTCACTGCCCAGTCCTGATAGGCCATATTCCACGGCTTGTAGAAGGCCCCCTCCTCCGGCACATGGGCTTGATAAAACCCGCCATTTTCGATGTAGCGCGCCATCTGGTCGGGGTTGGCATCGCCGCGCCCTTCCGCCGTACCATCGCCGCGAAAGCCGATCAGCGGCCCGACTCCGGGGCGGCGAATATGGTTCACGATGTAATCGGCGTAGTCCTTATACTTCGCCGTTCCGTCCGCGTTAACCATCGGCGCCAACCCCAACCGCGCGCCCAGATCCAGCAGCACCGATTGGAACGGCCGCACATCGCGGTCCGGCTCCACCACCGGCCAGCGGATTGAATCCCCCGCCGCATCCGGTTCCGAGATCGGACGGTCGAGCAGGCTGATACAATCGTGGCGTTCCAGATAGGTGGTATCCGGCAAGATCAGATCGGCATAAGCCACCATTTCCGACGCATAAGCATCGGAATAGATGATCCGGGGGATGATGTATTCTCCATCCGGCGCTTTATCTGTCAGCATTTCCATGACCTTAGTCGAATTCATCGAAGAATTCCACGCCATGTTGGCCATATACAAAAACAGCGTATCAATCTTGTAGGGATCACCGGCATGGGCATTTGGGATCAGCATATGCATCAGCCCATGCGCCGAAAATGGGTTCTCCCACGTAAAGGCTTTGTCGATCCGCACAGGCGAGCCGTCTTCCTTCAGCGCCAGATTTTCCGGGCCGCGCACATAGCCCAAATGCGGCCCAGACAACGGCTTGCCCGGAGCGGTAACAAAATGCGGCGTCGGATGCGCCTCCATCGGTTTCGGATAGGGCGGCTTTAGGCGGTAGCCACCCGGCACCTCGACCGTGCCCAGAACGATCTGCAACAGATGCAAAGCGCGGGCGGTTTGAAAGCCGTTAGAATGGGCCGAAATCCCGCGCATGGCGTGAAACGACACAGGCCGCCCCGGCATGGTTGCATGGAAATCGCCACGAAAATCCGTCCAGGATTGCTTAATCTCAATCGCCTGCTCAAACGCCACATGCGCCAGTTCAGCAGCCAAAGCCCGGATACGATCCGCCGCAATGCCACAGCGCGCAGCAACCGCTTCGGGGGCATAGTCATCCGACAGATATTTCTCAGCCATATGCTGAAACACCGTCCGGTTGCCCTGATATGTCGCCCCCAGATCAGGCTGCACGCCTTTGCCATCCCAAGGCGCCGGCGCGCCGGTTCTGCGATCAATCACAAAGGGTTGGCTTTCGGCGTTCTTCGCGATCAGCCCTTTTTCCGGCCCATCTTCCACCACCAGCAACGGCGCATTGGTGTAGCGCGCGAGATACTCCAGATCGACCTTGCCCGCCTGCAACAAGCAATGGATCAGCGACAGGATCAGCAGCCCATCCGTCCCCGGTGTGATGCCCAGCCAGTCATCGGCCACAGCATTATACCCGGTGCGAATAGGGTTAACGCCAATCACCCGCGCGCCGCGCGCCTTCAGCTTGCCCAGCCCGATTTTGATCGGGTTGCTGTCATGATCTTCCGCCACCCCAAACAGCACGAACAGCTTGGTGCGCTCCCAATCCGGCGCGCCAAACTCCCAGAACGCACCGCCGATGGTGTAAATCCCGCCCGCCGCCATGTTCACCGAACAAAACCCACCATGCGCCGCATAATTCGGCGTGCCAAACGCCTGCGCCCACCAACCGGTAAAGCTTTGCGACTGATCGCGCCCGGTGAAAAACGCCAGCTTTTCGGGGGCTGTTTCGCGCAATGGCTTCATCCAGGACACCGCCAAAGCCAAAGCCTCATCCCAGGAAATCTCCTCAAACGCGCCGGACCCACGCGGCCCCACCCGCTTCAACGGCGCGCGCAGCCGCGACGGCGCCGTCACCTGCATGATACCGCTCGCGCCCTTGGCACAGAGCACGCCCTTGTTGATCGGATGGTCGCGATTGCCCTCGATATAGCTGACCCGGCCCTCTTTCAGATGCACATTGATGCCGCAGCGGCAGGCGCACATATAGCAGGTGGTCTTGCGGATTTCGTCCGAAACCGGGGGCGAGGTGTCAATCTTCGGCTGAACTCTCATCTTCCCCCCTTACGTCTGACCGTCAATCTGGACGGAAGCTTTTCGCCAAACAAGCCTGATTGCGACACACCGTTGCGACATTCACCGCAATCTCGGAAAAACTTCCGCCCCAGTGCCGGAAACCCAGAAAAACCCACGCGCGCCATACGCTTACAAACCAACCCCCAGCAGCGCCAAAGCCTCGGTCGCGATCGAACGCTCCTCCTCGGCAGGCACGATATGCACGGGAACATTGCCAGCCCAAGCCAAGCCCGCCACAATCCGCCCGCGTACAAAAGCGTCATTCTCGCCAATCCCGCCGGTGAAGGCGATACCGTCTAGCCCGCCCATCGCCGCGATCATGTTGCCTGCATGTCGCACCGCCCAATAGCAGAAATGCTCCACCGCAAACGCCGCCTCTGGCGTCCCCGCCGCGTGCAAGGCCCGCATATCGCTATGGCCACCCAACGCCAGCAGACCGCTTTCGCGGTTCAAAATCCGCCCAGCGCCCGCAACGCCATGCAACTCGGCCAGCCGCAAAACCGCATTGCCATCAATGCCGCCCGTCCGCGTGCCCATAGTGATGCCATCCAGCGGCGAATAGCCCATTGTCGTCGCCACCGACACGCCCGCCTTGATCGCGCACAGCGAGGCCCCGTTGCCCAGATGCAGCGCCAGCAATCGCTCGGGCAGCGCCTCCAAACCCCGCAAATGCCGCACCAAACCGCCATAACTGATGCCATGAAAGCCATAGCGCCGCAGCCCGCGCGCCCGCTCCGCCAAAGGCAAAGCATAAGTCACCGCCACCTCTGGGTTCGTGCTGTGAAACGCCGTATCAAAGCTGACATACTGCGGCAGATCGGGCGCCAAGGCCTGCAAAGCGAGAATAGCGGTCAGATTGCCGGGGTTGTGCAACGGGGCCAGCGGCACACACGCCTCAATCCCTGCAATCACCGCAGCCGTCACCCGCGCAGGCCGCACCAAAGCCTCGCCGCCATGTACCACGCGGTGCGCCGCCGCCGTCAGATCCGCCAGCGCCACGCCCTGCGCCGCCATCGCCTCAAACGCCAGCGCCAATGCCGCCTGATGATCCGCCGCTGCACAATCGCGATCCACCGCGCCAAGGCGCAGGCACCCCACGCCACCAATCTCGGTAACAGACCCAGCCAGAATCTGCCGCAAACCACCGTCAAACACCGCCAGCTTGACCGAGGATGACCCGGCATTGACCACCAGCAACATCTAAAGCACCGCCTTGATCAGCCCCATCACCGCCAGCCCACCCAGCAGCAAAATCGCAAAACGGCGAAAATCCTGCGGATCGGTGTGCAAAAAATGCCGCGATCCCAGCCAATTGCCCAGAAACGTCAGTGGCAAAGCCACCAATGACGCCGACAATGTATCCCATGTCACCAGCCCGTGCCACCAATACAAAGGTGCCGAATAGATATCCAGCAGCGGGAAAAACGCGATCAACGTGGCGCGAAACGTCGCCGCCTGCATTGGTTGTGCTGCAAAGAAAGCCGCCACCGGCAAGCCCCCCATCCCCGGCGCATTGGCCAGACCCGAAACCACGCCAACCGCCAGATTACCCGCGCCGCGCACCTCAGACCTCAGCCGCCAGCCCGCCAGCAACACGCAACACATCACTAGGATATAGACCGAGATCGCCGCCCGCGCCGCTTCTTCACTGATCCCGGTCAACGCCCACAGCCCCAGCGGCAGGCCCACGGCCGCCCCCGCCAGCATCAGCCAAACCCTGCGCCAATCGACATCGCCGCCGATGCCGCGCGCGGCTTGCAGGCTCATCGCGGTCTCTAGGATCACCACCACCGCCACGAAATGCAGCGGATTGGTGACCACGCCCGAGGCCGCAATCACCATCGCCGAATAGCCAAAGCCAGAATAGCCCCGGATGAAAGCCGCGACCAGAATGGCGCAACCCATCCAGATCGAGGCACCCAGCCCCAGCTCAAACGGCATCAAACCACCTGCTTGCGCATATCAGAGGCAGAAATCCCCGCCACCGCCACCGGCTTTTTCATCGCATCGCGGCGGAACGGCTCACCCAGTTCCTGATTGATCATCGCCTCAATCAGTGTGGTCTTGCCCGCCTTCTGGTCGATGATCGCTTGGCGCAATGCCGCCGTCAGCTCGTCCATAGTTCGCGCCACAACGCCTTGCAGCCCGCAAGCCTTTGCAATCCCAGCATAAGACACCTGCGTGTCCAACTCGGTGCCGACAAAGTTATCGTCATACCACAGGGTCGAGTTGCGCTTCTCCGCGCCCCACTGGTAATTGCGGAACACCACTTGAGTGATCGCAGGCCATTCGCCCCGGCCAATCGCGGTCAATTCGGTCACCGCAATGCCAAACGCCCCATCACCCGAAAAGCCCACCACCGGCACATCCGGGCAACCGATTTTCGCGCCCACCACCGCAGGCAAACCGTAGCCACACGGCCCGAACAGCCCCGGAGCCAGATATTTTCGCCCTTGCTCAAACGTCGGATAAGCGTTGCCAATCGCGCAGTTGTTGCCAATGTCCGAAGAAATAATCGCCTCTTTCGGCAAAGCGGCCTGTATAGCCCGCCACGCCATCCGGGGGCTCATCCAGTTTGGCTTGTCCGCCCGCGCACGGCTGTTCCATGTGGTGCCCGCGTCGTCGTCCTCATGATCCATCGAGGACAAAGCCTGCGCCCAAGCGGATTTGGTCTGTGCGATCTTGGCTTTGCGTTCGCTGCGCCCATGGTCACCAGCGGTAGAGGCCAACCGCGCCAAAACCGCCTCGGCGACCTTTTTCGAGTCGCCGACAATGCCAACAGTCACCTTCTTCGTTAACCCGATCCGATCAGGGTTAATATCGACTTGGATGATCTTGGCCTGTTTAGGCCAATAGTCCAGCGCGTATCCGGGAAGCGTTGAAAACGGATTCAATCGGGTACCCAGACAGAATACCACATCCGCCGCAGAAATCAACTCCATTGCCGCCTTGCTGCCATTGTAGCCCAAAGGCCCGGCAAACAGCGGGTGGCTGCCCGGAAATGCATCGTTATGCTGATAGCCCACACAGACCGGCGCATCCAACCGCTCGGCCAATGCCATGCTTGCCGGAATTGCCCCGCCCAGCACCACGCCCGCGCCGTTCAGGATCACCGGAAACTTCGCCGACGACAGCAATTCCGCAGCCGCATGAACAGCCGCCTCGCCACCCGAAGGCCGCTCAAATTCGACAATCGCGGGCAGATCAATGTCGATCACCTGCGTCCAGTAATCGCGCGGCATGTTGATTTGCGCAGGCGCGCTCAAACGCTTGGCGTTGATGATCACCCGGTTCAGCACCTCTGCCACGCGGGAAGGATCACGCACTTCTTCCTGATAGGCGACCATATCGGCGAACAAAGCCATCTGTTCCACCTCTTGGAACCCGCCCATCCCAATGGTCTTATTCGCCGCCTGCGGTGTCACCAACACCAAGGGCGTGTGGTTCCAATAGGCCGTCTTCACCGCCGTCACAAAGTTGGTAATCCCCGGCCCATTCTGCGCAATCATCATGCTCATCTTGCCGGTGGCCCGCGTGTAGCCATCCGCCATCATCCCGCCCGAGCCTTCATGCGCACAGTCCCAAAAGGTAATTCCCGCGCGCGGAAACAGATCGGAAATCGGCATGAACGCCGAGCCGATGATGCCAAACGCATGCTCAATCCCATGCATTTGCAGCACTTTGACAAAGGCTTCTTCCGTGGTCATCCGCATCGGCTTGCTCCTGAAATTCCGTGGTTAAATCTGTTCTATCCCTCTGCCCAAGCCTGCCTTAGGGCCAGAGCCTCCCCCGTCATAAGGCCAGTTCTCCAATTTCATCTTGGCGAAAATACTCCGGGTGCCGATTGAGTCTGCCATTGGTTCAAAGACCCAATCGGCGGGGGCCGGCCCCGGCGGCCGGCTCCAAGCCCCTACATCCCCCGAATAGCCCGCCCAATCCGCGCAATCCCCTCAGGTATCTTTGCTGGAGAAATCGAGGAATACCCCAGCCGATAGAAATTCCGTGGCGCCTGAGCCGGATCAAAAAACGCCCGCCCCGGCTCGATCAACACGCCTTCCGCCCGCAACCCTTCGGCCAAAACCTCGGCGTCCACCCCAGCAGGCGCGCGCATCCAGAAACTCGATCCGCCAAAGCCGCCCTGCCCGGCCACCGCCAAGCCATTGTCGCGAATGGCTTCTTCCATCACCTGCCGACGCCTGCGATAGGCATTTCGCATCCGGTTGATCAACGCATCATAATGCCCAAGGCTTAGAAAATATGCCACCGTGCGCTGAATATGCCCCGGCGGATGCCGCAGCATCATCAGCCGCAACGCCCGCGCCTCGCGGATAAAACTCGCAGGCCCCACCAGATAGCCGAGCCGCATCCCCGGAAACACAGACTTGGAAAACGACCCCGCATAGATCACCCGCCCCTCGCTATCCAAAGACTTCAAGGCGGGTGACACCGGCTTCAGAAACGACATCTCAAACTCGTAATCATCCTCCACAATTACGAAATCCTCGCGCGACGCCGCCTCCAACAGGGCCAGTCGCCGCTCAAGCGGCATCGTCGCATTGGTCGGGCATTGATGGCTGGCGGTGGTGAACACCACATCCACCCCTTTCGGCAAACGGTCCGGCGGCAACCCATCGGCATCGACATCGACTGAGATCACCTCCGTTCCCGAAGGCTCCAACACCCCGCGTAGGCCGGAGTATCCCGGATTCTCCACCACCGCCCGCCGCCCCGGCCCAAGCAGGGTCGCGACTGTGATCCACAGCGCGTTCTGCGCCCCCAAGGTCAGCAACACCTCATCCTCGCGCGCCGCAATGCCGCGCCGGGGCAGGATCGAACGCAACAGATGCTCGATCAAAAGCGGATCATCGCGGTCGTACATATCGCTTGTCAGCGCCGCAAAATCCTTTCGCCCCAGCGCGCGCAAAGCACAAAGCCGCCAGTTCTGATGATCAAACAAACTCGCATCTGCTTGGCCATAAATGAACGGATAAGCATAATTTTCCCAATCCAGCGGCCGCTTTACCGTGGCGAGATCAGAAAACCGCCGCCCCGTCAGCCGCGCAAAATCGACGCCCTCAGCCCGCGGTGCCCGCGCCTGCAACTCCGGCGCGCGCGGCGCGTTTTCAGAGATGAAATACCCCGACCGCCCCCGCGCCATCAGATAGTCCGCACTGACCAGCTCAGCATAAGACAAAGTCACCGTGATCCGCGAAATCCCCAAATGCTCCGCCAGACCCCGAGACGACGGCATCTTCTGCCCGGCGCGAAACCGGCCCGACAACACGCCTTCCGTCACCATCTGCCGGATACGTTGCTGCAAAGTGCCGCGTACGGCAGGTGGCAGCACAAAGGCTTCAGCGGGGATCGACATTCTGGCCTCATTTCGGCGGCATTGCTGGACTTATAGGCCCGCGACCCTAGGGCAAAGTCAAGCGCTCTGGGCCACCCGAAGGGCCTCCGGCGGGAGTATTTCAAAAAAGAGCAACTGCAAGGGAATTGCTCTTTTCTAAATACTCAATTCTGCGCCGCAACCCGCGCGGCACGCCCAAGAAAAACCCCGCGCCAGTCAAGGCACGGGCTCAATCAGAAAGCACAAATTTTAGATAAATCCGCAGGATTTAGCCAAACACCGTCGTCAGCGCGTTATCAATCGCCCCGGTGATCTGGTCGATATCATCCGGAGTTGCAATCAGTGCAGGCGAGAGGCACAGCGTGTTGTTCAGCCCTGGAATCGAGCGGTTGGTCATGCCGATAATCACGCCCTGCGCGTTGCAGGCGGCCACAACGGCTGCGACTTTCTTTTCGTCCATCGGTTCTTTGGTGACACGATCCGCCACCAATTCCGCACCGCAAAACAGCCCCTTGCCGCGCACATCGCCGATGACTTTGTGCTTTTCCATCAAGGCGTTGAGGTTATCCAGCACCCGCGCACCCATCTTCAGGGTGTTATCCAGCAGACCCTCATCCTCGATGATCCGCATGTTCTCCAGCGCCGCCGCAGGCCCCGCCGTGCAGCCACCAAAGGTCGAAATGTCGCGGAAATACGACATGTGATCGCCCGAATCCTTGAACATGTCGAACACGGCCTCAGTCGTCACTGTGCAGGAAATCGCCGCATAGCCCGAGGCCACACCCTTCGCCATCGTCACGAAATCGGGCTTGATGCCATAGTGCTGATAGCCGAACCAAGTCCCGGTGCGGCCCACACCGCAAACCACTTCATCAATGTGCAGCAAGATGTTGTATTTCTTGCAGATTTCCTGAACCCGCTCCCAATACCCAGTCGGGGGAGTAATAACCCCACCGCCTGCGGTCACTGGCTCCAGCACCAGCGCGCCAATGGTATCGGCGCCTTCGCGCAAGATCACTTCTTCAATCGCATCCGCCGCGCGCTCGCCGTAGTTCTCAACGTCCCATTGCTTGCGATACTCGAGGCAATGCGGCACCATCACGAAGCCATCGGGATAGGGCCCATATTGCGCCGCCCGCTCCAACTGACCCGAAGTCGCAAGCGTGCCAATTGTGGTGCCATGGTAATCCCGCTCGCGGTACAGAATTTTCCACTTCTTGCCGCCGTGATGCTTGTGCGCGATCTGGCGCACCATCTTATAGACCTTCTCGTTCGCCTCGGAGCCCGAGTTCGAATAATACACCCGGCTTAGCCCCGGCATCTTCGAAATCAGCCGTTCGGCAAACAAAGCCCCCGGGATCGAGCCGCCAACCCCGGCAAAATAGTTCATTTTCAGCAAAGTATCGCGCACCGCATTGGCGATGCTTTCGCGGCCATACCCGACGTTCACCGTCCAGACAGCGCCCGACACCGCGTCGATATACTCTTTGCCGCGCGCATCCCAGACACGCAGACCCTTGCCCTCAACGATGATCCGAGGGTCGACATCCGGGCTTTCATAGCCCTTGTGCTGGCTCAGATGGTGCCAAACATGCGCCTTGTCGGCGGCGACCACCGCAGAAATATCATTGGCGTTTGTATAGCCGTCCATGGCTGAACCTCACTTTGCATCGGCCGCACCGCGCGAACCCCGTTTGGCACATAATCCGGGAAACCGCCGCTTCTTCTTATGTCCAGACCGCATGGGCCGATAAGTCCAGCCGCCTCTATGCCGATTTTGCATAGTCCCATGCTGTCTTCTCAATATCTTAGCCGGGCTGTTTCGGCTAAAAATGCGGCAAATCGGGAGAAGATCATGGGCCGCTCTGTCATCGTGCACGAAAACTTCCTGCGCCGAATAGCCGCCCGCGACTTCCCCGAGGGTGCCGCCCCCGCTGGCCCGCTCACCCCCGAAGACGCCGTGGCGATTTACCGCGCCGCCTGCACCAGCCGCGCGCTGGACCGCACCTCGCGCGAAATGCAGCGCCAAGGCACCGGATTCTACACCATCGGCTCGTCCGGCCACGAGGGGCTGGCGGCGGTTGCCGTCGCCCTGCGCCCCACCGATATGGCCTTCCTGCACTACCGCGATGCTGCTTTTCAAATCGCCCGCGCGGGCCAAGTGCCGGGGCAAACCATCGCTTATGACATGCTTTTGTCCTTCGCAGCCTCTTCTGATGACCCGATCTCGGGCGGTCGCCACAAGGTTCTGGGCAGCAAAGCGCTGAACATCCCGCCGCAAACCTCGACCATCGCTTCCCACCTGCCCAAAGCCGTCGGCGCTGCCTATGCCATTGGCGCTGCCAAGAAAAACCGCCCCGATCACGCCCAGCTTCCAGATGATGCCATTATCTACTGCAGCTTTGGCGACGCCTCGGCCAACCATTCCACCGCGCAAGGGGCGTTCAACGCTGCGGGCTGGACGGCTTACCAAAACCTCCCCCTGCCGCTGCTGTTCGTCTGCGAGGACAACGGCATCGGCATCTCGACCAAAACCCCCACCGGCTGGATCGCCAATTCCTTCAAACACCGCCCCGGCCTGAAGTATTTCCACGCCAACGGCCTTGATATCTACGAGACATATAAAGTCGCGCAAGAGGCCGCCCAGTATGTCCGCACCCGCCGCAAACCCGTCTTCCTGCACCTGAAAACCATCCGCCTCTACGGCCATGCGGGCGCGGATATGCCCACCACCTATCTGCCGCGCGAGGAGGTCGAAGCCGAAGAAGCCCATGATCCCCTGCTGCACATGGTCCGCCAACTCGACCAAGCCCAGGCCCTTCCCGCTGCCCAAGCGCTTGAGCTCTACACCGATACCGCCCGGCGCGTCACCCGCATCGCAGCCGAGGCCACCACCCACCCCCACCTGAAAACCGCCGCCCAAGTCATGGCCGCCATCATCCCGCCCCTCCGCCCGTGCAAACCTAGCAACGGCCCCAGCCCCGATGCCCGAGCCGCCGCTTTCGGCAGCGACCTGAAGCAGATGGACGAACCGCAAATCATGTCGCGCCTGATCAACTGGGCGCTGACCGATCTGATGCTGACCCACCCCGAGATCGTGATGATGGGCGAAGACGTGGGCCGCAAAGGTGGCGTCTACGGCGTCACCCAAAAGCTGACCCAACGCTTCGGCCCCTCGCGCATGATCGACACCCTGCTGGATGAGCAAAGCATCCTCGGCCTTGCCATCGGCATGGCGCAAAACGGCTTCATCCCGTTCCCGGAAATCCAATTCCTCGCCTATCTGCACAACGCCGAGGATCAGTTGCGCGGTGAAGCCGCCACCCTGCCGTTCTTCTCCAACGGCCAGTATTCCAACCCAATGGTGCTGCGCATCGCGGGCCTTGGCTATCAAAAGGGCTTCGGCGGCCATTTCCACAATGACAACTCGGTTGCCGTGCTGCGCGACATTCCCGGCCTGATCCTTGCCGTGCCCTCAAACGGCGCCGACGCGGCCAAAATGCTGCGCGAATGTGCCCGGCTTGCCCGCGAAGAACAGCGGCTCGTGGTGTTCTTGGAGCCCATCGCCCTCTACCCGATGCGTGACCTGCACAGCGACAAAGACGGCCTCTGGATGCAACGCTACCCCGCCCCCGATCAAAGCATTGCCTTCGGTGAAGTTGGCCAGCAAGGTGACGGCACCGACCTCGCCATCGTCACCTTCGGCAACGGAAATTACCTTTCGCATCAAGCACTTCCGGCCATAAATTCATCCGGCATCAAGACCCGCATCATCGACACTCGCTGGCTTTCTCCACTGCCCGTCGAGGCCCTTCTCGCCGCCACCGCGCCTTGCAAAAACATCCTGATCGTCGATGAAACCCGCCATTCCGGCGGCGTCGCCGAGGCGCTGATGGCGCTGTTCCACGAAGGCCCCCCCACCAATCTCGCCCGCCTGACGGCAACTGACAGCTTCATCGCCACCGGCCCCGCCTATGCCGCCACCATGCCATCAGCCGCCAGTATCACCGCCGCCGCCATGGAGCTTTGCAAATGAGAACCGCCGTCCTGATTTGCCCCGGTCGTGGCAGCTATACCAAGACCGAACTGGGCTCCCTTACCCGTTTCCCCGACCGCATACTGCTGGCGCATTTCGACGCCCGCCGCACGGCCCTGAACCAAGAAACCCTGACCGCCCTCGACAGCGCGCCCACTTACTCCGTCTCAAAACACACAAGGGGCGACAACGCCTCCGCCCTGATCTATGCCTGCACGCTGGGCGACGCACTGTCCCTGCAAAACGTTGAAATCACAGCCGTAACCGGCAATTCGATGGGCTGGTATTCCGCCCTCGCCTGTGCCGGCGCGCTCACGCCCGAAAACGGTTTTGAAGTCGTCAACACCATGGGCACGTTGATGCAGCAAAGCCTGATCGGCGGCCAGATCATTCACCCCTTCATGGATGAAAACTGGCACCGCAACCCGAGCCGCCGCGCCGAACTTCTCGCGATAGTGGCAGACATCAACACCCGCCCCGACCACATCCTAAGCTTGTCGATCGACCTTGGTGGTATGTTGGTCCTCGCAGGCAACGAATCCGGCCTGAAAGCCTTCGAGGCAATCGTCTCGCCCGAGCAATCCCGCTTCCCGATGCGTCTGGCCAATCACGCCGCCTTCCACACCGCCCTGCAAGCCCCTGTGGCCGCCCAAGGCCGCGCAGCCCTGCCTGCAACCCTGTTCCAACAACCGCAAAAACCGCTGATCGACGGGCGCGGCCAGATCTGGTGGCCCGGCTCAACCCGCACTGCCGATCTTTACGACTACACCCTCGGCCACCAAGTCACCGAGCCCTACGATTTCACCGCCGCCATCCGCACATGCGCCCGCGAATTTGCCCCCGACCTGTTCATCATCGCGGGCCCCGGCACCACACTTGGGGGTGCTGTCGCGCAAAGCCTGATCCTCGCCCACTGGCAGGGCCTCTCCAGCAAAGCAGATTTTCAATCGCGCCAAGCCGCCAATCCGCTGCTGATCTCAATGGGGCTGCCCGAGCAACGCAGCCTCGTCACCTGAGCAAAGCGTTAACACCAAGTAAACAAGGCCCCGCTAAGGCCTTGTTTTTACACGCACCGGCTCTTTGTCCACGCGTGGACACCTCACCGCGCCGCGATATGCCCCGCCAAATAATCGGCATCATGCCAGACCCCCCAGATGAACGGAGACGCCCGCCGAGACAGCCACGGCAGCCCGAGAAAATACAGCCCCGACACCCCCGACACCCCCCGATCATGCGCAGGCCGACCCTTTTCATCGAAAGCCTCAACCTTCAACCAACCATAATCCAGCCCAAACCCGGTCGCCCAAATGATCGACGTCACCCCCGCCGCCTTCAAATCCAGCGCCAAAATCGGATGCGTCACACAATCCGGGTCTGGCCCAATCAGTCGCGCCTCCGGCTCCAACGGCATATCCAACCCCTCAGCCGCCGCGTAAGCATCCGCCAGGTCCAGCGTCGCGAGATAATTTTCATCCCCGCGCCGGATGTTCTCCCCCAGATCCCCGCCCACCTGCAACACCCCGTCGCGATATGCCCCAACACGTCCCAGCAAGGTCATCCCCCCCGCCGCCAGCCGTCGAAAATCCACCGTATGCCCGCCCCGCGCTCCGGAAACCGCGATCGTGATATGCTCGGTCCCCGGCGCCTTCACCCGTGCATCCCACTGCCCCAAAACCCCCAGCCACCAGACAAAATCACGGCCCCGGTACGCGCGCGGCGGCCGATCATGCGGCCCAACCGACAGGTAAACCTTCTTGCCCGCCCGCATCAATTCGTCGGCGATCTGCGCCCCCGAAGACCCCGCCCCCACCACCAGCACCGCCCCCTCTGGCAACTGGCCCGGATTGCGATAGGCATTGGAATGCATCTGCACGAGGCCAGCACTGTCCGGCACCAAGGTCGGGATCAACGGCTTCTGAAACGGCCCCGTCGCCACCACCACATTGCGCGCCTCAACCCGGCCCGCCGAGGTTTCGGCCACAAACCCCTCTCCCGATGGCTGCAACGACGTCACCTCGACCCCACAGCGGATCGGCGCTGCGATCTTCTCGGCCACCGCCTCAAAATACGCCGCAATCTGTTCTTTTGGCGCGAAAGCATCCGGGTCGATTTCATCAAAGGTCAGGATCGGGAAGCGGTCATGCCAAGCCGGTCCATTCGCCACCAACGAATCCCAGCGCTCTGATCGCCACCGCTCGGCAATCCGGTGCCGCTCCAGCACCAGATGCGGCACCCCGCGTTCCCGTAACTGTGCGCTCATCGCCAGCCCCGCCTGTCCGCCGCCAATGATCAGCGTGTCAATATGTTCAACGGGCATCGCGGCGTCCTTTTCTGTGGCTGGCCCCTGGGGCGGTTGCGTTTGGTGTAGGCCAGACGCAGGCCGTCAGAAATAAGGATTTCACGCAGCACTGATTAGGCTGCACCCAAAGCCACCTCGCAGATTGGCTTAACCCCCGCCTAAGCAAAGCTGAGCAAAACACTGATAGCCTGCAGCGCCGCTTTCGGGCAAAGATCAGTCATCAAGCCCTCAGCCGCGAGCACGCCATGAACCAGCATCACAGCCTCACCCCCGCCGCCGAGTTGCACGCCAATGTCTCGGTGCCGTTTACCCAAGCCCATGCGATGCCGAAATCGCTCTACACCAGCGATGCCTTTCTGGCGCAGGAGCAGAAACACATCTTCGCGCAAGACTGGCTTTGTGCGGGCCGCGCAGAAACCCTCGCCAATCCCGGCGATTATCTGACCATGCAGATCGCAGGCGAGCCGGTGATCGTGCTGCGCGACCGCGACGGTGCCATCCGCGCGATGTCCAACGTCTGCCGCCACCGGATGTCCACCCTGCTACAAGGCCGTGGCAACACTCGCGCCATCGTCTGCCCCTATCACGCCTGGACCTATAACCTTGACGGCAGTTTGCGCGGTGCCCCCGCTATGGCACAGAACGAAGGCTTCTGCAAAACCGACATCGCGCTGCCGCAAATCCGCTGCGAGGTCTGGCTGGGCTGGATCATGGTTTCATTGAACCCAGAGGCCGCTTCTCTCGCTACCAGCTTGCAAGGTGTCGAGAATCTGGTCGGTTATCTTGATATGTCGACCTATACCGAAACCTTCCGCGAGGAATTTCGCTGGGCGACCAACTGGAAGGTTCTGGCCGAGAATTTCATGGAATCCTACCACCTGCCGGTTTGCCATTCTGGCACCATCGGCGGCTCGTGCGATCTCAATCTGATGACCTGTCCAGAGGGCGATCCGGCCTTCAACTACCACTGGATCATCAAGAATGACACCGTGCCGCTGGCGCTCGCGCACCCCAGCAACACCACGTTGCAAGACGATCAGCGCCGCATCACTTGGCTTTTGGCGATCTACCCATCGCTGCTGATCACCCTGACGCCGGGTTATTTTTGGTATCTGTCGCTGACACCCGACGGCCCCGGCCATGTCAACGTGCTGTTCGGCGGTGGGATGTCCGCCGACTGGATCGCCGACCCCGACGCGCAGACCCATCTCGCCACCGTCAAGGCGCTGCTGGATGACGTGAACATCGAAGACAAAGGTTGCACCGAGAAAGTCTATCGCGGCCTGTTGTCCCGCATGGCTAGCCCCGGCCCGCTGTCGCATCTAGAGCGGCCAAATTTTGAATTCGCCCAATATCTCGCCAGCCGCATCCCGGCCTGACTCGAAAACGCTCCAACCCAGCAGGACAAAATGACCATCACCCGCTACCGTAAATTCAATACCAAAGTCACCTACCCCGAGCAGAACCTTGACAACGACCTCTGCCATCTCGTCGCCACCCGTGGCGGCACCACGCTGTATTTCCGTGGCGCTTGCCCGCAAGACCTGGATACCGCCGAGAACCTCGGCAGTCACGATCCCGCTGAACAAACCCATAAAGTCATGAGCAATATCAAACAGATGATCGAAGAAGCTGGCGGGCGGATGGAGCATCTGGTCAAGCTGGTGGTCTACCTCACCGACGTGCGCCACCGCGAACCCGTCTACCGCGTGATGGGCGAATATATTAAAGGCGTGCATCCGGTTTGCACGGGGCTGACGGTTGTGGCCCTCGCCCGACCCGACTGGCTAGTCGAGATTGACGCAACTGCCGTGATCCCGGACTAATCCAAACCTATCAATCCCTAATACTTTCACCTTGGTGTAATTACTCCACAGGGGTCCGGGGGTTTGAAACCCCCGGCACTTGGCCAAAAGGATGACATATGACCTTCTCCCTAATCGCCCGCTGCGCCAAAACCGGACAATTTGGCATGGTGATCGCGTCCTCCTCCCCCGCCGTCGCCGCCCGCTGCGCGCATGTGCGGGCGGGCGTAGGGGCGGTGGCCAGCCAGAATATCACCGACCCGGCTTTAGGCGCGCTGCTGCTGGACGAACTGGCCAAGGGCAAATCGGCATATCTGGCTTTGGCGGACATCACCGTAGACCGTCAACACATTGATTACAGACAACTTCTGGTGATAGACGCTCAAGGAAAAACCGCCATCCACTCTGGCACCCAAGTCCTTGGCATCTGGGGCGAAGTCCAAGGCAAAGACTGCGCCGCAGGCGGCAATCTGCTGGCCAATCCGACCATCCCAGTCGCAATGATAGGTGCGTTTGAAGGCGCAAAAGGCCATCTCGGCGACCGTCTGCTAGCAGCCCTCGCCGCAGGTCTGGCGGCAGGCGGTGAGGCTGGCCCTGTGCATTCCGCTGGCATGAAAATTGCCGACACACTCGACTGGCCCTTGGTCGATCTGCGCATCGACTGGTCCGATACCCCGATCCAAGCACTCGAAGCCGCTTGGCAAATCTACCGCCCGCAGATGGCCGCCTATGTGCAGCGCGCGCAAGACCCCACCCAGGCCCCGTCTTACGGTGTCCCCGGCGACGAATAGATTTGCCGCAGGTATCGCGAATGCTTAGGCTGCCCCTAATCCAAAGCCGGGAACAGCCCCAGATGCCGCTTCACTTCACGCTTCGTCAGTTGGAATATCTCGTCGCCGTCGGCGACAGCGGCTCGATCGCACTTGCGGCCGAAAAGGTTAACGTCTCCAGCCCCTCGATCTCGGCCGCGATCTCACAGCTAGAGGCAGAATTCGGCCTCGCCCTGTTTGTGCGCAAACACGCGCATGGCATGTCCCTGACGCAAGGCGGCAAGCAATTCGTCGCCCAAGCCAAGCAAGTGCTGACCGAGGCCGGCAGGCTGAACGAACTGGCGAACCAAATCACCGGCAAGGTGCGCGGCCCCCTCAGCGTCGGCTGCCTTGTTACCTTCGCGCAAATGGTTTTACCGCAACTGCGCCACAGTTTCGTGCAGGCCTACCCCGAGGTGGATTTCACCCAAGTCGAACTCAACCAGGTCGAAATCTTCGCAGCACTGCGTTCGGCCCATCTCGACATTGCGCTGACCTATGATCTTGATATTCCGTCTGATCTCAGCTTCATCCCGCTGGTCACCCTGCCCCCGTATGCAGTGATGCCGCCCAGCCATACGCTAGCCAACCGCGATCACGTCACCCCGCGCGATCTGGCGGAATATCCGATGATCCTGCTCGATCTGCCACTGTCATCGGACTATTTCCTGTCGCATTTCACCGCCAACAATCTGCGCCCCAACATCGTCGAGCGCACCCGCGATATGGGCGTCATGCAGTCAATGGTCGCCAATGGCTTTGGCTATTCCATCGCCAATATCCGCCCCCTGACCGACGCTGCCCCCGATGGCCGCCGCCTGCGCTATGTGCCCCTCACAGGTGCCGTACGCCCGATGAAACTTGGCCTTGCCTTGGCTGAAGGTGCGGGGATTTCGTTAACCGTGCAAGCCTTCATCGACCACGCCCGCGCCGAGATCACACTGGATTCCACGCCCGGCCTGCATTTGAAAGTGCCGCGCAGCAGCTAAGGCGCAACCTAACTTACGCTTCACCTTTGCGTCCTTTACGCTAAAGCCGATCCAGCCAAAGTGCTGCCACCCACCCGAAAGGCATCCCCGTGCGCGATCCTCGCTATGACATTCTGTTTCAGCCGCTGGCCATCGGCCCGCTTGTCGCCAAAAACCGCTTCTATCAGGTGCCACATTGCAACGGCGCGGGCTACCGTGACCCCTCCGCGGCGGCCGCGATGCGTGGCATCAAGGCCGAGGGTGGCTGGGGCGTGATTTTCACCGAACAGACCGAGATGCACCATAGCTCTGAAATCACGCCGTTTATCGAACTGCGGCTGTGGGAAGACCAGGACATTCCCGCCATCGCCAAGATGGCAGCAGCAATGAAAACCCATGGCGGGCTTGCTGGCATCCAACTCGCCTATTCCGGCATAAACGGCCCGAATTTCTACTCCAAAGAGGTGCCAATGGCGGTGTCGCCCGGCCCCATTCGCACCTTCACTAATGATCCGGTACAGGCGCGCGGGCTTGATAAAACCGACATCAAGAACCTGCGGCGCTGGTTTGTGAACGCGGCCAAGCGTAGCCAGATCGCGGGCTTTGATCTGATCTGCCTCTACGGCGCGCATGGCTTTGGAATATTTCAACATTTCCTAAGCCGCGCCACCAATCAGCGCAGCGATGAATATGGCGGCAGCTTGGAAAACCGTTCGCGTTTCGCCCGCGAAGTGCTGTCCGATATGCGCGAAGCGGTCGGCGATACCATGGCTTTGACCATGCGGGTCTCCTTGGATGAACAGATTGGAAAGCTTGGCTTTTCCAACGCCGAGTTGCGCGATTTCATCGCGATGAACGGCGATCTGCCCGACCTGTGGGATCTGGCCCAAGGCACCTGGGAGGAGTGCTCGGGGCCAAGCCGCTTCAAGGAAGAAGCAGCACAGGAAACCCTTGTCACAGGCATCCGCGAGCTGACCAACCGCCCTGTGGTCGGCGTCGGTCGTTTCACCAGCCCCGATGTGATGGCGAAAATGATCCGCCAAGGCACGCTTGATTTCATCGGCTGCGCCCGGCCTTCCATTGCCGATCCGTTCCTGCCGAAAAAGATCGAAGAAGGCCGGATTGAGGATATCCGCGAATGTATCGGCTGCAATATCTGTGTCACGGGCGACATGACGCAAAGCATTTCACGCTGCACGCAGAACCCGACCTTCATGGAGGAATGGCGCAAGGGCTGGCACCCGGAAAAGATGAACGCCAAAGGCCCCAGCCAAAACGTGCTGATCGTCGGCGCTGGTCCGGCAGGTCTGGAAGCCGCCCGCGCGCTGTCTCTAAGGGGCTATGATGTGGCCTTGGCCGAAGCCACCACGACACTTGGTGGCCGCGTCGCCAAGGAACGCCTGCTGCCCGGGCTGTCGGCTTGGGGTCGCGTGGCCGATTACCGCGCCTATCAGATCAGCCAGCGCCCGAATGTCGAAACCTATTTCGACAGCCGCCTCAGCGCCGAAGACATCCTCGGCTTTGGCTTTCAGCATGTAGCCATCGCCACAGGAGCACTCTGGCGCGCCGATGGCGTGGCCCGGATGCATGTCGAACCAATCCCGAACCAAGGTCTGCCCGTTTACACTCCGGATGATCTCATGGCAGGGCGTTTGCCGAAAGGCCAAGTCACGGTATTTGATGACGATCACTACTATATGGGCGGGGTTTTGGCGGAACTTCTGGCGCAAAACGGCTGCGATGTAACGCTGATCACCCCCTCAGCCTATGTCTCGGATTGGACGCTGAACACCCTCGAACAAGCTTCGATCCATCGCAAACTGGCAGCGGCTGGCGTCAAGATCGTACTTAACACTGGCGTGGTTTCGCTGAGTGATCAAGGCGTTACCACCGCCTGCGTCTACACTGGCATCGAAGGCCATATCGACGCGGAATCCGTCGTGATGGTTGCCAGCCGAATCGCCCAAGACCAGCTTTACCGCGATCTGCAAACGCGCGCCGCGGATTGGGCCGATGCGGGCATCCTGTCGGTCAAGCTGATCGGCGATGCCTGCGCCCCTGGCCCGATTGCTTGGGCAACCTATGCCGGCCACCGCTATGCCCGCGAATTGGATATGCCCGATCTCGGTGACGCTTTGCCGTTCCGCCGCGAAGTCACGGCGTTGCAGGACTAAACGCAGCGCTTAAGACGCCAAAGGCTCGCTTAGCACTTGGGCAGCCACCGCACCCGAGCGCAGCATATCCGCCAAGGTCAGCGATTCGATCAGCAGCAGGTAAGACCAGAAAATATCGGCAAACACCTTGCGGATCCGGCAGCTTTCCTCATCCGCGCAATCCTCGCAGCGCTGATAGGCGCGGCGCGACAGGCACGGCAAGGGCGCAATCGGCCCGTCAATCAGCCGCAGCAGTTCCGAAATCGAAATCTCGGCAGGCGGTTTGATCAACTGATAGCCGCCCGAGCGCCCACGGGTCGAGGCGATGATGCCCACGTTGCGCACTTCCAAAAGGATATGCTCCAAAAATCGCTTCGGCGTGCCAGAGCGCTTGGCGATCACTTCGATCGTCAAGGCCTCGGGCGCGGGCATCGCTGCCGCATCCGCCAACACCAACAGCGCTTTCAACGCATATTTCATCTTTTGTGTAATCATCTCCAAGACCTAACTGGCGTGGAAAAAGGAATCAATCCGCGCGAAGCGGGATTGTAAAAAAACTTGACACCAAAGCCCCTGCGTGACGGTTTCGCAGGGGATTGCCGCCTGAGCCAGCCGCAAGCCAACTATCGCCGATGGATCAACAGCTCTGAAACTCCAGAAATCACTGCGAAAACCGCCTTTTTCCGCCGTCAGAATCAATCACGATATATTTGATAGATTAATAATGCTTTCGCGACTCACAAAAGCTTGATAATGTATCGACACGATCCATCCAAAGCTGCACAGGATGTTCAAATGACTCAGACCATGTCTCAGCGCCCGTCTCGGCGCGCTACTTATCTTGCTCTGGTTGTGTTTGGTTTGGCCTATATCGGGGTTATGGTGATCATTTTTGCCCCCGAAGGCAGCCTTTCAAGCCGCAACCCGCTGATGTCGGCAGAGCAGGCCAAATAAGCTGATCCATCACGAAAGGCAGGCCAACGCGGCCTGCCTTTTGCGTTCTGGGCCCGCTTGACGCTCTGGCTAAAACAATGACCCCGCTTGAAACTCCGCCGCCGCGATGCAACTCTGCCCCAAACATTGGGGGCGAGTATGGCACAGGCGCGAGTGGGATTTGTTGGGTTGGGGCTGATGGGTCAGGGCATGGCGGCGAATATCGTGGCCAAGGGCTATCCGCTGTCGGTCTACGCGCATCGCAACCGTGCCCCGGTTGAGGATTTGGTTGGGCGCGGGGCTGCTGAGGCAGCATCGCTGGGCGATCTGGCCAGTGGATCTGATGTGATTTTTCTGTGTCTGTCCGGCTCGCCGCAGGTGGAGGAAGTGGTGGCTGCGTTGAAACCGGGGCTTTCGCGCGGCGCGGTGATTGTGGATTGCTCAACCTCTGATCCGGTGGTGACGGAACGGTTGGCGCGCGAATTGGCCGCCATTGGGGTTGATTTTGCCGACGCGCCGCTGTCGCGCACGCCGAAAGAGGCTTGGGCAGGGACGCTGGATTGCATGGTAGGGGCCGACGCGAAGGTGTTCGAGCGCGTCCAACCGATCATCGCGACTTGGGCGGGCAAGATCGTGCATATCGGCGGCGTAGGTGATGGCCATCGCATGAAACTTCTGAACAATTTTATCTCGCTGGGCTATGCGGCAATCTATGCCGAAGCGATTGCGCTGTCGGAAAAGGTTGGCATCCCGATTGCCAAGTTTGACAGCGTTATTCGCGGCGGGCGGATGGATTGCGGGTTTTACCAAACCTTCATGGCCTGCGCGTTAGAGGGCAACCGCGAAGCGCACCGCTTTACCATCAGCAATGCCTACAAAGACCTGCGGTATCTGGAGTCGATGGCGAATGATGCCAAGGTCGTCACCAGCATGTCGTCGGCTGCGAAAAACGCCTTTGCCTATGCGATGGCGAATGGCGGTGATGGCGCAGAGGATTATGTGCCGCATCTGGCGGATTTCACCGCCAAGCTGAATGGCGGGTCATAAAATCTGAACAGAATGACGTGCGATATTGTGAGCGGTGCCGTTGATGAATTGTAGTCAAATTGGTTCTCCCAGCTGGGATGCATTTGTGGTTTTGGATCACTTTGTTGGGGTTTTCCACAACATGTTGTGGCTAAATCTTGTCGCCCGTTAAAAATTACTGCGCGGCCATCTCGCGCGGCGCGGTCAAAATCCGCTCGGTCACCGCAGACAATGCCAAGGCAGCCGCGCCATGCGCCCACAAAAGATCGCCCCAAGCGTGGATCTCAATCGGCGGACGCGGACGCCCGGTGTTGATCACCAAATTGTCCATCTCGGCCAAGGTTTCGGCGGCATAAAGGTAGTCAAACTTCAGCCGCTCACCGGACAGAATGATCAGCGCCGGATCAAACAAATTGACCACATTCGCCAAGCCCACCGCCAGATACCGCCCGGCACGGCGAAAAATGCTGCGTGCCGTGGCATCGCCGGCCTGCGCGTGATCATAGAGACTCTCCAGCAGCACCGAAATCGACTGCCCATCACGATGCCCCCAATTCAGCGCCGTGGTCGCCTCGCGCGCCAAAGCATAGTCAGCGACATAAGCCTCCAAACACCCCCTTTGGCCGCAGCGGCACAAGGCACCATCCAACTGCACCTTGGTATGGCCCAATTCCATGCCCAAGCGCTGCGATCCGCGATAGATCCGGTGGTTCATCACAAAGCCCATGCCGACGCCGTGCTCAAACGTCACCACCGCGAAATCGGCCAAACTGCGCCCCGCGCCGAACCACAATTCGGCCAATGCCACCAGATTGGCGTCATTGTCGATGCTGACGGGCAGGCCCAGCCGCGCCTGCGCGGCCTCGGCCAAAGGCACCGCCCGCTCGGTCAGGGTCGATGACCACAGCACCACCCCCTCGGTCTGATCGACAAAACCCGGCAGGCCAATGCCAACCCCGGCCAGACCTGCGCGCGCGATCCCGGCCTTCTGGCAGACCCGGTCCAGCAGTGCCTCTATCGCGTTGAGCATGTCTGACAACGGCATCGGGCCCGGCCCGCGCGGCACCACCTCATTCGCCAACAGATTGCCCGCGAAATCCACCACCACCGCCGAATGCTCGCGGTCGGACATCTTCATCCCCGCCACCAGATGCGCCCCGGCCCGCACCCCCAAAGCCACCGCAGGCCGCCCGCGCCCCAGTTCAGGATCACGCGGCGCGCTGACCTCTTCGATCAAGCCAGCCTCGATCAATTCCGAGGTGATCGTGGTCACCGAAGCAGGCGAGACGCCAAGATCCTTCGCCACCTGCACCCGCGCAATCAGCCCCGAGGCCCGCACCCGTTCAAACACCTGCTGGCGCAAAGGCCGCATCGATTCGGACAAGGGCGGAATCAATGGGCCACAGCCCATGCTCGCCATATCCGGCTCTGCTGCACCGCCAAAACCAGCCATTTATTTGATCTCCGAACAAAAACAAGGCGAAATTGTTCTCACACGATCTATTATTGCTGCAATGCAGCGCAGATTTGCAAGATATTCCGGCCGTTCCGTTCTCGCGCATCAGTTTTATTTTGACAACTGAATTTATTCGCGGCAATTTTCCGTCAGTTCTAGCGAATCTGCGGAACAGGTCATACGCTGGCCGAATCCATAGGGAGGATAAAAATGCGTAAGGTCATTATGCTTGCGGTCATCGCCGCAGCGGGTTTCTCGTCGGCTGCTTTGGCAGAAGGCAAGAAAATTGGCGTGTCTTGGGCGCAGTTCCAAGAAGAGCGTTGGAAGATCGACGAAGCCGCAATGAAGGCCGCGATCGAAGCCGCTGGCGACGAATATATTTCGGCGGACGCGCAATCGTCGTCGGAAAAACAACTGTCGGACGTTGACGCGCTGATCGCTCAGGGCGCCAATGTTCTGATCATCAACGCGTGGGACAAAGACGCGATTGGTCCGGCCATCGAGAAAGCCGTGGCCGAAGGCATCCCGGTTGTAGGCTACGACCGTCTGATCGAAGACGCCCGCGCCTTCTACCTGACCTTCGACAACGTTGGCGTTGGCAAGATCATCGCGGAAGAAGTCATGAAGGCCAAACCCGATGGCAACTACGCCATCATCAAGGGCGACCCCGGTGATCCGAACGCTGACTTCCTGCGCGCAGGGATGGAGCAGGTCATTGGTGAGGCTGTGAAAGCCGGCACCATCAAGATCGTCGGCGAAGTCTACACCGATGGTTGGAAGCCGGAGAATGCTCAGAAGAACATGGAGCAGATCCTGACCGCCAACAACAACGCCGTGGACGCCGTTCTGGCTGAAAACGACGGTATGGCGGGCGGTGCTTCGGCAGCTTTGTCGGCTCAGGGCATTGTGGTTCCGCTTGGCGGCCAAGACGGCGATTTGGCGGCAATCAACCGTGTGGCACGTGGCACCCAGACCGTTTCGGTGTGGAAAGACTCGCGTCAACTTGGCAAAGCGGCTGGCGAAATCGCGGCACAACTGGCAGCAGGCACCGCGATTGACGCGATTGCTGGCGCGACCAAGTTCAGCGATGGCGAAAAAGGCGTTGAAATGAACGCAATCCTGCTGACGCCCACCGCGATCACCAAAGACACGCTGAACCTCGCCATCGACGGCGGCCACATCAGCAAAGAAGAAGCCTGCGAAGGCGCTATGGAAGGCGTTGCTGCCTGCCAATAATCGGCACAGCAGGCAGACCTGCCCCGCGCGGGTCTGCCAACGCAAGAAACCAATGGTCCGGCGTCAGATTTTGTGCTGACGTCGGGCTTTTCCCAAGACGCAAGGCATCAGCCTGATCAAAGGCCTGTTCGCATAGGGTCAAAGCCAGATTTGGCAGCCCGCGTCGCCCCCCTCTTACAAGCCGGACGAGGATATGACAGACACCCCCACCCACGCCCCTCAGGGCAGCGATGCCAAACTTGGCCCCATCGCGCGTTTTATCCGCGACACCGAACTTGACACCAGGATGCTTGGCATGGTCGGCGCGCTGCTGCTGATCTGGTCAGCGTTTCACTTTTATCCGATTATCGCGGGCCTGTTCAGCGGCAACGGCCTGAACATGGGCGCGGGCTTGTTCATCACCCCGCGCAACCTGTGGAACCTGTCGGTGCAAACCTCGATGACCGGGATCATGGCGACGGGGATGGTGCTGGTGATCATCACCCGCAATATTGATCTCTCGGTCGGCTCGATTGTTGGCGTCACGGGCATGGTGATGGGCATCGTGCAGGTCAACATCCTGCCGCCCATGCTGGGCCTTGGCAGCCCGGTGATCTGGATCATCACCGCGATCATCGGCATCATTCTGGGGGCAATGATCGGCGCCCTGCACGGCTGGCTGATCGCCTATCGCGCGATCCCGTCGTTCATCGTCACCTTGGGCGGTATGTTGGTCTGGCGCGGGGCTGCCTTTCTGACCGCAGACGGCAAAACCATCGCGCCGATGGACACCACCTTCGCTTTGCTTGGCGGCGGTCCAACCGGATCGGTCGGCGCGGTTGGCAGCTGGATCGTAGGCTTGCTTGGCTGCATCGCAGTGCTGTGGATTATGCAAGCGGGCCGCAAATCCCGCACCAAACACGGCTTCCCGCAGCGCCCGATGTGGGCCGAAACCGTGTTGGCGATCCTCGGTTGCGGCGTGCTGATTGGTGCGGTTCTGGTGGTTAATGCCTATACTTGGCCGAAGGGCATCGTCGATGCCTATGTCAAGGCCAACCCCGACGTCGTCGTCCCCGAAGGCGGTCTGCAAATCTCGACCGGCTTTGCGATCCCGGTGCTGATCCTGATCGTCGTCGGCATCCTGATGACCATCCTGATGACCCGCACCCGTTTTGGCCGCTATGTCTTTGCCATCGGTGGCAACCCCGAGGCCGCAGCTTTGTCCGGCATCAACACCAAATGGATGACGCTGAAAATCTTCGCGCTGATGGGCCTGCTGTCGGGTCTTGCCGCTGTCGTCGCCTCTGCCCGCCTGAACGCCGCGACCAACGCGCTTGGAACGCTGGATGAATTGTATGTCATCGCCTCGGCGGTCGTCGGCGGCACGTCGCTTGCGGGCGGTGTCGGCACCATTTACGGCGCGATCATCGGCGCTTTGGTGATGCAAAGCTTGCAAACCGGCATGGTGCTGATCGGTTATGGCGATGGATCGTACCGGATGATCGCCGTTGGCGTGGCGCTGGTGCTGGCCGTCTATCTTGACAACCTTTACCGTCAGAAAACCAAGTGAGGGGTGACACCATGGCAAACACAGGCACTCCTCTGGTCGAGATGCGCGACATTTCCATCGCGTTCGGCGGCATCAAGGCCGTTGATCATGTCAGCATTGATCTGCATCCCGGTGAAGTCGTCGGGCTCTTGGGCCACAACGGCGCGGGCAAATCGACGCTGATCAAATGTCTTTCCGGCGCGTATAAAGCAGATGCGGGCGAGATCTACATCAACGGCGCGAAGGTCGATATCAATAACCCCCGCGACGCGCGCGAATATAACATCGAGACGATCTACCAAACCCTGGCGCTGGCCGATAACCTCAACGCCGCCTCGAACCTGTTTCTGGGTCGCGAAATTGTCAGCGCGGGCGGCTTCCTCGACGATTCGGCGATGGAGGCCGAAACCCGCAAGATCATGGCCCGGCTGAACCCGAACTTCCGCAAGTTCAACGTGCCGGTGTCGGCGCTTTCGGGGGGGCAGCGTCAATCCGTCGCCATCGCCCGGGCGGTGTATTTCAACGCCAAAATCCTGATCATGGACGAACCGACCGCCGCCTTGGGTCCGCAAGAAACCCAGATGGTGGCCGAGCTGATCCAAGAGCTGAAAAAGCAAGGTCTTGGCATATTCTTGATCGAACACGATATTCACGCCGTGATGGATCTGTGCGACCGCGCTGTGGTGATGAAGAACGGCCATCGCGTCGGGACAGTGAACGTCAATGAAGTCACCGATGAAGACATTCTTGGCATGATCATCATGGGCAAAAAACCGCCGCAAGCTGTGTAAGATCAGGGCGCGGGGGTAGCCTTGCGCCCCATCTTTCTTACGCCCCTTCACGATCCCGGATCAGGAGCCCCCATGCAGCGCCGTCATTTCCTCGCCCTGACCGGGGCCGCTTTCGCCCTTCCCGCTCTGCCTTTGCACGCGGCCACCAATCCCAGCGATACCCTGCTGACATGGTATAAACTGGTTTTGGAACTGGTCCGCCACACCGCCACCTACACCCCGCCGGTCGCCGCCCGCGCCTTTGGTTATCTTGGGCTGGCGGCTTACGAATCCCTCGCCTCGGCCACCGGGGCCACCAGCCTTGCAGGCCAGATCAACGGCCTCACCGCCCTGCCCGCGCGCGTGTCGGGCACCTACGACGACTCCCTCGTCGTGCATGCTGTGATGTCCGAAGCCGTCGAGACCTTCTTCGGCAACACCGGCCCCACCGGCCAACGCGCGATGGCCGCGATGCGCAATAAACTGGGCGCGAAGCTTTCCGAAGGTGTGGCCAAGGATGTGGCCGCCCGTTCCGCCGCCTATGGCCTAGCTGTCGCCCAACATATTGAAAAATATAGCACATCCGACGGTGGCCATGATGTGAAAAACATGGGCTTCCCGATGCAATGGACTCTGCAAAAAGGCCCCGAATTCTGGGTGCCGACCAGCGTGATCGTCCAGCAACAAGCCCCCCTGCTGCCCGAATGGGGCAAAAATCGCCCCTTCGCGATGCCCGCGGACGCGCCCTGCACCGCAGGCGATCCGCCCGCCTATTCCGAAGACCCGACTTCTGAATTCTACAAACAGGCGATGGAGGTCTATGAGGTCTCCAAAACCCTGACTGATGAGCAGAAAGCCATCGCGCGGTTCTGGTCGGATGACCCGATGCTGTCGCCCACCCCGCCCGGCCATTGGATTTCGATCACCCTGCAAATCCTGCACCGCGACGGCACCGACGCTTTGCACGCAGCCGACGCGTTGGCGCGGGTTGGCATGGCGGTGAACGACGCTTTCATCGCCTGCTGGGGCGATAAAATCCACTACAACCGCCTGCGCCCGGTCACCTATATCAAGCGGGTGATTGACAAAACATGGGAGCCTTTGCTGATCACCCCGCCCTTCGCTGAATATCCCTCGGGCCACTCGACCCAATCGGGGGCGGCGGCGGCGGTGCTGGCGGCGATATTCGGCGAAAACTTTGCGTTCGATGATGCGACCCATGCCGACGATGGCATCAAACCGCTTCATTTCAGCGATTTCCAAACCGCCGCCGCCGAGGCCGCGCTGTCGCGCCTTTACGGCGGCATCCATTTCCGCGCCGCAAATGAGAACGGCCTGCGCCAAGGTGCCGAAGTCGGCACCTTCATCACCGCGCTGAAAACACTGGCATAAACGATGAAAATCCTCAGCCTTAGCCTCGCCCTGCTGCCCCTCGCAGCTTACGCCGAAACCACCCCAGCAGCAGCCTTGGTGCCTAGCTTCACCGAACAAACCGCGACCTCTGGCGTCAATCAGATCTACGCCGGCGACTGGGAGTTTATGGTCGGCGGCGGTGTCTCGACCTTCGATTGCAACGCCGATGCTCGCCCCGATCTGATCATCGCAGGCGGCACCAATCCAGCGAAATTGTTCGTCAATCAAAGCGAACAGGGCGGTGATCTGGCGTTCAGGGAAACCGAAAGTGGCTTAGAACGCGCGGGCGTCCTCGGGGCCTACCCGATCGACATCGACAGCGACACCATCCCCGACATCGTGCTGCTGCGCCAAGGCGAAAACGAAGTCATGCGCGGCCTTGGAAACTGCAAATTTGAGCGCGCGAATGAGGCTTGGGGCTTTGACGGCGGCAAAGCCTGGTCCGTCGCCTTCGCCGCCACTTGGGAAAAAGGCCAAAACTGGCCCACCTTGGCCCTTGGCAATTACATCGACGTCACCCAAGACATGTTCCCTTGGGGATCTTGCACCGACAACTGGCTGCACCGCCCCGATGGGGTAAAATTCGCCCCACCCACCCCGCTAAAGCCCAGTTTCTGCGCCCTGTCGATGCTGTTCTCCGATTGGAACCGCTCTGGCACGCCAAGCCTGCGCATCGCCAACGACCGCGAATACTACAAAGGCGGGCAAGAACAACTTTGGCACATCGACCCGGGCAAAGACCCCGCGCTTTACACCGAGAAAGAAGGCTGGAAACGCCTGCGCATCTGGGGCATGGGGCTTGCCAGCTATGATCTTGATTTTGATGGGTTTCCTGAGTATTTTGTCACCTCGATGGCCGATAACAAACTGCAAACATTGGCAGAATTGCCCGCTGACGGCGCGGCAAAAGCAGGTTTTAAAGACGTGGCGTTTGCCAAACACGCAATCGCCCAACGTCCCTATACCGGAGACGATCTGAACCCCTCCACCGGCTGGCACGCGCAGTTTGAAGATGTGAACAACGACGGCCTCGCCGACCTTTTCATCGCCAAAGGCAACGTCGATGCGATGCCGGATTTCGCGCTCAAAGACCCCAATAACCTGCTTTTGCAACGCAGCGATGGCACCTTTGAAGAATCTGGTGACCGCGCAGGCGTCGCCGCCACCGGCCTGTCGCGCGGGGCAGGCCTCGCCGATCTGAACGCCGATGGTCTTGTCGATCTCATCGTGGTCAACCGCCGCGAGCCTGCGCAGATCTGGCGCAACACCACCCAAAGCCCGAACCATTGGCTAAGCCTCACCCTCGCCCAAACCGCTCCCAACACCGACGCCCTCGGCGCTTGGGTCGAGGTGAAAATGCCCGATCACATCCAGCGCCGCGAGATCACCATCGGCGGCGGTCAGGCGGGCGGCAATCTTGGCCCCAGTCATTTCGGTCTGGGCGATCTGGCGCAGGCCGAGGTCCGGGTGATCTGGCCCGACGGCACGACAGGCGCGTGGGAAATGGTTAACGCCGACGCCGCCTATCGCCTGCAAAAGCCCTAATCGGCGACGAAAAACTCCAACTTGATCCCTCCCTAGGATTTTTTGGCAGGTGTCTTGCCTCACCGGCCCGAGATAAGGCTAAAAATAATACCATAAGTAAAATGCGAAGTTTAAAGGAGATTTTTGCTGATATTGACGGCAAATGGCGAAGCTGAGCCATTGCGAAATCACACGGCCTTGAGTGACCGATGCATGGGCGCATCCGGCAGGATTTTCCCGCAGCAACGCAGCGACAGGGGCAAGTGCCATGGATGAAGCGAAGAAGAGAATAACCGAAAGCCGTGAGATTTTGGAGCTTTGAAAAATTATTTCACTCTGAGCCGATGCTATGCTGCATTCAATCCAGAGGCCTCTGACGGGAGTATTTTGCAAAAAGTAATACCCAAAAGTCTCCCCTTACAAGGTGCTCTTTGCAAGATACTCCCGCCGGAGGCTTTATAGCTTTCAGCCGCCAGAACGTTAAAAGTCTCTTAACTGCACACCATCAACACATTGTAATTACTAATAAAAATAAGGTCCCACGTTGGGACCGCATCAAACAAAGCTCCGCACCGTCGCCAAAGCGCCATCCAAAGCCTTGCCCTCTTCATCCATCAAAGCCGCCTCCCGCAACCGCCGCGCCCAATCCGCCGCATCGGGTCTGCCCGCCACCAAAGCGATGCCAGCCAGCACCCGATCAAACTTGGAAAGCCCGCGTGCGTGGGTGTCAGAATAGCCTTTCACCAGCCGTCTGCACCGGGTCACCTCGACCGCGAGATCATAATTGCCGGGCAAATATCCCAACGCGACCCCCAGCCAGAGCTTCAGATGCGCCACTTCCTGCGCGTGCCGCAGCGACCCCAACCGCCGCCGCTTCATCCCGCCCAAAACATACAGCATCAGATAGGCCCGCAGACTGTCCGTCCGCATCCGCCGCCCCTTGTTGAACCATCGATCGAAGCGCGCCATCCAAACCGGGCTGGCCTCCAGCTTGGCGCCCAAACGCGCCGGAAACAGCCCGACAATTTCTTCTGCACGCGGATGCAGAAACTCGGTCAGTTGCACCACATTGCCAGCCTTCGCCCCCATCTCAAGCGCAATCCGCTCCGCCCGCCCCGCGCGGGTTTTCAGATCCGCCACCCGGATCACATCATCATAGGCCATCGCATTGGCGATGTATTTCGCCGCTTGCCTAGACAATTCAAAGGTGCCGCTATCCTGTGTCAGCACCACCTCCACCCGATCAAGATACGCCGCTCCGTAGGCCAGATCCTGAAATTCCACCACCTTGCGCAAGCCCAGCACCGCCATCTCGGCCACCGCCATAGGCATGCGCCCCGCCCGATCCGCCAGCGCCTGCCATTCCGCCAGCAGCCGCGCCGACCCGCGCGGTGCAGCCACCTCGGCCACTGCCACTTTCGGCAAACTCACCGGCCCCTGCGCCGCAGCATAGCCCGCCGCAAACGCCCGCAACGAGGCCTCGGCCCCCTTGCCGCCCGATTTTATCGCCGCCTCAAACGCCTCACGTGGGAAGGGCAGCACCTCGGCCCCCGCCAACGCCCCAAACAAACTCGCCGAAATCACCGAGCCTTGCGCAATCGCCAGCGCATCGAAATCCGCCGCGATGAACCTGCGCGACGCCACTTCCGCCGCCGCAATCACCTCCTCGGATGAGGCAATCCCATCGCCTGGCACCATCTTTTCGCTGACCGCCAGCGCGCGATGCGTCGAGGTGATCAGCGTGGTGCGATCCGGCGTCACAAAGCCCCGCATGATCGAGCGCCCGGCCTCCATCATTTCCGCCGTCACCATGATGTCGACATCGCCCGCTGCGGGCATCAGCGAGAATACGGGCGCGCGCGGACCAACGGGTGCCATTTCAACATAGTAAACCGTAGCCCCGGTGCGCTGCGCCACCCCCGCGACCGAAGTGGCCTGACAGACATAGCCATTCGCCCGCGCCACCGCCTCAATCCACCCGGTCAGCACGCCGCCGCCCTGCCCGCCCACCGCCAAAAGCGCGAGTTTGATCACGCCGTCCATACCCTTGCCGCCCGCCGGAATCGCCTGATGCAAACTCATACCGCGCCCCCGAACACCAAACGTTTTGCATCGCGCCGGCGTTGCAGCCAGCCGATCACACGGGCACGAAATCCGGCTAAACGCACTTCAAACCCGGACGGGTTATGCACCACATCGGCGCGGTAAAAGCTGGGGCAGAGCACCGCCGCATCGGCAACCTCACCACAGTTGCCGCAGCCGACGCAGGATTGGTCAATCGACGCCACCGGATCATCGCGCAACGGATCATCCAGCTTTTTCAACGACAAGGACGGGCAGCCCGACAACCGGATACAGGCGTGATCGCCGGTGCAAACCGCCTCGTCAATGCCAAAGCGCGGTATATCCACGCGACGACCTTGCTTGATCGCCGCCGCGCGCAACGGCTTTTCGCGGCGCTGTTTGTTCAGCATACACTCGCTTGAGGCCACAATCACCTTCGGCCCCGGCGCATCGGTGGTCAGCGCCTCGCGGATGGTGTCGCGCATCTTTTTGACGTCATAGGTGTGGTCAATCTGGCGCACCCAATCAATCCCGATGCCGTTTAGCGCCTTGGAAATAGGGTTCTTGGTGGCCTTGGTGGCGTTGTCGGCGCGGCTTGACATCACATCCTGCCCGCCCGTCGCCGCCGAGTAGAAATTGTCGACCACAATCGCCACGCCATCGGATTTATTGAACGCCATATTGGTGAACGACGAGCTTAACCCGTTGTGCCAAAACCCGCCATCGCCGATGATCGCAATCGGCCGACGCTCTCCACCGCCATCAAACGCCGCATTCGCCGCAGGACCCAAACCATAGCCCATCGTCGCCCCGCCAATTTCAAACGGCGGCAGACTGGCGAACAAATGGCAGCCAATATCCGCCGCAATCTGATGCTTGCCGAGTTCCTTTTCCACCAGTTTCATCGCCGAGAAAATTGGCCGTTCCGGGCAGCCGGTGCAGAACCCCGGCGGACGGATCGGCACAGTTTTTGAAAGATCAGGAATGGCGGGACGGTCGATATTCGGGCTTCGCACCGCCGCCGCCAGCATCTGAGGCGCTGCGGTTTTCAGAAACCCCGTCACCGCCTCAAGCATCACTGCACCCGTGTACTCCCCGGCCAGCGGAAACAGCCCCTTGCCGTGCAGCTTCACCGCCGATTCCGCACGATAGAGGAAGCTGCCCAGCTGGGTTTCGATAAACTCCGGCTGGCCTTCCTCGATCACCAATACATGATCCTTGCCTGCACAGAATTCTAGAAACTCAGCCGATATCAACGGGTAAGTCACGTTCAGCACATAGATCGGCACGGCGGATTCACCGTAAATATCCGCCAAGCCAAGCCGCTGCAACGCCCGGATCAGCCCGTTATACATCCCGCCTTGCACCACGATACCGAAGTCAGATTTCGGCCCGAACACCTCATTCAAGCCCCGCTCGCGGATGAATTTCTCCGCCGCAGGCCAGCGGTTTTTGACCTTATCCTGCTCATGCGCGAAGGACATCGGCGGCAAAACCACCCGCGCGAAATCGCTGCGTGGGTTCGATAGTGCGTCTTTTACCGTCAGTTTCGGGCGTTGGTTATCGCGCGTCTGAAACGACCCTGTGACATGGCAAGACCGGATCCGCACCATCAGCATCACCGGGGTATTCGACACCTCCGACAGCTCAAACCCATCCGACACCGCCTGCACAATCGAGGGCAGATTCGGCCGCGGATCAAGCAGCCAGAACTGCGATTTCATCGCAAAAGCATGGGTGCGCTCCTGCATAATGCTGGACCCCTCGCCGTAATCCTCGCCCACAATCACCAAAGCGCCGCCGGTGACGCCCGATGAGGCCAAATTCGCCAGCGCGTCCGAGGCCACATTCACCCCGACCGAGCCTTTGAACGTCACAGCCCCGCGCATCGGATAATGCACGCTTGCCGCCAGCATCGCCGCCGCCGCCGCTTCGTTGGCGTTGGCCTCAAACCGCACGCCCAACTCGCCCAACAGGTCCTGCGCATCAGCCAAAACGTCCATCAGATGCGAGATCGGCGCGCCCTGATAGCCGCCGACATAGGCGACGCCGTTTTCCAACAGCGCCTTGGTCAGTGCCAAAATCCCCTCGCCGGTGAAGGTTTCGCCTGCGCCCAAACGCAGATCTTCGACTTCGGCTTTGAAAGAACGCTCTGCCATCTAAATCTCGTGCTTTCTGATATTTGTTAGCATTTTCTGAAGGGTAGCGGTGAAAGCCAGCCGTTCGTCCTCGGGGATACCGCGAAACATCCGCGCCTGCGCTTTCGCCATATGTGGCCACAGCGACTCAAACGTCGCGCGCCCGGCCTCTGTGATGAACACCCGCACCGCGCGGCTGTCGGCGCTATCGGCCTCACGCCGGATCAGCCCGTCAGCCTGCAACTGGTCCAAACTGCGGCTAAGGGTGGACGGATCAACGACCGTATAGATCGCGAGTTCGCGGATCAGCGGGCCTTCGATCACCGAAAGCACCGCCAAAGCGCGCATCTTCGGCGTGGAAAGCCCCAAATCCGCCATTTCCTCACGCAAGCTGGCGTTGTAGCGCCCCATGATGCGGTTCATCAGATAGGGGGCGAAGTTGGTTAACCCAATCTCACCCAAACGCGGCACTGCGGGGGTTTCATCGTTCATGCGCCCAGCCTCTTTGCCGCGTTATAGCCCGAGCCGCCACCAAGCCCCGGCCCCGGATGCGTCGAGGCACCAATATGGATCAACCCGCGCACAGCACCCGTGCCGTTGGTCGAATGCGCGAAGGGTCGCCAGATGAAAAACTGGTCTATGCTGCAGGCCCCGCCATAGGGATCGCCGCCGACAAGGTTGCAATTCATCCGCTCCAAATCAGCCGGGGAATAGGCTTTCCGCGCCAATTTGATCTGGTCGAAATCCTTGATATGGCACCCTAAAATCGCCTCGATCCGGTCTGCAAACGCTTCCCGCGCACCGTCCCAATCCTGCGCCACAATCTCGCCGCCTGCATCGCCCTTGATCACGCGCGGCGCATCGGGGATTTGCAACCACAAGATTGCTTTGCCGTCTGGACAGCGGCTGGGGTCCAAGCGGCTAGGTTGACCAACGCAGATCGTGGGCGTTGCAGGCAACATCCCCCGCTCGGCCTCATTGGCGGATTTCGACACCGAATCCACGCCATCCGCCAGATGGATCAGCGCCACATCCTCCAAGCCAGCGGTTAACCATTCTGGGTGACGATCCAGCGCATAATGCAACTGAAAGTTGCCACGCCCATGCCGGAACTGCCGCACCGCCGCCTGTTCTTGGGGCAGAGTCACATCTAGCAAGTGCCCATAAAGCTGACCCGGCGCGACCGAAGCCAGCACCGATCCGCAAGCAATTTCCGCGCCGCCTGCCATCCGCACGCCCGTCACCCGACCGTCCCGCGTCGTGATTTTCGCAACCTCGGCGCCCGTGCGGATCACCCCACCATGCGCCTCAATCAACCGCCGAAACGCCAGCGCCGCTTGCCCCGCCCCGCCTTTCGAGATCGGCGCACCCGCCGCTTCCAGCGCGAAAGCAATCACTTTGCACATCTGCGCCGAATAGCTGGACTCTGGCGTTAACCCACAATGCAGCACCCAAGGTGCCCACAACGCCTGCACCAGCGGGCTTTGATAATTGCTCTGCAACCACCCCCGCGCCGGGGTCAAAGCACTCCCCATCCAGGCGGCAAGGCCGCGCAAGCCGCGCTTACGCACCTGCCCGAACAACAGCTTCACTGTGGTCCAAGCCCACAGATTCCCACCCAACAACGCGAACAGGAACGGCGCATCGGCTGCAATGCCACCCACATCGCGCGCATGCTGATCGCCATCTCCTGCCGACAAGCCATTGAAAATTCGTACATTCTGCGCCGCATCCATCGTCAAAACCAATGAAGTGCCATCCGGCCGCAGCACCGCCGTCGGATGCGGCGCATGGCAATATTCAAAGCCGTGCCGCGCCAGATGCGGCCCCAAAGCAGCCCCGGCAGGCGAGGTCATGAACAGCACAAAGGTCGCCGCCATCACGTCATGCCGGAACCCCGGCAGAGTCACGTCTTCGGTCAAAAGACAGCCGCCGATCCGATCCTCACGCTCTAACACCAGCACGCGCGCGCCTTTCAGCGCCAGCATGCTGGCCGCCACCAGCCCGTTGATCCCCGACCCGATGATGACGTGATCAAATGTCTCCAGGCTGGTGGCCATAGGTTAACGCGCCACCAGCGCCAAGGCCCGAATGGGCGAGCCGGTGCCATTCTCAATCTTCAACGGGGCCGCGATCAGGATTGCGCCCTTTGCGGGCAGACGGTCCAGATTGGCAAGGGAAGCCAAGCCGTAGCAGTTGTTCTTATGCAGCAGGTTATGCGCCGGGAACGGCGGTGTCATCCCGCCGGCCTGCCCCGCATCGGTGCCAATGCACTGGCTGCCCCAACCGACAATTCCCTTTGAAATCAAATACTCAATGACCTCGGCAGTCGGCCCCGGCGTATGTGGCCCGGTTTCATTGGCGTTCAGGAACAGCGCCTCGTCATGGCTGCGCTGGTCCCAGTCGCTGCGCAAAACCACCCATTCCCCCGCACCAATCGCGCCATGCTTGGCTTCCCAAGCCTTCACATGTTCAATCGTCAGAAGGAAATCCGGGTCAGCACCACATTCTGCGGCAAAGTCCAAAACGTTAACAGGGGCGACCAAGCGTTGCACAGGCAGCGTGTCGGTATAACCGTCAGCATAATCCTTGCCGGTGATCCAGTGGTGCGGCGCATCAAAATGCGTGCCGGAATGCTCGCCCACTTTCAGCCAGTTCCACGCCCAGAACGGGCCATCGGCGTCGTATTCCGAAATCCGGTGAATCTCGACCGCGGGCGTGTCTTTGGCGAAATCCGGCGGTAACTTTAACAGCGGCGTCTTGGGCCCCAGCACCCCAGTGCAATCGACCACTTCGACCCCGCCCGAGGCGAGCATTCCGGCCAGACCGGCCAAAACATCAGCTGAACTCATCGCTATCTCCCTGATTGCGGCGGCTGCCCCGCCTTATGGAATAAGACTAGACAGAATTAAATGCATTTGCAAATATCCTTAGGTCAACCGGAGCGAAATATGTCCGAAAGCTACGACGCGGTCTTCATCGGTGCGGGCCATAACAGCCTTGCCTCTGCCCTGCATCTGGCCGCTTCCGGCTGGAAAGTGGCCGTGTTCGAACAGGCTGCGGTTGCAGGCGGCGCGGTGAAATCTGGTGCCTATACGCTGCCGGGATTTCAGCATGACTGGGCGGCGATGAACCTGTCATTGTTCGCCGGATCGCCGTTTATGAAGGTCTATGGCGCGGAATTGGCACAACATGGGCTGGAATTTGCGCCTGTTTCCAATCCCTTCGCCTCTGTGTTCCCCGATGGCACATGGTGCGGCGTCTCGACTGACGCAAGCGCCACATGCGCGCGTGTTGCAAAGCTATCCCTGGCGGATGCTGCGACTTGGGCGCGGCTGACGGAGGATTTCGCGTCTGAGGCCCCGCAGCTGTTTGGCCTGCTTGGCGCACGCATGAAATTACATGCGCTTGCATATTTCGTGTTCAAAACACTTCGCAGCAAGGGTCTGGGCGGCACGTTGGACATGACCCGCTTTCTGCTGCAATCGCCGCGCCAATGGCTAACGCAAACCTTCGAATCCCCGAAAGTGCAAGCGATGCTGGGCGCATGGGGCATGCATCTCGATTTCGCCCCCGATACCGCTGGCGGCGCGCTGTTTCCTTATCTGGAGGGCATGGCAGGCCAGGCGTTTGGCATGGTTTTGGGCAAAGGCGGCGCGGATACCATCATCCGCGCGCTGGTTGCCGCGATTAAAGCGCGCGGCGGGCATATTGAAACCAATCAAACTGTCAACCGCATCCTGCACACCAACGGCAAAGCCACCGCAATCCTGCTGGCGGATGGCCGCGAAATCACCGCCCGTCGCGCCGTGATCGCCAATGTCGCGCCGCGTGCTTTGCCCCGTCTGACCGGGACCACCAGCGATTTTGACGCCAAACTGACCGCCTTCACCCATGCCCCCGGCACGATGATGATCCATCTGGCTTTGTCCGATCTACCCGATTGGACAGCGGGCAATGATCTGAAATCATTCGCTTATGTGCATCTTTCCCCCAGCCTTGATCAGATGGCGCGCACCTATCAGCAGGCCAAAGCGGGCCTGTTGCCGGACGAGCCGATTGTCGTTGTCGGCCAACCCACCAGCGTTGACCCCAGCCGCGCGCCTGAAGGCAAGCACACGCTTTGGTTGCAAATTCGCATGGCGCCGGGCGCAATCAATGGTGACGCCAAAGGCGAAATCAGCGCTACGGATTGGCCGCAGGCCGCCGAACCCTTCGCCCAACGCGCGCTGGATATTCTGGAGACCTACGCCCCCGGCACCCGGACCAAAATCCTTGGCCTGCGTATCGTGCCGCCGAGCGAACTTGAATCCGACAACCCCAATCTGGTCGGCGGCGATCAGATTTGCGGAAGCCATCACCTTGCGCAGAACTTTCTGTTCCGCCCGGTGCGCGGCCATGCTGACGGCTCAACCCCGCTCCAAAACCTGCACCTGACCGGGGCCGCCGTTTGGCCCGGCGCGGGGCTGGGGGCCGGGTCAGGCTTCCTTCTTGCCCAAAAACTGACCGGGAAATAACCTCGGCTTCATCCATAACCACAGGGAATTGCTATGAAACTCAACCGTCGTGCGCTTTTACAACTCTCCGCTGCCAGTGTGTCGCTTGCGGCTTTCAGCCTGCCCGCTCGCGCGCAAGCCATCGAAGAACTGGTGATCGCCTATAACGTCAACCTGCCCGCTTGGGACCCGACCACCGGGCCATCGGCGGTCAATCCGACGATTCAGGGCATCTACCAATCGGTGTTTGACCAATACATCCTGCAACAACCCGATCTGAAGCCCGCCCCCGGCATTCTGACCGAATGGGGCTGGAACGACGACAAAACCCAAGTGTGGATGACCGTTCGCGAGGGCGTCACTTGGCATGATGGCTCGCCCCTGACGGCGGAAGATGTCGCGTGGAGCCTTGCCCGCGTCGCCGATCCCGCCACGGGCAGCCCGATTCAATTCGTCTGGGGAACCCTGACAAACCACCGGGTTGAGGGCAACAAAGTGCTGGCCGATGTCGCGCAATTTGACCCCACGATCTTCAAATGGATGTATTTCCTGACCGGTTATGTGCTGCCGAAAGCCTATTACACATCGGTCGGCGCCGAAGGCTTTGAGGCCGCCCCGATCGGCTCTGGCCCCTATATGGTCGAGAAATTTGAGCGTGACGCCTTCGTGCGCTTGAAAGCCAACGCGAATTACTGGGGTGGCAAACCGGAATTTGAAACCGTCACCATCAAATTCGTCACCGACGCCGCTGCCCGCGTGGCCGAGGTCGAATCCGGCAACTCGCACGTCACTTTGGAGGTGCCTTACGAAGAATATGACCGCCTGAAAGCCACGCTGACCGGAACCGCGACACCTATTTCCGACATCGGCATGATTTTCCTGAATGATATCGAGGTGATGCTGGACCCGAATGTGCGCAAAGCCGCAGCGCATGCCATCGACAAACAAACCATCATCGACCGTCTGCTCAAGGGCTATGGCGTGGCGATAGATACGCTGGAAACCCCGCAATACGACGCCTATGACGCCAGCATCAAGGTGCCTTACGATCCTGATCTGGCGGTGAAACTGTTGGCGGACTCGGGATATTCCATTGATAACCCGGTGAAATTCAAAATCCAGACCACCAAGGGTTTTAAGCCAAAAGACTATGAGATGATCCAAGCCATCGTCGGGTTGTGGCGCAAGGTTGGCATTGAGGCCGAGATCGAAGTCTACGAGATCGCCAAGCATTACGAGTTGCGCGCCGCCGACCAACTCGCCCCCGCCGCCTTCTACAACTGGGGCAATTCGGTGGGCGATCCGACCACTTCGACCGGATTTGCAATGTTTGGTCCAAGCCCACATTCGGTCTGGGACGGCAAGGACCTGATCGACATGATCGGGCCGCTCTGGGGTGAAAAGGACGAAGCGAAACGCATCGACGGCTGGAAAAAGGTCGACGCTTTCATCGCCGAAAATGCTTTGGTGATCCCGCTGTTGCAATATGTGCAGCCGATCTTGTCGGCGAAGGGCGTGGTGGTGACGCCGCATGCTTCGGGTGCGCTGCTGCCGCATCTGATGAAGCGGGCTTAACTTCATTTACCGGTAAATACCTGGGGGACTTTGGTCCCCCAGCCCCCCTTCGGCATCGTCCTGCCAAACGGGCAGCCGCCTGAACCGTTGCCTCGCCCCCAAGGAAGCCCCCCGCCTATGCAATTTCTTCAATCGGTGCTTCTTCGATTATGCACCACCCTGATCACGCTGGCAGGCGTGGCGGTGATCGTGTTTTTCGTCATCCGCGTGGTGCCGGGCAACCCGATCGCCATGATGCTGCCCCCCGGCGCAACCGAGGCTGATGTCGCCCGGCTGACAGCGCTGTACGGGCTTGATAAATCTATCCCGCAGCAGTTTTTGATCTGGGTTTCCGGCGTGCTGCAGGGCGATTTCGGCACCTCGATCACCACCAAACAACCAGTGTTGCAACTGGTGCTCAGCCGCCTGCCCGCCACGTTAGAGTTGTCGGTGATGGCGCTGATCATCGCTGTCATCCTCGGTGGTTTCATGGCGCTGACCGGCACCCGCCTGCGCGGCAGCAAGACCGAAGCCGCGATAGACGTAGGCAACGGCATGGCGCTGTCGGTGCCCGATTTCCTCTGGGGGTTGATCCTGATCCTGACGTTTGGCGTTTTGATCCCGATCTTTCACATCTCGGGCCGCGTCACCCCCTCCCTTCCGCTGCCGTTCACCACGAATTTCTACCTGACCGAATCCGTGCTGCGCCTGCGCTTTGATCTGTGGTTGGATATCGCCGCCCATATGTTCATGCCAGCCCTTGCCCTTGCGATCCCCCTTGCGGCCATCATCGGCCAACTTCTTAAACAATCGCTTAAAGAGACCATGCATCTGGATTACGTCACCCTTGCGCGCACCAAGGGCTATTCAGAAACCCATGTCATCCTGCGCGAGGCGCTGCCGAATGCCATCCTGCCGACGCTGACCTTGGTTGGCGTGCAGTTCACCTTTCTGATCGGCGGCACGGTGATCATCGAGCGGCTGTTTTCCTACGAGGGCCTTGGCAACATGGCGATTGATGCGGTGATCAACCGCGATTTGCCGCTGATCCAAGGCATTGTGATCCTGTTCGCGGTGATTTTCACCGGGGTTAACCTGTTGGTGGACCTGACTTATGCCGCCCTGAACCCGAGGTTGCGCCATGCTTGACGGACGCAGCGCGATCAAGCGCAAATTGCCGACGCGGCTGGTTTTGTCGGCCACATGGCTGACCCTGCTGACGCTTGCCGCCGTGTTTGCGCCCCTGATCGCGCCAAAAGACCCCCTCGCCCAAGACCTGTTCCTTGGTCAGTTGCCGCCGTTCTGGGTCCAGGGTCACGAGCCCGGCTATCTGCTCGGCACCGACTCGCTGGGCCGCGACGTGCTCAGCCGCATCCTTTACGGTGCGCGATTGGCCCTGACCGTGGCTCTGACAGCCGGAACAATCACCTGCATCATCGGCGCCACCATGGGCCTGCTTGCCGGGTTTCTGCGCGGTTGGGTCGATATCCTGATCAGCCGGGCGATAGATATTTGGATGGCCTTCCCGCCCGTGCTATTTTCAATCCTGCTGATCGCCGTGCTGGGCCCCAGCTTGACCTCGATCATCATCGCCATCGTGGTGATCGACTGGACGCGCTTCGCCCGCGTCATCCGGGCCGAGGCGATGACCCAAGGGGCAATGGACTACGTCGCCTCGGCGCAAGTCGCGGGCCGCACCCGGCTATCCACCATGATAACCGAGATTCTGCCCAATGTGCTGCCCACCATCGTCGTTCTCCTTACGCTTGAAATGGGAATTTCCATCATCGTTGAAGCCATCCTGTCTTTCGTCAACCTGTCAATCTCCACCGATGATCCCACATGGGGCGGCATGATCGCGGAAGGCCGCGCGAGCATCCACCAAGCCTGGTGGGTGTTGGTGTTTCCACTGATCACGCTTTTCCTGACCGTTTTAAGCTTTTCGCAACTGGGTGAAGGGTTGAAAGACCGCTTCGATCCGGTGCTGCGATGAGCTTCCTTTCGATCCGCAATCTGTCGGCCCGTCTGAAAGGTCGGCCTGATCAAATCCTGCGCCGGGTGTCGCTGGAGGTCGCCGCTGGCGAAGTGCGCGGTCTGGTCGGCGAATCCGGCGCGGGTAAGTCGATGATCGGCAAGGCTATTCTGGGAACCTTGCCGCAATCGGTTGAGATCACCGGCGGGCAGATCATCCTCGACGGCACCGATCTGCTCAGCCTGCCCACCGCACAGCGCCGCACTTTGATCGGAGCGAAATGCGCGCTGATACCGCAAGATCCGCTGACAGCGCTGAACCCGTCGCGACGTATTGGGCCCCAGATCACCAACCGTCTGGTCGATATTCTGCACTGGACCCGCGCCGATGCCGAAAAACGCGCCCGCGACCTTTTGGCCGAGGTGCAAATCCCCGATCCTGAGCGGGTGATGCGCAGCTATCCGCATGAACTTTCCGGCGGCATGCGGCAACGTATCCTGATCGCATCTGCCTTTGCCGCTGAACCCAAGCTGATCATCGCAGATGAGCCGACCACGGCGCTGGACGTCACCGTGCAAAAGCAAATCCTCAAGCTGATCGCGGCGATGCAGGCCCGCCACGGCACGGCTTTGCTGTTTGTCACCCACGATCTGGGCGTGGTATCCAAGGTCTGCCAAAGCCTGTCGGTGCTTTATGCGGGCTATGTGCTGGAAGACAGCACGATACCTGATTTCTTTCATACGCCCAAACACCCCTATTCCCGCGCATTGCTGGCGGCGACCCCGAAATACACCGACCCTGACGGCAGCCTAACCCCGGTGTCCGATGCCGTGATCGCAGCCACCCGCGCCGAAGTCGAAGCCGCAGATCGGAGCGCGCATGTCTGAACTCTACGCCGCAAAGCTTTACCAAATTGATAACTTGCGGCTGTCCTTGGCCGACATGACGCAAAAACCGCTGATTGGGGCAGCACCGCGCTTGGAAATCCTGAAGGGGCTCAGCTTCAGCATCCCAAAGGGCGAAATCCTTGGCATCGTCGGCGGCTCAGGTTCCGGAAAATCCACGCTTGGTCGCGCCTTGGTGCGTCTGCTAGAGCCCTCTGGTGGGTCGATAAAATTCGACGGCCAAGATATCACCCACCTCGCCGAACGTGAGTTACGCCCGCTGCGGCGCCGCTTTCAGATGATCTTCCAAGACCCGATGAGCAGCCTCAATCCGCGCCACCGTATTGGCCAAATCATCGCCGCCCCGCTGTCTTTGCACGGCCTGAGCAATCCTAATATCCGCGTTTTAGAGGCGCTTGATCACGTCGGCCTGCCCCGCAGTTTCGCTACCCGTTACCCGCATGAACTCTCGGGCGGTCAGCGCCAGCGTATCGGCATCGCCCGCGCCATTGCCTTGAAACCCGCGTTTATTCTCGCCGATGAGATCGTCTCGGGCCTTGACGTCTCAAGCCAAGCGCAAATCCTCAACCTGCTGGAATCTTTGGTGAAAGACCTTGGGTTGACTCTGGCTTTTATCAGCCATGACCTTTCTGTGATCCGCCGCCTCTGCACCCGCATCCTTGTGCTGCACCAAGGCCAAATCGTCGAGAACGCTGCCACCGCTGAGGTGTTCGCCAACCCGCAAGCTGCCTATACCCGTGAGTTGCTCGATGCGATCCCGCTGCCCGACCCGAACCAAGTTTGGGTATAAACAGTTTCATCTTGGCAAAAATACTCCCGCCGGAGGCTCCGCCCAGGGGGCAAGGCGCAGACTTTCCCCCTAAAGCCTCGCCAAATCCACCACGCCCTTTTTCAGAATGAAGCAACCATACGGCCCCGGATCAGAGGTGCGCACGATGGCAAAGGCGCAGCCTGCCGCCTCATAAAACGCAAACCGCTCCAGCGCTTGCATCGGCACCGCCCACCCTTCGGCGGCGTCAATCACGCCCTGCACCAACCCAAACACCGGCATATCCGCCCCCGGATCGCCCACCACCTGCATCCGGCTTACGGGCGCATCCACAAATGTATCCAGCGGCAGCAGGGTCAAAATCGCGGCCAGACCAGTGGGAATATCGCAGCCCACCATGTCAACCACCCGGCCATGCGTGGTTTTCGCCGCAATCGTCGCCGCTGGATGGTTCACATCGCAGATCACCAGGGTATCGCCATGCCCCATCCGCATCAGCACATGCACAACCTCCGCCGACAGATGCCGATCAATACCTTTGAGCATTACTTAATCGCCCCCGCCGCCATGCCCTTGATAATATAGCGTTCCAACACCACACCGATCACGATCAGCGGCAGGATCGCGGCCCAAGACAGTGCAGCCATCGACCACCAAGAGATCCCCTGCGAGCCGGTTTGTGAGGCCACCATCACCGGCAAAGTGTTGGCATGGGTCGAGGTCAGCAGCGCTGCGAAGAAATACTCATTCCACGTCAGCACCAAAGACAGAATGAACGCAGCCACCATGCCCGGCAGCGCAATCGGCAGGATAATGGTGATAAACGCCCCCCAGATCGACAAGCCATCGACCAAAGCCGCCTCTTCTAATTCCGTCGGAATCGAGGAAAACTGATCGCGCATGATCCAGATCACAATCGGCAGCACCGATAGAGTATACAGCAAAATCAATCCGATACGGGTGTCGAGCAGCGCCAGTTCCTTATACAGCACCAGCATCGGCAAAGCCAAAACCACAGGCGGCAGAATCAGTTGGCTGAGGAAGAAAAACGAAATGTCGCTGTTGCCCATCCACAGGAATTTATAACTGAAACGGCTTAACCCATAGGCCGCAAGTGACCCCAGCATCACTGCCAGCACCGAGGATATGACCGAGGTGATCGCCGAATTTGTGAAGCGCTTCATAAACTCGTCGCGCACCGTGCTATCTGCGCCAATCGTATCAGGCGACAGGCCCAAAGATTTCCAACCCAACCATTTCGGGGTGAAATCCCACCACGGGATCAGATTGCCCTTCATCACATCGGGGGCCATTTTGAAACTGGTGGTCAGGGTCCAATATATTGGAAACAAACAAATAAATGCCCACAAGATCAGCAGGCCATAGACAAAAAGCCGCCCCGTAAACCATTTCGGGCGAAAGCTGCGATCTGCCGCAGAATCCTTGAAAATCTGCACGTCACTCATACCAGCTTTTCTCATGTTCTAGGCCTCGCAAACCGATCCGCAAGCTTCATCAAAATCGTCATCACAATGATGATCAGCACCAAATAGAACATCGCCAGCAGCGTGCCGTAACCGACATTCGAGCGATCGCGATACTCGCGGAAAATGAACGAGGTCACCGTATCGGTCGCGCCGCCCGGCCCGCCAGACGTCACCGCAATCACAATATCGGCCAGCTTCAACTTAAAGATAATCCGGATCAATATCGCGGTGATCGACACCGGCAGCATCATTGGGAAAGTCACCTCCCAAAACGCCCGCCAGCCATTCGCGCCATCGACCTTGGCGGCCTCATTCAATTCCTTCGGGATCGCCTGCAACCCCGCCAAAATCATGATCATCATAAACGGAATGAAGGTCCAGGCGTCCATCAGCATGATCGTCGCTTTGGCCACTCCCGGCGTGCCAAAGAACGAAGGCGTCTCCCAGCCTAGAAACTTGGCCAGCCGTGCCACCGGGCCAAAACGCGCCTCTAGCATCGACTTGCCGATCATCCAACTGACCGCCACGGGCGACAGCATCAGTGGCAGCAGAAACGCCACCCGGAAGAACTTCCGCGCCCGGATTTCAGCGTTCAACGCCAAAGCCAGACCGAAGGCAATGGTATATTCCACAAGAATTGCAAGCACATACCAGACCATGTTCAACAATGCGTTCCAGTAGAATGGATCGGCCCACATCTGCCGCACATTGGCCAGCCCGTTGAATTGCCGGCCATCCGGGCTGGACAGGTTCCAATCCGAAAACGCGATCACCAGCCCGAACAGCAGCGGAAACACGGTCAACGAAATCACAAACAGCGCCGCAGGCAGCACGAATAAGGTGCGCTTGCCCTGCTCACCATACAGCAAAACCTGCCCCCAGCTGAGACAAATCGCCCAGAAGATATAAGCATACAGCGTCGGCCGCCAACTCGTCAGGCCAAAGTCATGCAGACCCTGCACCTGCATCAGTTGGGCCAGAGCCACAAGCGCCATCAGCAGGCCCGAGCCCCAGATGATGCCGCGGCCCCACGCCTTTCGGCTGTTCGAGATATTGTCATTGCTGACAACGTGTAAAAGATCGCCTGATCCGCTCACCGCATCGCCCCGCTTGGGAAAATTAGGGTGCGCAAACCATGCGCACCCACCGTCATGCCAGCATAAGGTTAAAAGTCCCCTATGCGATGATCGTAGGGTGGGGTTTCAACCCACCGCTACGCCGAACTCACATCCCCAAGCTGGCCTTATACAGCGCAATCTGGCTGTCGCGGCCGATCTGATCGGTGATCTTCTCCCAAGCCGCCGCAATCGCATCGGCGGTTTCTTGGGCCGATTTGTATTGGCCGGAATAGCCCTTGGCCAATTCATCCTCGGCAACCGAATAGTATTGGAAGATGCCGGGGATACGCGGTTCAATCGCGGCGTTGGGGTGGTTGTAGCTGTCAAGGTTGGAACCGAGATAATCCTCGATGAACGCCTTGTCATAGCCTGCGGCCACCCATTCGTCATAGTTGAACTGGCTGTTGCGGTAGGGTTGGAAGCCCGAAGGATAAGCGGCCATCCACAAGGAAATGTCCTTGCCGCCCAGATGCGCCGCCGCAGACCAAGCCGCTTTGCGCTTTTTCTCATCCGCCGAGACGCGGTTGGTCACATAGACGCCCCAGCCAAGGAAGGCCATGTTCGGCGACTCGTTGTAGGTTTCCTCCCATGCCGAGGTCTGGGCGTTGTACACCTTGTCCGAGCCGCGGTTGATGCCAAAGCCCACCACGTCGCCGACCACCGAGGTATCAGAGGTGCGCGCGTTCGAGCCCACGTCGCCCCACCACATCAGGCTGGATCCGGTGCCCGCGAGAAACTGCGAGAACGCCGTGGTGCCCGGATCGGCGTTGATCTGGTCTGCCGGATAAGCCCCCGGGGTTGCGATCAGGTCCATCACGTCTTGAATGGCCTGCACCCAACCCGGATTGTTGACGCGCGGTTTCATCGTTTCAGGATCGAACAGCCAAGCTGGATCGGACGGATGCTTCACATACGCCGCAGCCCGGTTTTCCAGGAAGTAGAAGCCAAAACCGCCCCAGCCCTTCAACGGGTCCAGATAGCCAATCGCCGGCTGCCCGGTCAGCGGATCGGTCTTGCCGACAATAGCCTTGGAATAGGTGTTGACCTCTTGCCAGGTCTTCGGCGGCTCTGCCATGCCAGAAATCGCACCCTCACCGAAGTAATCCGTGCGATAGGCGAAGGTGTGGCAATCGCCGTCGATGGAGATGCGGTAGGTCTTGCCATCCCATGTCCCAACCGGGGCTTTCAGGTAGTTCACATAATCATCCATGTCGATCTGGGTCTTGACCCAATCCGGCATCTCATCCAGCAAGCCCTTGCTGGCGGTATCACCCTCCAGCGGCGCACCCATCGCCAGAATGTCGAAATCGACGGTGCCTGTGGCAATGCTTTGCTGCAAGCGCGGGTTGTAATCAGCCTGTGCAAGGTCAATCCAGTTGATCTTGGCGCCAGTGTAAGCCTCCCAGCCTTTCAGCAAGCCCCGGAACAGGATGTTGTGCAAGCCGTTGTTGTTGATGCCAAAGAAGCTCAACTCAACGCCGGCAAACTCGCCCTCGGCGACGTTGGTCTTGGTGCTGTCGAGACACATCTCGCCAACCTTTTGCCAATCCGCATCGGTGGGCGAGCCTTTGCCCACACCAGGGATCTGCAAGATCTGTGCGCGCACCGAGTCTTGTGCCATGGCGGGGCCGTAACCCATCACCTTCGGCATCACCGCGAGTGCGGTCAGCGCGGTCGCCCCCTGCAACATGCGACGACGGCTAAGTGTGGCCTGAACAGCGGCCTGATAAAGTTCTACTTTCAAGACGTCTCCTCCCTTTTTGCTCTTCACGGCCAAAGACCGCCGAGCTGTTATCTGTCGAAACTTTGGAACCCGGTACTTATGGAAACTCGGTGGCCCGTTTGGCACACCCTGCACGCAGGCCTCCCCTCCCACCGCAAACACTTTCCTTGGCCTTAGCTTGGCCTGCCCCAATCCGCCTGTCAAGATTCTAACATGTTAGTATGATCAGCAGATAGACAGCGCCGCCCGGTATGACTATTCTTGCAGCAACAACTGGGGGGAACCACATGGCCGAAGTCACAATCCGCGATCTGCGCAAGGCTTATGGCGGGGTTCAGGTGATTCACGGCCTTAACTTGGATATCAAGGATGGCGAGTTTGTCGTGCTGGTCGGGCCTTCCGGCTGCGGCAAATCCACGCTTTTGCGCATGTTGGCGGGGCTGGAAGAGATTTCGGCAGGCGATATCAGCATCGGCACCGCCCGCGTCAACAACCTGCCACCCTCCGAGCGCGACATCGCCATGGTGTTCCAGAATTACGCCCTCTACCCGCATAAAACCGTCGCCGCCAACATGGGCTTTGCGCTGAAAATGCGCGGCATGGAGGCCGGGGCGATTCGCAGCAAAGTCGAACGCGCTGCCGAAATCCTTGGCCTGACCCCCTATCTCGACCGCTTCCCGCGCGCTTTGTCGGGTGGCCAGCGCCAGCGCGTCGCCATGGGCCGCGCCATCGTGCGTGACCCAAAGGTGTTCCTGTTCGACGAGCCGCTCTCGAACCTTGACGCCAAACTGCGCGTCCAGATGCGGACCGAGATCAAGGAACTGCACCAACGCCTGAAAACCACCACGGTCTATGTCACCCATGACCAGATCGAGGCGATGACCATGGCCGATAAAATCGTCGTCATGCAGGGTGGCCGCATCGAACAAGTCGGCGCACCCTTGGAACTTTACGACCGCCCCGCCAATATCTTTGTCGCCTCTTTCATCGGCTCGCCCTCAATGAACCTGATCGACGGCGTGGTGAAAGATGGCATGGTTGACGTTGACGGCGCGCGGCTTGCGCTGCCGCCCGGCTCCACCGCCACCGAGGGCCAGCAAGTCGTCTACGGCGTGCGCCCGGAAACCTTCACCGCCGGAAATGACGGCCTTGCAGGCACCATCGCAGTCGTCGAACCGACAGGGTCTGAAACCCATGTCGTCGTGCGCATCGCAGGCCGCGAAGTCACCGCCGTGTTCCGCGAACGCGTCAGCTTCCGCCCCGGCGAGACCATCACCCTCGCCCCAGACGCGACGCAATCGCATATCTTCGACAAAGCCAGCGGGCAAAGGCTGGCCTGATCGCGCCTTGACCACCGCATAAAATCCGGCGCAATTTGCGCAAAATGGGAGGGCAGCATGCTCAAAGGAATTGACCCGCGCTTGAACGCGGAAGTGCTGCATTGCCTGCGGGCGATGGGCCATGGCGATGTGCTGATCCTCGCCGATACCAACTTCCCGTCGGATTCGGTGGCCCGCGCCACGGTGACGGGCAAACTGCTGCGGATGGAAAACCTGACCTGCGCCGAAGCCGCGCAAGCGATCCTGTCGGTCTACCCGCTCGACACCTTCGTGCCAGACTTCGCAGGCCGCATGGAAGTCGTGGGCGCACCCGATGAAATCCCCGCAGTGCAGGCCGAGGTGCAAGCCGAAATCAATGCCGCCGAAGGATCCATTCGCCCGATGCAATCCATCGAACGTTTTGCCTTCTATGACATGGCGAAACAAGCCTATGCCGTGATCCAAACCGGCGAGCGCCGCTTCTACGGCTGCTTCATGTTCCGCAAAGGCGTGATCCCGCCAGAGGCGCAATAACATGAGCAACCCCGCAAAACCCATTGTCATCCTTGGCATCTTCGTCGCCGACACCGCTTACCGCGCCGCCCGTCAGCCCAAAATGGGTGAGACGATCTTGGGCAATTCCTTTGTGCTGGGGCCGGGCGGCAAAGGCTCGAACCAAGCCGTTGCCGCTGCGATGGCAGGCGGTAAAACCCATTTCATCACCCGCCTAGGCGATGACGCCTTCGCCGAAATCGCCCGCTCGACTTGGGCCAAGGCGGGCGTGATCCCGGAAGTCAAAATAGACGCCGAAAGCTACACGGGGGCCGCCTATATCTTTATCGAAGAAGCCACCGGCAACAACGCCATCATCGTCTCACCGGGCGCCGCTGGCCGCGTCTCGGTGCAAGATGTTGAAGAAAAAGCCGACCTGATCCGCTCTGCCGCGATCTTCGTCACACAACTGGAACAACCGATTCCCGCCGCCAAACGCGCGCTGGAAATCGCCCGCGCCGCAGGAGTGACGACAATCCTAAACCCCGCCCCCGCCGCCACTTTGGGCGACGATATCTTGGCCCTCTGCGATTACGTCACCCCGAATGAGACCGAAACCGAGGCCCTGACGGGTCTGCCGGTGACAACGATTGCGCAAGCGGAAATCGCGGCCGAAGCTTTGCTGGCTCGCGGCGTCGGCGCCGTGGTGATGACGCTTGGCGACAAAGGCGCGCTCTACCACGACCGCACCCGCTCGGTGCATGTTCCCGTCATGTCGGCAGGCAAAGTCGTGGAAACCACCGGCGCAGGCGACGCCTTCAACGGCGGCTTTGCGGTGGCGCTGTCGGAAGGCCGCGACGTGGTGGAAGCGGTGCGGTTCGGCTGCGCCACAGCAGGGATTTCGGTCACCCGCGCAGGCACAGCCCCCTCGATGCCATCCCGCGCCGAGATCGACGCGCTGCTGGCGAAAAACGCCTGAGCCCTAGGCTGGCGCAGGAGCGCGCCGCGCGGGAGTATTTCAAAAAGAGCAATGCAAAGAACCCATATTTGCTCTTTCCAAAATACTCCCCCCGGAGGGTTCACCCCCTGCCAACGCCGATCCGATTTGAAATCTTCTCCCCCGAGCACAGGTTAACAAAGTGTAGATCTCTGCACTCTAACGGCTTGATTTCCCTAAGATACCGCCTCTGTCCACGCGTGAACATCACTCCATATTAGTATGCCGCGCCCGCATCGCTTCCGCAGGCTCGCCCTTCATGTCCCGCAGCCGCAGAACCATAATTTCAAACACCAAAAACATCGCTCCCTCAAACAGCGACCCCATCGGCAGCACCGATTTCCCGCGCACATCCCGCGCCCCCAGATCACTGGCCATCGTCTGCGCCGGAATAACCAAAACCTGATCCGCCAGCGCCAGCGAGGCCCCCGAACCCTCCGCCGTCACCATCAAAACCCCCGCCCCCGCAGCCCGTGCCACCCCCGCCAAAGCCGTGACGGTCGATAACTCCCCCGGCCCACAGGCCACGAAAAACAAATCCCCCACCCCCAGCGGGGGTGCTGCCAGATCGCCCTGCATCGAAACCGCAACCCCAAGATGATAAAGCCGCATCGCAAATGCGCGCATCATCAACCCCTCACGCCCGCAGCCATACAGCATCACCCGGCGCGCGCCCAAAATCCGCGCGCAAGCCGCCTCCACCGCCACCGCATCGATAAGGTCAGCCACCGCGCCCAGCTCCGCCAGCGCCCCTCGCATCCGATCCTTCACACCCCGCCCCCCAATTCCTGCGCAATATCGCGGCTTTGCTGATAAAGCCGCTTCCACAGCGGATATTGTCGCGCGTAGACCGCTTCGGCCACAGGCTGCACCACCCGCGCCACCGGATTCCATTCGCTGATCTGCTCCGGCAACACCCGCCCCACTGCCACCGCCGCCAGAAACGCATCGCCATAACTCGCGCCGATGGTTTTCTCTGCCACGATCTGCGGCACGCCACCGATATCCGAGGTGGCCTGCATCCAGACCGCGTTCTGCGTCCCCCCGCCCACCGCCAACACCCGCACAGGCTGCGCCCCGAGTTCGCGGCACACCTCCATCACATGCGCCGTGCCCGAGGCGATGCCCTCCAGAACCGCGCGAAACAGGTCGCCCCGGCTGTGCGTCAGGTTCAGCCCAAAGAACGCCCCCACCGCCTGCGGATCATGGATCGGCGTGCGTTCCCCCGAGAAATACGGCAGGCACAGCAGGGCCCTCGCCCCCTTCGGGCTATCAGCCGCCTCGCGTGCCAAAACCCCAAACGCGCCTTCACCCAATTCGCGCGCAAACTGGTCACGGAACCAATGTGTCAGCGTCCCCGACGTCGCCAGCCCCGCCATCGAGGCATGTTGGCCGGGATAAAGCCAAGGCGCATACCACATCCGGGGGTCGCGTACCGGAAGCGCTGTAAGTTGGATGATGAAGATGGTCGAGCCATACATCATCATCATCTCGCCGGGGTCTTTCACCCCCACCGAAACCGCCTCTGCCGCCGCATCAATCGTGCCAACCGTCACCGGAGTGCCCACCGCCAGCCCCGTTTCCGCCGCCGCTTGCGCTGTCACATGGCCCGCAATTTCCGTGCTCCAGGCAAGGCGCGGCAGGCGGTTCAACGGGATGATCTCGGGGGCCAGTTCATCCGTCCAAGCCAAGCGGTTCACATCATACAGGGGCGAGAAATTCGCCGCCGTGTAGTGGTCGATCACATAGTCCCCGGTCAGCTTCCACGTCAGATACGGTGTGGCCGACAACACCATAGCCGTCTGCGCGTAAATCTCGGGGCGCTGCTGCCGCAGCCACAGAATCTTTGGCCCCACCGATTGCGAAGTCAGCGCATTGCCGCAGCGCGCCATGATCAGATCAGCACCAATCCGGTCGGTCAGCTCGGTGATCTGTGCCGCCGCCCGCGTGTCCACGCCATAGAGCACGCCATTCATCAGCGGTTTGCCCGCCGCATTCACGGGCAGCATACAGGGGCCAATGGCCGAACAGGCAACCGCTGCGATCTCCTCAGAGTTTACTTGAGCATCACGCAGCAATACTCTGGTAACAAAGACAAAATCACCCCACCAATCTTCTTCGGCGCGATGCTCGGCCCAGCCCGATTGCGGCACCAGCATTTTATGCGACCGCGTGGCTTGTGCGATGATGGCACCCGAGGCATCCACCAGCACGCCTTTGGTCTCGAACGTGCCAATGTCAACGCCAAGGGTGTAGCTCATCGCGGCCTCCGGCTTAGATCAAAGCCGGGGCCAATCTGCGACAAAGCTTGTTCCAATAAATCGACCATCCCCGAAAGATCAGCCATATCCAGCACTTCCAAGGCAGAGTGACTGTAGCGCATCGGGAAACCCACGTCCAAACACGCAACCCCCTCGGCCCCCATGAACTGGATGTAAGACAGATCGGTCAGCGCCCCGGTATGGGCGGAACGTTGCAGCGGCAGCCCCCGCGCCACTGCGGCAGTCTCGAACAGCTTAACCAGGGCGGGATGCGGAATAACCCCGTTCAACGTGCCGCGCCCGTGGAACGAATACAACGAAATCCCCGGCCCGCCGCCCAATGTCACATCGCCGCGCTGGGTCATATCCGGCGTGTCGCAGGCCAGCAGCAGGTCAATCTGCAAAGCAATATCGGGTGCGCAAGCGGTCGCCGCAGGGAGGATGCCGCGCAGGTTATATTCCTCTTGCACCGACCAGACCAGATGCACCGTCGGGCCAGATCTCCGCCCCACCAGCCGCCGCCCGAGATCAATCAGCGCCGCGCAGCCCGCCCGATCATCCACCGAAGTGCCCGCCAACCGATCGCCCGCCAGATTTATCACGCGGGGAAGATAGACCACCGGGCAGCCAATTTTTACCCCCGCCGCTTCGGCCTCGGCGCGGTTGGCAAACCCCGCATCGACATAAAGCTCGGCATAAGGCACCACCCGATATTTCTCCTCCGGCGTGGTGGCGTGGTGGCTTTTGTTGGCGATCAGTCCCGGCAGATCACCCTGTTCGGTGCAGATCAGCACCGCCTGCGCCGCCAAGGCCCGTTCTGGCACCCCGCCCAGCCGTTCCAGCCGGATCAGGCCAGAATCTTCCACCTTGCGAATGATAAAGCCCAACTGGTCCATATGGGTGAACACCATCACCGAAGGCGCCGCAGGGTCACCCGGCAAGGTCGCAATCAGATTGCCCAGACGGTCGCTGCGATGCGCAAGGCCCAAGCCGTCAAGATGCCGCGCGATGCAGCCCGCCACCCGCTCCTCATACCCCGACAGGCCGGGGATCAGCATCAATTCGGTCAAAAGCGCGCGCATCATACTCCCCGCACCGCGCGCACGCGGTCCATGAAATCGCGCGCACGGCCTGCGTCCACCGCTGCCCAAGTATCGCCGCCGTGCTTCAACGCCGAGCCGACAATGCAGCCATCCGCCACCCGCAGCACTTCTGCCACCGTGTCATGCTTCACCCCGGTATTCGCCAGCACGGGCGTATGGGGCAGCACCCGCTTCACCGCCTCCAGATCGACCATCTTAGCCGCCTCACCCGTGATCGCCCCTGACACCAACACCGCATCGGGGATCGAGGAAAACACCGCAGAACGCGCCCGATCCGGCAAAGACCGTGGGTCCAAAGATCCGGCGAACTCTGCCGAAACGTTATACAATTTCGCCACACCGCCCGCGCCAATCCGCTGACCATAGCGCAAAGCCGCCCCCGCGTCGGGTGCCCAGACCCCCATATCGCTGGCATAGGTTCCGGTGAAAATCTCGCGCACAAACGCCGCCCCGGTCGCGGCTGCCAAAGCCATCGTCGCCATCGGGTCCCACAGCACATTGACGCCAAACGGCACAGCAATCTGCCCCCGCAACCGCCCAATCACATAACCCATCGTCACGGTGCTGGCGGGGTCCACCTTCAACTCATAGGGTCGGTCATTCTCATTGCCAAACATCACCGCATCAAAGCCCGCCGCCTGCAGCGCCGCCAAATCCGCCAAGGCCCCCGCAATAATCCCCTCTACCCCGGCCAGCGGATCATGCAACGGCGTCCCCGGCATCGCCCCCAGATGCACCATCGCAATCACCGGCTTCTTCGCCCCAAACACCTGCGCAAAGCGTGTCATAAAAACCCTCCCGTTTTGCAAAGGCTAGCGCGAAAGCCATTGGCCGAAAAGGCAAAACATACTAGCATGTCAGTTAAAATCAGGGGGCGAAGATGCGGATCAGACACTGGGATCGTTTGGGCAATGGCGGCTTGGATTTCACCGAACTGGGCTTTGGGGCAGCACCCATCGGCAACCTCTATCGCGCAATTTCCGAGGCAGACGCCCAAGCCATCCTGACCCGCGCTTGGAAGGCAGGCGTGCGCTATTTCGACACCGCCCCCCTCTATGGGCTGGGCCTGTCGGAAACCCGGCTGAACCATTTCCTGCGCGGCAAACCCCGCGACACCTACATTGTCTCTACCAAAATCGGCCGCCATCTGCGCGCCTGCCCGCCCGATCAGCGCGACGGCATCGGAAAATGGTTCGAGGTGCCCGCCCGGAATGAAGTCTATGACTACAGCTATGACGGCGTGATGCGTTCGCTGGCATCGTCGCTCGAACGCACCGGTCTTGACCGCATCGACATCCTTTACGCCCATGATCTGGATGTCGCCAACCACCGCTCGCAAGCGGGGCTGGATGCCAAACTGTCCGAGTTCATGTCCGGCGGCTACCGCGCCCTGCTAGAGCTGCGCGACCAAGGCGTGATCAAAGCCTTCGGTGCCGGGGTGAACGAATGGCAACCCTGCCAATGGCTGCTGGAGCGCGGCGATTTCGATCTGTTCCTGCTCGCAGGCCGCTACACCCTGCTGGAACAAGCGCCGCTGACCAGCTTCCTGCCGCTGGCCCAAAAGCGCGGGGTCGGCATCGTCATCGGCGGCCCCTACAACTCCGGCATCCTCGCCACCGGGCCAAAACCCGGCGCATTCTACAATTACGACCCCGCGCCAGAACACATCCTCGCCCGCGTCACCGCCCTGCAAACCGCCTGCGCAGCCCATGGCGTCCGCCTTGTCGATGCCGCCTTCCAGTTCCCTTTGCGCCATCCGGCTGTGGTCTCGATGATCCCCGGCGGTCAGGGCGTGGCCGAAATGGACAGCAACGTGATAGCGGCACAGACCGAGATTGCGCCCAGTCTCTGGGCCGATCTGAAGGCCCAAGGCCTGCTGCATTCCGACGCGCCAACTGACTAAACTTTGATTAAAATTTGCCTTCATCTTGGCGAAAATACTCCACGGGGGAAGCTGCATTGCTGCTTCAGCAATGCGGCGCGGGGGTGTGAAAACCCCGTGTTTCGCTCTCAGCAGACCGCCCTCTCAAGGATTAAACAACTCCGGGTGGCTGCGCTCCAACGGCTCCAAATACGTCACCAATTTGCGCAAATGCAGCCGCATCGCCGCCCGAGCAGCCGCTGGATCACGCGCCTCCAGCGCCGTCACAATCGCGCGATGTTCCTCCAATGTCGCCTGCACCCGGCCATCGACCGGCAGCACCAATCGCCGCGCCCGCTCGACATGCACCCAAGCGGTTTCCGCCACCGCCGACAGCTTGCGATAGCCGGTAAAGCTGCGGATCAACTCGTGCATCTCGCCGTCCAACTGATAAAATCCCGGAAAATCGCCATCGGCCAGCAGCGCCGCCTGCACCGTGATGTTGCGCCGCAACGTCACCAACTGCTCATCGCTGATATTGCCCGCGACCATCTCTATCGCCTGCAACTCGATCGCCTCGCGCAGAAACGCGCCTTCGCGAATTTCGGCCATCGAGAACCGCGCCACATAGGTGCCGGCTTGTGGCACCACATCGACCAGCCCTTCAACCGCCAGCCGCGCCACCGCATCCGACACCGGGCTGCGTGAGACGCCCAATTCGGCACAAATCTCGGGCTTGCGCAGGATTTCACCGGGGCGGTAACTCAGCGATAAAATCGCCTGCCGCAAGGTCTGATAGACCCTCGCGCCCAGCGATCCCGAGAACGCTTCAAGCGGTTGCAAGCGGTGATTTTCCGCGATCGGGTCTTGTGAGAGGGTATCATCGGACTGTAACATGCTAACATGTTAGCCGAGCCAGGCCTCGGGATCAAGCAAAGGTGACAGCGAAATGTTACAAAGCAATCAAAGTGTGATACGGTTGAATCCAGCCGATAATCTGGTGATCGCCTTGGTCGATCTGCCTGCGGGCGCACAACCGGGCGGTCTGGACACCCCGACCACCCAACCGATTCCCCGTGGTCATAAAATAGCCACCCGGCCGATTGCGGCGGGCGAACAGGTGATCCGCTACGGCCAGATCATCGGTCAAGCTTTGGTTGATATTGCCCCCGGCGCGCATATCCATGGCCACAATCTTGGCATGGGTCCACATACCGACGATTACGCCATCGGCAGCGAAAGCCATGCTTTGCCCAGTCTGCCGCCGCGTGAATTCATGGGCTACCACCGCGCCGACGGCCAAGTCGGCACCCGCAATTACATCGGCATTCTCACCTCGGTGAACTGCTCGGGCTCGGTCGCCCGCTTCATCGCCGAGGCGGCCGAGAAAGACCCCGTCCTGTCGGCGATGCCGAATATCGACGGCTTTGTGCCGATCGTGCACAACACCGGCTGCGGCATGTCGGGGGTGAATGAGGGGTACGACACCCTGATGCGCACCCTGAAAGGCTATGCGCGAAACGCCAATTTTGGCGGCATCCTGCTGGTGGGTCTGGGTTGCGAAGTCATGCAAGTGCCGGACCTGGTCGGCCAAGGCCGTTTGCGCCCGGATGGCAATTTCCGCTACATGACCATCCAGCAAACCGGCGGCACCCGCGCCACCATCGCGGCAGGGCTAAAGGTTCTGCGCGAAATGGCTGAGGTCGCGAGCCACACCGCCCGCGCGCCCGCCCCTGTCTCCAAGCTGATAATCGGTCTGCAATGCGGCGGATCGGACGGCTATTCGGGCATCACCGCCAATCCGGCACTGGGGCACATGTCCGACTTGCTGGTGCAGATGGGCGGCACCACGATTCTGTCGGAAACCCCTGAAATCTACGGCGCCGAACACCTGCTGACCCGCCGCGCGGTGTCGCGCGAGGTCGGCGAAAAACTGCTGGAGCGCATCCAATGGTGGGAAGACTACACCGCCCGCAACGGCGGCGAGATGGACAACAACCCCTCCCCCGGCAACAAGAAGGGTGGCCTGACCACCATCCTTGAAAAGTCACTGGGCGCTGTGGCGAAGGGCGGCACCGCGCCGTTGGTTGGTGTGTATAAATTCGCAGAGCCCATCACCACCCCCGGCTTCACCTACATGGACAGCCCCGGCTACGATCCCTGTTCCGTCACAGGCCAGATCGCTTCGGGGGCGACGATGATCATCTTCACCACCGGGCGTGGATCGGTGTCCGGCTACAAACCCAGCCCCTGTATTAAGCTTGCGACCAACAGTGAAATGTATGCCCGGATGTCGGAAGACATGGACATCAACTGCGGTGATATCCTCACAAACGGGGTGAGCATCGCCGCGAAAGGTGCTGAAATCCTTGAGAAAGTCATCGCCGTGGCTTCCGGTGCGCGCACCTTCTCCGAAGACCTCGGCTTTGGCGGCGCCGAGTTCGTGCCGTGGCAAATCGGGGCGGTGATGTAAGCGTCCAAACCCTGCTTAGGCCGCAAATGCCGGAAGCCTCCGGCGGGAGTATTTCAAAAAGAGCAAAACCCTTCGGGGCTTTCACATTGGCTCAAATATCCCCGCCGGAGGCATCCGCCCCCTTAGCCGACTGCCCCGATCAAAGCCGAAATCTCTGCCACGGCCTTTTCCACCAAATCCACCCGCCCGCGCGATTCCACATTCAACCGCAGCAACGGCTCGGTGTTTGATGCGCGCAAATTGAACCGCCACGCGCCAAACTCCAGTGACAGCCCGTCCAGATCATCGCGCGCCAGCGCTTTCGGTGCATAATCCGCTTCAATCCGCGCCACCGTAGCCTTGGCATCCTTCACCCGAAAGTTGATCTCACCCGAAGACGGAAATGCCGCCCGCCGCGCCGCCAGCAGATCGGCCAGCGAAAGCCCCGAGCGCCCCATCAACTCCGCCACCAACAGCCACGGGATCATGCCGGAATCGCAGGCCATGAAATCGCGGAAATAATGATGCGCCGACATCTCGCCGCCATAGATCGCGCCGGTGTCGCGCAACGCCTGCTTCAAAAACGCATGGCCCGTCTGCGCCGCAACCGTTCGTCCCCCCGCGCGGCCCACCACATCCTGCGTGTTCCAGATCACCCGCGGATCGTGGACAATCGTAGCCCCCGGCTCTTTCGCCAAAAACACTTCCGCCAACAACCCCACCAAATATTCCCCGGCCACAAAACCACCGCTCGCATCGAACAAGAAGCAGCGGTCGAAATCACCATCCCAAGCCACGCCCATATCCGCGCCTGCCGCAACCACCGCCGCAGCCGTCACCGGCTGGTTTTCCGGCAGCAGTGGATTCGGGATGCCGTTCGGAAAACTGCCGTCCGGCTGATGGTGCATCCGCACAAACTCCAGCGGAGCCCCCGCCAAAGCCAAAGCCTTGGCAATCGCATCAAACGTCGGCCCCGCCGCGCCATTGCCCGCGTTCACCACGATCTTCAAAGGCCGCAGCGCGCCCAGATCGACAAGCGACAACACCCGTGCGACAAACTCCGCCCGCACCGCAGAGGCATCCACCACCGAGCCCCCCGGCAACGCCTCAGCAAATGCACCGCTCTCCGCCAAAGCCTTGATCCGCGCCAGCCCCGTGCCCGCGTCCAACGGAGCCGACCCCCGCCGCACCAGCTTCATGCCGTTGTAATCCATCGGATTGTGCGAGGCCGTCACCTCAATGCCACCATCCGCGTCCAGCGCCGTGGTGGCAAAATACATCTCCTCGGTGCCGCAAAGGCCAAGGTCCATCACCTCAACCCCCGCCGCGACCAGCCCTTCGGCCACTGCCGTCGCCAGCTCCGCCGACGAGGCCCGACAATCCTGCCCCAGCACCACGCGCTTTGCGCCCAGCCCCTCAGCAAACGCCCGTCCGATGCGCCGCGCAATATCGCCGGTCAACTCCTCCCCCAATTTGCCGCGAATGTCATAGGCCTTGAAGCAGGTATACGCTGTCATATCACACCAAATTGCCGCCAAATATCCGCGCCACAATAGGCACCTTGTGGCAAAGGTCCAGCAGCCAAAGCCTTTCCAAACCGCCCCCCCCGCCCTATAAGGCCGCAACCCTGACACCGGAGCCCGCGATGCGCACAGCCGAGATCACCCGCAATACCAATGAGACCCGCATCGCCGTGGCCATCAACCTTGACGGCACCGGCCAAGCCAAGATCAAAACCGGCATCGGCTTCTTCGACCATATGCTCGATCAACTCGCCCGCCATTCGCTGATCGACCTCACCGTTCAGGCGCAGGGCGATCTGCACATCGACGATCACCACACGGTTGAGGATACCGGCATCGCCTTGGGCCAAGCCCTGACCCGCGCCTTGGGCGACAAGAAAGGCATCCGCCGCTACGGCCATTTCCGGCTGGCGATGGATGACACGCAGGTCGCCTGCGCGCTGGATCTGTCCGCGCGGCCCTTCCTCGCATGGCACGTCCCCTTCACCGCCGCCAAAATCGGCACGTTCGACACCGAACTGGTGCGTGAATTCTTTCAGGCACTGGCCACCCATGGCGGCGTCACCCTGCATGTCGATCTGATCCACGGCCTCAACAGCCACCACATCGCCGAAGCCGCGTTCAAAGCCGTCGCGCGAGCCTTGCGCGAAGCGGTGGAGCCTGACCCCCGCATGGCAGGCGTCCTGCCCTCCACCAAAGGCGCACTCTAACTCCTGTTTTCTGCCCTTCAGGTCATCCTCTCTGCTCAAATATCCTCGCCGGAAGCACCCCACGCTTCCGGCAGAACAGGCCCGTCAAAATGCTCACCGTCCTCGTAGACTACGATTCCGGCAACCTGCACTCGGCTGAAAAGGCGTTCCAACGCATGGCTACGGAGTCCGATGCGGGCGAAGTGCTGGTCTCCTCGCGCCCCGAGGATGTCGCCCGCGCCGACCGCATCGTGCTGCCCGGTGACGGCGCCTTCCCGGCCTGCCGCCGCGCCTTGGGCACCTACGGCGGGCTGTTTGAGGCCATTGAGGAAGCCGTCACCACCCGCGCCCGCCCCTTCCTTGGCATCTGCGTCGGCATGCAGATGATGGCGACATGGGGCCGCGAATATGAAGACACCAAAGGCTTTGCGTGGATTCCCGGCGAGGTGGTGAAGATCACCCCCGCTGACCCCAGCTTAAAAGTCCCCCACATGGGCTGGAACGACCTCATAATCGACCACCCGCACCCCGTGCTCGCAGGCCTCAAAACCGGTGACCACGCCTATTTCGTGCATTCCTACCATTTCCGCGTGCAAAACCCCGCCGAACGCCTTGCCCATGTCGATTACGCGGGCGAGATCACCGCGATCATTGGCCGCGACACCATGCTGGGGATGCAGTTCCACCCCGAGAAATCCCAAGCCACCGGCCTGCGCCTGATCGGCAATTTCCTGCGCTGGAAGCCATAGATGCAGGACCTGCTCGACCAGATCGCGGCCGAGATGGCGCAAGCCACAGATCGCGGCAAAGTCGCCAACTACATCCCAGAATTGGCGAAAGTCGACCCGCAGCACTTCGGCATCGCGGTCGCGCTACCCTCCGGCGAGACCCTCACCGCAGGCGATGCCGCCACACCATTCTCGATCCAGTCGATCTCGAAAGTCTTCACCCTCGCCATCGCCTTGGGCCGCTTGGGCGATCAGATCTGGGCGCGTGTGGGCCGCGAACCCTCTGGCCTTGCGTTCAACTCGATCCTGCAGCTGGAACAAGAAAACGGCATCCCGCGCAATCCCTTCGTCAATGCGGGCGCGATCGCCGTCACCGATGCCATCCTGCAAGGTCGCCAACCGCGCGAAGTACTGGCCGAACTGTTGCGCTTCATCCAAGCCGCCGCCGAGGATGACACCATCACCATCAACCAAGCCGTGGCAAAATCCGAACAAGCCACCGCCCACCGCAACATCGCTTTGGCCGAGTTCATGGCCGCGATGGGCAACCTGCGCAACCCCACAGCCCTCGCCATCGGCACCTATGTCCACCAATGCGCGGTTGAAATGACCACCAGCCAGCTCGCCCGCGCTGGCCGCTTTCTGCTCGGCGCCCCCGGTTGCCCGAAACTGGTGTCCATCGCCCGCATCCGCCGCATCAACGCGCTGATGATGACCTGCGGCCACTACGATGCCTCCGGCGAATTCGCTTACCGCGTCGGCCTGCCCGGCAAATCCGGCGTCGGCGGTGGCATCCTCGCCATCGCCCCCGGCAAAGCCTCGATTGCGGTCTGGTCGCCGGGTCTCAATGAGTATGGCAATTCCAAACTCGGCTCGATCGCCGTGGAAAAACTGGCACGCGGCATGGGCTGGTCGGTGTTTGGTTAAAACCCGAACGTCCCTCACAATTTCATCTTGGCCTAAATACTCCCGCCGGAGGCTTCGCCGCATCAGTCCGCGCAATCGTTAAAAATCTCTTAAATCGAGATCACAACCCATTGTTATTGTTCGCTACGCCCCAAGGTCCCAACTCGGGACCCTACCGCGCCGCCTTCTCGGCAATCCCCGAGACCCCCTCGCGCCGCTCCAGTTCCGCCAGAACATCCTCCAGAGATACATCCCGAGACGCCAACATCACCAGCAAATGATAGACCACATCCGCCGCCTCCGAGGTCAGCTTGACGCGGTCCCCCTTCACTGCCTCGATGATCGCCTCAATGGCTTCTTCCCCGAACTTCTCCGCACATTTCTCCGGCCCTTTGGCCAGCAGTTTCGCTGTCCAGGAACTTTCCGGATCTGCCGATCTGCGGGCCAAAATCGTCTCGCTCAAGCGTTCCAAAGCGCTCATGTCAACCTCATCGGAATACCCGCCGCCGCCATGTGCTGCTTGGCCTCGCCAATCGAAAACTCGCCGAAATGAAAGATCGACGCCGCCAGTACCGCAGACGCGCCACCCTTGGTGACGCCCTCCACCAGATGCTCCAACGTGCCCACGCCTCCGCTCGCAATCACCGGCACCGACACCGCATCCGACACCGCCCGCGTCAGGCCCAGATTGAATCCCGCCCGCGTGCCGTCGCGGTCCATCGAGGTGAGCAGAATCTCCCCTGCCCCCTTGGCCACCACAAGCCGCGCAAATTCCACCGCATCAATCCCGGTGGCTTTCCGCCCGCCATGGGTGAAAATCTCCCACTTGCCGGGGCTGACGGTCTTGGCATCAATCGCCACCACAATGCACTGCGACCCAAACCGATCCGCAGCTTCCGCCACCACATCCGGGTTCGCCACCGCCGCCGAATTGAACGACACCTTGTCCGCCCCCGCCAACAACAGCGCCCGCACGTCTTCATGCGTGCGCACCCCACCACCCACCGTCAGCGGCATGAAACAAGCCTCGGCGGTCCGCGTCACCAGATCAAACATCGTGCCGCGGTTTTCGTGGGTGGCGTGAATGTCGAGAAAACACAACTCATCCGCCCCCGCCGCATCATAGGCCCGCGCGGCTTCCACCGGATCACCGGCATCGCGCAAAGATACGAAGTTCACGCCCTTGACCACACGGCCATCGGCAACATCAAGGCAGGGGATCAGGCGGGTTTTGAGCATTTTGGAACCTTAGCGCGGCGGCTGTTCGGTGGAAAGGGGGCGTTCCCGCCCCCTCGGCTTCGCCTCACCCCCTGAGGATATTTGAGCACAGAGGATGACCTAGAGGCTCAGGGCTTTCAGCGCCGCGCTGAGATCAATCGCGCCATCATACAGCGCGCGCCCCGAGATCGCCCCGGCAATCACACCGGTGTCGCGCAGCGCGATCAGGTCTTCCATCCGCGAAACCCCGCCCGAGGCGATCACCGGGATCGTCACCGCCCGCGCGAGGGCCTCGGTCGCATCGATGTTCGGCCCCTGCATCGCACCATCGCGGTCGATGTCGGTGTAGATAATCGCGGCCACCCCTGCATCTTCAAAGCTGCGCGCCAGATCGGTGACTTTCACCGTGGTTTCCACCGCCCAGCCTTTGGTCGCGACGAAACCTTTGCGGGCGTCGATGCCGACGGCGACCTTGCCGGGAAACGCCTTCGCCGCCTCGCGCACCAGATCCGGGTTCTCCACCGCCACCGTTCCCAAAATCACCCGCGACAGGCCCTTCTCCAGCCACATCGCAATCGTCGCCATGTCGCGGATACCGCCGCCCAACTGAGCAGGCACGCGCAGGCGGGCCAAAATCGCCTCAACCGCCGCCGCATTGACCGGCACACCCGCGAAGGCCCCATTCAGATCGACCAGATGCAGCCAAGCACAACCCGCGTCCTGAAACTTCAGCGCTTGCGCCGCAGGATCATCGCCGAACACCGTGGCCGCTGACATCTCGCCACGCAACAGCCGCACGCACTGGCCGTCTTTCAGATCAATCGCCGGGTATAGGATCATCGCAGCCTCCGTATCTCTGCCGCAGGCTTTAGGGTGCTGCGGCGCGATTGCCAAGACCCGCGCGACCCGACGTCAGTGTTGATTTGCCCAAAATTGCGCGCAAACCTGTGACAGACTTTGAGGGAGGAAACCATGCTGAAGACACTGATACTCGCCGCCACGCTGGCCCTTGGCGCCGGCGCGGCTTTCGCCGACCCGGTAGAGGGGATTTGGAAGACCAAGCCCGATGACAATGGCAATTTCGGCTATGTGCAGATCAAGCCCTGTGGCGCTGCCTTTTGTGGCACGCTGATCAAGGCGTTTGATTCCGCAGGCAAGGAAAAACCTAGCGAAAATATTAGCAAGAAGATTGTCTGGGATATGGTCGCCTATTCGGATGGGCTTTACGACGATGGCCAGATCTGGTCGCCGGATCGCGACAAGATCTATAACTCGGACATGACTCTGGCGGGTAACAAGCTGTCGGTGCGGGGTTGTGTGTTCGGGATTTGCCGCGATGGTGGCACCTGGAGCCGGGTGAAATAGCATAAACCGGGTCGCCTTTGTCGGGCGACCCGGATTATCTGGCGGCCAGAATAGGAGCCGCTGATGTCTGCTAAAGATTGGACTCGTCTGGCGATCCTGTCCCTGCTGTGGGGCGGGTCGTTCTTCTTTGTGGCGGTGGCACTACAAGGCCTGCCGACGCTGAGCGTGGTTTGGGCGCGCGTTGGGCTTGGTGCCGGGTTTCTGGCGCTGGCTTTGTGGGTCAGTGGCACGGCATTTCCGAAAGGCATTCCGGTGTGGCGCGCGCTGGCGGTGATGGGGCTTTTGAACAACGCGGTGCCCTTCACGCTGTTTGTGTTGGCGCAGGGACGAATTTCTGGCGGCATGGCCTCGATCCTGAACGCGACGACACCGCTTTGGGGCGTGCTGCTGGCGCATCTGTTGACCGAGGAAAAGATCACCATCCCGAAGGCGGCTGGGCTGACCTGTGGCTTTGCGGGCGTGGTGGTGATGATGGGCGGGGCTGCTTTGGCGGATATCTGGGCCAGCCTTGCCTGTCTGGGGGCAGCGTTTTCTTATGGGCTGGCGGGGATCTGGGGGCGGCGGTTTCGAAGCTTGGGGGTGCCGCCGCTTGCCACCGCCTTTGGGCAGGTGATGTCGGCTGCGGTGATGTTGCTGCCGATTTGGCTGCTGGTAGATCGGCCGTGGAGCCTTGCCGTGCCGGGGCTTCTCATCATCGGGGCGGTGCTGGCGATTGCGGCGTTTTCCACGGCACTGGCTTATCTGATCTATTTTCGGCTGCTGGCGTCAGCCGGGCCAACCAATCTGCTGTTGGTGACATTTCTGGTGCCGGTGTCGGCTTGCCTGCTGGGGGCGGTGTTTCTGGGGGATGCGATATCGGGGCGGCAGTTGGCAGGGTTTGGGTTGATCGCGGCGGGGTTGGTGGCACTGGATGGGCGGGTCTTGAAATGGCTTTGACAGACGGGCGCGAGGCCGGGGATCAGGACTGGCTGGACGTGCTGGGTAAGGTCGCGCGGGCGGGGGTTTATGGGGTGGCAAGCACCGGGATTTATTGCGATTTCGGCTGCCCGTCGCGCACGCCGTTGCGGAAGAATTTGCGGATTTTTGCAGCCGCAGAGCAGGCCGAGGCGGCTGGCTATCGGCGGTGTAGGCGCTGTGCGCGTCGAGGTGTCCCCGCGTGGACAGAGGTTTCACCTTGATAAAAACAACAGGTTACGGGTGCGACGTTTACCGCTTGTTAAGATTTACGCACAGTGCCGAGACGGGGAATTTCGATGGCGGGGCAGCGGTTCATGATCGCCGTTACCCCACGGGCTTCCGCGCGCTTGGCAGCCTCGACATCTGTCACGCCCAGCTGCATCCAGACGGCTTTCAGGTTCGGGAAAGCCGCCAAAGCCTGATCCACCACGGCACCCGCTTCCTCAGATCGGCGGAAAATATCCACCATATCAACCCCGTCTTCAATCTCGGACAGGCTGGCGCGCACCACTTCCCCCAAGGCGATCTGACCCGCCTGCCCCGGATTGACCGGGATCACCCGATAACCCTGCTGCGCCAGAAACCGCGCCACGCCGTGGCTTGGGCGGTCTGGGTTTGGCGACCAGCCAACAACGGCGATGGTCTGCACTGCGCTTAAGATATCGCGGATTTCGGCATCGGTGCTGTGCAGCATGGCAGGCTCCAGAATGTAGGCTGCGGATAAAAAGACGTCCGGGTCACAGGATCAACCCGTGGGCCGGACGTCAAGGTGTGGAACGAGGGACAGTAAACAGGCACCGCGAGAGTTCCGGCTCGCGTAGTTATGATATGGATACCACAGCAGCGAATTTAAGAGGCGGTCGCGCATTTGTGATGATGCAGTTGCGGCAAAGCCTTGGGGGCTAGCCACCCACGCCGTTGGTTTCTCGAACCATTGACGAAACCAACGACCACCCAAGGATATCTGCGCGCAAAAGATAACAGATTTAGATATAGTTCAGCGCGTGGCGGCAGCGTAGAGGCCCACGGCGGCGGCGTTCGACACGTTGAGGCTGCCAAATTCGCCCACGAACGGGATGCGGGCGATCATATCGCAGGTTTCGCGGGTTTTTTCGCGCAGGCCGGGGCCTTCGGCGCCCAAGACCAAAGCAACCGGGCGCTTGCCGACGCTGACCATCGCTTCGGACAGCTCCACCGTGCCGTCGCCATCAAGGCCGATCAGGGTGTAGCCCATGGCTTTCAACTCCAGCATCGCCTCGGCCAAGTTGGTGACTTTCAGGTAGGGTTGCCGCTCTAATGCGCCGCTGGCGGTTTTGGCCAAAGCCCCGGTTTCGGGGGCGGAATGGTGGCGGGGGGCAACGACAGCCCGCGCGCCAAACACCTCGGCCGAGCGCAGGATCGCGCCGACGTTGTGCGGGTCGGTGACGCGGTCCAAAAGCACGATCAGCGGCTCACCCGCGCCCGAAATTGCGACATCGGCCAGCTTGCCCCAGTTCAGCGCCTTGACTTCAAGTGCCGCGCCTTGATGGACCGAGCCTTCGTCGATCGGCACCGAGAAACTGCGCGGATCGGAAAGTTCTGGTTCCATCTTGGCGAAGGCCACGGCCTCTTCCAACTTGTCGAGGGCGTTCTTGGTGACAACCAGACGGATTTTTTCGCGCGCGGGGTTCATCAGGGCATCGCGCACCGCATGCAGACCAAACAGCCAGACGGTTTCGCGCGCTTCCGCGCGGCGGTTGCGTTCTTTATCCACCACCCAAGTTGGTTTTTTGTCGCCCGACATCGCGTTTCAGCCCCCGTACATCCGGACGCGACAATGCGGGCTGCGGGGTTTGGGCGCAAGGTGAAAGCTTTCAGAAATCCCGCTTTCCGCCCTTGACGCCCCCGCGGCCCTTGGGTAATCACCGCCGCAGTGGGCGATATGCTGCAAGGTGCGGCAGCGGACTGTAACTCCGCCGAGGCGACTCATGCTTGGTTCGATTCCAAGATCGCCCACCATCTAAAATCAATGGCCTACGGCTGGTTCGCAAGAACCAGCCGGCCATCGAAGCCAAAAGTGCTGAGTGTTTTGCTGCACACCCTTCTAAACACCCTCCCTTGATTATTTGGCGATTCCTGTGCATTTCTTGCACACGGAAATCAAGAAACGCGGCAATATATACCAACTCGTTCAACGTGTCCCCCGGCGCTACCAGCCGGTAGAGGCGCGCGAAACCGTTTGGATCAGCCTGCACACCGACAGCGAAACCGCTGCCAAGGTCAAAGCGCCTTTAGCTTGGGCGCAGATGATTGAGGCATGGGAAGCGCGGTTAGCTGGCGATTCCCCCGATGCAGAATCTCGCTTGAAGCGGCCAAAGAACTCGCGGCGATGCGGGGCTTTCGCTACCTGCCCGCTGCCCGCGTGGCAAAGCTGCCTCGGGAAGAACTGTTGCAGCGCATAGAAGCCGTCCAGACCTCGGGCGATGCACCTGTAAAGACCGAAGCGGCTGCGATCTTGGGCATGGTGGCAGAACCTGCGATCACCGTTTCCCGTGCGCTAGAATTGTTCTGGACGCTGGCTAAGGCCAAGACTCTCGGGAAGTCAGAGGCGCAGGTTAAGAAATGGAAAAGCCCGATCAAGCAGGCGATCCGCGACTTCATCGCCGTGATTGGCGATAAGGCGTTGCATGAAATAACCCGCGATGACGTTCGGTCGTTCCGCGACTGGTGGCTTGAACGCATCGAAACGGAAGACCTGAACCCGTCCAACGTGAACAAGAATATGGATCACTTCGGCAAGGTGCTGAAACTGGTGAATGAGGAAAAGCGCCTTGAACTGGTGCTGCCCCTTGGCGGGCTGCGCTTAGAGGAAGGCGAAAAGAACACTCGCCCGCCCTTCTCGGAGGACTGGATCAAGAACGAACTCTTGAAGCAGGGTGCATTGGATGGGTTGGACGCCGAAGCGCGCGCGATTTTGCTGATCATGGTGAACACCGGCGCGCGGCCTTCCGAGATACGCGCCCTCACAAAAAGCACGATCCACCTTACATCCAATGTTCCACACATCAGCATCGAACCGGATGGTCGAAAACTGAAAACCAAACATGCGCGCCGGAAAATTCCGCTTGTGGGTGCCAGCCTAGAGGCCATACGTGGCTTCGCAGAGGGCTTCCCGCACTACCGGGAAAGCGAAGGGCTATCGAAGGGCATAAAGCGACTACATGACAGCGAACAACCTGCGTGAGACGCCCGCCCATAGCCTCTATTCGCTTCGGCATTCTGAATAGCCCCTAGATTTGTAGACGCCTTGCTTGGTAATTTTGGAAGCAAGGAGGACGAGATGTCCGCAAACAAATTCACAGACGAGTTCAAGCGCGATGCAGTGGCCCAAGTCGAGGATCGGGGCTATCCTGTGCGCGAGGTTGCCGAGAGGCTTGGGGTCAGCACCAAGTCGATCT